>NKXN01000071.1 GCA_002261155.1 Bacillaceae bacterium SAS-127 | reverse complement strand
AGCAGACGAACAAAAGGCGGTTCTAATTGGAACAAAGCAAGAATCAAAGTAGCCCGTATTCATGAAAAAATCACGAACGCAAGAAAAGACTATCTAGACAAAATTTCTACCTATATTGTTAAAAACCACGACATTGTAGGGATAGAAGATTTGCAAGTGTCAAATATGCTAAAAAACGAAAAGCTTTCTAAAGCCATTAGCGAAGCATCATGGTCGCAATTTCGAGAAATGCTTGAATACAAGGCGAAATGGTATGGAAAACAAGTCGTTGTCGTGTCCAAGACCTTTGCTAGTTCCCAACTATGTTCTTTTTGTGGTCATCAGCATAAAGAAGTAAAAAGTCTCGCTTTGCGTCAATGGAAATGTCCTTCTTGCGGTACAGACCATGACCGGGATATCAATGCAGCTACAAATCTTAAAAAGGAAGCATTAAGGCTAATAAATTGAAATAGACTGTCGGAGGCGTAAGCCGCTTGTACGACCTAACCGCAGGAACTGCGGAGGAAAGCCTGCTCAATAACTGGTGGATACATTGGTGTTCGCAGGAAACAGAATCCCCTACTTCAAACCACTCGTAACAGGGTTAAGTGGGGGAGGGTTCAATATACAATGAAGAAGAGTTCGGTGAAATAATTCCCTGACACCTTAATGTACAAGAAATGAAGTGCTTAGGGTCAATGAAAATATTATTATTCATTTTAAGCCGCATTCTCCTATTGAGAATGCGGCTTAAAAATAGGTATCTTCTTAGTATAGTTTCATCATTTCCTATTTAGCAGTTACTTTAAAGTCTGTTCATTAAAATAAATAAACTCTTGGAAATTTATATATTATTTAATAGGAGAACGGCAAGTCCCTACTTTTATACCTAAAGAATTATAGTGATTTTTTATGTTTACAATTGATTGATGACGTGTAACTTCATCAATCAAATGATTGATTTTCTGAAGGTCAACAGGTCTATTCATTAATAAGTCGTTAAAAATTTGCTTAATTTCTTTTGGATAAACATTTCCTACCATACTGGAAAGTCCGTTACAACCATCAATCACCTTTGTTGTGAGGTTCACGTCTCCACCAGCAAACATAATGAAATCATCAGGTAATTTTGTATTATTATGACGTTTGACATCGCTCTCTTCTTTAAGTCCTACAAGATTAGAATGTTTTTGACCGACAAGAGTTTTAAATGATTCAGCATCCAAGTCAAATCCCGTTCGAAAAGGATTATTATAAAGCACAACGTTTTTGGTTGTGTGTTCCAGCAACTCATTAATATAGAGAATCGCTTGCTGTTGAGTCGGTTGGATATAAGGCGGAAATTGAATTAGAATTGAATTGAAAACAGAATTTTCAATCTTATCAATGAGCTTTATTGCATCTCTTGTTCTTGTAGCCGATACACCAAACATAAGTTCAACATGATTAAAATTTTGCTGGTTAAAATAATCGATGATTTCCATCCGTTCTTCAATGCTCATTGAATTTTGCTCACCTGTAGTACCAGATACAAGTAATGATTCTATTCCGTTATCTGTTAAATATTCAACAATAGGATTAAAGCCTTCTAAATATAAACTTTCATCATCATGAAACGGAGTGGGAATAGCAACATTTAAATTTTTCATCAATTATACCCTCCAATACCCATATACATTCTAAAAACTAAATTGGATAGAAGCGTAAACATTCAAGTCTTTCACACAACATCCAAAAAGTATAATTAGAACAAAATGTCATATGGTCATATTTAAATTTATCTTGTGTAGAGTTTGTGCAAGCCTTTAACTATTAGCTAACAGATTTTATTTTTTCTCCGTCTGTGTAACTTGCTTTACTATATGTCGTGGTGGAGTACCCACTGGCTCTTCTAAAAACCATGTGCCCATTGAAGTAAGAACCGGTACATCCTGAAAAGTAAAGAAAATGGCATCCTCTGTTTCTGAAGTGTTGCAATGTTCATGGGAAGACCATGGAGGAGCTAGGAATAGATCACCCTTTTCCCATTCGATCTTCTCACCATCTACAATACTAAATCCTTTACCCTGAAATACGAAATTGAGGGCTACATTAGTATGGCGGTGGGGCTTATTGTGCTCACCGGGCTTGAAAATTTGTACTACCACATTCATTGTTGAGGAAGTTCCATACGCATCTCCTGTATCCTTATGAATGAGTGATAGTGTTCCACGTCCAGCTTCAAGAAAGTCCTCCGATACCGATTTTTTAAGTAAAGGATAAATGTCTTTCCATTTCCAAGAACATGCTCTGATCGCAGGCTTCCTACTTTGTTTAAGAAACTCACTGTAGTTAATAATATCTGTTGTCTGATTACTCATTTTGTTATCCTCCTCAAATTTTTAATTTACTCTTACTTAACTCATTCCTACTAAAACTTAAACTTTTCAAAATTTTACAATTTTGAAAAGTTGCCCACTCTTTAAATGAAGGAATTTAAAAAGTGGGGCTTTTCTTTAATTAAAAGTTTAAAATAGTTAAAATAATAGTTCAATTCAATTATTTATATGATAATAATAGGTATATCCTATGATATAATCCTGATAAATACAGGTTATTAGATTATACAGGAAAAAATTCATGAAATTCCCTAAACTATTATCATTTAGATTGGAGGCCTTGAAATGGAATTAAGACAACTTGAATATTTTTATGCAGTATGCCAAGAACTTCACTTTACAAGAGCTGCAGAAAAGGTTGGAATTTCTCAACCTTCTTTAAGCCAGCAAATTCGGTTGTTAGAACATGAACTTGGAACACCTTTATTTGATCGAATTGGTAAAAAGACGGCTCTTACAGAGTCAGGAAAACTACTTTTAAAGTACACTAGCAATATTTTTTACGAATTAGAACAAGCAAAAACTTCAATAAATGAATTGAATGGGCTTGAAAGGGGAACAATTTCTATCGGGACATTGTTAACAGTTGAAAATTATCTTATTCCACCTGCCTTACTTAATTTTCATCGTCTATACCCTGGTATTAACGTAACTGTACTTGGACTGCGCACGGGGGACATTCGTCAATACTTGTTAGAAAACAAGTTAGATTTAGGAATTGTTTTTTTGCCTATGAAAGGAGATGAATTAGAACAAATTTCTTTATATACAGAGGAAATGGCATTTGCAGTACCTATTGGACATCCGTTAGCGAAACAAGATATGTTAGGGTTAGAGGCATTGCAAGTAACATCTTCTATCTTACTTCCAGAAAACTATTTTATAAGACAACTTATTAATAAAGGTTGTAAGGAATTAGGTTTTGTTCCTGAACCAGTCTTTGAAATTACGACGATGGAGTCTTTAATTAATATGGTTATTAAAGGAGTAGGAGTAACTATATTACCTAAACCCTACCTAGAGTACCTTAACAATCCTAATATAAGAATTATTCCAATTCCGAATTCTAGTCTTACTCGGGAAATAGGAATCGTCTACAGAAAAGATAAATATCTATGTGCTGCTACACATATTTTTATGAATCAGCTAAAGGATACATCGCTTAAATTATAGTACTCATAAAAATAAGTGGATAGGCTACACTAAGTTAGACAACTCTTATAAGGGGCAGTACACTAAAATGACTAACCATTACGAATGGAGAACGACATTTTAAAGTAATTCGCAATAACTATGGTACACGCAAAATTGAGAAATAATTGGAAAAATCACCATAATCAAAGCAGGTTTCACGTCGCTACATTGGTCGATTCATGAATGAAATGGGACTTGTGTCAAATTACACCGTGGTACTATGTATGCTTATTTGTCGATCTTTTCAATCGAGAAATCATTAGCCATAGTGCTAGTGCCAATAAGACAGCTGAGCTTGTGTATCAAGCAATTGCCCGTATTCAAGCCAATTTGAAGGATGTTAAAATGTTTCATACCGACCGTGGAAAAGAGTTTGATAATCAATTCATTTCGGAGGCGCTTGAAACATTTAGCATCCAGCGATCATTGAGCATGAAAGTATGCTCTTATGACAATGCCGTGGCTGAAGCGATGTTTAAGGTATTTAAAACCGAATTCGCTAACGGAGCTCATTTGATGATTATGTTCACTGATTCAATCACATTCGAATTCACGGAACATTAGGCTATGTAACGCCTGTGGAATTTAAGTAGCAGGCCTTATAATTTTTGTCCAGTTTAGTGTTGACAATCCAAAATAAATGATGAATTAAAAAAGCAAGATTTATCGGACTTACCGACTGAAAAGTTAATAGACCTACGAATTAAAAATCGAGCATATTAAAGCAGGGAGGAACCCCCTATTCGCTTAAGGGGAAAAAGAGTATAGAAGAATCTCTTGTGGAAAGGTTTGATTCATCAATTATTGAATGGAAGACATAACCGTACTAAGGTAAATCAAAAGTTTACTGCTATTTAACCAATAGAGTATAAAAGGAACAAACGCTTTGGGAGAATAAGCATTGTATAAAATCTATTTAAAAAGTAATTACTTAATTTATAAGGGAGAACAGAGTTCAATTAAAGAAGAGTTTTCCTTAAAGGGGAGGCTCTTTTTATGTTTCTGAAAAGAAAGTGATCTAAGAAAATGTTCGCGTATCAATTTCATTTTACACTGAAGACAATTACACAGTGGGGTAAAAATGTTCAGGTTACTTGAAATAACGTTATAGTTTACAATTCAACAAATTACATAATTTGCATTTCCCTTCTTCTTATCGGTTTAGTTTTGAACTAACTCTCTAAAAATAATTCAATTTTAGAAAGTTTTCTGCTTAAAATCTTATAATAGACTCTATAGAGCTCATTTGCGAAGTACTCAAATGGATAAAAATTTCAAACTTAGAGCCCTACAACCTAAATTACATGATAAAATTAGTAGGAAGTTAAAGAATGGAGGAGAGTTAATGAATCAAGCGGAATTTCTTTGGTGTGATGTTGATGCTGTAATACCAAACCCGAAAAACCCCAGAAAAGATCCATCTATCAAAACACAAGAAATGCAAAGCATTATTAAGAACAGAGGATGGGAGGAAGGAATTACAGTTTATAAAAGAGGTGTTTATTATATCATTATCTCAGGCCATAGAAGATGGCATGCAGCAAAAAAAATGGGAGTAAAAGAAATACCCCTATATATAGTGGAGACCCCTAAAGATGAGGCAGAAGAGCTAGAAAGGTTAGGTTCTATTCAAAGCGGACAAGTGGATTGGACTCCTTACGAATGGGCAGAGTATACTTACAATATGCATAAGGCTAAAAATGTAAGTTATGCAGAGCTTGCAAAGAAATTTAACGTTACACCCGGTCTTATTGCAGCAAGAATAAGGGTTTACCAGTATTATCCTAGAAACGAAATAGAGGCAAAGGTAGAGAACGGTACATATAGTATTACTTCTCTAGAGTACATTAGGATCTGGATTGAACGATTAAAAGAATTTCACCCAGAACTAGTAATAGCTCTAGGTGAAAACATGGTTAGGCAGACCATGTTAAGAAAATACGATAACAAGTGCTTTAACAGTCGAATTGTCCATGACAAGTCGGTCGAACAAGCACCTACTAATAGCATAATAGAATTCTTAACAAATACAAATAAAACCCTAGCTGAATTTCAAAAAGAATTAAAATCAAAAGAAAAAGAAATACAAATAAAAAACTACAAACATAACAAGCGTAAATTAGAATTAACGCAGAAAGAAATCAGTAGATTAGGAAAGAAATATCAAAAGAAAGATGTTCCTAAAATTTTAACTGCGCTGGAAAAGTTAGAAAAAGAAATTGAAATTAAAAAAGAATATTTACATGAACTTATGTCTACAAAAAAAACTTTGGTTTAGAAAGGAGGAGCTGAGATGGAGAGAATGTACTTAGAGCATATAGGAATTGAAAAAATTAACCCTAACCCTTTAAACCCTCGTAAAGATCACAGTGTAAAATCAGAAGAAATGCAAAAAATCATAAAAGAAAAAGGATGGGAGACAGGGATTACTTGTTATAAAAAAGATGACGCCTACATTATTTTATCTGGTCATAGAAGGTGGTTTGCAGCGACACAACTACAAGAAAGAACCATTCCTGTATTTGTCGTACCTAAACCGGAATCTAAACTCGAAGAATTAGAAAGATTGGGTTCTGTACAAAGTGGAAAAACTGATTGGACGCCGTATGAATGGGCACAGTACACGTTTGATTTATGGACTTACAGAGGAAAATGCCATGTTGAAGAATTAGCCATTAAAATGGGTGTATCTTTATCTACAGTAAGAGACAGACTAAAGGTCATTCGGTATTTTCCTTCCAATGAAATTGAAGAAGGCTTGCAGACAGGCAAATTAACGATTACTAAACTTGCCCGTTTAATAACTTGGATAAATAAGCTCAAGGATAAGCATCCGGAAATAGTCGAGGAATATTCAGAGAATTTCGTTCGAATCCAAATGATGAAAAGAATGGCAAATAATCTGATAGTCAATGACGATCTTCAAAGAGATAAGTTTATTGATTTGGCAGATAAAAAAGATATTATTTTCTTTTTACGTGATAATACTATGTCCTTAAGAAATGCAATGAAATTAATAGACGATGAATACAGTGAGATGGAACTTCACAATAAGAAAAATTCTGATCAGGTCATTGCTATAATTGAAAAACGGATAAGAGAAGTTTCTCACATCGATGCAAATAACAATGATGATGCAAGGAACTTATTTTATTTATTAAATGATTTATCCAAAGACGTGAAAGCTAAAAAACTTATGATAGAAAAGTATTTAAATGACTAAAACTTACAAAAGCTTCTGCTGTTATGTAGAGAAAAAACCTTCTACCATAAAACATTGAGCTAAGAAAAGGGAGTTGCTGGAGCAGTCCCTTTTCTTGTTGATTTTAATCGTGAGTGTTATATAGGCTGCTAAGGATTTTTTTAGGAAAGCAGGTTTACAAAAAATTTCACCCTGCAACTAATCTAACCGTTAATTTTACAAGAGAAATAACAATATTCTTTAATGGGAGCTTTATTCAAAAAGTTATAAAGGTATAATGATATATAAATAACAAAAAAGTTAAAAGCATAATTTTTAATTAGGTTATCCTAAGGATTACTTTGTTTCTTGTTTTTTCATATCACATGCACAAATAAAAGAGCGTAAAAAATATGATCTAAAAATTGCTTATGGGGAAAAGTATGAGGAAAATTTCCCTACCCAATGATCATAAAAAATGCTCATAGTTTTACCCATAACCCTTTTTTCTTTTGTTTTGAAATATTCTAAATGAAAGATGAAACCCCATTATATCAATGATTTTATAAATCTATTTTCTTCTAATTTATGCCTTGATGAATGGGCGGCAAGATGTAATTCAGCCCAAAAATGAAGAAGATAAAAACTGCACCCGAATTGTTAGACATCATCTAACAATTGGGGTGCAGTTTTTCTATGGCTAAATTTACTGCAGAAGATAAATTACAAGCAGTTGAGCGATATTTAAAAGGAAATGAGAGTTCAAATGAAATAGCGAAATCGTTAAGTACTGATCATAAAGCTATCCTTAAATGGGTCAAACAATACGAATACAGTGGTGTTGAAGCCTTTATTAAGCCTTGTACAAATTACACACAACAGTTTAAGCTAGACGTACTAAACTACATGATTGAACATGGTACGTCCTTAAATGAAACAGCAGCGATTTTTAAGATCCCTGCCCCTTCAACAATTGTTGTTTGGAGGAATTTATTGGAAGTGGGAAGATTAGATGCCCTTCAATCAAAGAAAAAGGGGCGTCCATCCATGAAAAAGGAATCCAATCAACAACCTAAACCAGCACCGGTCAAAGGCTCTACCGAAGCACTTGAAGCACGTATTAAACAACTAGAAATGGAAAATGAGTATTTAAAAAAGTTGAATGCCTTAGTTCAA
>NKXN01000070.1 GCA_002261155.1 Bacillaceae bacterium SAS-127 | reverse complement strand
GTTGCAACAGGACGTTGCGACGTTAGCTTTTGTTCTTCTTTTTATCAGTGGGGGATGAAGAAAACCCCCACTGATTGAAGTTTCACTTTATTTTTTCGGTAGCAAACTAAATAAATCTTTCACTCCAGCGGAAGCCGACGCATTTTCCTCTTGAATCGCTAAGTACACTTCTTTCCGGTGAATGTCAACACGCTTCGGTGCGTCGATACCAAGTTTGACTTTGTCTCCTTGGACGCTAATGACGGTAATCTCGATGTCGTCGCTAATTCGGATAGACTCTCCTGATTTTCTTGTGAGTACTAGCATCGTCGGTCACTCCTTTTCGGCGCCGACTGGGAAAATGGAGTGGCGCGTTTCATATCGGCTGTCGTTTAGGATGACTTGCTTCGCTTGTTGGTTCGTTGTGTTGATAATAATTGGCGCTTTTAAGTTAGCTGTTGTTTGTTCGAATGGTTCTTGGATAGTGAGAATCGTATATACTGCTGCATCTTCTGCTTTTTCCAATTTCAATGCTTCAACGACGGGTTCGTCAAGTTGAATATCATAGTCTGAGAAGAAAGAAAATGGACTAGTAATCACAAATCCGAGTGCTGGCGTGTTCGTTGATTGCAAAACAAAAAATACATCGTTTTCTGGAAAAGCTAACAGTGTAAATTGTTGTTCGTCAGCAAAGCCCGGGATGCCTTGATTAAATGTCCAAATGTCTTCTTCATTGATTTCGACTTGTCCATGGTATTTTGTTTCAATGATCATCGTCTCACATTCCTTTGTTTATATTTCCTGCTCATAGTTAATACCTTTATATTTTAAATTGACAAAATCAATATTGACAGAAGGATTTTGCTTCATTGACACGTGAACCTTACCTGGTTGGTATTCGTGAATTGGCTTTTGTGGTCTTGTGTTATTAATAACTTTATTTGTTTTCACATCAATATGAACTTGAGCTGGTTGGAAGTTGATTTTCACACTGCCGTGCGATGGAATCCAGCCGATATTAAATTGACGTTCTGGTCCTTCGGCATTGCGTTTCGCTTGTTCGACAAGCGGATTCCCACCATTCTCAATCCTCATTAGTTCGTCACCTTCAGCAGCGACACGCGCCAGACTTTCAAACCAATCTTGATAACCTAGTTGAGCAAACTCTTCTATTCGTTTCGCCACGCTTTTTAAGTCCATGTCTTCCCGCGCTTTCGTTTGATCAATCGAAAGCTTGGAAGGTGTCCGCTTAATCGTAAGTTCCGCTGGTGGCTGCTGTAAATCCAGTTCCGCTGGTGGCTGTTCAATCGATTGAACAGGCTTTTGAATGTCGAGCGCAATTTGTGCTCGTTGCGATGTCATTCGGATTTGTGCTAATTGCATAAGATCACCTCGTTTTAAAAAAATGAAAACACCTATCTTCTTCTGCCTTTCACATGTGGCAGAGAAGACAGGCGCTTTTACTAATTTATCGTAAGAAGTCCATTAATGTTGGCTGAATAATGCGAGAACCGACACCAAGAGCTGCCCGGTGTAGCACTTCTTGTGTTTTCAGTTCCGTAATGACGACTTCCATATCCGCATCTTCATTTTCAGACATGATTCGTTTAGCAATGATTTCTTGCTCATCTACACGCTTTTCCATCAATTCAATCCGGTTAAGGCTAGCACCCATTTTAGCTCGTTCAAACGTCACCGCATCCATATGAGTATCTAATTTACTTAAATAGCCATCTAACTCGTCACCCGTCTTCCCGCTTGTCAAGTCATCAGAAAGAGCTTTAAGATCTGTAAAAAAGTCTTCCGTGAATACTTCTTTCGGATTGGCATTCACTTGAATGACAACTCCTTTAGATAATTCAATTTTGACAGCATTTGAATTGTCAGAAACAGTTGGAGGACTAGTGGATGCGTCGACAGGCTTGTTGAGCGTATCTGTCCCATTAAATAAATATTTATCTCCAAACTTCGTATTAGCTATTTCTTCCAAATGTTCGGTCAACTGCTTAATTTCCTTCTCGATCGATTCGCGTTGGCCTTCTTCATATGAATCGTTACTTGCTTGAACCGTCAATTCGCGAATACGGTGCAGCGCCTGTGTTGCTTGATCAAGCGCAGCGTCCGTATTTTCAACCCAGTTATAGGCTTCACCGAAATTTCGTTTATACTGTTCGACTTCTAATACCGTCGTCCGATACGACATCCCTTTCATCGCAATTATCGGATCATCCGATGGCTTTGTAATCTTCTTTCCTGTATTCATTTGATCTTGAAATTTGCCCAACCTTCCATAACTATTCGAAAGATGACGCAACATATTATTCGATAACATTGATTGTGTAACACGCATTGTTATTCACCTACTTATTTTATTATCTTCCTACAACACCCATGCCATTAATCACTTTATCAAGCATTTCATCAACGACGGTAATATTTCTAGCAGCCGCATTATAAGCATGCTGATATTTAATCAAATTCGTCATTTCTTCATCTAATGAAACGGAACTAACCGATTGTCGACGCCCTTCGATCATCATCACTGAAGCAATACTACTTTCCAATTGGCGATTGGCTGCTCTAGCTTGTACCCCTAAACTGCCAATTGTTCCTTCGAAGAAAGAGATAATACCGGCATCATGTTGTACATTGGCAAGATTAAGAGCATTTTCTCCGTCACCTGCATCCCCATTTGAAGAAGCAGCTATTTTAGAAGGATCGACAATTACGACAGAAATATCACTAGCTCCTTCACCGACACTGAAAAATGGCCCACCTTGATCACCGTTTAAATCTATTCCGTCATCATGTACGTCATTAAATGCCGTAGCAAAGTCTTTCGCCATTTGATCTAAGGCATCAAGCATTTTTGGATAATCCTCATTATTTGCTTTTACTAAAGCTTTAAGTCCCCCTTCAGAATCAAGAACTGATCCACCGGCAGATATCGTAATATTTCCATCAGCATCCTCAGCCATCGTTAATTGATTGATAGTGGAAGTATTAGCATCAATAAGCGGTATTTTCGTTCCATCCTCATTCACGATGTTAATACTGTACAACCCATCAGCTATTGATAGGTCTGCTCCTCCAGAATCTACTTTCTCTACTTCAATATTCAGATGTTGCGATAACTCATCAACTAACCGATCTCGGTCATCATACAAATCATTCGGTAAATAACCATGCGTTTCAACATCTTTAATCTGTTGATTCAGGTCCTTGATTCGCGTAAGGATCGAATTCACATCTTTAACTGTTGTCTCAGCTTGATATCCCAAATCTTCTCTAATCTCAGTAATAGAACTATGTAGGTGATGAAATGTGTCAGCAACTGCTTGAGCACTTTCTAATACAACTACTCGAGCCCCTTCATTTTCTGGATTCGTACTTAAAATCTCTAATGATTTCCAAAATTCACCCATTACTTTTGAAAGTCCGTTTTCACTTGGTTCATTCAGAACGTTCTCCAATTTACTTAAAGAATCCGCTCGAGACTGCCAATATCCAAGGTCACTGTTTTTTCCACGAAATTGTAAATCTAAAAAACCGTCCCTTATCCGCTGCACAGACCCTGCTTCCACTCCTGTTCCCATTTGTCCAGGGATTTGCGGGCGGTTCATGCCTACACTCGGGTAAGGTGTTGTCGTTTGGAAGTTGATTCGTTGGCGTGTATAGCCTGGTGTATTGGCGTTTGATATGTTATGACCGGTTGTGTATAGAGCACTTTGCTGTGTGAACATGCCGCGTTTGGCTGTTTCTAAACCAAAAAAAGTAGATCGCATACTAGAACCTCCTATGTTTCATTAGTTTTCATTAGAAGAAGCGGTGTGTCGTTCACCGCTATCATTGTTTATGCTTGTGAGTCAAACATTGAACGTTTTTGTTGTCCAGTTTGTCCTTGGGTTGGATGACTATACGTTGGTTGTTCTGGCTGTGGTCGCATGAGGCTCATGCTCATGTTGACGAATTGTAATGATTGATAGATGAGCTGCTGGTTGAGCTCATTTTGTTCTTTGAGCTTCGTAATATTTGCTGCTAGTTGTTCTTTTAATACTTGGAGTTTGAGTTTTTCCTGTTCGGTGACGACTTGTTGACAGTCAGTGATTGTGGCATCTGCTTTTCCTGTTAGTGCTGTCGCTAATTTTTGCCGTTCTTGTTCCATCGTGTTGATGGCAGCGATGTATTTCTGCTCGTCCTTGAGCAATTGATCGAGTCCGTTCATGTCGTTGTGTTTCATAATGTTTGTTTTCTTTTCTGCTAGCGCATAGAGCATCTCATGCAGGCGATTCATTGTATCTAGTACGTCAATTAATTTTGGTGCAGACATAATGGCTCCCTCTGCTTTCTTGGCGGCTGGCCGCTAGTTATTCATGGCTTTCTAAAGAAATCGATAATGCCTTTGGCGATCTGTTCCGGATTCGGCTTATACTCTCCAGCGGTTACTTGCTGCTTGAGACTAGAAATTTTCTCCTTGCGCGCTTCTAATAGCTTAGAGGCTTCTTGCATTTCCTTGGCAGTAGACGAAATTTCGAGCTTATCCGCTTGCATTCCGGAAGATTTCTTCGCTCCTTCTTGTTTGTTCAGCTGCTTTTGGTATGGATTGATTCCGGATACGCCTGTTCGATGAATTTTCATTGCATATCCCTCGCTTTCTAATGTCCCTTTTCTACTATTTTGCCTTTATATCGGCAGATTAAAATGAAAGTTTAGTGTGCTTTACTTATTTAGAAGTTCTTTTATTGACCGCATAGTACGTAGTACGCTGCTCACTTTCTTGTTTTTCTTGTTGAAACTTTTCTTCTCGCTTCAATTGTTTAATATCGTCCTCAATTTGCTGTGTGCATTTATCACAAATATTCCCTTTGTGAATAATCGATCCGCAACGATCACATGGATAGCCCATATTCGGAAAGTGAGTGGCATGAAGACGTCCTTTCTTCATCCATTTATGAATCAACGCTTCATCGACTCCTGTTACCTCAACAACGCGTTCAATCGTTGCCGCTCGATTTTCACGTTGGCGTAAAAATTTATATACTTTTTCATACATTTGTTCTTCTTCTTTCGCACATTTCGAACATACATCACGAAAGGCATTACTCATATATAATTCGCCACAACGGGCACAATTAATAATTTCACTCATGGTCATTCCTCCGGTTATTTTTCTATATCATATATCTATCCTCGAACGAGTGTAAAGGAGCTGACTTCTCTTGCTCCAGCTTCTCTTAGTAGCTTGGCTGCCTGTCTAATTGTAGAACCTGTAGTATATATATCGTCAAAAATTAATATTTTTTTATTTTGACAAGCATTTTTTTCAATTAAACGAAACACTTGCGAGGCATTGATACGCTCTAATCGGGATTTCTTTGATTGCTTTTCTGTATGCACTCGCTCTAGCATCTCCGTTACGTCCACACCTGCTTCCATTGCCAATGCTTTCGCTTGGTTAAACCCTCGCTCTTGAAGCCGCTCGACACTTAATGGAATCACCGTCGCCTCGTCATAGTCGAGTGTTTGAACCACTCGGCGAATGTTTGCCGCAAAGCTGCGAGCGAGCACATAATCGCCACGATATTTAAAGCGAGCCACCCATGCCTTCATCGCCTCGTTGTAAATAAATAACGAAATATTTTGCGCCAGCACACCGTGAAATCGTGGGTCCTGCTCCCAGCGTAAGCAATCTTGGCACGAGCCATCTTTTTTATACACACCCTCAAGTTCAGCAAGTGGCCGCGAGCATATTTGGCAGCGATCTCCTTCAATGAGTTGAAATGTAGCTTGGCATTTGTCGCACAGCTCAGCAGCCTCCTCCATCCCTAAAAATTGACGCCAATTCAATTGTAGGTTCGTCTCCTGTTGGCATAACAAGCATCGACTCATTCGTCAATCAGCCCCCTACTCCGCCCTTCCTTGTTCATCGCTTCAATATGAGCAATCGCCCGTAGCATCGCTTTCGTACAACCAAAGTGGAAGAAGGTGACGACTCCATCCGGGAAATCCGCATTGCGCCCAACCCGACCAGCAATTTGAACGAGCGCACTTTCAATGAAAATATCATCCTCTGCACCGATCACCGCTACATCAATATTTGGAAAAGTCACGCCTCGTTCCAAAATCGTTGTCGTTAAAAGGAGGGGCAGCTGTTTTTCACGCATGAGAGCAACTTTTTCCTTTCTGTTCGGATCTTCCGCATGGACGGCTTGAATGCGTGGGTCAAATCGTTGAAATAACGGTAGAGCTTGTTCCATTACCTCAATATGAGGAAAAAAGAGCAGCGCTTGTTTATCTAAAGCGAGACGAGATTTCACCCATTCTTCTACTTTCGGAGGGATATTACCTTTGAGGAAGGATTTTTGCCAACGACCACACCAACGCATTTCAGGGACTGGAAGCGGATAGCGATGAAAACGAGCGGGGATTTTCGTATAATGTCTTTTTCCTGCTTGGCATTCTAATTGCCATTGTTCATTCGGCGTCGCTGTTAAATAAATGAGAGCGGAATAAGGCTTTCGAGCTTTGTGGACCGCAAATTGAAGCGCGGGATCATAGGAGTATGGAAAGGCATCAACTTCATCAACAATCATCACATCAAATGCCTCTTGAAAACGAAATAGCTGATGAGTTGTCGTGACAACAAGGGAGCTGTATTTATGGCGATCAGAGCTACCACCGTACAGAGCTGAGATTTCGATTGAGGGAAATACTTTTTGTAGCCTCGGAGCCAATTCAAGCACGACATCTGTTCTTGGAGTAGCGATACATACTCGTTTTTGTGCTTGGAGAGCGGCTTCAATGCCGCGAAATAATACCTCTGTTTTTCCCGCACCACAGACCGCCCAAATGAGCGTGTCACTTTGCTGCTGAACGGCTTCGATGACCGCATCAGAGGCTGTAAGCTGTCCTTTTGACAACTGCCCTTCCCAATGCAACCGACCACCCTCTCGCTTCGTTGGCGTCGGCCCTGTCCAGCGCACGAGCCGAGAGCATTCGGACACGCGTCCCATCATGAGACAGTTGCGGCAGTACGTGCAGCTTTGACCACAGCGGGCGCACGGGAAGGCAGCAAAAAGGAACGGCTCGTTGTTTCCGCAGCGCGAACAGTGATACTGATTAGTTTCTTTAAAAACACCTTGGAGAAATTCGACTGGTTGATCTTTGAGGGAAAAGGGGATTTCTTCTTCGAATAATAATCGACCGGAGAGAAAGAAGGATAACTCTCGGTTCATATCATCAACTCCTTATTAATTGAAGGTTGAGATTACAATTCTATTATAAAGGAATGTAGCGAGGAGATGATGTGAATTTTATGTAAAATAGAGGACTGTATTAATTGAAACAAACGAACGACCAGTTAGGACAAGGGATCTGTCTCCTCTTCCGGCGTTATGATATAATATAATAAATAAATTAATACAATAGATTCTATATATGGGACTTTTATGGTTGACAACTAGGAAGGAGTCATGATGAAAAAGTTTATCATAAGCTTAGCTATACTTACTTTAGTTGTAGCATTAGTACTATACGTACAAGCGAACACTAAGAGCAAACAGCCGACGACTAAAGAAACGGAAACATTGCCGAACGATGAAGATACTTCTACTCATGAAAAAGTATCGAAAAAAACATCTAAAGTAAAAATTCCAATTAATGATGATCAACATATGAACATTCAAATGAATACTAGTGACGTGCCACTAACCTACTATGAGCAGACAACAGATGATCATATTCGCTCAACAGACACACACTATTATTATCATATGGGAGATCCATCAAAACCTATTGGCTCTATGCGAGTCACTTTAAGAACACTAGATAACGGAGATACCTTTATCTTTACAAAGTTCATTCATAACGGTGATCAAGACTACTCAGCTTCTATCACTATCCCCTTTCATCAGTCTGATCATCATAAGTTAGTAAAGTATGATTCTTACGGAAAAGTCGATCAAGCCCACGATCAAACGTTTGGGGTGGACCCAACTTCCCATCCAATTGGCATTCTTTCTACTAAAAACGGCGAGAAAATAACAAACGAAGTTATGCTAAGCAAAAACTATATTTCTCTTCAGCACGAACACGATTATTCAAATGACCAAAAGTCTGTTCTTCGTGAATTTAAAGAGGAATATGAGAGTTATGAAATTTATGAAAATCGAGAGAAACAGTTAGTTACTGCTCAATTGAATATGTCAGTGAAGGGGAACTCAATTTCTGAAAGCTGGGCACTCATTTCTAAGGAACCGTTATTTGCTAGTGACGCTAATCGTGATCAATGGTTCAAACGCACAATCAAAGAATATCGCATTATCAATAAGTGGCTTACGGCTGATGGTGCTTACACTAAACTACCATGGTCGATTGAGCCAGGCTATAAAATGGGCTTCGGTCGTAACGTTGGAGGCTTGCAAGGAGATATTTATTTAACAACTTATAGCAGTAATAAAGAACGCTACCTCCATGATCTAGTCATCAACTCTATCGCTGACCTTGATGTTCTTTCAAATGGAGAAATAACAGCTGGAAAAACACCGCTGTTTTTAACAGAATACACAAGCACCTATTTGAAAAATCCATATGGTTTAACGGCACCCTATGTGGATACTCGCCATAATGAAAATGCCGCCTTGTTTTTGAAGGAGGCATCAGAAATCTTACAGATACCTGAACTTGAAAATGCCAATTTGCGGTATGCAGACTTTCTTGTAGACCAAAAAGAAATTGGCAACATCATCCAGATCACACCAACTAGCTATCTGATCGCTGATTATTACTCTCCACAAAGCAAAGTAACTACCCACGCTTCGCTTAATCATGCCCTTGGAGAAATGCGATTTTTATTAAAAGCATATAAACAAACAGATGCCTCAATCTACTTGGAAACAGCTCAAGCCCTGCAAACAGGAATCGAAAGCCTTTACCCAGGGTGGGTTCGCGATAACGGGGACTTATGGTACCATATTGATGCAAAAAAAGAGTTCGGGGGCACAGACTACGCTTGGCTTACGTTAATGGATTTATTATTAAATCAAAAAGAGCTTGAAGATATCAACCTGCCACGCAGTTCAATATTTGACGAAATGATTCGCTCTAAAACGAACTATTTAATAAAAAATGAAATTGCAATCAAATCACAAATCATTTCACTACTTGAAGAACAAGGATTTAGTGACCTCGCACAAAAATCCGTGAGTACCGATGCTCATAAACCGAAGATCCAATCAACGGAGTAATTGAGCAAGCTAAACAGACTCAATTATAGATTTAGCGCGATAAAAAAAGAGTTGTCATAGAAAGTCATTTTTTACTGACTTTCAAGACAACTCTTTTTTCATTTCTTTCCCCAACCTAAGCCAAGTGAGCCTTCACCGAGATGAGTGCCGATGACAGGGCCGAAGTAGCTGATGTCGAATTCGGCTTCAGGAAAGCGTTGTTGTAGAATGTCGAGCAACTCTTTTGCTTCTTGTTCACGATTGGCGTGAATGATGACAGCTTTGAGTGGTACTCCTTTTTTATACTCCTCTTCGAACAAGTCGCCGATGCGTTTTAATGCTTTTTTGCTTGTGCGAATTTTTTCGAATGGAACAATCAGTTTATCGACAAAATGGAGAACTGGTTTTACTTGTAATAATCCACCGATGAAGGCTTGAGCGCCGTTTAAGCGACCGCCACGTTTCAAGTGGTTTAAGTCATCTACCATGAAATACGCACCAACAGTTGGTCTCATCGCTTCGAGAGCTGCGATAATTTCTTCTGGTCCTTTGCCTTCGTTAGCCAATTGTGCCGCTCGCAAAACATAAAAGCTTTGAGGCGCACAACTCAGTTCTGAATCAAAGGAATAAACATCGAGTCCTTCAACCATTTCTCCAGCAGCGATCGACGTTTGGAATGTACCGCTAATACCGCTTGATAAATACACACCCACGACTGCATCATGCTCTTTTGCCAGCTCTTCATATAATTTTACAAAGTGACCAATTGGTGGCTGTGAAGTAGTCGGAAACTTTTCCTCTTCACGAACCTTTTCATAAAACTGTTCGCTCGTAATATCCAATTCTTCACGGTATGTTTCTTGTCCGATAATCACACTTAATGGGATCATATGTATGTTTAATTGGTCGCGCAATTCTTTCGGAAGATAGGCTGTACTATCCGTTACAATTGCCGTTTTCATATTTATACCTACCTTATTTTTAAATTTGACGTTAGAAATGCCATGTTCTTCTCATTTTATAAGAAAAGAGTAGCTTTTGCACGATTTTATTATCGCAAAACGACAGAAAGGCTCCCTCCAAATAACAGAATCATTTGGAAATAGCCTTATCTTGCCTTACTTTTTCACTAGAAGCAGGCTGCTCTTGTTTAAGAACAGCCTGCTTCTGTTAAAAAATTTCCGTCCATTCGTTTCGCTTTTCAAGCATGTTTCGAGCAATTTCTTTCGCTCCTTCTAAGCTATGGCTCGCCGCCCAACCACATTGGATGTCATTGCAAGCAGGTACTTCGGTCGCCTCTAGCACATCCTGCAATGTCTGTTCGACGATTCGTAAAATATCTTCATAATTCTCATGATTGATGACGGACAAATAATAACCAGTTTGACAACCCATTGGGCTAATATCA
Source organism: Bacillaceae bacterium SAS-127 (assembly GCA_002261155.1). Classification (GTDB taxonomy): domain Bacteria; phylum Bacillota; class Bacilli; order Bacillales; family Domibacillaceae; genus Bacillus_CE. The sequence continues at coordinate 4,739 of NKXN01000070.1, read as the reverse complement.
ACAATTTTCTCCGAATGATTCCGACTAAACTCCGCCATCATATGCTCCAACGAGTGAAGAGCCGGCATGTCCATATGCTCCTTATTCGGCTGACAAAAACGAAGGTCATATTTATGAATTCGATCTCCGTTTACCCCTTCTTTCACACCTGCTAAGCGAATATATGGTGCCTTCACCTTTGTATGATCCAGATTAAAGCTTTCCACATTCATTTGCTGTCGATCCGTCATTCCTTCCACCCCCTTGATTATGAATTGTCTTTATTGTATCAATTTTTAGACATTATTGCATAGCAGACAAAGCGGCTTGTTTCCATCCTTCGTTTTCCTTCTTAAACGTCATTACTTGGCGTGTTTCATCCTCAATTTCTTTTCCTGTCTCTAAATCCTTCGTTACTGACTTCATAACGATAAATATATGAGCTTCTTGTTTTTCTTCATCATACTTAATAATTTTCGTATGCTGTGGCTCCATATGTATATCAAAGGCATCGAAATATTTTTTCACATATTCGCGTTCCTCTTCCAAATCCCGAGATTCTTTAGAGATGGTATCGATATACGCATCTAAATCTTTAGCGTTAAATGCCGAAATGTGTTGCTCAAACGCCACCATAATTTCTTCTTTTATTTCAGGAGGCAAATTTTTTGCTTCCTCGATTGGTTGCTTCACTGTTTGATTCTCTGTTTCATTCGTATCCTCCACTTGCTTCGGTTCTTCCTTTGTTTCCTCCGCTCCACATCCAACAAGTGTAGCGCCAACGAGCAAAGCAAGAGCGATTGATTTCACCCTTAACATGTTCATCCACGTCCTTTCCGTACTATTGTATTCTAAACTCGAGCCTTTCCTCAACTGAAAGGAATATACGAACATAAAATGAATGATACTATTACAAGAAAAGTCATTGCTCAAGGCGCAATGCGTGAACAATCGGGCGGCGTTCCACAAGAATCTGTTTTCATGACAAAAAAAGACCGCCCACGTGGACGATCTTTCACTTATTATCTTACTTCGACCCAACCTTTTTTAATGGCGGTAACGACAGCTTGGGTACGGTCATTAACGTTCATTTTTTGCAGAATGTTACTAACGTGGTTTTTCACCGTTTTTTCGCTGATGTATAAAGCATCTCCAATGCCACGATTGCTTTTTCCGTCAGCTAGAAGTTGCAGCACTTCACACTCACGGCGTGTGAGTAAATGAAGTGGACGACGCACCTCCACTTGTTGGAAACCCTTACCTTTTCCTTCGTCATTAGCTAGACGACGATAGTCTTTAATAAGATTATGAGTCACGCGTGGATGTAAGTAGGATCCTCCTTCAGAAACAACTTTGACCGCTTCAATTAACGCATCCGCATCCATTTCTTTTAATAAATAACCCATAGCTCCTGATTTCAAGGCGTGTGTAACATAGTTTTCATCATCATGAATACTTAAAATGATCACTTTCGTATTTGGGAACTTGTCCACAAGCGCACGTGTTGCTTCTACTCCATTGACTTCTGGCATATTAATATCCATTAGCACAACGTCTGGACTATGTTCGATGACAAGCTTCATCGCTTCTGATCCGTCATCTCCCTCAGCTACTACGTCAAATGATTCTTCAAATTCTAAAATCCGCTTAACTCCTTCACGGAATAATTGGTGATCATCAATTATAATGATTTTTGTTTTCATTTTTCTTCCCCCTTTATACAATGCTATTCCAAAATAGGAATACTAATCATGACTATAGTTCCTTTGTTCGGTTTAGACTGAATCGAAAGTTCTCCCTCTAGAAGCTCTAGTCGTTCCTTCATCCCAATGATGCCAAATGACCCTTTCTTTTTCTCGGTGACATCGAATCCTTTTCCATTATCTTTCACGACAACTAGTACATTCTGTTTATTGATTTCTAACTTGACAGTGATCTCAGTTGCTTCCGCATGTTTCAGAGCATTCTGGACAGATTCTTGTATGAGTCGGAATAAGGCTACTTCTAATTTAGCTGGTAAGCGTTTTTCGCCTCCCAAGTTGACAAAGCAGATTTGTGTCGATTTATTTAATGAGTGTATATATTCTTCAATGGTTGCTAAATATTTTTTTATCGTTGGGATTAAACCTAAATCATCTAAAGCCATAGGACGTAAATCATAGATAATCCTTCTCACTTCATACAATGCAGAACGGACCATTTTCCTTAAACTCCGAAGTTCTTGAAATGCTTCCTCTATATCGCGTTCTTTATATAGTTTCTCTATCAAGTCCGATCGCAACAGAACGTTGGCCATCATTTGTGCGGGACCGTCATGAATTTCTCTTGATAGCCTTTTTCTTTCCTCCTCTTGAGCCTCCATAATTCGGAACCCAAACTCCTGTTTTAAACGAGCATCTTCTAGCACTTCACCAATCTTCTTCATATCTTGATTCAAGTAGTTTAAAACGACCGATACTTGTGCAACAAGATGTTCCGCTCGCTGAATCGTGGATTCAACGGAGATCAGTCTTCTTTCCAAATCGTTTCGCTTTTCAATAAGCTGCTTTTCACTTTGGCGTGAGATCAGTAGCTTTAATTGTAAATCATGCGCTCTTTCATAAGTCTCACGAACAAATTCTTCAGAGTAAGCGTGAAAGTTCTTACTCACTTCCGCTAGCCTTTTGCGTGCCATATTTACTTTTAACTCCAGTTGATCCTGCTCCTCGATTAGCGTATGTACTTGATCACGAACAGTATTCAATTCAACAAGTAAGATTTGATAGTCTTTTCTGCTTTGTTCCGCAATAGTGAAAATTTCTCCTTTACTATTGTCCACGGTTTCGATGATTTTTTTTAATATCGTATCTAAAACGGCTATATTATTATTTGTATTAAACATAGAACGTCCTTCCTCCGACAATACCATTTTACCTGTATCTCCACTTTTTCACTAGAAAGAACAGACGGTTTTATGGAAATTTAATCAAAAAGGCATATAAGTATCATATTTGTAACATATCAGTAGGTCTTATGTCTTTATAATTATGAACAAAATTCATACTTATTATGTAAACATTATGACCTAAAATAAAACATACCTACCTTGAAGCGATGACGATTGTATTATAACACGTAAACTTTTAACTTAGCTTAAAGTTGCATGACCTTTTGATTAAAAATTGATGTCAACAGAGATATCTCTTTTTTCTTTTTCTATTTTTATATATTATAAGTGTGATTCATTTCCTATTACTAGCTACAAGAAATTGATGACGATATTTTTTCATATGAATTGGAGGCAGATCCATTGTTATCTCAATACTATACAGTTAAAGGCTATGGTGAACATGAAATCATTATACAAAAATCACGATTTATTGCCTATGTTAGCCGGGCGGAAACGGAAGAAGAGGCCCAGCAATTTATCGCAGACATCAAAAAGCAACATTGGAATGCGACGCATAATTGCTCGGCTTATATGATCGGAGAAACAAATTCGATTCAAAAAGCAAACGATGATGGCGAACCGAGCGGAACAGCGGGTGTTCCGATGCTTGAGGTGTTGAAAAAAAGAAATTTAAAAGACACAGTCGTTGTCGTCACCCGCTACTTCGGCGGCATTAAATTAGGGACGGGCGGATTAATTCGCGCTTACGGTAAAGCAACGTCTGAAGGAATTACCGCAACCGGTGTTGTTGAGCGCCGTCTCATGCAAATTATAAAAACAACGATTGACTATACTTGGCTCGGCAAAATTGAAAACGAATTACGTTCATCCATTTACACGATTAAAGACATTCATTATTTAGATACCGTCGAAATCGAAACCTTCGTCAAAGAAAACGAGAAAGAGGCATTTACTCAGTGGATGACGGAATTAACGAACGGACAAGCTAGCATTTACGAAGGTGAAATCCTTTACCAAGAACAACCAATTGACAACAATTGAAAAAATAAAAATTTACTGTTCAATCTAATCATAGTAAAATAAAGAGTGGGTTATTTGATCAAAACACAATTCACCATATTGAAATTAGCTATTCCCTTAGCAAGATTAACTACTGAAGGAGCTTAGGAAATTCATGCCAACCGAAAGACAACGGACGCAAATACGCAAGAGGCGAAGAAGACAGCGCCGCCTTGTGTTTCTTGTGTTACTTCCACTATTATTTCTCACATTTACTGCCGCTGGTTATGGTGCCTTTTTGTATAAAAAGGCTGAATCCGTTTTCACAGACTCTTATCTCGATGATGGACGTCACAAATCTGAGCTTCGAGATGCGAAAGTTCACCCGTTGAAGGATAGTATCTCTATCCTGTTTATCGGCGTAGATGAAAGTGAATCACGAGAAGAAGAATTCGGAGGAAAAACACGCTCAGATGCTTTAATGCTAGCTACATTAAACATCGAAGATAAATCGATCAAATTAATTAGCATCCCTCGTGACTCTTACGTGTATGTCCCAGAAGTGGGATACAATACAAAGATCAACCATGCCCATGCTTATGGCGGCCCAAAAGCCACGATTGAAACAGTAGAAGAATTATTTGATCTACCCGTTGATTATTATGTGCGAATGAACTTCTACGCATTTATGGACGTAGTAGATGCCCTTGGCGGCATTACATTTAATGTTCCATATGAATTAAATGAAAAAGACTCAAAAGATTTAAATAACGCCATTCACTTAGAGAAAGGCGAACAGGAACTAAATGGTGAAGAAGCTTTAGCGCTTGCACGTACTCGTAAACACGACAATGATATCGAACGCGGAAAA
>NKXN01000007.1 GCA_002261155.1 Bacillaceae bacterium SAS-127 | reverse complement strand
ACTTTTCGGACAGCCCCTTTTCTGTGAATTAAATTGTGATTTATATCGTGAAATGCTTGTCGCGGCTGAACAAGTTGGCTCCACATTTCATTTTCCTTTATCTCGTGCGGATCGTTTTAGTCCATACGTCGCTAAACGGCTCCTTCCGCTTTTGTTTCGTCCAGCTCCGCCTCCTTGGGGCTCGAGTCAGATGCCAGCCTGACTGCATGGCTAGAGTACGCCATTTCGTCATTCTGTCACCTGCTTGTCGCCCCAGGACGGTCGGCTCCGCTTTTGTTAAAACCATCTTTCGGTTACTACTTTTTTGCGGGTATAGAATTGTACTCCGTCTTTGCCGTTTGTTCCGAGGTCGCCGTAGAAGGATGCTTTGTTGCCGGCGAAGGAGAAGAAGGCCATTGGTGCTGGGACGTTGACGTTCACACCGATCATTCCTGCATCGATTTTTCCGCGGAATTGTTGGGCGGCTTTTCCACTTGATGTATAAATAACGGCTCCGTTAGCAAATTTAGAACGATTAGTTAGATCAATGCCCTCTTCTAAGTTTTTCACTCTGACGACACTTAATACTGGAGCAAAAATTTCATCTTGCCAAATTTTCATTTTTGGTGAGACGTTGTCAAAGATTGTCGCTCCGACGTAATAGCCCTCATCATTTTCTACATCACGGCCATCGATTAATAAAGAAGCACCTTCTTGGACGCCGTTTTCAATATAGCTAACGACTCGGTCTTTATGAGATTGACGAATAAGCGGCCCAACAAAATTTTTCTTTGATCGTCCGTCGCCTGTTTTTAGCTTACGCGTTTCGGAAAGAAGCACGTCCATAAATGAATCCGCAATTTCATCGACGACTGCCACGACCGAACAAGCCATACAACGTTCGCCGCTACTGCCAAATGCGGCGCCAATCACTCCTTGAACGGTCTTTTCTAAATCGCAATCTGGCATAACGATCGCATGATTCTTCGCTCCCGCCAGTGCTTGCACTCGCTTGCCATTGGCTGTGCCGGTTTCATACACATGTTTTGCGACTGGTTCAGACCCGACGAAGGATACCGCTTGAATCGTCGGATGCTCAAGAATTCCATTGACGACATCCTTGCCGCCATGCACTAAATTTAAGACGCCTTTCGGAAAGCCCGCTTCATAAAATAATTCGACTAATCTTTCTGCTAATACTGGCGTCCGCTCTGACACTTTCAACACGAACGTATTGCCGCATGCAATCGCTAGCGGATACATCCATAAAGGCACCATCATCGGAAAATTAAATGGTGTGATGCCAGCGACAACGCCGAGCGGATAGCGCCAAATCGAGCCATCAATTCCCCCGGCGATGTTAGGCAAAGCCTCGCCCATCATTAAGCTTGGTGTAGAAGTAGCCAGTTCCACCACTTCAATTCCTCGCTGTACTTCTCCGATCGCATCAATGATTGTTTTTCCATTTTCTAATGTAATAATTTCAGCAAGTTCCTCTTTATTTTCCTTTAAAAAATGTAAGTAGTTATACAACAGTCTTGTACGGTTCGGAACTGGAACCGCCGCCCATTCCTTATACGCTTTTTCCGCCGCCTGCACTGCTTGATCGACGTCTGCTTTTGTCGATAAAGGAACGCTTGCAATCGCCTCACCTGTCGCAGGATTCACCACTGTTTCAAATGTTGTTGCTGTTGAATCGACCCATTCACCATTAATATGATTTTTCATTACTTTTACATTAGTCGTTAACATTCCTTCCACCTCTTCTTATTTAATAATTGTCGCTTGTTCCATCACTTTTTTATAGAGGACGGACATATCGTCCTCACCTAAACCGGCTTGTTCGACTTGTTGATAACGCTCAAATAACGCTTGACTCATCGGTAAATCTAATTGACTCTTTTCTGCTAAGTCCATTGCCAATCCTAAATCTTTGCATAACAGCTTTAAGGCAAAGCCTGGTGTGTAATCCGCTTGCGCAATAAAACTTTGGTAATTCCGTTCATAAATCCGACTTTGTCCATAGCTAACATTTAAAATATCAAACAAGCGATCTAAATCCATCTCGTTTCTTTTCGCTAAATTCAACGCTTCACTCACACCTGCCGTATAAAAGCCGATCAGTAAATTGTTAATCAACTTCGTGATCGTGCCACTTTCAATTCGCTCTTCGACATGAAAAATATTTTCGCCTAATACATCTAACACCGGCAAAGCACGAGTAAAAATATCTTTCGCTCCCCCAACCATAAATGTAAGCGTTCGATTGACTGCTCCAACAACACCCCCACTAACAGGTGCCGCTAGAAATTGCGTATTTTTTTCATTCGCCGCTTGCAAAACCTTTTGATTCATCTCTGGAGATACGGTACTCGTATCAATGAAAATATTATGAGGTTGACTATGTGCTAACAGACCAGTTGTTCCTAAATACACTTGCTCCACCGCTCGAATCGAAGGAAGACTCGTGAAAATGATCTCGCACGTAGAGGTTAAAAAAGAATGATCGACATCGATCATGCCACCTCTTTGTTTAAAAGCGATTTCCGATTCTTTGTTCACATCAACTCCATAGACGGTATAACCAGCTGCGACTAAGTTTGCTGCCATTGGAAGACCCATGTTTCCTAGTCCGACAAATCCAATCTTCTTCATTAGCTTCCTCCTTCAAATCGGATATTTTCCGCTATTGATCACATATTGAGCAATCTGTCTTTTCGTTAATATGCTGTTATAATACATCGGCACATCGATTGTTCGAGCATCATTCAGTAACGCTTGTTTTACCGTTTCATTGACATCTAAGCTAGCAAGACTAGAGAGGATATTACTTTTCACACGACGATACCCTTCCTCACAAAGCATATGGGTCATCAGTTGCTGACAGTCTTTCTGTTTCGCTAAGCTGTTTTCTGTTCGCAGAAAAGCCGATTCCATCACATAAATGTCGATCATACTATCCGCTAGCAATCGTAAATATTCTTGCTCCTCCCGCTGAATACCGCAATCAGAAAACGCTTTTAACCCTAGAAAAAGCAGTTGCTTAGCAGAATGGATAAACTGCTCGTTTCGCTGATTCGGCTTTTCCGTTAGTTGGATCGAAGGGTCATCTCCTAACAGCGCTTTCGCAATCGTCAATCGATTGATTTCATTCGTCCCTTCGAAAATCCGGCTAATTCTCGCATCTCGATATAAACGTTCCACATCATACTCTTGCATATAGCCATAGCCTCCGTGAATTTGGACTGCTTCATCGACGATACGTCCTAACGTCTCGGAGCTTTTTACTTTATTAATGGCACACTCCATCGCAAACTTAGCTATATAGTCTGACTCCGCTTCTTGCTCATCCATCAAGCCAGCCGTTCGATAAGCGGCACTTTCTGCACCATATACATTAATCGCCATATCGGCTAACTTTTCTTGAATCATCGCAAATTGTTGAATCGGCTGGTCAAACTGCTTTCGTTCCTTACTATAATTTACAGATAACTCGATCGCTTGCTTACTTGTTCCAATATTCGCAAATGCCAGCTTTAGTCGAGCTAAATTCAAAATGTTTAAAGCGACGAGGTGGCCTTTTCCCACTTGACCAAGTACATTTTCAACAGGAATAGTCGCATCCTCTAAAATTAACGTGGCGGTCGATGAACCTTTAATCCCCATTTTCTTTTCTTCCGGCCCAACAGCGACACCTGGATAACCTCTTTCTACAATAAAAGCCGTCATTCCTTCCGTTGTTTTGGCAAACACGACAAACACATCGGCGATCCTCGCATTCGTAATCCACTGCTTTTCCCCATTTAATACCCAAGAAGAACGATCTGCTGTTAACGTCGCGCTCGTTTTCGCCTGAAGAGCATCACTGCCCGCATTCGGCTCCGTCAGCGCATAGCTGCCAATCCATTCTCCAGACACTAGCTTTGGTAAATACGTTTGCTTCTGTTGTTCTGTTCCGAAGTAGACGTAAGGAAGCGTACCGACTCCGACATGAATGTTAAAAGAGACACTAAAGGAACCGCCATACCCCATTTTTTCAGCGATTAGCCCTGATATTTTTTTTCCTAATGCAAACCCGCCATATTCTTCTGCTACCTCAACGCCTAACAGTCCTACCTCTCCTAATTGTTTGAAAAGCCTGCGAGTCATAGCGTAATCATGCTGTTCAATACTTTCTATTTGTGGAATGATTTCTTTTTGCACGAATTGCTCCGCTGTTTTTGCGATAAGCTGTTCTTCCTCTCCGAAATCATCCGGTGAAAAAAAGGCTTTTTTCGTTGGAGAGGAGAAAACATTCCATATGTGCTGCTTGTTCTCTGTTTTCGCCATTGTGATCCTCCTTTATTGATTCCTCACCTTTACATAAGCAAGTTCTATGCCAATCTAAAAGGTGTACACATCAAGAGAGAATCCATACGAATACTGTCTAATTGTTTGGACAATTTGACAAAACTAAGCATTGAAACGAGCTAATTTGTTGTATAACGTCGCACGTGAGATCCCTAATATTTCTGCCGCTCTCGATTTATTTCCTTTCACATCCTTTAACACACTCTCGATCAGCCCTCTCTCTTCCTCTTTTTGCACGAGCATGAGATGTTGTTGACGCTCATATAAACGATGGAATGGACGATCTTGATAGGACTGAAGAAGCTCATTAGGTACATCGTTGACGCCAATATGAGCGTGGTCACTAAGCACAAACATTCTTTCCACCACATTCATTAATTCACGAACATTTCCTGGCCAGTCATACTTAAAAAATTGGCGCAGCACCTCGCGATCTATCGTTTTCCTTTCTTGCGGATACATTGCATACAGGCTATTCATATAGGCTTCTATAATCTCAGGGATATCACTTTTTCTTTGTCTAAGGGGAGGAATGTAGAGGGGGATGACGTGGAGCCGATGATAAAGATCCTCTCTAAACTCTCCTCTCTCGACCATTTCCTTCAAGTTTTTATTCGTCGCTGTGATCAGTCGAAAGTCAATAGCTATAGGCTGAGTGCTTCCGATTCGTTCGACTTCTTTCTCCTGTAACACTCTTAAAATTTTCACCTGTGTCAATAGCGGCATATCGCCAATCTCGTCCAAAAAAAGAGTACCTTTATGAGCCGACTCAAACTTCCCAGGCTTTCCGTTCTTTTTCGCACCCGTAAACGCTCCGTCTGCATAGCCAAATAATTCTGATTCCAATAGATTCTCTGGTATCGCTGCGCAGTTGACACTGACGAAAGGTCCTGTACTAGTCATCCCCTCATAGTGAATCGCACGAGCAAACTGTTCTTTGCCGACTCCACTTTCTCCTGTAATCAACACTGGAGCGAGCGATTGTGCGGCCTTCTTGGCTATTCTCTTTGTCGTCTTTAATTCAGGACTCTCCCCCAAAATGTTTTTAAAATAAACCGCTTTCTGACTTTTTGCATAGCGGTTCGATTGTTTATCAACAGGTTGACGCTTTTGGTAGAAAGCTAAAAGCTCTTGCTTTCTGATCGTCCCTAGCAATTGTTGACTGTCCGTTACCACATAAATCGGAATACGTTCAATATCCCTCATTGAAAAAGTAGCTAATTTCGTATGTTCACTTTCTTGAATGATCGAAGCAATAGCTTCCTCTGCATTTCCACGCCTCTCTAATTGACTTAAACAGTTTTGTAACGTAATAACGCCAAGCAAACAACCATTTTCAACTACAGGAAGTTCCGTATGCTCAGATTGAACAAAATAGTGTAACGCTTGCTTAATCGAAGCTTCTTTGTGTAACATCCAACGATCTTTCTTCAGCCAATTACGAACAAAATAGTCATCAATCGTCTTCATCCGTTCGTTCCTCCTTCACCATAAAAAAAAGCGATGAAACAAGCAACATTGCACAACGTATTATGCTAAAAGATGCCTGTCATCGCTTTTGTATGTGTTTATTGACCTTTTGCTAACACAGTTTTTGCTATTTGCTGATCTAAGTTCTCAAATTGATGATACGAAATCGTTTCGTACAGTTCACTTCTCGTCTGCATCTGTTCAAGACCCGCTTTTTGTGTGCCTTCTTCTTTAATCAACTGAAAAATACGCTCATACGCTTTCGCTGCCACGCGAAGTGATGTGACGGGATAAATCACCATTTGATACCCCATATCGGCAAATTCATCCGCTGTATAATAAGGCGTTTTCCCGAATTCGGTCATATTCGCTAACAACGGAACTTTAATTTGATGAGCGAACTGACTGAATTCATTCTCTGACTGCAATGCTTCTGGAAAAATAGCATCCGCTCCCGCTTCCACATATGCTGCTGCTCGCTCAATCGCCGCCTCTAAGCCTTCGACTGCACGGGCATCGGTTCGAGCGACAATCACTAATGAGGGAGCCGTTTGTTTAATCACGCGAATTTTTTGCACCATTTCTTCGGTCGTCACTAGCTTTTTTCCATTTAAGTGACCACATTTTTTCGGTAATTGCTGATCTTCTATTTGTACAGCTGCGACTTTCGCTTCGATCATTTCAACGGCTGTTCGTGCCACATTCAACACACCACCAAAGCCGGTATCAATATCGACAAGCAACGGTAAATCAGTCGCTCGCACAATTTCCCTCGCTCTTTGGGCAACTTCCGTCGACGTGACCATTCCTAAATCCGGCAATCCACAACTAGCGGTGTAAGCGGCACCTGATAAATAAAGGGATGAGAAGCCAGCTTGCTTTGCAACAAGAGCCGCCATCGCATCATGCGCACCCGGAATTTGCAGAATAGTAGAGGCATGCATCCCTTCCTTGAATCGATTCGCTAATTCCGCTTGTGTCAATGGTTGATCCACAATCCAAGCCATGAAAGTTCCTCCTTTAGTATTGGGCTCTTTAACAGAGACCTATATTAAAAACAATTCGACAAATTTATTAACTGACAAATCAGATATTTTTTTCGAATCTAAGCAAACTTCTTGTATTTGCTGTTGTTGTTTTTGTGAATAATGAGTGCTAATGTTATCCCCAAATTTCTTAATTACCTTTGGAATCGCCTCTTCACGACGGAAGCGATGACCTAATGGATATTCACATTCCACTTTGTCTGTTGATGTGCCATCTTTAAAAAATACTTGAACCGCATTGGCGATTGAGCGCTTGCTCGGATCGAGGTAATCTTTAGAGTATTGCTGATCTTCTTCGACCAACATTTTCTCTCGTAATTGATCAATTCTCGGATCAGCAGCACATTCATCTTCATAATGATCGGCGACAATATCACCGTAAAGGAGACCGATCGCCGTAATATATTGCAAGCAATGATCACGATCAGCAGGATTCGTTAACGGCCCCTTCTTATCAATGATGCGAATAGCCGATTCATGTGTCGTAATAGCAATGCGATCAATTTCATCTAAGCGTTCTAGCACTTGCGGATGAAGTTTCACCGCACATTCAGCCGCTGTTTGCGCATGAAACTCGGCTGGATAAGAAACTTTAAAGAGCACATTTTCCATCACATAAGCATCAAGCGCACGAGCAAGCGTTAACTCCTGCCCTTTAAATAACACATCTTGGAATCCCCAGCCCGGTGCAGATAGAGCGGACGGATAGCCCATTTCACCTTTTAACGCCATCAAAGCCAAGTGCACACCACGACTTGTTGCATCGCCTGCCGCCCATGATTTGCGTGAACCCGTATTTGGCGCATGACGGTATGTGCGTAGACTACTGTTGTCAATCCAAGCGTTCGATAACGCGTTAATAATTTCGTCTCGGCTGCCTCCAAGCATGTTTGTCACAACAGCAGTCGTCGCAATTTTAACGAAGAGAACATGGTCTAATCCGACACGATTCAAGCTATTCTCTAACGCAAGAACCCCTTGAATTTCATGAGCCTTGACCATCGCTTCCAGCACTTCTTTCATTTTCAACGGCTCTTGTCCTTCCGATACACGCACACGACTCACATAATCCGCTACAGCTAAAATTCCCCCTAAATTATCAGAAGGATGCCCCCACTCTGCCGCTAACCAAGTATCGTTATAGTCCAACCAGCGAATCATGCAGCCAATGTTAAATGCACCTCGTACTGGATCTAGCACATACGACGTGCCTGGAACACGCGAGCCATTCGGCACGACCGTCCCTGGTACAATCGGTCCCATCAGCTTCGTACATTCTGGATAATTTAACGCTAAAATTCCACAGCCGAGCGTATCTAATAACACATATTGTGCCGTTTGTAACGCTTCCGAACTAGTAATCTCTTTCGTTAATACATAATCAGCGATTTCCTCTAGTAACACGTCCACTTGATTCGTTTCTTCTACTTTTAACATTGCACCCTTTCCTTTCCAGCAAATTTTGTTTATGATAGTGAGGGATGTTGAGCAGAACATCCTTTTTGGCGAGTGGGCGATCAAACAACTCCCCAGTTGTTTTTAGTTACTTAACAATTGCCGCTCGCCTATATAATTTACCCGCGGACGAAACAGCCGGTTATTATCATGCTGCTCGATCACATGAGCGCATAACCCGATCGTTCTAGCAGCGAAAAAGATCGGTGTATACAATGGAATTGGAATACCGAGCATCCAATAAACAGGTGCTGCATAATAATCTAAGTTAGGATAAAGCCCCTTTTCCCTCTCCATTAATTTCTCTCCCGCTTCACACATTAAGTACAATCTGTCATCGCCTTTTTGTTCACATAACTCTTTTAATGCTTCTTTCATCATCTTGGCTCTCGGGTCCATTTTTTTCATATACACCCGATGTCCAAATCCCATAATTCTTTCTTTCTTCGCAAGCTTTGAGGCGAGCACTTGTTCAAACTCTGCCACGTTGTCAGCTTGAAGCAACATATGCATCACCGCCTCGTTCGCTCCACCGTGTAAATTCCCCTTTAAAGAAGCAACTGCTCCAGTCAATGCACCGTATAAATCAGACTGTGTGGAAGCAATGACTCGAGCAGTAAAAGTTGAATTAGGCATTTCATGTTCGCTATAAAGTAATAAAGAGCGGTCAAATATTTTTTCCTCTTGTGTAGAAGGCTTGTTGCCGGTAATCATGTAATAAAAGTTGGCACTGTAGCTTAACTGTTCATCTGGAAGAACGGGTTGTTTGTTATGAAGAATCCGATAGCTATTGGCGACGATATTCGGTATTTGTCCTAACAATTGATACGCTCTTTCTTTATTTTCAGAACGAAGATCAATATTCTCATCATACCCTGATAAAAAGGAAATCCCTGTTCGCAAGCCATCCATCGGGTGCGTTTGCATCGGCATTAGTTTGAACACTTCAAACATATCCTCTGGCACTTCATAATGACGCTTCAACGTTTGTTCTAACGCTGGCTTTTCTTCTTCATTAGGAAACCGATTTTCAAGCAACAGATGAATAATATCTACATAGCTTTTCGTTTTCGACAACTCCATCAAGTCATATCCTTGAATGACAATCTCTTCTTGAACAGTATCAAGAAAAGAGATTTTCGTTTCAGCTGCAATCACACCTTCAAGACCTGGAAAATAATTGACCTCTTGATTCATATTTCTTCCTCCGATCCAAATATGTCCTCTTTAATTAGCTTGTAAGCCTTTTCAAGATTCATAAGTAATGTTTCTTGCTCTGCTGGTGCTACATGCTGTTGTTTAATTTCATTTCTTAACTGATCACCAATGCTTTCAAGTGATTCTGATTGAACTAAGATGTAGTTGTTCATAATCGATGTTTTAAAGTAATTAACAAAATAACTGACGGTCCCAAACAATGTAAATCCCCTCCTCGCAAAGACCAAGACATATTGTGAAACCGCTACTTAGAAGTATAGGGTGTACGAGTGCCACATTGCCGTAAAAAAATAGGCAATAAAAAAACAACTTCTTGTAAGAAGTTGTTAAATGCGCGAAGGAACCATTAAATAAACATGTGAAAAGGCATAAATACCCCCATGTTTAATCGCTCGCACTTAACACCTCCTATCCTCGTAGGAATTGATGTGTGCTAAAACAGGCAGGTCTCCTGGCTCATGATCATCACGCTTCGATCCTTCCCATTCTCATTGACTGAAAACAGTGGCATTTTCGAATCGCTCCCAATTACAGTTGCGGGACAGCGTCGGTCTCTAACCGAACTTCCCTTTTAAGCAGATAAAACAATTTCTTTTATCCACACCTGTTTCTACACATATTCAGCTTTCATGGTTAAATGTACCAAAGATTTTTAAAAATTACAATTATTTTGTTAAAAAAGGTACTCTTCAGTAACTCGTTTGAACAATACCTCCTCTCATTTATTACTTATACGCTCCCTAAATCACCTGTTATGAACAATTTCTAACCTCTTATTCAACAATCTCCCCTATCCAAAAATTTCTATGTTACATTCATACTATACTGATTCAGTAGCTTCATCGGAAGGAGGCCTCCTATGAAAATTCATTTAACGATTAATAGCGCGCTAGAAGAGACGGAGATCCATATACATGCGAAAGAATATAACGAGCAAATCGATCAATTAATGAAACAGCTGCAAGCAACGCAAACAACGATGATCGATGGTTATTTACAGCAGGATATTCATATGCTGAAAATTAGCGACATTTACTCGATTTATGCAGAAGGCGCAAAAGTATTTTTGCAGACGGAAGAGCAGGAGTTCGAATCGAAACGCAAATTGTACGAACTAGAAGCGCAACTCGCCAAAGACTTTGTACGTGTGAGCAAATCGACTCTTGTGAATATCAATAAAATTGCCTCGATCCAAATGGGCAAAATCGGCGCAACAGAATTGCTGCTTGAGAACGATGTCTCGATCCATGTGAGCCGTAAATATTTAAAAGAACTAAAACAACAACTAGGTATAGGGAGGAATACATAGTATGAAAATTTTACGTATGATGATTATCGGTCTACTCATCTCGCTTAGTTCTTCCTACACTTTAGTGACGGTCAGTGTCTTATCTACCCCTGATGTTGTTGCAACAGGACCCGATCTACTGAAACAATTAGTATTGGCTGCTGTCCTCGGCATAGTGATCGGACTTCTTACGCTTATTTTTGAATCAGAACACTTAGCATTTCCGATTCAATTAATCCTCCATTTTATCGCTATTACTATTTGTGTACTCACAGCGGGATATGTCGGTGATTGGTATGATGTCACACAAGTTTCAACGATTATGTCTGTTCTTACTTCAGAGCTGATCATTTATGGACTCACTTGGGGAATTCTACATGTCCTGACTAAGCGTGATATTGACATGTTGAACGAAAAAATTCAAAAACGAAAGGAAGAAAAACGATGAGTACGATTATTCAAGTGGAAAACTTGCGAAAACAATACGGCAACTATGAAGCCGTCAAAGGCATCTCCTTTACGGTCAAGCAAGGCTCCCTCTTCGCTTTTTTAGGTGCGAATGGTGCCGGGAAATCAACGACGATTGAAATATTATGTACATTACTAAAAAAATCGAGCGGGGCCGTCCGCATGAACGGCTATACACTTGATCAAGCCGCTCATCATGCCGACATTCGAAAATCGATTGGTGTCGTTTTTCAGCAAAGCTTACTAGATGAACGATTAACCGTTTATGAAAACATTATGCACCGTGGTAAAATGTATGGCTTGTCGAAAGCTAAATGGCGAGAAAACTATCAATTCATTTCGACTTATTTACATTTAGAGGATATTAAAAATCGGAAATACAGAACATTATCAGGCGGGCAAAAGAGGCGGGCAGATATTGCTCGAGCGCTTATCCATCGCCCTCAAATATTATTTTTAGATGAGCCGACCACTGGACTTGATCCGCAAACTCGCCAATTCGTTTGGCAAACGATTAAAAAGCTGCAGCTAGAAACGAATATGACCGTTTTTCTAACGACACATTACATGGAGGAAGCCGCTGTCGCTGATCAAATCGTCGTGTTAAAAGAAGGACAAATTGCAGCCGAGGGTACGCCCGATGCGCTTAAAATAAAATACGCCTACGACCAGATGGCGCTCGTTTTTCATGATATATCAGAAGGGGCGAAATGGCTTAAAGAACAGTCACTCTCCTACACCGAAAAGCTTGGCATCTTCTCTGTTCGAGTGGAATCTACCCTTCATGCCCTTGCTTTACTAAAAAAAGCAGAGCCGCTATTAGCTTCGTTTGAAGTGATCAAAGGGACGATGGATGATGTCTTTATGAATATTATGGAAGAAGGAGGAGCGGCCTAATGGAAGCATTATTTAGCTTAGTGCAACGAAATAACAAAGTGTTCCGACGGGATAAAACACAAGTCTTTTTCTCGCTGCTATCCGTAATCATTTTGATCGTTCTTTATGCGATATTCCTACAAAAATTACAAGTAGATGCGATTGAACAAATGACAAAAGCGACACCGGAAGTCGTGACAATGGTCAATGAATGGCTCGTCGCTGGCCTTTTATCGATGATTGCCGTGACATCGACACTGGCCGCATTCGGCATTGCTGTACAGGATATGGAGTCAAAGGTAACGGCCGATTTTTTAACCGCTCCTATTTCTCGCACAACCATTCAACTCAGTTACGTCTTACATGCTTTTCTAATCGGATCCATCTTTTCTCTTATTGCCCTCATCGGTGCTGAAATTTTCATTGTAGCGACTGGTGGCCAATGGCTAAACATGGCCGATCTCGCTAAAGTCGTTGGCATTCTACTGCTATCCGTCTTACTCGCAAGTGCTATGAATCTCTTTCTCGTGCTATTTGTCCGTTCGCAAAATGCTTTTTCTACCTTAAGCACCCTTGTCGGTACGGCGATTGGCTTTTTATGCGGCATCTATGTGCCAACGGGCGCGTTGCCAAGCTTTGCTCAAAACCTTATCATGTACTTTCCAATCAGCCACACGACATTACTACTGCGAAATGCCTTTATGGAACAATCGATGACGAAAGTATTTGATGGTGCCCCCGCAGCCCAGATAGAAGCTTATGAAATCAACTACGGGATGATGTACGAATGGAACGGACAACAGCTCAGTTCGACGACAAGCATCGCCGTCATTGTGATCACGATAGCGGTACTTTCCATTTTATCTATTATCATTTTTAAAAAGAAGAATGTGGCTTAATCGCAAAAAAGGTACTGTTCCGTGACTCGTTTGAACAGTACCTTATACATTTATTATTTTCCTAATAACGTATCTTCAAAGTAATCTAATTGTGCGTTTAAGGAGATTGGATCGGTGAAAAAATAAGATTGCTCGGAAATAAAGTGAGCATTTCCCTCTTTCACAGCCGGTAAGTCTTGGAATACGGGTTTATCTTTAAAGGTCACATCTTTTTCACTCATGCCAGCAATAAACACATAGTCCCCAACATACTCACCGATCACTTCCTCTGAAATTGCTAAGTAATTTGTATCGACTTTACTTAATTCGTCTTTCAGTTTTTGTGGATAATTTAATTCTAAGAAAGAATAAAGGACTTCTGTTCCGCGACCGTGATTCGGTCCGTACACATACACTTGTTTTTCATATTCTCCTAACACACTGATCGTTTTTGACGTATCAAATTCTTTAGCAAATCGTTGCTTACTTGCTTCTACTCGTTTTTCCCAATCTGCTATTTGTTTTTTCGCTTCGTCTTCTTTCCCTACTACTTTACTAATTTCTAAAAACGTTTCCCATCTCGTCTCTTCTCCTAATTCAAAGACGACCGTCGGCGCAATTTCTTTTAATTTCTCAACGTTTTTATTATTGGAATTAGCAATAATTAAGTCAGGCTCTAACTCTAAAATTTTCTCGATGCTATCATCTGAAATGACTTCCGCATCTTTTAACTGATCACCAAAAAACTCGCTGTCCTTCGCTAAATCATATACAGCAACTGGAGTGATCCCTAAGCTTAAGAAATGACCAGGATAATGATAACTAGCAACAACAACTCGTTTAGGATCGATCGGAACTTTCACATCACCTAGCTTAGATGAATATACGCGCGTTTCTTTTGAAGCATTTTCTTCAGGAGCGGCTTCATTCTTCTTGTCGCCTCCATTGCTACAAGCACTTGCAAAAACAAGAACACAAATAAAAACAAGCATCATTGATAACTTTTTCAACACCCTTACCTACTTTCTATGTAATGATGAGGTATTTTGAACCACTCGTACATAGGATTCAAAACATCTTCATTGATAAAGATTATCAATTCCAACGATAATTCTCTACCCAATAGCGGATCATTTCCACCCTTAGACGGATAAAGATGAAGAGCTTGAACTTATTGTCCACGAGTGAACTCGCTAGGATTCACTCCGAATTGTTTGTGAAAAGCCGCAGCAAAATGACTAGGATTTGTATACCCTACTGCCAGTGCAATTTGACCGATGTTTAGCTCCCTCTTTTCTAGTAATACTATCGCTTGCTTCATGCGCTGTTCTCTCAAGTAACCAAATACAGTATGCCCAAACACTTCTTTAAACCCTTTTTTCAGTTTAAAATCGTTTAAACCAACTTTTCTAGCAATCTCCACTAAAGTCAGTGACTGATCAATCTGCTCGACTAACAACTCCCTTACTTGGTAAAGTTTCTTCACATCAGAAGCCTTGAGGCTAGAGGTACTCTTGCCTTGCGTCCATTCATAAAAATATTGTTGAAAATAAATCGTGACTAATTCGAGCACTTTACTTTCTAGAAATAATTTCTTTAATGGATGCTGATAAGGGCATGTTAATATTTGCTGTAAAATCAATTGAACGGCAGGCGAGATCTCCCCTAAAAAAGAACGAACACTTTCTGAACCGATTATTTTAAAGAAATCGACCCGAATGCGGTCGGGTACACCAGCCATCAACTCTTCAAGCGCCTGCAAGGAAAGCTTAATTTCTAGAACAATCATATGTTCCTCTGCTTTATTTCTTCGTCTAATCTGCACGTCCTTGAAGAAGAAAAGCTGACTAATATCGGCACACATTTGTGCCTCTTTGCCATTTAACGTGTAGACGCTCGCTCCTTTTAAACAAAAGCTCAACTCAATCATCGGGACATCGCATTGGAAATCTAGCATTTGTTGCTCATGAATATGATAGTCCGCAATCACAAGCTCCAGCCCCTTTCTAAGCGGGATGATTTGAATGCTTCCCCCACCCTTCGATTCAGGTACATAAATCCAGTCCTGTATGCCATCTGACGTTTGGGACAACTGCGTTTGTTCCCTATATTGTTGATAGAAGCTATGGAAAAAAACAGTTGGCTGCTTCATTTCCACCAAACCTCCTCCCTTCTTGAGCAAATAAAAAAGGTACTGTTCATTCACCCGTCCGAACAGTACCTCCACTCATTTAGTTATTAATATATTTCTCAAACACATGACCAAAGTCTTTAATATGATACTTATTATGAGCAGATGTTAACCATTCAAAGCTAAAATCCGTTAATCCTTTATACGTACCAGCTAAATTTTGATCATCCGTTCTAGAGCTTTGCAAAATCATCGCCGCTTTATCTAAGCTTTGCGTCGCCATATCCATATGCAACCCATTATCATACGTAATCTCAGCAATGCGAAGAAGTGATTTGTATAAGTCTTTCAGCTGCTCAATTTGATCTTTTCTCACATCGACATCAAAATGCTGACCGCCAATCATAAACTTAATTTCAACATCCATATCGATTTTCCCAGCTGTCTCTAACAAGACGCCAGAAATTTTATGCTGCGAATACGGATAACGCTTCAACGTTCTCTTAGATGAAACAGCACTTTCCCCGTCCACATGAATCAATGCTAGGTTCGTAAAGCAATACTCATCTGCCTTTGTCTTAATTAAAAAATAAATCTTCTCGTTATCCTCATGCATCACATAATCATCGGCATCCGTTTTGTCATAGTCAGCTGGCGAAATAATCGTTCCAATATCAGACAAACCTAAAGCCTCCGCAGCCATTTTCTTAAACATCTTATCATCCCTTCTTCGGTTTCATTTGGTGAAAACTACTAAATTACCATTTTATTTTAACAAATTTCTAAAAGAATTCACACTTATTTTCCCCTTAACGAACATAGACCATTTCTTCCACCAAATATCGCAACTCTTGTGCAGATAGCTCGAATAAATGTCTTCCGTCATCTGCCTTATACACTTGGCGATCCAGTAACCAGTAAATCATATGTTCTTTGCTATTGTGAAAGTTGACCATCGTTCATCTTCACCCTTCCTGTTTAGTAAAAAACAATTCCTTCGCAAATATCCGACCGAACTCTTTGCATGCTTCTACATCTTCATCCTCTGGGGTAAGTTCCACTTTCAAACCTTCTTGAGGAACAGAAGCACCCCTTTCCTCTAGCTTTTCGATTAATATATCAACCGCTGCCCCATATTTCGGATACATCGAGTCGCACGAGCCGAAAGCTGCTGCCACTTTTCCGGTTAAATCTACTTCGTTCATCTCTTCATAAAACTCTTCAAACTCATACGGAAGCTCTCCGTCTCCCCAAGTATAAGCCCCTAATAAAATTCCACTATATTGTTCAAGCACTTGTGCTTCTGGTTCATCATTGATATCAATCTTTCGTAACTCGGCTCCGACCTCTTTCACACCTGCTTCAATCGCCTCGGCCATCTCTTCTGTATTTCCACTCATACTAGCATAAATCATGACGATCGTTTTCGACATGCAGCTGCCCCTTTCAATGAGTTAATTGATAATGATTATCATTACTATTGATTTAAATATATAAAATTTCCTGATTTTTGTCAAGAGAGAAAAAGGGGGGATATTTCTATCCACAAAATTGTCCCGTTCATCGTATGTTTTGTTCCTTATACATATTTATCAGTACAAATCTCTCTTTGAACCTCTATACTGATCCCATCATTGGAAGGGAGAGATTTTGACATGAAACATCTAAAAACAATGACCTTATTTTTATTAGGAGCCATCTTGATGGTTCTCAGCAACGGAAAGTTTCTCATCGCTCCAGCCGCTTGGATCTATCCGATTTTCTTCTTCTTGGCAACGAAACATTTGAGTCCGCGTAAGTCTTTAGTCATCTTGATTGTTTTGACAGGTATATGTAATCAATTAAGTTTCTTTCATTTGATTCCAAGTGTGCCGATTCCGTTTTTCGAATACTTGCCTGCCCTTGCTGGATCGATGTTCGCATTCCCCTTCTTTTTCCAGAAGCTCGTTTATAAGAAATCGACGTCCTTTGCGGCAACGCTCGTTTTTCCTAGCACCTATGCTTTACTTGACTACTTGAACTTGTACTTCAATCCAAACGGTACTTTTGGCGTTCTTGGGTATTCTCAATATCAAGTTCTCAGCATCGCACAACTCGCTTCCGTCATTGGGGTAGTCGGTATCACGTTTGTCATCACTTGGACGGCATCGATTATCTTTTGGCTGACTTTAGACCATCCACATGTTAATAAAAGAACGTACATTATCGGAACGTCGCTTGTGTTGATAGCTATCTTTACATTGGGAAGTATGCGTGTACTGTCGGACTCCGACGTAAATACAGTGGCGGTTTCAGGCATTCATACAGTTGATCGAGATGACCCTCTAGTTACACAATTGCCTGATTTGCATAAACAGGATCTTCCTACATTTCTGAACGAAACAGAAAAAAACATGGAACAATTAATTGCTCAGACGACCCAAGAAGCGGAAAATGGGGCAAAAATGATCGTGCATTCAGAGGGGACACTGATCATTGATGAAACACAAAAAGCAGCTTATTTAAAAAGGCTACAGGAGATTGCTAAAGATAAACAAGTATATATTATTGCCGTCCCCTATGTGCTTACTCGTGAAGAAGAACCGAACGAAAATGTTCTCTATATGATTGATTCGTCTGGGAAACTGGCCGTTGAACATTTTAAATATGGCGGCAATATGTTTGAAGGTACTGTACTTGGGGATAAAACGATCCACTCTATCGATACAGAGTATGGTCGACTGTCTGGG
Organism: Bacillaceae bacterium SAS-127; assembly: GCA_002261155.1. Classification (GTDB taxonomy): domain Bacteria; phylum Bacillota; class Bacilli; order Bacillales; family Domibacillaceae; genus Bacillus_CE. The sequence continues at coordinate 1,048 of NKXN01000007.1, read as the reverse complement.
ATCATCTGTTGGGATAAAGATTTCCCGACCATTATTGATCAAGTTGGGGAAAAAGGTGTGGATACTCTTTTCATTCCATCAGCCGATTGGAAAGAAGTAACGCCTTATCACACGATCGTCGGTCATATGCGAGGAATTGAAAACGGCGCTAATACGGTCACACAATCTGTAAACGGTCTGTCTACGATCACGAATTACAAAGGTGAAGTTTTATCTCAAATGAATCATTTTGATACAGACGATTGGGTCATGAGAGGCCAAGTTCCTACACAAGGCACGAAAACACTCTATTCCATGTTCGGAAAATACTTCGTTATTTGTGTTATACTCGCATTAATAGGTGCTCTAATCATCATATACAGAGATCAAAAAAAATCGCTTGCTTCAAGGAGTCATAATGAAACTAGGTCTAATCTGTAATAATGACATACGAAATCAATTGCTAGAAGAAATTGAATCGCTCGGCATCGAATTGTTTCAAAATGCCGATTTATACATCGTTGAAGACGGGCTTCACCATAGCTTCAACCCTTGTATCGTTTTTAATCCTAGTGATCCAAATAAATTATTCGATATTTTGCAAATGCTGTCTTCTAAATCAGCCACATCCAAAATTGTTGGCATGCATAATGAAGAATATTATGTCATCCATCATGATCAAATCCTCTTCTTCGAGGCAGATGGCTCCTCTGTATTTTGTCATACAGCCGAACAGATGTATCGAATGAGAGAAAAGCTTTACCAATTAGAGGAGCGCTTACCTTCTGACAAATTTGTCAAGGTAAGCCGCTCCTTTATCGTCAATATTGATTCCGTCACGAAGATCATCCCCTGGTTCAACCGAAAGTTACTTCTGAAATTTGATCCATCTAAGAAAGAAGTAGAAGTGTCAAAAAACCACGTTGGACATTTTAAAAAATTTTTAGGTATGAGGTAGATTCATTTGTCAACAACCCACCACTTAACGATCTTACGGTCTGTTTGAAGTGGGGGCTTGCGTCTGCCAAAGTTCGACAGTACCTCTACCCTCATAGATGGTAACTACGCT
>NKXN01000069.1 GCA_002261155.1 Bacillaceae bacterium SAS-127 | reverse complement strand
AAAAGCGGAGCCGACTGTTCAGACACGACAAGCAAATGTTCTGGCGCTGGAAAGGCGATGAGCCTTGTAAGCGGCAGGTTATTTGACTCGAGTGTCTAGGAGGCGGAGCTGGATAGATTAAAAGCGAAAGGCGCTGTTCAGCGGCGTATGGGCTGGAGCCATCCGCACGAGATAAAGGAAACACGATGAACGGTAGTGAATCGATGTTGACTTATCGCAAGGAGGAGGGAGGAAGTCCACTAGCCGTTAGCGCCTGTAGCTGGATAAAAAATATTTTTCTTATTGACAATTTTCAAATTAAGATGATACAATCAGTCTCAACAATTAATTGAATAGCGAAACTCTTATCAAGAGAGGTGGAGGGATGTGCCCGATGAAACCCGGCAACCTTCAACAATGATTTGTTGAAAAGGTGCCAATTCACACAAAGCGATTGCTTTGGCAGATGAGAGAAAGGAACTTAACAACTTATACCTTTCTGCTCATTGCGGCAGAAAGGTTTTTTTATTTTTAAAGGGAGAGTGAAGCCATATGATTTCCATTGCAAATGTGAAAAAGATTTTTGCAACGAAGAGTGGCACAGTGACAGCGGTAGATGAAATCAATTTAAACATAGATCAAGGAGAAATCTTTGGCATCATCGGCTACAGTGGAGCGGGAAAGAGTACGCTAATCCGCATGCTGAATGGGCTTGAATCTCCTTCTGAAGGGTCGGTCGTTGTCGCTGGTCGCAAAGTATCAAATATTCGAGGAGCAGAACTAAGACAAGCACGCCAAGAGATTAGCATGATTTTTCAGCATTTTAACTTGCTGTGGTCGAGAACGGTTCGAGAAAATATCGCCTTTCCACTTGAAATTGCTGGCGTTCCGAAAGAAAAACGAAAAGAGCGCGTCGATGAACTCATTCAGCTAGTCGGGCTGGAAGGTCGTGAAGAGGCTTATCCTTCTCAGCTAAGCGGTGGTCAGAAACAGCGCGTCGGGATTGCGAGAGCATTAGCAAATAATCCAAAAGTGCTTTTATGCGATGAAGCAACGTCGGCACTTGATCCGCAAACGACGGATTCAATTTTAGACTTACTAGTAGATATTAATGAGCGGATCGGGTTAACGATTGTGTTAATTACTCACGAAATGCATGTTATTCGCAAAATTTGTCATCGCGTAGCTGTGATGGAAGCGGGGAATGTCGTGGAGCTAGGACCTGTACTTGATGTGTTTAAGCATCCGGAGCAGCCGATTACGAAGCGATTTGTTCAGCAAGTGACGGGGACAGAGGAGTCTAAAGAGACGATTGCACATCTACTTGAACAAAAAGGGAAAGTGATTAAGTTGAGCTTTATTGGCGAATCCGCTGAACAGCCAATTATTACCGAGTTAATTCGCAATTTTCAAATATCCGTTAATATCGTTCAAGGAAACGTGTCGCAAACGCAAGAAGGCGCCTATGGCTCACTCTTTGTCCATCTAACGGGTGCTGGAGAAGAAGTGAATCGAGCGGTTGCCTACTTAGATCAACATCAAGTGAGTTCGGAGGTGATCACCCATGCTTGAGCAATGGTTACCAAATGTGAAGTGGGATAAAATTTGGGAAGCAACTGGTGAAACGCTTTATATGACGGGAATTTCAGTTGTTGCAACTTTTATTCTTGGTATTTTACTAGGTTTACTTCTGTTTCTAACATCGAAGGATCAAATATTGGAAAATAAAGTAGTGTACCTTGTCGTATCGGCTTTCGTGAACGTGTTTCGTTCGATTCCATTCATTATTTTAATCGTATTACTAATTCCGTTCACGCTAGTACTTGTTGGGACGATGATTGGCGAAGATGCAGCATTACCTGCTTTAATTATTGGGGCATCCCCGTTTTATGCTCGGATTGTTGAGATCGGGCTAAGAGAAATTGATAAAGGTGTCATCGAAGCGGCTCGCTCAATGGGAGCGAAAACGAGCACCATTATTTTTAAAGTGTTGTTGCCAGAGTCGATGCCGGCCTTAGTTTCTGGTATTACGGTCACGGCAATCGTCTTAGTTGGCTACACAGCGATGGCAGGTGCCATTGGGGCTGGTGGACTTGGGAATTTAGCCTTTATAGATGGCTTTCAACGCAGTCAAAGCGACGTGACGTTTGTGGCGACCGTCATTATTGTACTTATCGTATTTGCGATTCAATTCATTGGTGACTTTTTCACTAAGAAATTAGATAAAAGATAATTAAGGAGGAAATAAAATGAAAAAGTGGTTATTTGCTTTACTTACATCATTAGTTGTATTAGCCCTTGCGGCATGCGGTGGTTCAGAAGAGAAAAAAGAAGAAAGTAAATCAGAAGAAGACAATAAATTGGTTGTTGGGGCATCTAACGTTCCACATGCGATCATTTTAGAAGAAGCTAAGCCGCTATTAAAAGAAAAAGGCTATGACTTAGAGATTGAAACATTCAATGACTATGTGTTACCGAACAAAGCGCTAGATGAAGGCGAATTAGATGCGAACTACTATCAGCACATTCCGTTTTTAGAATTACAAAAGGAAGAGCATGGTTACAAGTTTGAAAACGCAGGTGGTATTCATATCGAACCAATCGGTGCGTACTCGAAAAAATATAAAAGCTTAGATGAACTACCTAAAGGGGCCAAAGTGTTAATGAGCAGCTCTGTAGCTGACCACGGTCGTGTGCTAAGCCTGTTAGAAAAAGAAGGTCTCATTAAGCTGAAAGATGGTATTAATAAAACTGAGGCGACACTTGAAGACGTTAGCGAAAATAAAAAGGATCTACAATTTGAATATAACTATGAACCTGCTTTTCTTCCGCAAGCATTTAATAACGGAGAAGGCGATGTCGTGTTAATCAACTCTAACTTCGCGATTGATTCAGGATTAGATCCGTTGAAAGATCCGATTGCTATTGAATCAAACGATTCTCCATACGTGAACATCGTGGCTGTACGCAGCGGAGATGAAAAGAATGAAAAAATTAAAGCGCTGATCGACGTGTTGCACTCACAAGAAGTTCAAGACTTTATTATGAAAGAGTGGAAAGGCGCGATCGTTCCAGTAAATGAATAAAGTGAAACTTCAATCAGTGGGGATTTTCTTCATCCCCCACTGATTGTTAGTTGAATGGATCGGGCGTTTACGGGCTGTTGATCTCCCGCCTACATGTCTGCGCTTTTTCTGCCCTGTTGAGGTGGGAGTCTTACAGCCCGTTAATGCGGGATAAATAGAAAGAAGCTTGTCGCTTGATTATCGAGCGGCAAGCTTTTTTTTGTGGGCTCTGCGCCCGATGGTTGGTTGTTGCCGCCCAATTTTGTTCGAATTGCGCCCAATAATAAGAGAAAAGCGCCCAATTATAGGCCAATCACGCCCGATCAACTCTTCGTCTGTTCAAAAATCTCGTATAAACCGCTCTTTCTCATCACATATTAAAAGGGAAAAACAGACAGGAGGGACGATGATGGAGACAGAGATGAATAATTTTTCAGAGGAAGCGTTGCGAGAATATAAGGAAGGGTTAGGGACGTTTGAGGAAAAGATGCCGGAGTTAGCGCAGCATTATAAAGATTTTACTGCTGCTTGCTTTAAAGAGGGAGATATTGCGCTAAAGGAAAAGCATCTAATTGCGCTAGCCATTAGTGTGTTCGCTCAAGATGAGTATTGCATGATTTATCATGTGAAAGGCTGTTTGGATCATGGGTGCAGTGAAACGGAAATGTTAGAGGCGATGGGAGTGGCTGCCGCCTTTGGTGGCGGAGCGGTCATGAGTCAAGCCGTGACGTTAGTACAGGAAGCGATTCATGATTTAAGCGAGAAACATTAGCGGGAGGATATGAAAGGATATAGTAAGAATTTTAAGAATAAGGGAAGTGATCCGGGTGTCAGTGTTGGAGAGCCGATGAGAGCCGGTGAGAGCACGCTATATGCTTTTTGTGGAAAAAGCCAATGATTGTTAACATAGATAGTGCAAGTTAAAAAAAGGAAAGGAATGATTCCCTATTAATTTGTTTAACTCACTGAATTTAACGTACACAGAAGGTATGGAGAAGGCGATGCATGGAGCACATGGAGTCGGATACGAGGTGTACAGTCAAAATCATGAAGTGAGAATGGATGTTGAACGCCAGCGCGAAGAAGATTATGTCAATAGTCGTCGCATGGTTGCAGATTTTAGCCGTCGATTTATTAATCATTTATCATAATAATGAGAAAAACCAGTGGAGAGCCGCTGGTTTTTTTCGATTATAAATGAATAGAAATTTTTCATTTGTTTAGGGAAAGACTACTATATAATGAAGCCGAATTTTTGGTATAATCAAATATCTCAGCAATTCTTTTAGATTGGTTGAATATACTTTTAATTTGTTATAAGATTGTAATGAGAATAAATTGAGAATGACAATAATTCAATAACATTTTCGATAACGACGGAGGTATAGATATGACAGCTTCTACATTAGTAATTAAAGACTTACATGTAGCAATTGATGGTAAAGAGATTTTAAAGGGTGTAAACCTTGAAATAAAAGGTGGAGAATTCCACGCAATCATGGGACCAAACGGAACAGGTAAATCAACATTATCTTCCGCAATCATGGGTCATCCGAAATATGAAGTAACAAAAGGTAGCATTGAGCTTGACGGTGAAGACGTATTAGAAATGGAAGTAGATGAGCGCGCTCGTGCCGGTCTATTTCTTGCGATGCAATACCCAAGCGAAATTACAGGTGTAACAAATGCGGACTTCTTACGTTCTGCGATCAATAGTCGCCGTGAAGAAGGCGATGAAATTTCTTTAATGAAATTCATCCGTAAAATGGACGAAAAAATGGACTTCCTTGAAATGGATCAAGATATGGCGCAACGTTACTTAAACGAAGGTTTCTCTGGTGGAGAGAAAAAGCGTAACGAAATCCTTCAATTAATGATGATCGAACCAAAAATTGCGATCCTTGATGAAATCGATTCTGGTCTAGATATCGACGCATTAAAAGTCGTTTCTAAAGGAATCAACGACATGCGCGGCAGTGAGTTCGGATGCCTAATGATCACTCACTATCAACGTCTTTTAAACTACATCACTCCTGATAAAGTACACGTAATGATGCAAGGTCGTATCGTGAAATCAGGTGGTCCTGAGCTTGCACAACGCTTAGAAGCAGAAGGATATGACTGGATCAAGCAAGAGCTTGGAATCGAAGACGAAACAGTGAGTCAATAAGAGCCATTTTACGAAAGCTGATCACTAGGAGGATGAACATGACTGTAGAAACAAATTTACCAGTAGATCAAGAGTACGTTCGCTCATTTTCAGCGCAAAAAGGCGAAGCTCAGTGGCTAACTGACTTGCGTTTAGCGGCTCTTGATAAAATAGATGTACTACCGTTACCAGTAGCGGAAAAAACAAAAATCGATAAATGGAACTTCACGCAATTTGCGGCTCATGAAGTGACAAGTGAACCTTTTTCTTCTTTAGAAGAACTTCCTGAAGAAGTGAAGTCATTAATCGATATCGAGCAAGCAGACAAAAACCTTTACATTCAACGCAATCAAACGCCTGCATTCTTATCTGTATCAGAAGAATTAAAGGCGCAAGGTGTCATTTTTACTGATATTCATACAGCGGTGAAAGAGCATAGCGAGCTTGTAGAAAAGTACTTCATGACAGAAGCGGTAAAAGTCGATGAGCATAAATTAACGGCTTTACACGCAGCATTAATGAACGGGGGAACATTCCTATACGTTCCGAAAAATGTTGAAGTGAAAGAACCAATTCAAGCGGTGTATGTACATGACCATGCAGATGCGGCGCTTTTCAACCACGTATTAGTAGTGGCAGAAGATAACAGTGTTGTTACTTACGTGGAAAACTATATATCCACAGTGGAAACAGAAAATGCTGTTGCGAATATCGTGACAGAAGTGATCGCTGGTCCAAACGCGAAAGTGGTATACGGAGCGGTGGATCATTTAAACAGCGGTGTCACAACATATGTGAACCGTCGTGGAGTGACTGGCCGCGATGCTCGCATTGATTGGGCACTTGGCTTAATGAACGATGGTGATACGGTATCAGAAAACGTAACGAACTTAATCGGTGCGGGTTCATTTGCGGATACGAAAACGGTTGTTGTCGGTCGTGGCAAGCAATCACAAAACTTCACAACGAAAGTCGTTCACTTCGGTAAAAACACAGAAGGCTATATTTTAAAACACGGCGTTATGAAAGACGAAGCGAAATCGATTTTCAACGGAATCGGAAAAATCGAGCATGGAGCTTCTAAATCAAACGCAGAGCAAGAATCACGCGTATTAATGCTGAGTGAAAAAGCACGCGGAGATGCGAACCCAATTCTTCTTATTGATGAAGATGATGTAACAGCAGGTCACGCAGCATCAGTAGGACGCGTAGATCCGATGCAATTGTACTACTTAATGAGCCGCGGAATTTCTCGTCAAGAAGCAGAGCGTCTAATCATTCACGGATTTTTAGCGCCAGTTGTTGATAAACTTCCGATCGAAGGAGTTAAACAGCAATTGACTGAAGTGATTGAAAGGAAAGTTCGCTAATGAACGCGAAGGAAATTAAAAAATACTTTCCGATTCTTGACCAAGAAGTCAATGGACATCCGCTCGTTTATTTAGACAGTGCGGCCACTTCGCAAAAGCCTGTGCAAGTGATTGAGGCACTGAATAAATATTATCGTGAGGATAACTCAAACGTTCACCGCGGTGTGCATACACTCGGTACACGTGCAACGGATGGATATGAAGGAGCGCGCGACAAAGTGCGTAAATTCATTAACGCTGCGGCGCGTGAGGAAATTATTTTTACCCGTGGCACGACGACATCGATCAATACGGTGGCGGCGAGCTACGGACGTGCAAACGTACAAGAAGGCGATGAAATCGTCATCACATACATGGAGCACCACAGCAACATCATTCCTTGGCAGCAACTAGCGAAAGAAAAAGGTGCGACGTTAAAGTATATTCCGCTTCAAGCTGATGGAACGATCTTAGTAGAAGATGCGAAAGCAACGATTACCGATAAGACAAAGATTGTGTCTGTCATGATGGTATCGAACGTTCTTGGCACGATCAACCCGGTGAAGGAAATTGCCGAAATCGCTCATCAGCATGGTGCGGTGATGGTCGTAGACGGTGCGCAATCGGCGCCACATATGAAGATGGATGTACAGGACCTCGATTGTGATTTCCTTGCTTTTTCTGGTCATAAAATGTGTGCACCGACTGGCATTGGCGTGTTGTACGGTAAAAAGCAATTACTTGATAACATGGAGCCTGTGGAATTCGGTGGCGAAATGATCGACTTCGTTGGTTTACAAGAATCAACGTGGAAAGAGCTTCCGTGGAAATTTGAAGGCGGAACTCCGATCATCGCTGGGGCGATCGGTCTTGGTGCGGCGATTGATTTTCTCCAAGAAATTGGGCTAGATGAAATCGAGCGCTACGAGCATCGCTTAGCAGCATATGCACTTGAGAAAATGAGCACAATTCCTGGCATGCAAATTTACGGACCAATGTCTGGTGAACAACGTGCGGGACTTGTCACATTCAACTTAGATGACGTCCATCCTCATGATGTGGCAACAGTGTTAGATGCAGAAGGAATTGCTGTTCGGGCAGGCCATCATTGTGCACAGCCACTAATGAAATGGCTAGACGTATCAGCGACAGCGCGAGCAAGCTTCTACCTGTATAATACAGAGGAAGATATTGATAAGCTTGTCACAGGGCTTCTCAAAACAAAGGAGTATTTCAGCGATGTCTTTTAATAATTTAGATCAGCTGTACCGCCAAGTGATTATGGATCATTACAAAAATCCACGCAATAAAGGTCAGCTTGAAGACGGCAGCTTAACGATAGATATGAATAATCCGACTTGCGGTGATCGCATTCATTTAACATTGAATGTAGAAGACGGCAAAGTGACAGCGGCGAAGTTCGATGGAGAAGGATGTTCCATCTCCATGGCTTCCGCTTCGATGATGACGCAAGCAGTCAAAGGAAAAGATATTGACACAGCTTTAAAGCTTTCACACATTTTTTCCGATATGATGCAAGGCAATGACTATCCAGATGACATCGATCTTGGCGATATCGAAGCCTTACAGGGCGTTTCTAAATTCCCTGCCCGCATTAAATGTGCGACGTTAGCGTGGAAAGCGATGGAAAAAGGATTAAAAGAGAACGAATAATTATAATGACGACAGGAGGAATATAACATGGCAAAGAAAATGCCAGAAATCGGGGATTACAAATACGGTTTTAAAGATAAAGACGTATCTGTTTACCGTTCAGAGCGTGGATTAACACGTGAAATCGTGGAAGAAATCTCTAAATTAAAAGATGAACCACAATGGATGTTAGACTTCCGCTTAAAATCACTCGAACACTTTTACAAAATGGCTATGCCACAATGGGGCGGCGACCTTTCTTCATTAAGCTTTGATGAAATCACTTACTACGTGAAACCATCAGAGAAATCTGAGCGTTCTTGGGATGAAGTACCAGAAGAAATCAAACAAACATTTGACAAACTTGGTATTCCAGAAGCGGAACAAAAGTACTTGGCTGGTGTATCTGCACAGTATGAATCAGAGGTTGTTTACCACAACATGAAGGAAGATCTAGAAGATCTAGGTATCGTCTTCAAAGATACGGATTCAGCGTTAAAAGAAAACGAAGACATCTTCCGTAAATACTGGGCAAAAGTAATCCCACCAACAGATAATAAATTCGCAGCGTTAAACTCAGCGGTATGGTCAGGTGGATCATTCATCTACGTACCACCAGGTGTGAAAGTAGATACGCCGTTACAAGCGTACTTCCGTATCAACTCTGAAAACATGGGTCAGTTCGAGCGTACGCTAATCATCGTGGACGAAGGCGCAAGTGTACACTACGTAGAAGGATGTACAGCACCTGTCTACACAACGAACTCCCTTCACAGTGCGGTTGTAGAAATCTACATTAACAAAGATGCCTACTGCCGTTACACAACGATCCAAAACTGGGCGAACAACGTTTACAACCTAGTAACGAAGCGTGCCGTTTGTGAAGCGAACGCAACGATGGAATGGATCGACGGAAACATCGGATCGAAATTAACGATGAAATATCCAGCCGTTATTTTAAAAGGCGAAGGTGCTCGTGGTTTAACCCTTTCTATCGCGATCGCTGGTAAAGGCCAACACCAAGATGCCGGAGCAAAAATGATTCACCTTGCACCGAACACATCTTCAACGATCGTATCCAAATCGATCGCTAAACAAGGCGGAAAAGTAACGTACCGCGGTATCGTTCACTTCGGACGCAAAGCAGAAGGCGCTCGCTCTAACATCGAGTGCGACACGTTAATTATGGATAACCAATCCACATCGGATACGATTCCATACAACGAAATCTTAAACGACAACATCTCTTTAGAGCACGAAGCAAAAGTTTCAAAAGTATCTGAAGAGCAACTATTCTACTTGATGAGCCGCGGTGTTTCTGAAGAAGAAGCAACAGAAATGATCGTCATGGGCTTCATCGAGCCATTCACAAAAGAACTTCCAATGGAATACGCGGTTGAAATGAATCGTTTGATTAAGTTCGAGATGGAAGGATCTATCGGATAATATACAATAACCCTTGTCACATCAATGTTTGTGGCAAGGGTGTTTTTTATGAAAAATCATTGATTACACGGACTCTAAAAAAGAAATTGATATAATTAGTGAAATCTTTGAAAAGAGTTATGAAGAGATTGTTATTCCAGAGCATGCTGTTAACTACGAATTAGAAGGTGAATGAAGTGGCAGTTAAAGAAATGTCAGAAGAAATATTATTGCGGTATATACAGCTTCTTGATAATAATCGTCCTTTAATCGTCGGAATAGATGGTTTGGGTGGATCTGGAAAGACTACGATAGTGAAAAAAATTAAACAAGAATTAATCAATAAGAATTATGAAGTAGTTTCTTTTCATCTTGATGATCATATTGTTGAAAGGAATAAAAGATATGAAACGGGACATGAAGAATGGTATGAATATTATTACTTGCAATGGGACGTTAAAAGTTTAAAAGCCAATTTATTTGAACCATTACATAGTCGGTATGATACTATATCTCTATTTTATTACGATAAATTTACTGATTTAACCTCAATTAAAAAAATGGAAATAAAAAAGGGTAGTATCGTTCTTATTGAAGGAATATTTCTACAAAGGCCAGAATGGGTAAAGTTTTATGATTTTATTATTTTTTTAGACTGTTTACAAGAAGTAAGGTATGGTAGGGTTTTAAAACGTGATTCATATATTGGAGATTATCGAGCAAGACTGGGTAAGTATCAGAGGAGATATTGGTTAGCAGAAAAATATTATATGGATGTAATAGACCCCATTAAAAATGCAGATTTAGTTTATAAAACTTAAAGTTTGGGTGTGTTGTTAAAAATTTCTATGTGAAGTTGGTTCTATATAATGACTAGTGATTTTTAGGAATCATCAGTTTCGAGATGGAAGGATCTATCAGATAAAACCTTATAATCCCCGTCACAACAAAGTTTGTGGCGGGTTTTTTATGTGCATTTAAGGGTGTGTTTTTATTACAAATCGTTTTGGTGTAGCGTCTTTTATGTAAATCGACTTGTTTTTTTGGAAAATATAAACTACCATTGATAATGATAGTTATTTTCATTTACAACGAATAGTGAGGTGAACATTTGAATTTAAGGAAAATAACATATCAAAATACGGTGTTAGGAGAGTCAAGTTGTCATGAGATATGGTAATCAAAAGTTATGGTTAATGTTGTTTGCATTGCTTACTACATTAGTTTTAGCGGCTTGTGGTAGCGGTGATGTTGCTAAGAATCCAACGGAAAAAGAAAAGAATACTGACGAAAAGGTAAAGACCGAGTTAGTTGTATCAATGGGTGAGCGTATTCCCCATGAATTTGACCCTAAGAAACGCTGGGGAATGTATAACGAGGCTCGTATTATTCATAGTACATTGTTAAGGAAGACACCGGATTTAGAAGTAGAAGGAGATTTTGCCAAAGACTACACTATTTCTGAAGACGGTAAGCAATGGACGTTTGACTTACATAATAATTTTAAGTTTTCTAATGGTGAGCCTGTGACAGCAGAAGATGTGAAGTTTTCATACGAGACGTTAATTGAAGACGAAAAGCATTGGGATTTATCATTTGTGGATAAGATTGAAATCCCAAGCGAGAACAAAATTGTATTTTATTTAAGTGAGCCACGGTCAACCTTTTGGGCGCAATTAACAGAAGTTCCTATATTACCTAGTAAATATTATGATGAGAATTATTCTCAAAACCCAATTGGTTCAGGCCCATATATGGTTACTCAGTATGATAAAGATGAGCAAGCCATATTTGAAGTGAATCCATATTGGCATGGCAAGGAACCACACTTTAAAAAATGGACATGGGTAACATTAGATGAAAACGTTGCTTTAGCTGCTGCAAAATCAGGTGAAGTGGATATGATTTATGCACTTCCAGAATTTGCTGATACTAAAATCCCTGGATGGAAACTTTTTGAGTATGAATCTAATGACGTGCGAGGTTTGTCTCTGCCTTATGTGAAGCCGGGAGAAGCTGAATCTGCTGATGGTTATCCGGTTGGTAATGAAGTAACGAGCGATGCTGCTATTCGCAAAGCGTTAAATATTGGATTGAATCGACAAGAAATTGTAGATACGGTCTTAAATGGTCATGGAGCACCAGCGTATTCGATTGTGGATGGTATGCCATGGTGGAATGAAGAAACTGCAATTGAAGACAATCGTGTTGAAGAAGCAAATGAGCTATTAGAGGAAGCAGGTTGGAAGCTAAGCAAAGATGGTATTCGAGTAAAGGGAGATACGAAAGCGCAATTTGATTTGTATTATCCTACAAATGATAAATTACGTACCAATGTGGCTATTGTCGCAGCAGAACAGGCTAAAGCATTAGGAATTGCAATTAATTTAGTAGGCAGTAATTGGGATGAAATGGTGACTAAATCACATAGTGACTCTTTATTATATGCAGGAGGGCGTCATCACCCTAACCAATTTTATACGTCACATGATTTAAAGTTAGCAGGTCATGGATGGACAAATAT
>NKXN01000068.1 GCA_002261155.1 Bacillaceae bacterium SAS-127 | reverse complement strand
GGGGGTAAGCCATTTTTTCGTGTTAGGAAGCTTCCACCTTTTGCATCCCTCTCTGTGAACCGTAAAAAATGCTCATGTCCTTTTCAACGCCTGTTGTATATTGTTAATTACTATAAAGGATATGGTAATTCTAGTCAATAAAAAATTTAAATTTTCTTTTTATTGACTAGATTTCTTCTAAAGCTAATTTTTCAGTCTGAACTATTGTCACCCCTAGAAAAATTGATTATCATTGGTAACTAGACAACACCAAATTTTTTCATTACAATATAACTGATATTGATTCTCAATAAATACCGAGAACTTTATCACATTACATACAAAGGAGTTTTTACCTATGTTATCTAAAACTTTGCGAGATGCACTAATCGATCAAATGAATTTTGAGTTTTATTCGGCCCATACGTACATGGCGATGGCTTCTTATTGTACGGCTGAAAGCTATGATGGCTTTGCTAACTTCTTTCTTGTACAAGCGGAAGAAGAGCGTTTTCATGCAATGAAGTTGTACCACTATATTAATGATCGTGGGGAAAGAGCGATCGTGTCTGGGTTCAAAGATCCGAACAACGAATATAGTTCGATCCTTGAAGCTTTCCAAGTTGGCTATGAGCATGAGAGAGAAGTGACGAAACGTTTCTACCACCTGTCAGACTTGGCAATGGATGAGCGCGAGCATGCAACAATGGCCTTTTTGAAGTGGTTCATTGATGAGCAAGTGGAAGAAGAATCTACATTTGATACGCTTATTAACAAAATTAAGCGCATTGAGAACAACTCCAATGCCCTATTTATGCTAGACAATGAGTTAGCTACTCGTACATTTGTGCCACCAGCAGAATAAGTTACAATATGAAAAAAAGCCGATGATTCCCCTCTTAGGAATCATCGGCTTTTTTGTAATTAGCAGCAGTTGCTAGCACCTAATAAAACTAACCCTGTACCATTTTCATTTTCTTCTTTATCTAACGTTAATTCATCCGTTCCTGTCATTTGTGAATCGAATGCGACTTGAATGCCATTAATCATTTTAACCGTATCGGACTCAAGTGGTGCGTCTAAAGTTAATGCAAATTGTGGGCCACAGCAACCAGCCGCGGAAGTTAAACGAATACCCTCTGCCCCTTTTTCCTGTAAAAAATTTTGTAATAACTGTTTCGCTTCATCTGTAATTTTCATTTTTAACTCCTCCTTCAATTCATTTACTGAATGTAATCTTTTAACTCGTCGTACCCAATCTTTTCTTCTTGTAGCCAAGGAATAATGGCACATTTCTCTGCTTTATGATCATTGACTTCTTGAATCCATTCCGTTTCTGCCATTGCTTTGCTCTTTAGAAATGGATCGTTCGTGTTTGTGACGGATAAACTTTGATTAATCACCCACCACTGCGGATGAATGCTAGCTCTTCTGAGATCATCCTGTAATCGTGACGCTTCTAAAACAGGTGTTGCTTCTGCAAGCGTGACAATCACCACGGCCGTTTCTTTTGAATGGCGAATTTGCGGCAGTAATTTTTTTGCACTTTCTGGTACATCTCCTGTTGATCTAGCCACTTCTTTACTATAAGACTCCGAAGCATCTAACAATAATAAGGTATGTCCTGTTGGTGCTGTATCTATGACGACTATTTCGTTTTCTGCTTTAGCTACTACTTCAGCAAAAGCATGAAACACAGCAACCTCTTCTGTACATGGCGACTCTAAATCTTCCTTTAAATAAGCAAGACCTGCTTCATCTAAATCCTTACTTGATTTGGCTATCACTTCCGCTTTATACTTCTCGACTTCTACTTTTGGGTTAATTTTGCCAATCGTTAAGTTTTGATTCAGGTGATCGTTTTGAAATTGATAGTCTAGGTGAGCAGCAGGGTCCGTCGTTGTTAAATGTACACGATGGCCCTTTTCAGCTAGCCCTACTGCAATAGCAGCTGCGACAGTTGTTTTTCCTACTCCACCTTTTCCCATTGTAAAGATTAACTTCGTATTGTTAGCTGAAAAATCAGCAATAACGTCTTTTAATCCTGACAGATCATTGGATAGCTGTTTCGCGCCTACATCCGTTACTGGCATCTGTTCGTACAGCTTAAACAGCTTTCGGAGATTTTCCACACCTGTTAAAGAATAAGGCACATACGGTAACGAGTACGTAGTGATCTCTTGTAAATGTTCTGGTAACCGCTGTAATGCATCCCTTTGTCGATGATAGAAAGCTAAAGAGACCTTATCTTCTTCATTGTACTTTTGAAGCAGTCCGTTGATAATAAGCATTTGGTTTTTGATGCCAATCTCTTGAAGCTCATTTGAAGCACGGTCGGCTTCCCCAAAAGCTGACATCTCTGGTCTTGTGACTAATATCAGTGTCGTCTGAGTCGAATCAGAAAGGACAGACATTGCCTTTGAATAGATCTCTTTTTTCTTTCCTAATCCAGATAAGGGACCTAAACAAGATGCCCCATGGGTACTTTCCTCTAAAAATCCTGTCCAAGCAGTAGGAAGCTGTAAAAGACGTAGCGTATGACCTGTTGGAGCTGTGTCAAAAATAATATGATCATAGCGATTGATCATTTCACTATCGATGAGAAAGCCTGTAAATTCATCAAATGCCGCAATCTCCACTGTACAAGCCCCCGATAGCTGCTCTTCCATTGTCGCCACTACTGCTTCTGGAAATTTATCTCGATACGGACCAACGACACTTTCACGATAAGCTTTCGCTGCGGCTTCAGGATCGATATTGCTTACAAATAAATGTTCAATCGCCGGAACCGCTTTAGGTGTATTCGTTAATTCGATGCCAAATACATCTTGTAAATTGGAAGCAGGATCGGTACTAATCAGCAAAACTTTTTTTCCACTGTCAGCTAAGGCGACGGCTGTGGCACAGGCCGTTGATGTTTTCCCTACCCCACCTTTTCCTGTTAAAAACAAAAATTTAGTATGAACATGATTTGGACTGAATGTAGGATACATACGTCTTCCTTCTTCCCCCATTATTATAATTGTTTTAAATTGATCGAAACTCGAGATGTAGGCTTTTCATTTAATTCTTCCACGTTTACTCCAAACCATTGAGCAAATTCCTCGTTCGTTGGATAGCTTCCTATTTTCACCACTTGATCATTCACTAAAACAACAGGTAAGGCGTCGGGACCTTTTTCCATCAATACACGATTGATTTCATCGTTTTCAGCAAATTTGTTAGGATCATTGGTTAGTTGATATCTCTTAACAGAAAAACCTTTTTGCTCTAGTGAATAAACAGCGGATGCTACTCTCGTTAATTCTGGGTCTACGCTCGGCCCGCACACCCCAGTGGAACAACACATGGCTGGATCAAAAATTTCAACTTTATTCATATGATAACCTCCTATTGTATGCTTACTGTCCAGTTTCCGAAAAGTGTTGGATTCTTTCACCAATTTCATCACGGACACGCTGGAAGAACACCCATTTTTCTTCATCAGTTCCTTCCGCTTTGGCTGGATCATCAAATCCCCAATGCTCACGTTTCACATGTGGTGGCGTGATCGGGCATTTATCAGCGGCGTCTCCGCATAATGTCACAACTAAATTCGCCTTGTTTAAAATGTCAGGATCAATGATGTCAGACGTTTGATTGGAAATATCAATACCCGCTTCCTTCATTGCTTTTACCGCATTAGGGTTCAACCCATGCGCCTCAATACCGGCGCTATAAACGTTCCATTCCTCACCTAAGTATTTCTTCGCCCACCCTTCAGCCATTTGGCTTCTGCAAGAGTTTCCTGTGCATAAAAAGTAAATTGATTTTTTAGACATGAGATATTTCTCCTTTTAGTAAAGTAATAATGCGACATATAGACCTAACAACGTGATAAATAAAATCGGAATCGTTAAAATGATCCCCGTTTTAAAATACGTTCCCCATGAAATCTTCACCCCTTTTTGCGATAAAACATGGAGCCATACTAACGTTGCTAATGAGCCAATCGGGGTGATTTTTGGCCCTAAGTCCGATCCAATGACATTGGCATAAATAAGCGCTTCTCGGATCACACCTGACGTGCTCGTTTCCGCAATCGCTAAAGCATCGATCATGACAGTTGGCATATTGTTCATCACAGACGATAAGAAAGCGGCAATAAAACCCATGCCGATCGTCGCTGCAAATAACCCTTGTTCAGCAAAGGATTGGATAACACTAGCTAACGAATGTGTTAACCAAGCATTTCCTAAACCATAAACAACGACGTACATGCCGATAGAGAAAAAGACAATATTCCACGGCGCCCCTTTCAGCACAGCTTTCGTATTCACCACATGACTTTTCCTTGCCATGAACAAAAAGAAAAGAGCGATTAAGCCGGCGACAATGGAAACAGGAACTTGAATAAACTCACTGGCAAAGTAACCGACCAATAACACGCCAAGAACATACCACGATAGACGAAACATTTTTTGATCCTTAATCGCTTCTACGGGCTGCTTTAATTTAGACAGATCATATGTTTGTGGAATGCTTTTTCTAAAATAAATCAATAATACGGTAATCGTTGCGATCAATGAAAATAGATTAGGAATAATCATTCGTGAAGCATATTCGACGAACCCGATGTTAAAGAAATCGGCAGAGACAATGTTCACTAAATTACTGACGACAAAGGGTAAAGAAGTGGTATCCGCAATAAACCCACTCGCCATAATAAATGGAAAGATCATCTTTTCTTTGAATTCCAAGTGACGTACCATCGCTAATACGATCGGCGTCAATATTAAAGCTGCCCCATCATTCGCAAATAGCGCGGCGACGATCGCACCTAAAATACTCACATATACAAACATTTTGATGCCATTTCCTTTGGCTGCTCGTGCCATATGCAAAGCTGCCCATTCAAATAACCCAATCTCATCTAATATTAAAGAAATCAAGATAATGGCAATAAATGATAATGTCGCATTCCATGTAATATCGATCACTTCGAGGACATCATCAAAGCCAACAACCCCTACTACAAGAGCAAGAACCGCTCCCCCACAGGCGGACCAACCGATATTCAAGCCTTTAGGTTGCCAGATAACGAAAACTAGTGTTACTAAAAAAATGGCAGATGCCAATATTGCTGTTGTCAATGTACATACCTCCATTAGTCACAAGAAATGCGAAGTCCTTGTTCTTCTAGTTGTTTTAATTGAAAGTCTTGGCTTGGAAGGTGCGAAAGCAAACTATGAACGAAAGGATAATAAGTATTCTGTTTATTTAATGAATAAATCATCCATTGCCCTCTTCTCGTTTCCTGTACTAACTCCACATCTCTCAACTTGCGAAGGTGTTGACTAATAGCTGGCTGGCTCATGTTAAAAATCGCCACAAATTCACAAACACAATAATCATTCGTGTCCAACATTTTGACCATCGTTAACCTTGTTTTATCGCCTAATAACTTTAAGATCGCTGCCGCTTTTCCCATTTCAACCGTTGATTCTTGCATACAAACACCCCCTATAATCCGATTCGCATTAATATATAATCATTTGCTTATATAATAGTATACTTATATCTAAATGACAATAAAAACCGACGATTCTTTCACGTAGGCATCGTCGGTTTTCTTTTCAAATCGCTTTCCTCTCCTGATCTAAGTAGTCGTTGAACAGCAGTAAGCCCACTACGACCTCTTCTTCTTTAAACTTTAAGGCAACCTCACGCATAAACACTTGGCCTTGCATCACTTTTCCTGTCTTGACATAGTAAGCTTTCATCTGATGTAACACTTCATAAGCATCCATCGTTTTATGTCCTCCACTCTTTATTGTACCGGGGCCTTTCTTCAACCTTCTACTGCATTTCTATAAAATTTTATTATGCCCCATTTCTTGTACAATTATTTAGGCAATAGTTAATGAAAGTGATTGCAGGCGCATATGCTCCTGCAATTTGTTGACCAACTGACGTTTTGCCTATTCACCATCTATATAGAAAAAAAACACAGAAAAAGACACCCCATTTAAAAATTTTTTGCAAGAAAAAAGCGAAAGGTCTGACTAAAATGACTGTCAGACCGTTATAAGCCATTCTCTTGGCGAAAAATTATTGAGGTGACTTTTCTCTTTCCATTTCTTCTAATTTGAAAAAACTCACTAAACCGAACAACAAAGAAAATAAAACGATAACCTTTAGTACACGGACAGGGTCCACACTCATTTGAGAACTTAACATAGTCGGAATGTCGGTGTTCATCAATACGACCGACAATAGACCTAATAAGATCGAGCCCCACATCACTTTTCTTATTTTCGATTGCGACAAAATGATTCACCCCTCCTTTATTTATAATATTCTGAACATTAATGAGAATACCTGCTATTTTTTTATTCCGCAAAAAAATAGGCTAATATACGAGCGTAACCCGTATATTAGCCTATCGATTTTATAGTTTAAACTTGCTTACTTGATGGTATAGTTGCTCCGCAAGCAGTGATAAAGAATGAGCGCTTTCTGCAATTTCTTCTACAGATGTCGCGGTTTGTTGAACGGAGGCAGACGTTTGCTCAGCCCCTGCTGCTGCTTGCTCTGATACAGACACAATCGTTTCAATCGAAGCATTCATTCCCTTTGAGTTTTCTGACATACTCGCTAATCTTCGTGAAACTCTTCCTATTTTTTCTACAGTTGTCGTGACCGCTTCATTGATTTGCTCAAACGTTTTTCCGGTCACTTTGATTTGACTGGAGCCTTCTTCGACTTGCTTGTACCCTGTTTCTAATGAATGCACCATTTCCTTTGCCTCATTTTGAATATTACCAACGATCGTCGTAATATCTGTGACGGATTCAGAGACTTGTTCAGCAAGCTTTCTCACCTCATCAGCCACAACAGCAAAGCCTTTTCCATGCTCTCCAGCCCTCGCTGCTTCGATTTCTGCATTCAAAGCTAGTAAATTGGTTTTTTGGGCAATACTTTGAATCACATCGACAAGCTTTGACACTTCTTGTGATTGTTTGTCAAACCCCTGTACTTTTTCGACAGATTCCTTTACAAGCGAATGGATAGAACTCATTTGTTGAATCGAACTCTCCATGAAATGACGTCCCTTACTTGTCATTTGTAACACTTCATTAGATGCATCAGCAACTTGTTCTCCTGCTTCATTCGCTTGCTCCATCTTAATAATAAAATCTTCCATGACTTGATCGAGATCATGCGCTATATTTGCTTGAGTGTCTGCTCCCCGAGCTAATTCCTCCATCGTCACAGCTACTTGCCCACTTCCCTCTTTTACTTCATCAGAGGCTTGCGTTAACTCTTCACTCCGACTTGATACTTCTTCGGCTGCATGAGAAACGTTTTGAATCGTATGCCGCAAATGATCGCTCGTTTGATTAATTGCGTGAACTAGTTCTCCGACTTCATCCTGTGATGAAGTCACCATTTTTTCCGCACTCAAATCACCTCGTGCCACCGCTTGAAGCCTTTTCACAACGTTAGAAATCGGCCTAGTAATGCTGTTAGCCAAATAAAACGAAACAACAATAGCGATGACAATCGTCCCAAGTATAATGACGATCGTTTCCACAAACAAGTTTTTCTCCATCTCCATAATCGGCGTTAAATCTTGTGAAATTTGGATCATCCCTTGTACTTGATCTCCTAAAGGGTTGTAGAGAGGATGATAAAAATGGATTTGCTCCCCTTCAATCACTTTCACTTCTTGACCAGCTAACACTTTGTCTGAAATCGAAGCATCTCGAATCGGTTGACCCATTTCGTTAAGATGCTCTTTTTCTGTAGTTAATGCTAGTTTATCGTTCTCATAAAGTGAGATATTGCCTGCAATCGAATGGCGAATATCATTTAGCATGTTTTCTGTAAAGCCAAAGCCCACTTGAAACGTACCTATGACCTTATTCCCGTCTTTCACCGGCACAAACGCTCTCACAGCTAATCCTGATTGACCGAAAGAAAACCCTTTCACTTCTTCTCCTGATAAGGCAGCTGTAATATCTTTACTGTTACTCTTGTCATCACCAAATTCCGCTAAATTATGAGCACGTGTAATGACTTGACCTTTTTCATCACCGAATTCAAAAATGGAAAGACCCTTTTCTTCCTTTAACATATTGTATACCGGGACCATTTTTTGATTTAATTTCTCTCTATTTTTTTGTTTAAAAATAGAAATAACTTCCTCGTCATTCGCATAACGCTTCGCAATGAGCAACGCTTCATTCGACTTTTGTTCGAAATAATAATCGGATACAGTTTTCGCATGTTGGATATTCTCATCAATCATCCCATCTAATCCATTAATTGATTGCTGATAAAGTATCGTCGAGCTAACTAACAATGGAATAGCGGATATTAACAAGAGAATCGTCACTAGTTTCGTTTTTAAAGATTTTTTCAGCATGTTTATAAGACCTCTCTACAATTTTAAGGTGATTCACAAAAGTAAGTATTATCAATGGCTAATGTTCGTCTATATAAAATCAACCGAATCGCCCCCCTTTTTCTACTCAAAAAAACAACACTTCCCAATAGGTTTTTATACCTATAACATTATAATGAATTTCCAACTATAATACCAACTTAATCCTATTATCTTTACATTTTTTTAACATTAACTAGTAAAATATCGATAATTTTTTAACATTTTTTCGTTAATAAACAAAAAAACAAATGGTACTATTAGTATAATATATGAGTAATTATTTCTGACAAAGGAGTCGAAAGTAATGGTTAAAGCTATTCTATCAAGCTATTGTCATACATCTAACCTAGATTCTGTCGCCTCACAATTTAAACAGGAGCTTCATGACCAGCCAACACTTGTATTATTTTTTGCAAGTACTGCTTATGACTTCGCCGCATTATCCCATCAGCTACATAAGATGTTTCCGAAAAGTGAAGTAATTGGAGTTACAACCGTTGGTGAAATTTCATCGACTGGTTTTCAATCAAATGGGGTTGTCGCGATGTCATTTAATCAGCAATTTCAAGCTAAAGGAGTACTAATTGACGATATTGAACGCTTCCCGATTTACTCAAGAAAACATTTATTAGAGGCAGCGAACAGTTTAAATATTTCATTGCATTCCCACCAGCCTGAGAAGGAAGGGCTAGGTTTAATATTTCCGAATGGTTTAGTCGCTGGAGAAGAAAAGATGCTGTCGATTGTCAACTCCCTCTTTGAACATGAAGGCTTTCCGATTTTCGGCGGGACGGCGGGAGACGATGCTAAGTTTACCGAAACGTTTGTCTCTGTAAATGGAGTCGTGTCCTCTAAAGGAGGCGCCTTTGTTTTTATAAAAACGTCATTGGACTTCGTGATACCAAAAAGAAAATATTTTCCGACCAACAGGTAAGGTAATGGAAATGACGCGCGTCAATACCGAAGAACGGATCGTCTATGAAATAAACAATAAGCGCGCCGCTTCCGAATATGCACGACTTCTCGGAATTAGCGAGCAACAGCTCTCTTCCTACTTTATGAAGAATCCGCTTGGCCGAACGGTGAATGGACAAGTGTATATCGCTTCCCCATTTCAAGTGCTAAAAGATGGATCGATTCAGTTTTATTGTCAAATTTTCCAGCATCAAAAAGTAGAAATATTAGAACCGAAAGATCCGATTTCCACGTTGCAAGAGAGTATTGCTCAATTAACCTCGTCATTTCATACCATTGAAGGGGTACTAGCTATTAACTGCATTTTACGTAAGCTACAGTTTGAACAGGAGCAATTAACTCCAGCCTTAAATCAACAGTTGGCTACCCTACCTTCATTAGCTGGATTCAGTAGCTACGGGGAGCAATTAAATAAAACGCAGCTAAATCAAACACTCGTCATGCTATCTTTCGGAAAAAAATAACGATAAAAAGAAAGGAATTATCATGTGGGGAAAACGAAAACCATCAGTGAATATGAGCGCAGAGCTCAAAGAATTTTTAGCATTAGATGAGCAAGAACAACAGAGAGTCATTGAAGCGATGGAAGAGCTTACGCAATTGTTAAGAAAAACGAGTGAGAAAAACTCGAAGCGAGACGCTGAAGTAACAGAATATATTTCTCATATTCAAGAGAGCATTCATCAGCAAAACGATATTTTAAATGAGTCTCAGACTAACATTCAAGAAATTGTTCAATTAACTGACCAAGTACATATGCATACGAATCAAATAGAAAAGTCGGCCCATCAAAATTTAGCATTGATTGATCGTGGCTATGTACAAATTGATGAGCTGATCGAGCAAATGAACCATGTGCGAACGCTCTTCTTTCAAATTAGCGATACGATTCAAAGCTTTCAAAATGATGTAAGAGATATTTCCAATTTCGCAGAAGTCATTCAAGGAATTGCCGATCAAACGAATTTATTAGCGTTAAATGCTTCGATTGAAGCGGCAAGAGCCGGAGAACACGGAAAAGGTTTTGCAGTCGTGGCGGAAGAAGTTCGAAAGCTCGCCGATCAAAGTAAGCAGGCACTACAAGTAATCGATCAAAAAGTAGAGGAAATCGTCGGCAAAGTCGGCAACGTATCAGCGGATGTCCATTCCAAAACGAAAGACATCGAAGTCGTCGAATCATTAACACAAAATACAAAAGAAATGTTTGATGAAGTCGCATCCGCTGAAAAAATGTTATTCTCTCTTATTACCGACATTCGATCATCAACGGACAAAACCGTCACTAAATTACAGGCCTTTACATCTGATTTAGATCAATTTTACGACAAAAACTCTAATAACCGTGAGCATATTGATCAGCTTTATCAATTTTCAGAAGAAAAATTCGCCCTATCGACTGACATCTTCTCATTCATTAGCCAGCTCTCTCACCTAATTGCTGACTTTGAAAACAAAGGGAAACATGTGAAGGCGTGGGTGAAGGACAAAGAATAGACAGTTTGGCTAATAACAAACGAGGCTGGGACATAACT
>NKXN01000067.1 GCA_002261155.1 Bacillaceae bacterium SAS-127 | reverse complement strand
AAAGAAAAAAGGATGGAATTTTCCATTTGTTATTGATGGGAATATATGTTCGTTATATAATGATGACAAAGGAGGGGATCTCATGTATCGAACGTTGAAAACGGGCTTTACAGCGCCACAGTCCACGCTTCAACAGTTGTTTCACTTACGCCGGATCTGCGGAACGATTTGGAATGACTGCGTCCAGCTGGCTCAGTATTATTATCGGATTCACGGCAAGTGGATCAACAAAAGTGACCTTCAAGCTGAACTAAAAGGCTTGTATCCTCTTCACAGTCAGACGATTCAAGCGGTGTGCCACAAGTTTTTGCGTGCCCGAGACGGGGTTCGCCAAGCGCGGAAAACGAACAAGTCCGTTAGGTATCCATACAAAGAAAAGTTCGTGTTCCATCCCAAGTGGGTAGATAAATCTTTCGAGCTAAAAGGGCGCAAGCTAACGCTCAGCTTAGGCAGATGGCAGGGGAAACAGCAGAAACCGCTCGTGTTGACGCTTGCCTCAGCTCCGACTGGCACGGTCAAAGAAGTGGAACTCGTTTATGACGGCCGATGGCATGCTTGCTTGTCGTATGAAGACGGCAGCCACCCTGTACCGATTTCAGACGGTCATACAGCCGCGATTGATCCAGGTGAGATTCATACGATTGCCGCCGTCAGTACTAGTGGACAAGCACTGGTGATTTCTGGTAGGAAGATACGCAGCGTTCACCGATTGCGAAACAAAAAAGTGAGAGAACTGCAAATGCTCATGAGTCGGTGTCAAAAAGGGTCCAGGAAATGGCGACAATACAACCGAGCGAAGAAGTACATTCTCTCAAAAAGCGAACGGCAGCTAGGAGATCTCCTACATAAGACGACTCGTGCTTTTGTGAACTGGTGCGTGGAGCAAAAGGTCGGGCATGTCGCTCTTGGTAATGTGGAAGGCATCCAGCGACACACAAGCAAGCGAAACAAAAAACGAAAACGAATCCGTTCCAAACAAATCAACCAAAAACTTAGCAACTGGAGCTTTGGAAAACTCACCAAACAGTTGGCCTATAAATTAGAAGCGGCTGGCGTCTCATTATCGAAAGAAAATGAAGCCTACACGACGCAAGCATGTCCTGCTTGTGGAAAACGGAACAAAGTCCGTTCACGAAACTACCAATGTTTTTGCGGATATGAACAACATCGGGATGTCCACGGTGCAGTGAACATCTTATCCCAGTATGTGCATGGGAAGTTTCGAGAAGTGATGCTGACCAGTATCACGTATCTACGTCCTGTACAGGCGTAGTAGATGGGCAGAACCGCCCCAGAGGGAGATGGCCGTGTCTTCGATTTTCTCTCTGTTGCTTACGGTGGCAGCAAGCTGTCGGGAGACTTCTTGCGTCAAGACCACTGCTTCCGTATGGGAGCGTCAGTCCCCAAGAAAGACGAGGGTGTCGTGTGCACCCATGGACATCGTCCAGCTTCCGATTTCTGGGGAATCGAAAAGAAACCCCCACCTCAAAAGCGTGAAGCGATAGGTGGGGGAGGTTCATATAAAAGCTAACATTACCTTGCTCTTTTACAGGGGCAAGGTTTTTTTGTGATAAAAATTCTAAATATTTAAAAAATAACTATGAATGACGCTTCATTTTTTGTATCCTTAATAGTAGGGAGGGATGGTTAATATGAGTAAATTTGAAACGGTGAAATGTGATGTTAATGGGGGAGTGGCACGAATTGTTTTGAACCGTCCACAGTCAATGAATGCATTAAATGTGCAACTGATGGAGGAACTACTCGCTTGTTTACAACAAGTAAGTAGCGACGATCATGTCAAGGTCGTCGTGTTATCTGGTGAAGGGCATGCGTTTTCTTCAGGGGGAGATATTAAACAAATGCTCATGGGGTTAGATAACGAACAGCTTTTCGCAGTCATGGATGTCATTTCAGATTTGGTCACAACGTTATACAAAATGCCAAAAGTGACGATTGCAGCGATTCATGGGGCCGCAGCAGGATTAGGATTGAGTTTAGCGCTTGCTGCTGATTATGTCATTTGTGGTGATCAAGCAAAGGTTGCAATGAATTTCATCGGAATTGGATTGATTCCTGATGGAGCCGGTCATTTTATGATGGAAAGACGAGTAGGAGAAGTGAAGGCTAAGCAACTTATTTGGGAAGGGAAAGTGATGAGTGGATTAGAAGCGGAAGCAATTGGACTGGTTGATCAAACGGCGGAAGAAAGCCAGTTGGTCGAAAAAGTGGAGCGGTTAATACATTATATTAAGCAAAAGCCGCTCAAAGCGATGATTGCGACAAAGACGATATATGTAGAGCTGCAAGAAGCTAAACTTATCCAATCATTACATTTAGAAAAGCAAGCTCAGATTAATATGAGGCAAACACAGGACCACCAAGAAGGTATTCAAGCGTTTATCGAAAAGCGTAAGCCTGTGTTTACAGGGCGTTAATGTAGAATAAAAAGCATCCATTTTGATGATTGATCAAAATGGATGCTTTTATTTGGATTAAAAGAGTACTTCCGATTAATCTAGCTGTTTCACAAATAATACTCTGTCTTGGTTTGGTCCATCGTAGTCAGTATTGACTGAAACACCATCTACTTTTTTATCGCCTTCTTCAATTTCAAACCCCATCTTAGTATGATAGCTAATCGACGTTTTGTTAACAGGTGATGTTACACAGCGGACAATATGACGACCGTTTTGCTTGACCGCTTGAAAAAATTCATTGTATAAGCGTGTTCCAATATTATGTTTTCTATGATTGGGATGAACTCCAACAAAATGAATATAGGCTTCATTAGCATGATTTTGAGATAAAAAACCTATTAGAAAGCCTACAATTTCCCCTTCTTCTTCAGCGATGAAACTTGTATTTGTAAAATGGTTAAAGAAGAGTTTCGGTAGCATATCAGACATGTTTCTGCCACCCCACCATTCGTTGATTAGTGGGGCAAGGGCTTTATAATCTTCTTCTTTTACTGAACGAATTTTCATGGAAGTCTCCTTAAAAATTTGTCGCTAATCAGCGCCTTCCGCTTTAGTTATCATCCAGCTCCGCCTCCTAGAC
>NKXN01000065.1 GCA_002261155.1 Bacillaceae bacterium SAS-127 | reverse complement strand
AAGAAGTAAAAAGTCTCGTCTTACGCCAATGGACCTGTCCTTCTTGTGGCACACACCATGACCGGGATATCAATGCAGCTACAAATCTTAAAAAGGAAGCATTAAGGCTAATAAATTGAAATAGACTGTCGGAGGCGAAAGCCGTTTGGACGACCTAACCGCAGGAACTGCGGAGGAAAGCCCGCTCAATAACTGGTGGATACACTAGTGTTCGCAGGAAACAGAATCCCCCACTTCTCAAACCACTCGTAAGAGCGTTAAGTGGGGGAGGGTTCAACTTGCGGATATGGATACTCCACTGCTGTTTTTTTCTAGAAATCTTTTCAAGGGTGAAGTGTGTCCAAATTTGACTTTCTAGGCAAAACTGCAGAAAAATCTTTTAAATGGCGAGGTAAATAAATGGAAAACGAAAAAATCACAAGAAAAAACCCAACAAGTACGCCTGCACCAGTTGGCAATTACACACATATTACAAAAATTCCAAGGAATGCAGAGTTATACGTGACATCAGGTCAAATCGGTGTAGATCGAAATGGGCAATTTCCACAAACTATGAATGAACAAGTAAGTAATACGTTTATCAATATAAAAACAGTGATAGACTCTGAGGATTTAAGCGCTGAAAACATTATTAAAGTGAACATATGGGCTACTGAGCAAATTGATTGGGACTTTTTTGATTCAGAATGGGAACAATTATTTGGCAATGATTATCCAGCAATGACGATTGCATATATTGCTGAGTTAGGTTTACCTGAGATAAAAATTGAAATAGAAATTTGGGCGGCTAAAGTATAAAGTTCAAACCCACTTCATCAAAACCATGGAGCATCTTAAACTAGATGATTCCATGGTTTTTAATATGAGCACATTTTAAGAAATCAGGCTCGATTGTGGAAGAGAACTTTTTGATCAATCTGTATTATAAAGCTACAAATGAAAAATAATATCATGTATTTGAAGATTTAATGAATAGCCCATTGTAAGGGCTCTTTTTTGATTATAAACGATAAATATCATAATTAGATATATCAAATTATGATATAACTCTATACATATATATCACATTATGATATATTGTTTTTAGATAGATGTATCAAATTGTGATATATCTTAAAAGGATATAGAAGGTGATAGAGTGAAGAAAACGGAACAATTAACGGATTCAATGTTTTATATTATGGCTGCTTTAACTAAACCAAGGCATGGTTACGCAATTATGAGTTTAATTGAAGAAACAACAAATGGGGCAATTACTATAGGGCCTGCTTCAATGTACACAATTATAAAAAAGCTATTAAAACAAGAGTGGATTTATTTGCATGATGGTTCGGATTCAAGGCGTAAAACCTATCTTCTTACTGACAAGGGCAGAGAAGTTTTAGAAGAAGATGTGAAGATAAGAAAACTGATGATTCAATTAGCAGAAACAGGATTGAAGGAGGGTGAAGAATGAGACAAACAAAGTATATTATGTCAGGTGGGTTAGCTTTTTCTGAGGATAAGGATATGGAAAAATTACGCCGATTTTCTTTGAAGGGTTGGCATGTCAGTGATTTTCAGTTTATGGGATATACGCTTAAAAAAGGGGAAAGCTCAGATTATATCTACAGTGTAGACTATCGTTCATTAAAAGAGGGTGAAGAAGAAGAATACTTTGACTTCTTTTTATCTTCTGGATGGTCGCATATTGCTTCAGAAGGAGATATTCATTTATTTCGAGCAAGACCTAATATTAAACCCATTTATAGTGACCGTGACACATCCGCTGAAAAGTATGAAAGTTTAGCCCGTTCTGTGAATCGTTTTGCCACTCCGTCTATTTTAATAACAGTGCTTGCATGGATTGGAGCAATGATAAGCTCTGATACATTACAATCAATACTGTTTGCAATAGCTGTTATTTTCACTGTCATTGCTATTCCAACAGTTTGGACTGTAATCGCAACGTACAATAACAAATGGAAGGTAAAAGAAAAAAAAGGATTAGTTAGTCTTTTTGAAATTATACCAGTTCTTATCTTCTTAATAGCTATTTTCATATTGTTATATGTCGATGGCAAGGCAGCTAACATTTTAGCGTCTATGCTTATTGGAGCAATTGCACTTCCAACAGCTATTTGGATCATCATGTCTCTTTATCAAAAAATGGCGGGGAAGAAAGCTTAGCATAGGAGCTGAATAGTAAAGTTGTTAGTGAGCTAACGAGGGCGTTAGTTCTATAAGAAGTAAACAACTTTAAAGAGTTTTGTTACGTATAGAATTTAGTAAAGTCCTGTTCTTCTTTAAACAAAAATCAATAACTTTATTATCGCTATACACAACTTGTAGGCTTGAAATAAAGTCGTACCGTTTATAAAAAAGTTACACCGTTTTGCCCCTTTGGATACTTTTGTCTAAAGGGGTATTTTTATAGTGAAAAGAAGGTTTGGACTGAAGGGCGGATGAAGGAGCTGTTGAGTAGCAATAAAGTTACTCCACTAAAGGGCCTATTGTTGAACAACAGTTTTAAAATAAATTAGATATTTATGTTAAAATTGGGATAAAATTATGAAGGTTTGTACTTCACAAATGCTTGGGGATTGCTTTTTGTAAGGGGGAGAAATCGAGGTGAGTAATAATGGGCTTGTTTTTTGAAAAAGCTAGCAGTCAAAGCAAGAATCAAAAACTGCTTGTAAATGCATTTATAGTTTTCATAGTATTAGACATCATAAATAACTTTTTGCTCCATTGGTCTTGGTTTAGTGTCATTTCTATTTGTTTATACATTGTATTTATAATACTTTTCATAAGGGAAATTATGAAGAGAAAAAACAATAATGGGTAACATATAGGTTACATCAGAGTAGTGTTGACAGTGAATAAATCTACTTAATTATTGGTGCAAGTTACTTTAAGCACATCAATTCGATATCGTAAGGAAATATACATATCAATGCAAAGGGTGATTAGTATGAATGTTGATTTTTTATCAAACCATCCCGATAAAATAAAAGAAGTTTCTGAAATGATTTTTAAGGAATTTGTAGTAAAAACGGGTAGCGGCATGAAATTTGAAGATGTTTTTAACTACTTTTCAAATACAAAGGACAATGAATTTCCGATAACACTCGTTGCTTTGGAGAACGGAGAATGTTTAGGAACTGTATCAATCTTTGAAAATGATTTAAAGATAAGAGATATGTATAAACCTTGGCTTGCCTCTCTATATACGAAACCTGAGTATCGTGGCAAAGGTGTAGGGCAGAAGTTAGTAGCCAAAACGATAAAGGTAGTCAAAGAATTAGGATTTAATGAACTTTATTTAAGGACAGAAGATGCATCTGACTATTATAGAAATAGAGGATGGACCTATATTGAAACTGTTTCTGATGATCAATATGAAAAAATTGATGTATTTAAAGTAAAGTTATTTGATTAGATGAACGAAATTAAACATGCTAGAAAGTGATCAAATTGCTTTTTGATTAGAGAAGAAAAGTTCGGGACTAGGTTTGAATATTATTCATAGCATTATAACCAAACATCAAGGAAGCATCGATGTTGAAAGTGGAAGGAACGATTTTTACGATTCGTCTTTCTCTCGATACTTGAGGCAAAAGAGGCTTGTTTGTTAAGGAGTGGGGGAGAATGATGGATAAGTTATTGCAAGAAATCATAAATTGGATCAGTATGACGGATGAACAGATTGTTATTGGCATTTCAGGACATGGTGCTGCTGGAAAAACAACGTTTGCTAATAGGCTCGTAAATCAACTAAACCAAAATGAAGTGAATTATATGAATACAGATCCATACATTGTGGATTCAAACATTCGAAAGCATGCAATTATTCACTATACATATCAAAATGAAGATCATCATTACAAAATGACGGCTTGTCATCCGTCAGCGCATCATTTGCCTGCTTTAGAAAGAGATGTTCAGATGGTTAGAGCTGGTTTAGATTTATATACAATAGATACGCATTATATGAAAAGCGAGTTAATTTCTTCAAAAAACAAAGTAACGATTGTAGAAGGAATGAATGTCGCATTTATTAATCCCGATTTATTTGATTTGAAAATTTACTTTTATACAGATAGCGAAACGGAATTAATGAGAAGATCTAGTCGTGATATCGTTGAAAGGGGAGGCGATATCAATTATTTAAGGCAGTCTCATGAAGAACGCCGGATTCAGTACGAAGTGTTTATGCATCCGTACAGTCAGCGTTTTGATATTATTATCAAAAATTCCGATGAAGCAATATGTTTAGAAAAAAATACATTTGAATTTTATGGAGTTTAATATTCACTCAAAAATTCATTTTCTATGACACAACTAGATTTTTAAACGATTTTAATAGCCTTCTGTCATTTACATAGACAGAAGGCTACTGTGTTTTTTAGTGAGAATTAAATAACTTTATTGTCGAATACTTGGATATTTGTTAAATGTGATTGAAGTAAGTAAAGTTACATATGTTATCGGACAAAGATATGGCTTCATAAGAGATTTAGCTGTATTAATCCTTGTTCTTCTCTTCTGCATCTAATAAAAACTCTTTTAATTTTAATCCTAGTTTATTATTCTGTGTCACCAATGAAACCGTTCTTTTCCTTCCGAAATTAACAATTGGTAAAGCGAATAAATCAAGGTGACCGATATTTTTGGCCATTAATTCAGGAATAATCGTGATTCCCATTCCAGCGGTTACTGCTCCTAGAATAAAATCCCCAAAAGCGACCTCACTTATTATATTAGGTTTATGACCAAGCAACTCTATTTGTTCAACAATATGCTTTCTTGTATCGCAAGGAGCTTTGTGGGCAATTAATGGTTCATCACACAGTTCAGCAAGCTCAACCGTTTTTTTGGACTCAAATCGATGTCCTAAAGGACATACAACATAATAACGCTCAGTAAACAATTCGCAACTCCATAACGTTTCTCCAGTATATAAAGTATCGACTAAAACGGCATCAAGTCTTCCTTCCTGTAAAGACTGTAACAATTCTCGAGAAGTATTTTGAATCATTAATGTTATAGTTCTATCCATTAATTGCAAGCCCTTTAACCTTGAAGGTAGATAGTATGTGGCTAAACTAGGCAGGCTACCTATAGCGATCGGTTTATTTTGAGAAAACCGCTGTAGCTCTTGTCGAATGGCAGTCAATTCGGTAAGAACAGGCTTAATTCGATTATAGAAATGCTCACCAACTTCCGTCAGCTCAATACCAGTTGATGTTCTATGAAACAACACAACATTGAGATTATTCTCTAAGTTTTGAATATGTTTGCTCAATGCAGGTTGGGAAAGATTATTTTGTTTAGCAGCTTTAGAGAAACTTTTTTGTTTAGCAGCTTCAAAAAAGCTTTGTATCCACTCTATATTCATCGGCTTCACCCCATGCTTTATAACGGTTTGTTATACCCTTATAAAATAATGATTGTTCCTTATTTAAATGTCTTTTGGTAAGCTTTCAAATATGGAATATGTTTCAATTGTACCATAATTTTGAAGGTTACCTACTTATATCATTTATTTCCCGCTTGAAATTTAAGGTAAATAAGGAAGGTCTGGTAACCGAGAATTGTGTGATTTAAGACAATATAAAGGAGGGATTATCTAACGAAAACCTTTTCTTATACATGTTTACTTTTGCAATTAAGAAGCTTTTTTTTCTATGACAGTTGTTAAAAAAGTAGAGAGTAATGAACTGTTTACTAATAGTATTTTGGACAGATTGCCGTACACTTCTTGCTATTGCAATAATAAAAACTAAAAATTTTGGAGGTAGACTATGTATACAGAAATCATCAAAGATAAAATTGACAATTTAAAGCAAGGCGGCCAATATCGTGAATTTGTAACAATTAACCGTATCAATGGACAGTATCCATTAGCAAGGTTAAACGGGCAAAAAGATGAAAAACCTGTTGTTGTTTGGTGTAGCAATGATTATTTGGGAATGTCTCAACACGATGAAGTGACTAAGGCTATGCATGAAGCTATTCGTATGTTCGGAGCCGGATCTGGTGGATCACGCAACATAGGAGGTACTCATTATCATTATGCTGCATTGGAAGCTTCTCTTGCAGAATGGCATGGTAAAGAAGCGGCACTAGTATTTCCAACTGGTTATGGTTCAAATGATGCGACGCTACAATGCTTACTGCGTTTATTCCCAAACTGTATTGTGTTCTCTGACGAACTTAATCATGCTTCCATTATTAACGGTATACGTAGTTGCAAAGTTGAACGCAAAATATTTAAACATAACAATGTGGAACATTTAGAGGAATTGTTGGCTGCCCAACCGCTGGATAGAGCAAAAGTTATTGTCTTCGAGTCTGTTTATTCTATGGATGGTGATATCGCACCTATCAAAGAGATTGCAGATCTTGCTCACAAATATAATGCTATAACTTTCCTTGATGAAGTACATGCAACAGGAATGTATGGTCCCCGTGGAGCTGGAATTGCATCTGAACTTGGTATTGCAGATCGTATAGATATCATCCAAGGAACTATGGCAAAAGCAATAGGTGTAATAGGTGGCTACATTGCTTCATCTGCACTATTAATTGATGCCATCCGCTCTTTTGCTTCAGGTTTCATATTTACTACGTCTCTACCGCCAGCAGTTGTTGCCGCTTGTCACGCTAGCGTCGAGCACCTCAAGTCTTCTGACAAAGAACGAATTGCTTTACATGAAAAAACTAACATGTTACGCAACTCCCTTTCCCAAGCACATATACCTATCATGAAATCCAGCGAGACACATATTCTTCCTGTTTTAGTGGGAGAAGCGAAAAAATGTAAGGCAGCAGCTAAAAGACTACTAGAAGAACACTATATTTACATACAACCTATTAACTCACCGACAGTACCTATTGGTACAGAACGCTTTCGAATTAATGTCACACCCAATCATACTCAAAAACAAATATTACACCTTACAAATGCACTTGTAGAAGTATTTCATTACTTTGATATTCCTTTTGCTCCTTCCAAAAGACTCACGCTTGTTTGAGTAATAGCTGCTTATTTCTAGACAATATTAGCAAATAAAAATGATCATTATTTAAGGAGAGACACAACTTATGAGAAACAACTTAACAATTCGAAAAGCCGCTATTGAAGATAGTGAACAGCTAGTTGAATTAAGAAAAGTATTATTATCAAGTGGAGAGACACATTACGCTTCAAAGAATAAGGAAGATGATTTAGCTTGGCAAAGAGCTTATCGAGAGTGGCTCAAAGAAAATATCTCAAATAAAAATGTAGCAATACTAGTTGGTGAATACGGGAAGGAGAAAGATATTTGCGCTTGTGTGATAGGGGTTATAGATTTAAGAGCCCCTATGGTTGGGGCATTGAATGGAAAAGTAGGCTGGGGTCAGTCTCTGGTAGTACGTCAAGATAGAAGAGGGCTAGGAATTGCTGAAGCTATTATGGAGCATCTACATAGTTGGTTTAAAGAGAACAAAGTTAATAAGATAGTTGCACAATCTAGCAAGATGGCGGAAGAATTCAACAGAAAGAGAGGCTATTTAGAAACTGGTGAAAAGCTGCTAATCAAGGTAATTGAATAGGGGGATAGCTACTATGAAAGTTCTGATTATCGGCATGGGGTTCTCTGGCAATAT
The DNA here is from genome assembly GCA_002261155.1 of Bacillaceae bacterium SAS-127. Classification (GTDB taxonomy): domain Bacteria; phylum Bacillota; class Bacilli; order Bacillales; family Domibacillaceae; genus Bacillus_CE. The sequence continues at coordinate 34,764 of NKXN01000065.1, read as the reverse complement.
GTTTTTAGAAGCGTTTCAAAATATTGCAAAGTTATACGATGAAGAAATAAATATAGCTTATACAACACGAAACAGGAAAGACATTACTTTGACATACTATCCAAATATTCAAACCTCTCTTATTGAGTTTGAACCTGATATTGTGGTGGTCGCTGTTAATGATGAAAATCATGGTGCAGTTCTATCACAATTGAAGGGTTTCAAAGGTTTTGTTATCTGTGAAAAACCGCTTGCAGACCCAAATTTCAATTTAGACTATGCTGAAGAAATATTAAAAGATACTTCAGGCTTCTGTTTGAATGTAGTTGCCAGATATTCAGAAGCTGCACGCTTGTTAAAGTCTTACGTGGAAGAACATGAACTTTCATTAGTTAAAGCAAATTTTTTATGGCAAAAAATAGGATTAATGATTATCGACCAACAACTGGAGTTATGAGTGAGGTTATTCATCCACTTGATCTAGTCCAATGGATTAATCATTCATCTACATTAAACTTTAAGCAATTTCATGGTGTTAAATCTGATTTTTCTATATCGGGTGATAATATTCCAGACAGCATATCTATAATTGCTGATTTAGATGGGGCGGTAGTTACAGGCTATAGTAGCTTTGTAAATTTATTTAGGCGAAGAGAGTTAGACTTTGTGTTCTTAGATAAAGAATTCAACTTAATTTTCGCTGAAATTTCTTTCGATACTCCTCAATGGTATGAAGATTCTTTAATAATATGGAAAGAACATATCAATCAGCGAGAAATACTAGTTCAATTCAATTCCTTAGATCAAACATTTGATGGAGATAGAAAGTTAGAGCGAGTTACAAAAGTGGTTAAGGATGTTAGCGATTTTGTAATTCTTGGTGTAGAACCTAAATATAAATTTCCAAATCTAAAAGAGGCGATCATCTTACAGAGGTTATTAAATGAAATTGATGCTAGTAAGCACCAATTTTCTTCTGTTAAATACAACAAATTAGCCAAACGAGTGTTGTTAACAGAAAAGAGTGGATTCGAGAGGTTAGGTTAGAAATCATAGGGCTGTCTAAAAAGTCCAATTTCGACTAATAAGCACACAAATTAAAAACCCAAGAATGTTGGTTTAACAGTATTCTTGGGTTTTAGGTTTTGCACTTTTGGGGTTGAATTACCTCTTTTCGGATACCCACATTTCAAGTCATGTAATTTTTCATGAACCGAATACTTACTACCTTTAACCTTAGGGGGGGTTACTTATGAAAAACGTTTTATTATTAGCCATAGGCATGTTTGCCTTAGGTTTTGATGCTTATATTATTGCGGGTCTTCTTCCTGGAATTAGCGACACATATGATAAAAATGCATCACAAGTAGGGCAAGCGGTTAGTATTTTCACTCTATTTTACGCTATATCAGCACCCTTGTTCTCTTCTCTACTTGCTGGCAAACCGATAAAAAAAGTACTGTTATATTCAATGCTTATTTTTACCATTGCTAATGCTATTACAGCTTTAGCCCCAACATTTTCTATCCTATTACTATCTAGAGCAATTGCTGGGGTAGGAGCTGGATTGTTTTCTCCGTTAGCTGTAGCAGCCTCTGCACAGCTTGTTTCTAGCGAAAAAAAAGGGAGAGCTATCGGATTGACTATAGGAGGAATGAGCATAGGGACAGTATTAGGTGTGCCTTTAGGTCTCTATGTCTCTAATTTATTTAACTGGAAAATATCAATGTGGCTTTTAGTTATTATTGGTGTAATAGCGGCTTTAGGTATGCTTAAATTCCTACCTCATTTCCCTACTACACCGCCACCTGCGCTGAATGAACGGTTAAAAATGTTTTTAGATAAAAGGGTTGCTATAACCGTGCTAATCACGTTTTTTGCCAGCGTAGCAAGTCTAGGTTTATACACATATTTATCTCCCTTATTAAACGAGATTTCAGTCTACAACAACCTGGCAGTATACCTTTGGGCTTGGGGATTCGGAGGATTATTTGGAAGTATAATAATTGGTTATTTGATCGATCATTTTAAAAAACCAAAAACTTTAGTTACCATCATTCTAATTACATTAACATTATCTATTATTTGCATCCCAATAACGATTAATGTCCCTTTATTACAATACTTTCCTTTCTTTGTCTGGGGAGCAATGGGGTGGGCTTGCCAAGCACCTCAACAACATATATTGCTGTCATACCAACCTCAGAATGGAAGTTCAGCAGTAGCATTGAACAGTTCTATTAACTATTTGGGAAGTGCAGTCGGTGCTACTCTAGGAGGGATTGTTCTGTCTTTAGGAACGGGAAGCACTGCGCTAATTTATTTTGCTGTTTTATCTATGATATTCTCCCTATGCTTACAGTTTTATAGCACAAAAAGTAAATTTAGAATAACAGAGAGCAGTAAATGATGATTGAAAAACTAGCGTTTGTTGCGTGCTTTTAATCAATACTTACTTCAAAGTTGTATAACACCAAGAAAATAAACCATAAAATGTAATTTATGTAAAAATATTCTTGATTAAAAATAACGTTTATGTTAAGATTATTCTGAAAATTAAATTGAATAAAAGGAGACCTGTTATGAATTTTTCTAATACTCATGAAACTGATCGTTGGATGCAAGAAATTAAAAAGTTTTTGTATGATTCAAATCTAGAAAACATTTTAGCAAGTAGCGACTCAGAGCAGTTTCCTTGGTATGTTAGACAAGAAGCAGGTAGTAAAAATTTAATTGGTCTTGATATCGATGTTGTAGATGGTGGGAGCGGACTTTCTGCTGTAACTATGGGGCATATTTATCATGAGTGTGGTCGAACAAGTGTGAATACGCGCGAACTGTTCGGAGCTGGTCATGGTAGACTCATCGCTAAGTTTGGAACTACTGAACAAAAAAAGAGATATTTACCTGATTTGATAAAGGGTGAATTGCTAGTTGGGGTTGGACTAACAGAACCTAACTGTGGTTCAGATCTTGCTAACACTCAAACAACAGCAATAAGAAATGGAGATTATTATATTTTAAACGGTGAAAAAGAATGGGTTAGTAGAGTTGAAGAGTCTGGTGTTTTCATTGTCTTTGCTCAAACTAATCCTGATATGGGTGCTAAAGGTTTAACAGCTTTTATTGTAGATATGGATGATGTAAACATAAAAAATACCAGATAGAACCTATGGGGATGAAAGGCTGGTCTTATGGGGGATTTAAACTTAATAATGTGGCTGTTCCAGTTGAAAACCGCTTAGGTGGTGACGGCTTAGGATTTCACGTCTTTAACGATCATTTTAATTATTGGCGAGTTTTAATGGGGATTATTTGTGTAGGCGCAGCTGAAAAAGCACTTGATCAAGCTGTAGAGTATTCAAAACATAGAACGGCTTTTGGTGGACCAATTGGAAGATTCCAATCCGTTATGCATAAAATCTCTCATAATGCTACCTTATTAGAATCTGCACGCCTTCTTTCTTATAAAGCTTTAGATTTAATTGATAAGGGGCAATCTAGCTCTAAGGAGAGTGCAATGGCAAAATGGTTTGCAACTACTACTGCTTATCAAGCGATCGATGATGCGATTCAAATCCATGGAGCAAGAGGGTATGTTCGTGAATATGGTCTTGAGCAGAGACTTAGAGACGTAAGAGGATTAATGATTGCGGATGGAAGTACAGATACATTAAAATCCCTTATTGGTCGAGAAATTATGGGGAAAGATATTTATGATGCTATGTTAGGAAGGCCTCTAAAAACTCCAAAAGAACTGGTTAGTAAACAGTTAACATAACTTAATATAAAAATAAATTATTGGGTGGGACTTAAGGTTTAACAAGTCCCCCTTTTCTTAGCCTTTCACCTTATATTATTTAAAAATAATGATCAAAAAAGTCAGATTACAAGTACTTTAAACCATCTATTTTTATAAAGGAGCGATTTGATGATATCCAAAGGTCTTGAAGATGTTGTGGTGGCAGAAACGAATATTAGTATGGTGGACGGTGAACAAGGTAGACTGATATATAGAGGGGTTTTAGCTGATGACCTTGCCGAATATTCAACATTTGAAGAAGTAGCATATCTGTTGTTATACGGCAGCTTACCAAACAAAAGTGAAAAAGATCTTTTTGGCAACTCCTTAGCTTCTCAACGTGCTTTGCCACCCTATGTAAAAAATATTATTGATGTATTACCTGCTGATATGGACATGATGAGTGTCCTTAGAACTGCTGTTTCATCCATTGGACAATCTCAATTTAATGAATCACTTCATATGAGTCACATGATATCTATCATAGCAAAATTACCGACTATTATATCGTATCGTTATAGAATATTAAACGGAGAACATCCTATTGATCCAAATCCAATGTTAGGTCACACTGCTAATTACCTTTATATGCTAAAGGGAGATATACCTTCTAAAGTAGAAGTCAGAGCTTTAGAGGCGTACTTCATTTTAACGCAAGATCACGGAATGAACCCTTCAACATTTACAGCGAGAATAGTTTCGTCAACTCGTTCAGACTTGATATCTTCGATTACAGCAGCGATTGGAGCTTTGAAAGGTCCCTTACATGGAGGTGCATCTTCTAAAATTACAGAAATGTTAGAGTCCATTGGAAATAAAGAAAATGCAGATATTTGGCTAAGAAAAGCTATTGAAGATGGTGAAAGGTTAATGGGGTTTGGCCATCGTAGTTACAAAACCACAGACCCACGTTCAATTGCTCTTCGTTCTATTGCAATTGAGTTATCAAAAGAATCCAAGTGGCTGGACTTAGCTGTTTATGTCGAAGAAGTCATTTTAAACTTATTAAAGGAGTATAAGCCAAACCGTAAACTTTATACAAATGTTGAATTTTATACAGCAGCTGTAATGAAAGCTATTGGTTTCAATCCAGATTTATATACTCCAACTTTTGCAATTAGCAGAGTAATCGGTTGGTGTGCACATATTACAGAAGCATCTGAAGAACGATTAATCTATCCAAAATCAGTATATAAGGGGACAGTGAACTATCTATAAAGGGGTGATAATTAATCATGCGGCTTCTAGTATTATTTTTGGCTACAGCCAATGCATTCATTCTTCTCTATGCACCTCAGCCCCTACTACCTATCTGGAAGGATGAATTTCAATTATCCATCTCGGCCGTTAGTCATACTATTTCTATCACCATTATCACCTTAGCTATAACCTCTTTTATTTTGGCATCAAAGTTTGATTTGTATAATCGAAAGAAAATTATTTTGTTAGCGAGTATAGCTTTAATTATTCCCAGTACTATGATTGCCGTCTCAGATTCATTCAATACGATCTTATTCTGGAGATTTGCATATGGTTTATTTATACCTGGTGTAACGGCTGTTATGATGGCTTATGCTTCAGAAGAATTTCCGGCGAAACATCGAGGTAAAATCATGGGGATTTATGTAAGTGCGAATGTTGGAGGTGGGTTATTAGGGAGGGTTATTTCTGGCCCAATAGCAGATCTCCTTTCTTGGAAAGCTGTTTTTGGATTTATGGCTATATTCTCTACTATTGTCGCTTTTCTTGTGTGGAAGTATTTACCTAACCCTAAAAATCAAACAAAAAAGAATAATAATAGTTCTCTTATTCACTTTAAAAATCCCACCTTAGTTGGAACATTCGCTATTGGTTTTGCACAATTCTTTGCATTTATTAGTTTCTTTACTTACATTCCATTTTATGTGAGTGGAGCACCTTTTCACTTAACTGTTACGGAAGTTTCTTTATTATACTTAACTTATGCTTTTGGATTATTATCAGCACCAATATCAGGATATATATCAGATAGGATCGGAAGAAGATGGACGATGGCTAATGGGCATATAATCGCAGTTATAGGAATATTGTTAACCCTTTTCGGAACATTGCCAACAATTATTATCGGTGCTTCTTTATTGGCTTTTGGAAACTTCGCATCACAATCAGCTACTACAGCTTTTGTTACTGATATTGCAACAACATCTCGTGGAGCAGCTACTTCCCTTTACTTATTCTTTTTCTATCTAGGCGGAAGTCTCGGTTCTTGGATTCCAGGTATTATCTGGGATGAATTTGCATGGAATGGTGTTGTTTTTTCTACAGTAGGTACCATTTGTATAGCGTTAATGATAAATGCTTCCCTAACAAAGAAGTCCTCATCTTCCCAAAATATTTCTGCATAACAGAAAATAACATCTAGCCATCTGGATAAAGCCTAAGCAAAAAATGAATGAAGTTAATATAAATTACACATTCTATATGAGTACTACATTACAATTGGAGGTTTTTTAACATGTTCCAAAGAAATAATGAAGGTAATGATCGAATTACGAATACAGCTGGGGCTTTTCAATCAGATGGTCGAGATGTTGAATTCTCACAAGAGCTTGCTGATCGGGACGATTTAGTTGCTCAAGAACGTTCAAAAGCGGCAGATCAAAGAGCAAAAGCAAGAAAAAATAATAACCAGTAATATTCCTCTTGCTAAAGTACAGTATGTTTACATAGCCACATACTGTGCTTTTTAGTGTTTAATTTGATAAGGGGAAATATAAAGAGAACATTGATATATCAGGGGTTATAAAATACTTTAATTAAACTATATTCCAAAGTTACACTTTCTGTTGTCAAGTGACAATAAGTTGTTCTGTTAAAGGTCCATTTTCTTGAGTAACTAATTATGAAAAAGGTTTAATTTTACAATTAGTAAGAAGTTTTTTAAACTATATGAAGGGAAAGTCATTATGCAAATTAGTAGCGTTAGGGAACATCCAGAGTATAAAGAAAAAGCGATCAAATATTTTCAGAGCATATGGGCAAACGAAAACAGTATGAAAGTATATGAGGACTGTATTACACATAGCATAACAACAGATAGTCCTCTTCCTATTTGGTATTTGATGGAGGATGCAGGTGAGATTATTGGCTGTGTAGGGCTTGTTAGTAATGATTTTATTAGTCGTATGGATTTATGGCCTTGGATATGTGCTCTTTATATTGAAAAAAGCTATCGTGGTAGGTCCTTAGGTAAAGAGCTACTTTTACGTGCTAAAGCTGATGCTGATAAAGCAGGATTCAATAAAGTTTTTCTTTGTACTGACCACATTGGATACTATGAAAAATACGGATTCACATATATAGGTGACGGATATCATCCTTGGGGAAGTCGTTCAAGAATTTATGAGAGTAATAGCTAAAATAACCATTTTTCAGTTTAGCGATTTTTTAATCAAGAAACAGGCGCTTTAATGGCATAAGCATTCTTTTTCCGTAGAACACGGGTTTGCTGAACAGTTTCAATTGAACTTTATTTTACAGGAATCGCATTAACTTAGACAAATAGTTAAGTCATTTGGCTAAAAATAAGAATGTGAAATCGGTCTAGAGTCTGATTTTATCTAAAAAAGTTTGATTATAATAAAAATTAAGCGAAAAAGAATATTTTTACAATAAACAGCTTTTCAGAAATTGGAGGTGATATTTATGCAAAGAATTAATTATTTTGCTTTGTTTGGAGTCATATTCTTTAATATTGTCATATTTTTAGGAATTGCGATAACATTAGTTTCACTATTATTTTCTTTGTGGACTATTGTGGTTTCGTTTGTGTTATCTCCAATTATTTTAATAGGTGTAAACCAAATGGGCCTTCAAGAATTTGATATTATTCAAACAATTAGTAGCGGTATTCTGTTTATCATAGGTATTGGGTTAGCACCATTAGCGATGAAAGCTACTCGATATTTGAGTGCTTTTTTCACTAAATATATTCAGTATAATAAAAAGGTAATTTATTCCAAGTGAAATGTTTGCTTATTGCACGGTGTCCTTAATTAGGAGGGTTAGTTGAATATGAAATTGATTTTTCTTCATGGATTAGGCCAGTCCTCTGATGATTGGCAAGCCGTTATAGATGAACTTCCAATAGCAAATACCTCGGCGATCTCATTATTTTTAGGTATTTCTCAAACAGATTCAGTAAATTTAAATGCACTAAACAGAAAAGTATCTGCTATTTTAGATGATTTGAATGAACCTTATATTCTTTGCGGATTATCTTTAGGTAGTGTTCTTGTACTACAACAAGCTATTCGTCAAAAACCGCTATTAAAAGGAATAGTGGTTTCAGCTGCTCAATTTGAATCACCTAGCAAAACGCTTCTAACAATTCAAAATTTAATTTTTCGTCTAATGCCGAATAGAAGCTTTCAAAATATGAATATGACAAAAGCACAAGTTATTGAATTAGTTAATTCAATGAGACAGTTGAAATTGAAAGAAGATTTAAGCAAAGTTACTATTCCCTCTTTGATTATGTGCGGATCAAAAGATCGAGTAAATCTTCCGGCAACAAAAGAGCTGTCGCTAATAATGAATCAATCAACTTTGAAAATTATCTCTCACGGTGGTCATGAATTAAATCGTGAACAGCCGAGGGAATTTGCAAAGGCAATCAATGATTTTTTAACAGCATATTATTTAAATAGGTTAACTCCATTTTGATCAATCTTTATTCAAAATGGAGTTTTTTAGTTGCTGTTAAATAAAGGTCGAAGGGAACTTTTTAATCAAACTTTCCTCTGAAATCACACTAAATGGTTAAATAATACAGTTTATAAAATGTATTGAGTTATCAAGAAAAAGATACTAAAATACATTGGGTGTTAATAATTTTTGCAGTATAGTAACAGCGTAGCTTACGAACCTTATAGGGTTTTTTGTGAGGGTGATACACGATCGTTGTATTAATAAATGACTAAGAATCAAAAAATTGTTATATAGGGAAGTGAAATGTTTTGAGGAGATCTATGTGTTTATTACTATGTTTGTGGATGGCATTTTCAACAACAGTCTCTGCTCATACTGGATTGCAAAGTTCTTATCCGACAGAGGGAGAGACGGTCGAAGGAGAAGTGAAAAAAATTACAATGGAGTTTAATACATCCATTGAAAAGGGAAGTTTGTTCACGCTATTTGACAAAAAAGGCACAGAAATTGTGCTTGAAGATATGCAAATTGATAAAAATAAACTGATTGGAACGACAAGTGAGTCGTTGACGGAAGGACTCTATACGGTAAACTGGAGCATTGTCGGAGAAGATGGACATCTCATTAAAGGAGAGTACACATTTACTGTTGCACAGAAACTGGACAATAAAGCTGAAGGGCAACCCAGTGTCGTAGATGAGTCAAAAGAGGAAGTAGCTACTATTGATAAAACAGAGAAAGAAGCCAATCAATCATCAGTGGTCGACAAAGAAGAGCAAAGCAAGACAAATCCGAGTATTGTTATCTCGATTATAACCGGCTTTTTACTTTTTGCTGCCGTTCAAACAGCTGTCTGGTTGATTAGAAGAGGGAAAAAATGATCTATGTTCTCTATCTAACCGAATTGTTATTGTATGTTTGCTTTTCTTTTTTAATGGGGGCTTTTATTATCCGATTTATTCCAGAGGATAAAAAACCGATGATTAATCTCCCTAAAAGAGGGGTTCAATTATCCATATTAGGGGTTGTTTTGTTTTCCTTAATGCCCGTTGTCTATTTAATTTCCATGCTTCAAGAAAACATGGGCTTATCGTCAACGATTCAAAATGTATTCTCCAGTTTTGAAGTGGGACAAGCTTGGATTCTAACATTTATTGTTTCGTTTTTCCTTTATATATTTGTTTCTATTTTCCCAGTTTTCGAGAATAAGCGCTATTCGCTTATTGCTCTTGTCTTTACTGTTTCTCTCATCTTTATATTGAGTTGGGCTGGGCATTCTGCGTCTTTAGACAAAATAGCGGGTTCTATTTATCACGCTATTCATTTTCTTTCCGTTAGTGTTTGGGTGGGCATTTTGTTGGTGGTCAGCTGGTTCTCAAAAAATAAAGAAAACTGGTTGTCATTTTTGAAATGGTTTTCACCTGTAGCGATCATCAGTTTTCTTCTGACGATCTTAACGGGATTTATGATGATGACATTAGTGATAGAGGTGAAAGATTACGCAAATTCTTGGGTGTTGAATTACGGACAATCAATGTTGCTTAAACACTTAATTATTATTCCGATCTTCTTTTTTGCCTTCATCAATGGTTTTTGGGCGAAGAAACAACTTCAAAAGGATCTTTCCTTTCAGCCGATTCCATGGGTAAAAGCCGAAAGTGTAGTATTGTTGCTCATTTTCACGGCTACTGCCATTCTTGGTCAACAGCCCCCAGCTTATGGGATTGATGCAACTTTAAAAAGTAACGGGGTGGCTCCTCTTTTTCAATATGTCTATGGTGGTACGTTATCAACTCCTGTAGCTGTTGAGTTTGGACTAAATGCGATGAGTGGACTTTTGTTTTCTTTAGCTACCGCTTTCTTAGTATTACTCTTATGGTCATTTATGAAGAAAGCACCAGCAATTTTAGCATTTGGCATGAGTCTATTCTTTGTTCTTTCCATGTATTTAGCATTGATGTTGAGTATTTATTGAAAAGATTGGACCAATGAACAATATAAATTGAGATATGTACATTATTGAGGATTTTAGCCAACTACAGTGATCTTGTAGAAATGTTGTAGCCTCGTTTGTGCAGTGTATGAAACAACAAGCCAGAAAACTCGTTATTTTATTATCGGGTTGACTGGCTTTTTTAATTCGCTTTGGACTTTATCGATAGATGATATACTGAAACTAACAATGTTAAGACTATTATCGGTTTATACTATCAAAAGAATAATTAATTTGAAGGGATCTTAAATTTATGAAGCTAATCTTGAGATTAGGCTTTAGAAGGGAGCTCACTCATGTATGAACTAAAAACTAAAGAAACCGACAGCAGTGTCATTGAATTCATTGAGGGTGTAGATAATCTTCGAAAACGTGAAGATGCTTATAAGTTATTAGATATTTTCACTGACACAACGGGGTATGAAGCTAAAATGTGGGGGACGAGTATTATCGGATTTGGTAAATATCATTATAAATATGAATCCGGACACGAAGGCGACGCGCCATTAGTTGGCTTTTCACCTCGAAAAGCGAAAATAAGCTTGTATTTTGCAACGGGTGACACACAACGAGATAAATTATTAGAGAGTTTTGGAAAACATACAACAGGAAAAGCTTGTGTGTATATCAACAAAGTAGCAGATATTGATGTTGATGTACTAAAGGCATTAATTAAACAATCTGTAACGTTTTTGAAAGAAACTTATCCAGAACAAGGAGAGTATAATATGACAAAGAGCAATAAAAAAGAGTTGCCATTAGAACAACGTGAGGAATTACTCAAAGCATTGCAAGCCCGTTTTGAGAAAAATATGCACCGCCATCAAGGTATTGAATGGGCTAACGTCCAAGTGAAGCTAGAGGCTAATACTGAAAAGCTATGGTCGCTTAATGAGATGGAAACGACCGCTGGAGAACCGGACGTTGTTGATTATGATGAAAAGAAGGACGAATACATTTTTTATGATTGTTCAGCGGAAAGTCCTAAAGGTCGCAGAAGTGTTTGTTATGATCGTGAAGCGCTGGAGTCAAGAAAGAAGCATAAACCAGAGAATAACGCGATAGATATGGCAGCTGCCATGGGCATTGAACTATTAACGGAAGAACAATATCGAGCGTTGCAGCAACTTGAAAATCTCGATAAAAAAACGTCGAGTTGGGTACAAACACCTTCTGATATTAGAGAACTCGGCGGTGCCATTTTTTGCGATTATCGCTTCGGGCATGTTTTCGTGTATCATAATGGAGCAGACTCCTACTATGCCGCCAGAGGTTTTCGCGGTTCGCTAAGGGTCTGAACTGTACACAGGGAGCTGAATTCTAGGAGAAGCTTTAATTTCATTCAGCGATAAAATATAGAGGGGGAAGACAATGAATAAAAGATGGACGATCGGAAAAATTAAAGAATTTGTTGAGAACAATTCGGAAAGTAAGTTACTAACGACGGAATACCACGGTTTTTCTCAAAAGTTATTATTTAAATGTGCATGTGGCAGCAATTTTGAAAAAACATTTACGAAATTCAAAAAAAATAACCAACGTAAATGTGACGTATGCCAACCACCAAAAGCGTCACGCTAAACGAAGTGCCGATTTCTATTAAAAAGAAGTCGGCGCTATTTTTATAGGAGAAATTTTTAACGATCGAAGGTGAACTCCATTATCTTATTGCTTATTACAGCAAGATCTGGAAAGTGACAGCAAGCTAAAAATGTTAAATTATTATCATCAAAAGATAAGCAAGAAAGGAGTAGACGATATCGAAGACAGCTTACTTCTCAAGTATGGTTGGTGTCTGTCACATCTGAGTAGTTGGTAGTAATTCAATAAGGTCTATAAATGGAGGTAAACCTATTATACTGGCTGATTCTTTTTCCATTCTTGCTCAAGAATGCTAAATAAAAGCGAATCACGCCAGCCATCTTTGATTAATAAATTTTCACGTAGTCTGCCTTCTTTGGTCATTCTAATCTTTTCCAATACTTTTGATGAGCCAATATTTTTAGGGTCGCAAGTAGCGTAAACACGATGAAGGTTTAGTTGTTTAAAACCAAATTCAATTAAAAGCTTTGCCGCTTCAGTAGCGAATCCCATTCTCCAATAATCTGGATTCAGGATATACCCTAATTCTCCATTTTTATTTTGGAAGTCTCGGATATTAATCTCAGCTGCTCCAATCAATTTTCCATTTTCATTTTCAATGATTGCAAAAACATATCTACTCCTCGGATTCTCTTTAGAATCAACCATCGCTTGTTCTACAAAAGTTTTAGATTCTTTTTCCGTATTTGGTCCCCAAGGCTGATATTGACAGACAACAGGTTGAGAAGCGTATGTATGAACATCCTGCCAATCGTTTTCTTCAAATTCTCGTAAACATAGTCTTTTAGTTATTAGATTAGCAATCATAAAAACTCTCCTTTTTCACTGTTAGTCTTTCACTAAATATATCATTAACTTAAGATTCTTCCTCCATTATCTTACCTTTTAACTGAATGAGGGAATTGTTGGTTTAAAATAAAGTTGTACTGTCTATAAAAAAGGGGTGTTTAATAATGGAAGTGTTATCGGAACGTTTATTATTTCGACCGTATAATGATAATGATATAGACTTTCTTGGATCATTGTTGACCAATCCAAATATTGTGCGGTATATAGGTAACGGACAAACAAGAGACGAAGAAGGGATTAAAAAATTTTTAGATTGGATTTACGATACATATTCAGAGGATGAAAATTATGGATTAAAGATGCTTTTGGAAAAGGGAAGTAACAAACCTATTGGTCACGCGGGATTAATACCGCAAATTATAAATGGAACAGAAGAGATTGAAATTGGATATTGGATATCAGAGGAATATTGGAATAGAGGGTTTGCGACTGAAGCAGCAAGAGGTTTCTTGGAATATGGGAAAAGACTTAATGTTGGCAAAATGATCGCACTTATTCAAGTAAATAATATCGCGTCTCAAAAAGTAGCAAAAAAGATAGGCATGCAATTAGAGAAAGAAATAATTTTAAATGGAAAAGGTGTATTTGTATACTATTGCTAAACTCTTTATTCTGCTAACGGGAGGCATAACAGAAAGTGAAGATTATAAAGTTTAAGGAAACTGATACCGAAGAAATTATTTCTTTGTTTTATAAAACGGTTCATTCAGTAAATTCAAAAGACTATTCTCAAGCAGAATTGGATGCTTGGGAACCAATTTAGTTAATATGCTCGAATCTGAGGCAAAGAAATTAAATCTATTAGAGATTGATACGGAGGCAAGTATTACAGCTAAGCCATTTTTTGAACATCGAGGCTATCAAGTTGTTTGTTCACAAACTGTAGAACGTAAAGGTGTTAAACTGACTAATTTTAAAATGATAAAAATGGCTTATTGATTCACTTAAATAGTATCAATTAAATCTCTATAGTATTGTCTTAATTTTTCTTTCAAAATGATAGGTTCTATTATTTTTAGCGATTTTCCAAAGCGAGCAAGATAGTTAATGATGAAATCAATTTCGGTTGGCTCATAAGAACCAACAATATATGTATTTTCTTCCTTGTAGATTAACTTCATTGAAGGGTAATGTTCCTGTTGAAATTGCTCTACACCAGCTTGACTAACTAGACATTTAAAGGGAACTGCTTGTTCAGATGGCTGCCAAAGTGAATGAGCATTTTCGCTATTAATTTCTTTTAAATCCACTAATGGCTGGATATTCGTTATTTCAGCTGATGTTATACGATCACAACGGAAAACACGGTAAGCCTCTTTATACATATCATAAGCTTGACAATACCAATAACCTTTCATCGAATAAATAGCGATTGGTTGAATGGTACGAGTGCTCTGTTGATAATTTATTTTTAATATGCTATTTTTCACAGCGGCCGTTAGTAAAGTTTCTAAATGTGCACTATCTTTGATTTGCTCCGTATGTCGAAAGGATATTCGATGCTGCATTCTCTCTATATCTTGTCTTTGGCTTTCCGATAATTCATTGATAAATTTTTCATGAATGGAATGAAAAGATACTTGAAACGGTAAATTTGCAAAGCTTCGAAGAGCTTGCATGGCGAAGTAAAGTACATAAATTTCTTGGCTGTTAAAAGAAATAGGAGGAAGCTGCATGGGATTAAGTAAGTGATAACCCCCATTTCGGCCATATTCTGCATAAATGGGCGCACCTATTTCCTCTAATGAAGCGATGTCTCTTAATGCTGTTCTTTTTGAGATTTGAAACTCATGCATTAAATCTTGAAGTGTAAAATGTTGTTTTTGGTTGATGAAACGTAGCATTTGATGGATACGTTCTGATTTTTTCATAAAAAACCTCTCTTAATGGTGCCTTAGTTTGTCACCTTTATTGACTATACTTGAAAGTGTAATCAATATGGATGAAGGAGGCAACAAAATGAATTTTGAAATCATTCCGTTTTTATCTTTGAATGGGAACGCTGCGGCAGCCATTGCATTTTATCAAAAATATTTAGGTGCTAACGTTCTCTTTAAGAAAAATTACAAAGAAATGAAGGAAATGAATCCTGATTTTCATTATGAAGAGGGCCAAGATGAATATATTACCCATTCCGTTTTAGAAATCGGCGCTAACAAACTAATGATTGCGGAGGAAGAAATGGACACTTCACAACCTTGGCAATTAGGTAATAGCTCTTCATTATGTATTCAATCTAAAGATAAGCATGCAATTGGTAAGCTCTATGAATCTCTTGTTCAACACGAGCAGGTTACTGTTCTAGTACCATTTGAAGAAAATTCATTTAGTCCCGGTTATGCGATTATACGAGATCCGTTTGGAATCGTTATACAGCTTTGTGTAACGGTACATGATTTTTAATCTTGTACACATGGAGAATTAGAATGATTAAGAAAAAACCCGCCCCTCTACACTGACAATAGAAAAGCCTAAATCCTCTATTTATATAAGAGAGTTTGGGCTTTTCTTTACCGTTCTATTGACCGCCGTTTTGGCGATATCGACTGCTTTAAATCAATTCCCCTACATTTAAGTACATCCCCTAAACATGGTGCATAGGATGATGTTATATATCTATGAAAGGAATGTGAATCATGTACTATGTTCGTTATATGTATCCACACCCGTATTATGTTCACTTAACTGTAGATCACTATGGAAGGCAGTCTGTTTATTGGGCGATTCCTCATGAGGTACAGCCTGTCAATCGATTGGATTCTCTACACCTTTCAAACAATGGCAGTAACATTGTATTAAAAGATTACGGTACAAAACCATTTGTTGTGAATATTGACGAGGCGACTAAGCAAAATCGTACATTTCGTACAGCTTTATGGACAGGAAACCATTTGCAAGTGACTGTGATGAGTATCAATGCTGGAGAAGATATCGGTTTAGAAGTGCATCCTACAGTTGACCAATTTCTACGCATTGAAGAGGGGCAAGGAATCGTTCGAATGGGGGAGACGAAGGATCATTTATCTTTTGAAGAACGAGTTTATGATGACTATGCCATCATGGTGCCTGCTGGTACATGGCATAATGTCATCAATACGGGAAATAAGCCGCTTAAACTTTATACGATCTATGCACCGCCTGAGCATCCGTTTGGTACGGTTCATAAAACGAAAGCAGACGCAATGGCGGCGGAGTATTAAAAGTATCATTCATTTCTAGTATTTTAAAAAGTGGCCACCTTCAATTAGAACGAAAATAAAATGATTAAATATTTATTTCCAAAAAAACTCAAATTGGAATATATTCTTCTCATACGTCATTCAAATTGCACTAACTAATTAATAAACTAACAATTTAAGGAATGATTTTATCGTTAATTTTTTCGTATAAATATTGTTTATGAGAACGTGTCCTTTTTAATGGATTTGGTCCGGTTACGACCTGACTAATTCATTAAAAAGGACTTTTTCTTTATGTGGAATCAGTCTGAATTATTTAAAAATAAATTTATTGTGAACAAATTCACAAACTCGTATAAAAAAATTAACTTTATTGTTATAATTTATCTGTAAAAATCAAATTTTACATATCATATTGGAGGTAAAATGTTATGGGCATATTGTATGAAGAAATCGGATTTATAGGGTGGGGAATAGCTCTATTTATTCTCTTAGCTTTGATGGCGTTCAATGAGCTTGGTCGCACTACTAAGTGGGGTGGACTGGTATTATTTTTAATTATTCCTACAGTACTGACCATTTTTGTTTGGCCAACTACGGCAGCTCCAGGTAATGAGTATGGCACAGGGAACTGGTTCAACTGGGTCAAGACATACTCAGCTCTTGCAGGGTGTCTTGGGTTTATGGCTCTGCGGTATATTCCTTCATTAGCTAAAAAAAAGTGGGTATTATTATTCCCACCATTAATTTTAGCCATTAATATTTTGGAGGCGGTTATTCGTGACTTTCAAGTATATACGTATGGAGAGTGGAACGGCGCATTTATAGATAACCTTTGGTTGATGTCAGGTCCTTGGAATATCATGAACGGTATTGCGGGGCTGCTTAATATTATCGCTATTTGTGGATGGGTTGGAATTTATATATCTAAAGATAAATCAAAGGATATGATCTGGCCTGATATGATCTGGCCGTGGATTATTGCTTATGACTTATGGAACTTTGCTTATACCTATAACTGTATTTCTGACCATTCATTTTATTGTGGTGTCATACTGCTATTCTCTTGTACAATACCTGCTTTCTTTATCAAAAAAGGAGCATGGTTGCAGCACCGTGCACATACGTTGGGATTATGGACGATGTTT
The DNA here is from genome assembly GCA_002261155.1 of Bacillaceae bacterium SAS-127. Taxonomy (GTDB): domain Bacteria; phylum Bacillota; class Bacilli; order Bacillales; family Domibacillaceae; genus Bacillus_CE. Next base: position 17,523 of record NKXN01000065.1, on the reverse strand, counting down.
ATTATGACAGTTCCACAGTTCGCAGATGTTACAGCGCCTGTACCTACTACTCATAACCCAACTGCATTCTTTATTGTAAGTTTTATAGCCTTAGTTGCTAACATTGCGCTTGTCGTTTATCAGTTTAATAAAATCCGTAAAAATAAACTTAACCCGCTTACAGCAGAAATTTATACAGATACACCTGCATACAAAAGGGTCAATGCGGAGAATATGTAACCAATTAAAAATATGATAGCCGCTTTCTAATAGGGCATGAAAAAACAACGAGATCCGATATATAGTCGTTTCCCGTTGTTTTTTTGTTTAGGAGTAGCGGGATGAACTAGAATTCTAGGTTCTGAGAGCTACTTCTTCCAATCGGACATATGCTTACTATCAAAAAAGTTCCGAGTTTCGATTAATTAGTGGATGTATCTTTAACTATATCGAGCGCATGTTTTCAGCATGCGCTCGATATAGTTATATTATCAACCAATGAAGGTCGGTCGCTTATCATAGGCGAAAATCGCCATGAGAAGGCCGAGAATAGCACAGATTGTATACATAAACGAATAGGAGGATAAATCAGCGATGGGTCCCATGATTACCCCACCTAAAGAAATTCCCAAATCAGCCATGGCAATAAATAAACCAATTAATACATTGCGACTTGCTTGCGGCAAAACAAATGTTAAATAAGTTGTTAATGTTGGGTATAGTAATGCTTGGGCGATACCCATTAAAATAGCTCCAGTATATAAAAAGCCTACACCAACCACCGCTGAATAACTGACTAATTGTGCTGAAATTGCTAGAAGTAACATAATACTAACGATAAATTTATTATGCCATTTTCCGTCTGATGGGATATTTTTTCTTAATACGAACCGTGCGATGACAATGGTGGCTGCTTGGAGCATTAAATAGATGCCAGCATTTGCATTTGTTAATTGATTGGCGTACAAGGGCATAAAGGTGGCGATAGCCCCAAAGATGATAGAAGCTGTTAACATTAGTAAGCTACATTTGAATAGAAATGGATTTGTCACTAAATGATGAAAAGATTTTAATAGATGGGATCCATTTTCTTCTTCGTTTTTATGAGCTGTAGTCGATTGATTTCCGAGTTTTGTACTGTAACCAAATACTCCTGTTAGTATAGCAATAGCGACCATGGCCAATGTAAAAGAGTTCATTCCGCCATTTTCCCAAATGCCTAACGCAAGGATGGGTCCGATGATTCCGGGCATGTATGTGAATAGGGAATAAAGCGAGACTCCTTGTGAGCGTTCTTTTTCTGACAGCGCATCAATAATGCCGATTTGCAAGGCCATTGAGAAGAAGGCGGTCGAAATTCCTTGAAGGATACGAGCAATAAGAAATCCACCTAATCCCGTAATTGTATAAAGGATTAGGGCGAAACCGTTAAACAATATGATTGTACGTAACACTTTTAGTGGGCCGTGTTTATGAATAATATGACCAGCCCACGGTCTAAAGAACATACAAGTAAACATGTAGGCGCCCATAATCAGGCCGATCGTTGTATTGCTAGCCCCCATTGCTTCACCGCGCAAAGGGATAATCATATTCAGTATCGAATTGGCACTGAAAAATAGAAAGGCGAGCATATATAATCGAAGAAAGGGCCATGACATTGCTACATTCAACATTTTTCCTCCTCATTTGAAGCTAATTGAACTCTTCTAATTTAATGAACCTTCATTTCATAATCGCATTGAAGCAATGATTTCGTATAAGGGTGAGAACTTTTATTAAATTGTTGTCCGCCTTGTCTCACTTCGCAGAAATTCCCGCCATTCATGACCGCAATACGATGACAAAAACTTCTAAGGACTCTAATATCATGGGAAATCATTAAGATGGAAAATTGGAATTGCTTTTGTAACCGCTGCAATAATTCTAGAATCTGTGTTTGGATACTCATATCTAAAGCTGATACGGCTTCATCACAGATTAAGATAGTAGGTTTCACAATTAAGGCGCGAGCAATTGCAATCCTTTGACATTGTCCTGTACTTAACTGAGGTGGTCTTCTTTCTTGAGCATCTCCAGTGATTCCCACTTCATTGAGGTAGAAACGAGCCATATCTTCTCGTTCTTTTTTAGAAGCTATGTTTAAATATTGAAGTGACTCCGAAGTTAGTTGCACGGCGTTATATCTTGGGTTCAAGCTTGCACGCGCATCTTGGAAAATCATTTGAATATGCCTGCACAGCTCTCGTCTTTGTTTCCCTTTTAAACGACAGATATCTGTACCTTGATACAAAATTTGACCTTGATCCGGTCTTTCGATACCGACAACGCATTTAGATAAAGTTGATTTTCCGCAGCCACTTTGTCCAATAATGCCTAATATCTCATTTTCATAGAGTGTTAGATTTACTTCATTTAATACACACTTCTTTTTATTAAAATTTTTCTTCAGTCCTGTAATGGAGAGAAGTGGTTCACTAGTTGAGCGCTCTATTTCTTTTTTTATAAGAGGTTTTGTTCCTTCTCGCGACTTGATCAATTGCTGTGTATAAGCCTTTTTAGGGGAGGAGAAAACTGTCTGGGGTGTCCCTTGTTCAACGATATCTCCTTTGTTAAATACGATGACTCGGTGGCTGACTGAATTTGCCACAGCGATGTCATGTGTGATAAATAAGATGGTTTGATTAAAGTCTTTTTGTACGTTCTTTAATAAATCAAGGACTTCTTTTTGACTAACTGTATCTAATGCAGAGGTAGGTTCATCGGCGATAATGACCGATGGTTTTACGCATAAAGCGAGTGCAATACAAACTCGTTGACACATACCACCGCTTAATTGAAACGGATAGGCATTTAAAAGGTCAGGTATATCTGAGAAGTTGAGCGATCGAAGTAATTTTGTACTTAAAGAAATGATTTCATCGGCAGTTGCGATCTGATGAAAGGTTAATGTTTCTTTGAAATGTTCTTTAATTGTTAGCATAGGATTTAGACTTGCTCGTGCATCTTGAAAAATCATGGAGATTTTTTTTCCTCTAATTTCATTCCATTTTATAGATGGCTTCGTCAAGGAAACTGGTTGAAAATGTTCAAACTGTATCGTACCATTCTCAATTTGGGCAGATGGAGGCAACAGTCCGGTTATCGCTTTAGCAATGGTTGATTTCCCAGATCCGCTTTCACCTAAGAGAGATAGGATTTCTCCTCTCTGAAGATCAAAGGAGATGTCATTTAAAATCGTCTGTTTACGATTGTTTTGTAAGTAGCCAACTTGTAAGTTTTTTATGCGCAAAATAGTAGATTGATCTATAGCCATTATTTCTCCTCCTCGTTTATTGTTCTAAAATTTTAGCTTTTCAAAAGGATCTAGTTGATCCCTAAGTCCTTCGCCAATCAGATTTAATGCTAAAACGGTTAAGATAATAAATAATCCTGGTCCCATCAAGATGTGAGGAGCTTCAAAGAAATGGGCACGTCCGTCTGCTAACATGCTTCCCCATTCAGGCGCTGGAGGCTGTGCTCCTAATCCTAAAAAGGAAAGAGCTGAAATGGAGAGGATCAGATTTCCTAATTCAAAAGTAGCTTGAATCGATACAGGTGCAATCGCTCTTGGAAGTAGCTCCCTAAAGGCAATCGTAGACGTTTTAGCTCCTAGAACTTGAGCGGCTTCAACAGATACTTCATTCTTTACTTGCAGCACAATACTTCGAGTCAAACGAGCAAAGGGCACCCACCATATAATGGATACGGCAAGTAAAAGGTGTAAAAGGCTTGTTCCGAATAGAGCAGCAATCATCATTGCAAATACCATAAATGGGAACGCCATTAATACATCGATGATTCGCATGAAAATCGTATCAATAATAGAGCCATGAAACATGCCGGTTAATAAACCAACGAATAGCCCGATAATAAGTGTTACTCCTAATGTGAAGAAAGAAGAAACGAGTGTAATTTGACCGCCATGTAAAGTTCTTGCGAATACGTCACGCCCAAAACGATCGGTTCCAAAGAGGTGATCGCTATTCGGCGCTTCAAGACGGTTGAGTACGTTTTGTTCTACAGGGTCATGTGTAGAGAATAATGAAGCACCAGCTATTAAAGTGATGACAATACAGAGCAGGAAGATACCTATCATTAGGCTCATTTGGTAATGATGAGGTTTTTTGAATCGCACTATTTCTCTCCACCTTTCTGACGTATTTGCGGGTTTAGAAGTGTGTACATAATGTCTAGGGAAGTGTTGATGACAATAACAATCAAAACCATGATCACGGTATAGCCTTGGATGACAGGGTAATCATGATGCAGGATGCTATTTAGCGCATAGTTTCCAATGCCAGGCCACGAAAAAATATTTTCAATAATGATCGAGCCACCTATTAAAGTAGCAAATGAAAGAGCAATCATTGTCGTAATGGGTAATAGTGCATTTCTGAAGGCATGCTTAATAATCAATCTTCTAGAAAGCCCACGGGAAAGGGCTGAAACTATGTACGTTTGACCAAATTCAGATAGCATATTTGCTCTTACTACTTGTATTAGTTGAGGGGCGCACACAAGCCCTAAAGTGATAGCAGGAAGCCACAGCCGATTGAAACTAGCATCATTGCTAATTTCATAGAAATGATACTTTACTGCAAAGAATGATAGAAATGTTAAGCCAACGACAAAAGCAGGAAAAGATGCAAAGAGGACACAAATAAATCGGATGGTACTATCTTGGAGTTTTCTTGCTTTAACGGCTGACATGATTCCGAATAACATACCAAGTAGGATTTGAATGACTAGCGCTGCGATAGAAAGCAGTAGAGTTGCCGGGATTTTTTCAGCAATTTCTGTTCCAACTGGTCTTCCTGAATAAATAGACGTGCCTAAATCCAAGGTAAGCACTCTTTGAAGCCAATGTATGTATTGCTCAAAATAACTTTGATCTAATCCTAATTCTGCTCGCAATTCTTGCACTCTTTCTTCATAAGCAGGTGTGTTGGTTACGGGTAAGTCTCCAGGTCGTCCTAATAGTAGCTCAACAGGATCACCAGGGGCTAAACGAATTAATATAAAGATAATAATGGTCGACAAAAATAATGTGACTAAGGCTGAGGATAGTTGACGAAAAATCACCTTAACCATTCTAAGCTCCTTTCGGTTGCTAGATAGAAATGTTTGCTCCTCCTCCTATAGAGTGGAGGAGGATGCAAAGGAATCATTTAGCAGAAATCATTAAGTTAGAATTGACTATATTTTCAAATTGCCTAAAGTGCGGTGTAAATCCATCTAAAGATTTATTCACAGCTGTTAATTCTGGGCGAGGATATACACAAATTACAGGCGCTTGTTTAGTTACATGCTCTGTTAATTTCATTACTAGTTCATAGCGTTCTTCTGCTGTTTGCGCCTGATCTATTTGTGTAAACAAATCATTTGTCTTCGTGTCGTTATATCCTCCATAATTGCCGCCGCCATCTTTGGCATACTGACCTTTTAGCAAAGCGGTGACATCGCCGAATGTAGACCAAGCTTCAATAAAGGCATCCCAGTCTTCTTTATCGCGTGCGGTTTGAATAAGGCTATAATCGCCATGAGAGACTTCGGCTTTCACTCCAATTTTGCTCCATTGGTTTTGGATAGCTTCTCCTAATGCTTTATCGATGCCCCATGTCATTAAGCGGATAGATAAAGGCTTGCCGTCTTTTTGACGAATGCCGTCTGAACCGACTTTCCAACCAGCTTCATCTAACAAGGTAGCTGCTTTTTTAGGGTCATATTTGTTATACACCATATTTTTCGCATCTGAATAAGATGGATTTGACCCGATCCAAGTAGTAAGAGGGGAGCTATAGCCTTCTGCTCCAAGAATGACTAACTCCTCTCGATCTAATCCCCAGCTAAGAGCTTGGCGTACTCTTATATCCTGAAATTGAGGTTGTTTGAGATTGAAATAAACGGTCTCTGAATTGGCAGCTGGTTCAGCACTAATGGTTGCTACATCACTATTTTCAAATTCTTTTACATTTGATACAGGAATGTTCATCACGACATGATATCGTCCGCTTTGAGCAGCAAGGACTCTTGATTGATCATCACTAATTGCTTCATGTAGGACTCGCGGAATCGTTGGTTTTTGGCCCCAATAATTTTCGTTAATTTCTAAAACCATCTTTTGATTCGCCTTATAATCTATCACTTTATACATACCTGTTAAATCCATATTTTCTACTGAATCAAAGCGGGCTTCTGTGTTGTGAATAACTAACTGGAAATATGAAAGGTTAAGAGGAACAGTCATATTTGGCTGTGATGTTTTTACTTTTATGAGAGTATCACTTTCTTTACTAAAGTTAATGCCTTCTAAAAACGGTTGGGCTTTAACATCAAGTTTTCTAGAACGCTCTAAAGAAGAAATGACAGCATCTGCGTTTACAGATTTCCCACTCCAAAATTTAACGTCCGGTCTTAATGTAATGTTCCACGTAGTTGCATCAACTTGTTCGATACTTTTAGCTAAGGATGGCTGAATGTCACCTTTCTCATTTGCTTTGAAAAGTAGTTCTCCTGCTCCTAAATTCACTAAGTAATCAGCGACAATGGGTACGGTAGGGTCTAAATCAGCTACAATCTCTCTGCTACCAATAATTAATTCTTCTGTTTGAGGCTTGGATGCCTCTGACTTAGGTTTGTCATCAGATGATGCATTTTGACATCCACTTGCTATGACTGCCATACATGTTAACAAGAATAAAAAACATAAAAGCTTTTTCACTGTATATCCTCCTTATGAAATCAAAATATTTACAGTCAATAAACATGATAATGATTATCAATATCGTTTGTCAATGCAATTTAATAAATTTTCTGAAAATGAAAACTTGAGTTTGTGAGGGGTATTTTACAAAAAATTCTTTATTTTCTGTTGACGATTGGAAATGGATTACATTATAATGCTAAGTGAAATGAATAATTGATAATGATTATCAATTTCATAATATGTTTGAGGAGGACAAATATGGCACACCTTTTAATGATTGAAAGTTGGGTTGGAGCAAGCGGCAATTTACTGCCGCCACTTTTGAAGTCGCTAGGGCATACTTATACTTTTGTAACTCGTAAACCTGAACATTATCAAAATGCACTCAGTACGGAAAAACATCTAGTTTTAAGGTATGCAGATGAAGTACTTGTAACAGAAACGAATGATGTTCAAAGCTTGCTTGAAAAGTTAAAGTCATATCAATTTGATGGAGTTATTACCGTTTGTGATTATTATATTGAAGTGGTAAGAGAAGTAGCTAAAGCTTTAAATCTTCCTTGTCCTTTTCCAAATCAAGTGAAAAATGTGCGGCAAAAGCATTTCATGCGTCAGGCATTAGATAAGGCTTATTTAGCTAATCCCAAATATCATCTTGCACGTCGTTGGGATGGAGTAGAGACAGCGGCAAATGAAATTGGATATCCATTAGTGATGAAACCAGTCGATCTTGCTTCTAGTGCTTTTGTAAGCTTCATTCAAAATGTGGAAGAATTACGAGAGGCTTATCGTAAACTTGCAGATTTTCCGCTCAATTTTAGAGATCAAGAACGAGATACTACTTATCTGCTAGAGGAATTCATGAAGGGTGAGGAAGTAAGTGTAGAAAGTGTTACTTATAACGGAGAGACGACGATATTGGGTATTACGGATAAATCAATTACGGGCTCACCTTATTTCATTGAAAATGGTCATATGTTTCCAGCGAATCTGGATGAGGAAACGAGTACGACAGTGACAGAATTTGTTCGGGATGCTTTACAGGCTGTAGGGTTCGGTCATGGTATTGCTCATACAGAAGTAAAGCTGACTGCGGAAGGTCCTCGCATCGTTGAAATCAACCCAAGAACTCCTGGGAATTACATCGTAGAACTGATTCAAAAAGTAACGGATGTTGATTTACTTCGTGTATTTGTTGATCTCTCTTTAGGTAATAAACCTGCCATCACAAAAAAGGATGGTGGTATTAGTAGCGCGGCCGTTATGTTTATCGTTCCTCCTCAAGGTGGCACAATTACTCACGTTCAAGGCATAGAGTCGCTTAAATCAGATCAACATATTGTCCGCTATAAAATTGAAGATTGTGTCGGTAAGTCTATTGCTTCACCAATTGACAATGCCTGTTATTTAGGTCACATCGTTACACAAGATACCGAGGGGTCGAATGCTAGAGACTATGCTGAACAAGCGCTTAATCGTATTATTCTTACCTTTGATCAGCAGGAGGAGCTTGTATGACTCAGCAGCAAATAGACATAGTATCCTCGGTTGCCGATTTAAAAGAAGCGATTCTAGAGGGAAGGTTAGGGCCTGAACCTAAAAGCGTCCCTGTTACTGGAGCGTCTTATATTTATCAAACGACTCAATTTCCTTCTTCTCGTACGAAATATCATAACTACTATTTATTACTTAGAGTGGAATCTTATTTTGCGGCATGTTGTCATACATTCGATCAATTAAATCAGCAAGTAGCAGAAGAATTATCGGGAAAAGATTTGGATGCAGTGTTACAAGATACAAGGCTCCCCGTACAAATTGCAGCGATGGATGCTTATCTTGGTGTCGTACATCCACACCATAACCGTTGTACAAAAGTGGTGGAAGTTCCAGCGGGCACACCTATTGAAAGAGCGAAGTGGCGGGATGCGCTCATTGCTGATATAGCTAATATTGAAGTGTCCCAAAAGGTAGCCCTTATTGGAGTTGTCAATCCGTTAGTGGAAGCCATTAAGCAACGTGGTGCCAGCTGTTTGCCTTGTGATTTACAACTTAAACAAACTCAGTGGGGAGATGTTGTTGAAAGCGATATGGAGAAAGTTCTTGATGAGGCTGACAATGTGATTTGCACGGCAATGACTTTAAGTAATGGAACGTTTGATCGTATTTTGAAAAGAGTAAGAGAAAGAGGTATTCCTTTGACTATATATGCACAAACAGGAAGTACGATTATTGCTTCATTCTTAGGGAACGGCGTGACAGCGTTAGTGGCAGAACCATTCCCGTTTACACAATTTAGTGCTAGTGCTTCGACAATTTATTGTTATACAACGGAGGTGAATGAGAGTGCAAGTTGATTTGCAAATGAATACGGAAAACTTCCTACATACTAATCCAGCGCTCTACTTAGCTTTCAATAGAGACGAAGATCTTAGTATGGCCCATTTCATACATCAAGTGTTAAAAGAGTTTGGAGTTGGGAAAAAGGTACTCGATGTTGGCTCTGGACTCGGGCGTGAAGTGGCGTATCTTAATCGTGTCGGATATGAAGCAACTGGACTCGACAATTCTGTTGAAATGCTTTCGTGGGCTAAAGATCATCACCCTGAATCCACGTTTGTTTACGGTGAGCAGTCAGATTTTTCTCTTAATCAACAATTTGACGCTCTTCTTTGTGTAGGTAGTACGTTTTTGTATAACTTCTCAAATAAAGATATTATTGCGAGCCTTGAGTGTTTTCGTAAACATCTATACAAAGGCGGACTGCTTTATTTAGACATGAGAAATGCTGCATTTTTTCTGACGAAAGAAGGCCAGCGTTGGTTAACAGAAGAACTAGTGGATCAGACCATTTTGGAAGAGGCTGTAGTTACACTTAATACGCGCTTTAGTATTGATCTTCCTAAACAAATATTGGAGCGGGATTATTGTTGGCAAGTTACGGGCTGCGAACCAATTGTCGAGCATTTACGACATCGTTTGCTTTTTCCGCAGGAGCTAGTTCATTATCTTGATGCTTGTGGTTTCCGCTTATTGCAGCTCTTTGATGACCCTGCACCTCATGTACAAAAGTATAGTTCAGAAAAGCCCTTAACCTTTAATAATGAGATGATCGGTACACGTTTACAAGTGATTGCACAAGCCATATAGGAAGAAAGATTTTCCGCTTAATGACTTAAAGTGACGCATGGATTGTGAGATAAAGTAGTCTTTCACAATTGAGGGAGGAAGCTCAATATGATTAACAACATTCTAGAGACAATTGGCAATACACCGCTTATTAAGATTCCAAATAGCAATAAGCTGGATGAAGGTCAAATACTTTTTAAATATGAACGATATAATCCTGGTGGAAGTATAAAAGATCGCGCAGCCATTCATTTTATTGAAGAGGCAGAACAGAGAGGATTGTTAAAACCTGGTGGCACAATCATCGAGTCGTCAAGTGGAAATTTTGGTATATCCTTGGCGATGATTGGTGCAGCTAAAGGCTATCGTGTGATCGTTTTAGTCGATCCGAAAACGACAAGCGCGAATCTAGCTCTTTTAAAATGCTTCGGGGCAGAAGTGATCGTCGTACAAGAGAAGGATGACTGCGGTAGCTATCATAAGACGAGGATTGCGTTAGCTAATAAACTAGCTAAAGAGATTGAAAACTCATACAGACCTGACCAATGCTTTAACTTGCTTAATAGCACGGCTCATTATAAAAGTACGGCTCGCGAAATCATGGACAGCTGCTCGAACAAAATTACGACGTTTATTACAGCGGTTAGTACAGGTGGACAATTAGGAGGAATTTCGAAGTATTTAAAAACTTTTGCGCCAGAGGTACAGGTGATTGGAGTTGATGCTGTTGGCTCTATTATTTTTGGAGGGGAAGCAGATTCCTATCGTATACCCGGTATAGGTCTTGGTTGGACACCGGTTAATTTAAATATGGATTATGTTGATTGTGCCTATAAAATTACTGATGAACAGGCATTTCTAACAGCAAGAGCATTTGCTCGTAATGAAGGCATATTGATGGGGCCTTCCAGTGGTGCTTGTGCGCTAGTTGCCTTAAAGGTGGCTCAACAGCTCACCCCTGATGATCGCGTTGTGTGTATGGTTTCGGACGGGGGAGATCGCTATATTCAAACTTTATTTAATGATGAATGGATGGAGCAACAGGGATTTGCAAAGACTGCAGACGTTGAAACAATACGTGCCATAGCTCGACAGTTGGAGCCGTGGAGTACTAGCCCATCTACTTGTGCAAACTATAAGTCTGACTTAACTCAAAGCTTACAAGTACCAGATTCGACTTTGAAAATGAATTTAGAAGTAAGGAGCAATCGTTATTATCATCAAGGTAACTCTCAGTATATTGATTAAATAAAAATCCCTTGTTTTAATCAGCTTTGTTTAAAACAAGGGATTTTTCATTCAACTAATGTACAGCAGCAGTTGTTTTTCGTTTATATGTGCTTACATATTTCTCTGAGTAGTGGAATGCTACTTCAAGTAATAAGCAAATCACCCAATAAATAATCGAGGCGACTAAGTACATTTCTAAGAAATTATATCCTTGGTTAGCGATCATTTTAGAGATCGCGATAATTTCTACTACTTTAACGGCAAATGCCAGTGAGGTGGACTTAATCAGGTTAATAAAGATATTTCCCATGTTTGGTAATGCCATCACGATCATTTGAGGGAAGACCACTCGACATAATCCTTGCCACGTTGTCATTCCTACACTATAGCAAGCTTCCATTTGACCCCTCGCAACTGAGTTTAAGGAGGCGCGGAAGATTTCTGCTGTATAAGCAGAGGCGTTCATCGAATAGACGATAAATGCATACCATAACGGTGAAATGTCATCTGTATTCCAAGTTGTAGCCCATGTTTGATTGATCCAGTTCATCAGTTCGGGCATCCCATAAAAGAATACATATAATTGCACAAGTAAGGGGGTTCCTCGTATAAAAGAAATATAAACGGCTGTTATCTGATTGAGTACGGGAATTTTATAGACGCGAAGAAGCGCTAATCCTAGTCCGGCAAGGGAACCGATGATGATAGATACAAGAGCTATAAGCAAGGTAATCGGTACACCTTTTAATACTTCAGGAAAATGCTCAATCGCAAACTGTATATCGAATACTTCCATTAACATCTTCCTCCTAAGATCTCGCTACGGTCGTGCGTCCTTTTTTCAATCGCTGTTCTAATTGATGAATACTTATTTCTATGAATGCACACGTTCCCCAATAAACGATCGAAATCACAACATATACTTGAAACATGCCTAAACCATAATTATTTCCAATGATCAGACGAACCTGCCCCATAATGTCAACGACACCAATAGTGAAGGCGAGGGCTGTATCTTTTAACAATTCGATAATTGTATTTCCCATGTTTGGCAATGAGATCACGAATGCTTGCGGCAAGATCACTCGGCGTAGTGCTTGGGAATAGGTCATCCCAACGCTATAACAAGCTTCTAATTGATCATCGCCCACCGCAATATAAGCTGAACGAATCGTTTCGGATAAATACGCTGAAATATGCAGTGAGAATGTCGCAATCGCAAATATTAAAGGGGCTAAATCATTAATATAAATACCGAAAGCCATTAGTAATTGCGGCAATCCAAAATACATTAAAAATAGTTGGACAAGCAATGGAGTGCATCGTGTAAATGAAATAAAAATCGTTACTAGCTGATGTAAGATCGGCACTTTACGAATTCGTACAATAGCCATTAGTGTCCCGAAAACTAATCCTAAAATAAGCGATGCAACGAGCATCCAAATGGTAATAGGGAGTCTAGCTAACACCTGTTGAAAGAGGTCGCTCCACTGATGAATGGAAGTATCCATCGCATTTCACCTTCCTAAAAAATAGAGAGCTTTGATCGCTCTCTATTTATTTTCATTTGTCAAATTTATATTGTTCTTGATTGATATAATCTAAATCCTCAAAGAAATCGACTTCGAACCATTTTTCAGCTAGTTCGGATAATGTCCCATCTTTTTTAAGCTCCTCTGTAGCTGTATTAATCGCTTGTTGAAGCTCTTCATTTTGCTTGTTGTATACAATGAACACAGGTTCTTTTGAAACGACTCCACCAACTTTAAGGTCTAAATTCAATTCCTTTTGAATCGCATCAAATGTAGAAACATTTAAAAAGACGGCATCGTATTTGCCATTGGCTAATCCCTTTAAGTTATCTGCGTTCGATGGGTGTTCTATCGTTTCAATTTCCACCGCATCATTTGGGTTTTGCTCATTATAGCTATTTAGAATGGTACGTAAGCCGCCGCTTGGAGACATCGGTGCGAGTTTTTTTCCTTTCAAATCTTTAAAACTTTTAATATCATTTGTATCATTTCGTGTAATCAGCGCAGTCATCGAGTACCCATATTCAGGGTTTCCGTATAAAAATTTTGCTTCGCGCTCTGGATTTTTAAAAAACCAATTGATCGCAAAATCAAATTTCTTAGTACTTACACCAATTAAGTTTCCTTCTTCCTCGCCAAATTGATAATCAAATTGATATTTATCGCCTAATTTTTTTTCTACTGCCTCTAAATAATCGATATCATAGCCAATTGGATTATTTTTATCATCTGTATACAAAAATGGCGGATTGACCTCATCACTTAAGGCGACTTTAATGATTTCTTTACCGTCCTTTGTCTTTTCACTTTCCTCAGATGAGCTGCAGGCAGTAAGTGCGCCCCCCACTAAGCTTATTCCTAATATGAATGCACCAATTTTCTTTAACTTCATCACGATCGCTCCTTTAAATGATATATTCTGGTTCTCTAATTAACCTTCGTAAAAATTGTTTCGTTCGCTCCTTTGAAGGATGTAAAATGACTTCTTCGGGTGTACCTTCTTCGATAATATGCCCACCATCCATAAAGACAACGTGATTGGCAACTTCACGCGCGAAATCTATTTCATGTGTAACAACAATCATCGTAATGCCTTCACGCGCAATGGTTTTCATCAATTGCAGCACTTCGCCCACCATTTCCGGGTCTAGTGCTGAAGTGGGTTCATCGAATAAAATGACTTCTGGATTCAAGGCTAAAGCTCTAGCAATACCTACACGTTGTTGTTGTCCTCCTGAAAGGCTTGATGGATAATCGTTCATCTTTTCAATAAGCCCTACTTTTTCTAACAATGATTTGGCCATTTTATTGGCTTCCTCTTTCGACTTCTTTTGAGCAACGATCAAGCCTTCTGTAATATTTTCGATCACTGTTTTATTTTGGAAAAGATTATAGTTTTGAAAAACCATCGCTGTTTTACGACGCAAATGTAAAATTTGTTTTTTGGAAGGTTTTTCGGCATTGATCTTTAAATCTTCGCCAATTTGTATCATTCCTTGATCAGGATTTTCTAAATAATTAATACAGCGAAGTAAGGTCGTTTTTCCAGAACCTGAAGGACCTATAATAGTCATGACATCGCCTTTTTTCACTTCTAGGTCGATTCCCTTTAGTACTTCGTTGTCTTTAAATCGTTTATGTATGCCTGTTAACTTGATCACGGTTTCACCTACTGTCCAGGTTTTTAATCTTTTGAATATATCGGTAATCTATCACAACAATTCTTACCTGTAAAGTATGTTTTATTTTTTTTCATATATGGATTTTTTAAGTAGTCTTATGTATGATTAAATGAATGAAACCTTATAAGTTAACTGTGAAATGGAGGATATGACATATGAATTCCGTTCAAGACTTCGTACGAACTACGGATCAGCAACAAATCATTGATCAATTACATACACTAAAAAAACAAATGACCGAAAGAGGTATTCAAGCAGATAAAGAAAATAGTTTCCCTTTCGATAGTTTTCAAGATTTATTGTCGATTGGCTACAATCAGCTGACAGTACCTAAAGAATATGGTGGAAAAGGTTTTGGGATTTATGACATGCTGTTGTTTCAAGAAACACTTGCTAGCTTTGATGGACCAACCGCTCTAGCGATTGGTTGGCAGCTTGGAGTTGTTGGTGAAATTTATGAAAAACAAGCGTGGTCTGAAAGTCAACTGCAACAGTTTGCAGACGAAATCGTGCATAACGGTGCGCTCGTTAACCGTGCTGTCAGTGAGGTTATTACAGGTAGTCCTACACGTGGTGGACGTCCAGGAACCAATGCGGAATTCATCGATGGAAAATGGCATATTTCCGGTAGAAAAAGCTTTATGACCCTTTCGTATGCCCTTACACATTATTTAACTTCTGCGTGGATTGAAGAAAAGCAAGCAGTTGGCTTCTTTTTAATTCCTAAAGAAACAGAAGGGGTGTCTATTGAAGAGACTTGGGATGTGATGGCGATGCGCGGAACAGCTAGTCATGACCTTATTTTAGATCAGATTATCGTTCCGGAAGAGGCTTTAGTGGAAGTGAATGACGGACCGCGTAGCAATAAAATTAATGGCTGGGCTCTCCATATTCCAGCTGTATATTTAGGAATCGCCCAGGCAGCTCGCGATTATGCCCTGCATTTTGCCAGTACCTATTCGCCGAATAGTCTGCCAGGCCCTGTGGCGGAGCTTCCCCATGTCCAAGAAAAATTAGGTCAAATCGAATTAAAGTTAATGAATGCCCGTCATTTTTTATACAGTGCGGCTAGTCAGTTTGAAAATCCTAAAACACATGCATCGGTTACAAATGAATTAGGTGCTGCGAAGTATATCGTTGTGAACCATGCCATTGAAATTGTCGATTTAGCGATGCGTATTGTAGGGGCAAAAAGCTTACAAAACAGCAATCCGCTGAGCCGTTATTATCGTGATGTGCGAGCGGGTTTACACAATCCTCCGATGGATGACATGACCATTACTAAACTAGCTCAAACAGCTATATCTAGCATAAAGTAAGGAGATGTTTTCATTTATTTACACCCTTTTCCGATTAGAGGTTAATTTTAATATATTTACTAGTGCTTCATCATTGTAAATAGGTATAAACAACCTGTTTTATAGTTTATTAACAGGCTATACTGAAGTTCAATTTATATTATTTAATAGAAAAGAGGAAAAGTATTTGAAAGCACTTCGAATTTTCATGTCTTTATTGTTATTAGGCGGTTTGCTTTCTGCTACACCGGCTTCGGCTGCTGTAAAGTCGATTGACCATTATGATATTGGAGATATCGGTCCTGATTATCGGTTTTATGAAGCTATTGAACGCTTTGTGTATGCGGATATCATTGATGGATATTTGCAATCGGATTTATATGAAGAAGATGGTGAGGTATATGAATATTCATATGTTGACGTTCGTCCAAATGAAAAAATTACGCGAGCGCAGTTTACGAAAATTTTAGTGAATGCTTTATCTCTTAAAGCGGGTGCAAATACAAAAGAATTTTCGGATGTGAAAGCATCGAAATGGTATTATGATTACGTTCGTATTGCGAGCAGCCAAGGGATTATTTCAGGATACTCTGATGGGAATTTTCAACCCGGTGCAAATATTACACGTGATCAAATGGCGGCTATGATTTATCGCGCGTTTAGTCCTACAATTAAATTCCCGACGTCAGCAAACACATTTAAAGATGTCCCATCGACTAGCTTTGCTTATGAGGCGATTGGGAAGTTAGCGGCTAATGGAATTGTTCAAGGATATGGTGATACATTTAAGCCGCATAGTCAGGCTACGCGTGGTCAAGCGATTGCGATCATTGACAGAGCAATGGATCAAGAAGTTGGTCAGGTAGAAGATAAAGCGGCTATCACAGCAATTGTCGATCGTAACATCAAGGAAGGATACGAATTGACGCAGGCACAAAATCTACCGGCACTTGAAGCGCTTTATCATGAGACAGCAACGGGCTACTACTTGTCTTACTCATTAGAAAGTATGGGGCTGTTGGGAGCTGTTGAAGGAGCGGAAGAAACCATTTCCATTGAACCAATTGGTGCTCACTCTCTGGATATCGTGACTGTTAAAAAACGAGTGGCGGAAGTGAGAATTGATAACTTAAAGTATAAAGTCTCATTTACATCGCCAGATATGTCCTTCACAGTGAACGTGAACGCTTCAGGAAATGCGCATTTGAAAAAAGGTGCAGACGGCAAGTGGAAGATTTACAATATTATCTTAGATGAAGAACTTGGAGAAGAGTGGATGACGGAAGCTGCTGCAGCGGCAAACGCATCCTAATCAATGGTTATGTAGGGCGATCTCAAGAGCAGATGAAAACAGCTTTTGGGATCGTCCTACTTTTTTATGGTAAAATGCAGGAGGTTTGTTAGGAGGGCTATGTATGAGTATTAGAAACTCAGCAAAAGCGATTATTATTGAAGGAGACAAGGTTTTATTAACAAAAAATCAAGATGATGAAGGGTATTTTTATCTGTTTCCAGGCGGTGGGCAAGAACACGGTGAAACGATTCATCAAGCATTATTAAGAGAGTGTATAGAAGAAGTGGGGAAAGAAGTAGACATCGGAGAGCTTCTTCATATTCGCGAGTACATAGGAAAAAATCATGAGCATGCTTCATTCGATTCTCATGTGCATCAAGTGGAATATTATTTTGTTTGCCACTTAGTAGGTGATGGTGATGATAATAAGCCCACTAATCCAGATAGCCATCAAGTAGGAATCGAATGGGTACCTATTCATAATTTGCTTCAATACAGAATTTATCCGAAAGAGATAAGAAAACATATCATTAAGTATGTTAATAATGAAAAGTCTCCGGTTTATTTAGGGGATGTGAATTAAGTTCTTGTTCAACAAAAAGGTGACTCAATAGACAAACTGAGTCACCTTTTT
>NKXN01000064.1 GCA_002261155.1 Bacillaceae bacterium SAS-127 | reverse complement strand
CACTGCCAACAACTAAGGTATTAGAAAAAATACATACAAAAATAAAAGAAGGGTGAATTTGAATACGCTCAATTTCACCCTTCTCACTATTTGAAGCTAGTTATGTCCCAGCCTCTTTTTGATTACTTAGATTAAACTTGAAATTGAGTCTTTAATTGCAATAAACTGACCTCTTATAATTCAATAATGATTATAGCAGTATAGATGTCTGCAAATACCATATATCTATTACTAATTAAAAACAGATATGGTAAAAGCATGTTATTATGACGAATAGTAGTTAACCTGAATAGAAAAATAACCAAATTTTAAAAGTGACGTAAATATTACGGGTTAGATTGTTATAATTAAAAATGGTATAAAAAATACATATATAGATTTTTATAGTATAAAATTCGTCAGAAAGGTGATTTATATTGAAAGATATCACTAAGAGAAAATTACTTAAAATTCAGGACATAAAGAAAAGAAGAATTTTTATCGATGAGTTTGAGAAAGAGATCATAAAGAGTTTTTCTTTATTTAATGAGTACCATTCGTATGGAGGGTATGAGGCTTTTTATCAAGCAGTTTTAACTTTAGAAAAAGAAGGATTGTTGAGAAGGCAGAGGGTAAAAAAAGATAACGGTCGAGAACCTTCTTTGCCGTTGCAATGGTGGGTTATGCCAAAAGCAGTGGTAGGTAAATGGAATACGATTGATATGCTGAAAGTGTCTGATTTATTAAATTTGCGTAAGTTTAAGGGAGATCCAGAGTTACAGACATTAGAGAATTGGAAACATATTATTGCGGTACATACATTTTTGAAGGAGGCATCAGAGAGGGAACTCGTATCACGAGAGCAGCGATCATATGAACTCTTTGGTCGAGAGAAGTTTTTAAGTGAGAAAGTAGGGAGGGAGTTTTTGTCCAAGCTTGGATTAACGCTCAAAGATTTAAGAGCAAAAATTTACTCGGAACCGTTTATTTTTAGTACATTGAATTTGAAGCCGTATACAGAAATGGAATTGGTTTTAATTGTAGAAAATCATTCGACGTATCATACGCTACATCATTTTTTTCAGCAATATAGTAGTTTTAGAGGGTTCCGGCCAGATTTATTGATTTATGGTGAAGGAAAGAAAATTGAGAGTAGCGCGAAGCTTTTTTATGATATGTTTCCTCCAAAAGAATATGATGTCTATTATTTTGGAGACATAGATGCTGAAGGTTGGGGAATCTACAATCGCTTAAAGGAAAATAAAATTTGGAGTTCTTTACAGCTATCAGTTCTTTTTTATCAAGCACTTATTGACTATGCTCACGCTGAAGTTCCTTATAAAAATCATGATGAAAATCCGGCTTATTTACAGGGCGTTCAAGAGGAGTTAAAAGGGAGAGGAGAGTATGCTTTAGCAAATTGCATAGAGGAGTTATGGAAGAAAAGACAGAGGTTACCGCAAGAAGCGATTACGTTAGAAAAAATGAGAAGAGAGGTGGAGAGAATTGAGTGAAATATGGAATGGTTTTGCTGATCGGGCAAAACGGCTTGCACCGATTTGGCAGTTTGGTAGAGGAATGAGACTTGGTGAACTCGATGAGTATATTCCTAATATTTTATTAGCAACGTTTTTGGAAATTTTCTATCGAGAATTGAATGATGATGCAAGAAGAACGATACAGGATTTAGAGCTTATTGTAAAAGGGATTTTACGAAAGATGAAATTAAAATCTGTGGATAACCAAGTGCAACGACTTGTATTTGGAATGCTGTTTAGTGGAGCGAAAGAATTACAGAAGCCATTTGTAACTGTTTATTTTGATGAAGAAGATGAAGAGTTTAAAGAATTAACTTACAGATATTTAGAGCCGGACCGTGTGTACTCTCATTGGTCTTCGGATAGAACAACTGTCTATCGATTAACAGAGCAAGGGCAAGAGATTGTTTTTATGAGTCGTGAAATTTCACAAGAATTGAATATAACAATTGAACAGTTATTTACACTCCAGCTAATCAAAAATAAAAATTTTGAAAAAGCAAAGGAAAGTTTTCGTACGCTGTTAGCGAGAGTACGCATTTTATATCATAATGAGCGAGAGTTACAAGAAGAAATAAAGCAAAACCCTAAAATTATTTTACAACAATCGTTTGAAAAAAGAAGAGAGCGAGAAAGTGATATCAAAAAGCAGTTTTTTGAAGAGAAGCAGCGGTTTGAAGAGATTCATAGGCTGTTGCTTAAAGCGAAGGATACAGCCAATTTAGAAGATGCAGACCAACAAATTGAAGAATTGCTTATTAAAGTAGAAGAAACAAGGCGTATGCATGATCGACTTGCGACAGTAGTTACGGAAAACCATGCGTTGGAGCTTGAGATGAGAGTAAAGCATCCTGAATTGTTTTGGCATCAAGCCCTTTTTTCTTTTAAGAAAGATATATGGGAAGATTTGTTTTTATATGCCAAACAGCCGTATATCAATGAAATGGATCGAGTTCTAATGCCCTTTTTTAGTCCAAGAAGTGAATTCATCTTACCGTTAGACTGGTTGTGGCAAGAACATGAAATTACGATGGATCAAGGTGAAGAAGAACAATTGGATGATGGGGAGGATGAGGAGAAATACCAGCCGAAAGTTACAGATTGGAATCACATCGCTAGGTTGTGGAAGCCTATCTTTGATGATTTACTTTCTTTTGGAGAGTTTAGTATTTTGGAGTTGCAAGATGTGACTAGCGAATGTCAGCAAGAGTGGCTTTTACAAAAGGAAGCGTTTGAGTTATGGATGATGTTTGCGGCGCAGCCGGTTGAATTTACAGCCGAGGCTCTGCGTGATGAGGCAGATGAACGAGTGGTCTTGTTAAAGAGGTTAATAGAAAGTGATTTGAAATACCAAAAACTATTACATACAACGATAGTTGCGGAACCCATTCATCAAATCCAGAAATTAGTATGGAAAGATGTAGAGATTAGTCCGTTCCGATTAGTCGTAAAGGAGCGATTATAATGTCATTTGGATTGGAAGAGTTAGAAACAGCATCCCAAATCTATTTTCAGCTTGTTAAAAAGAGAGTGTTGGAAGCCGAGGATCCGTTCTTTCAAAAATATTATGAAAGTACATCCGTTCAAGAGGTTGTTCAGCAGTTAGCTCTTCAGTCTGGCACAGATTTATTACAAACGCACCAAAGAATCCATCTTATTGTAAAGGCAGATAGTGATGTGTTTGCAACAAATTTTACTCGGTTAAAAGACAAGTACTCTCATATTGAGAATAAGTCACAATGGCATGTGATTACGATTATTATGATGGTGTTTTTAGCAAACATTGAAACAAATTATACATTTTCTCGTACGGACCATCCTGGGATAACCTATTATGCTTTAGAACAAATGGTTACTCAAACATTAAGAAATTGGAAGGAAAAGTGTGAAGAGGATGTGGAGTTTGCAAAAAATAGTCGCCTTGCTATTCAGGAAAGTGAAACAATGTGGAGCACTCTAGATATAGAAATATTACAACGGAAAAAGGAAAATATGATTCGCGGAAATCATAAATCTAGATTGGGGCTTATTCAAATTGCAATGGGTGTGCTCAAGGAAGAAAACCTTGTGTATATTGCTGATCGGACAAGTACACCTAAGGCAATTCCGACAATTTGGTTGTTTGAAAGGCTGGAAGGGTTATATCGTGATCAAACACGTTTTCAAGAATTGAAGCGACTTATCACAGAGAGGGGGAATATAAATGCCTAAAATAGAAGCGATACGTATCGCTGGGATACGCTACAATAAGATGATGAAACGATACGAGGATTTGTTTCTAGATTTGTCCAGCAATGAAGAAACGCAGCATACGTTATTTACTCTCGTTAACGGAGGCGGAAAAGGAGCTTTGCTACAAAGTTTATTTCAGGTTATGCTTCCTGGAACAAGCTGGGGACCTGTCGGAGAACGGAAATATCAGCATTTCTTTTATAACAACAAGAAGCAATTTACTCCTTATACATTTCACGTAGCTATTGAATGGAGAAAAGATACGCAAGATGACCAATATATTACGACTGGTATTGTGGCGACTGCGGAAAAGAAGCTGCAGAAGGAAGAAACAGAAGCGGTTTCTGAGAATGAGAAAGTAGAATATAAAATTGTCCCAAAATATACGCTTTATACTGTTGAGTATGTAAAACCTGCTGATGAAGAGCTTGCGCAATTACCGTTCACAAATGAAAGTGAAGAGATTACATCGTATGCAGATACAGTACAATTTTTAAGACAGAATAAACGAATTGAAATACATAAAAAGAAGGATTACCATTTGTATTTGCAAAGCTTTGGTATTGCAATGGAAGAGTGGGAAATTATGAAGGGAATCAATAAAGAAGAAGGTGGTGTGAAAGATTACTTTAAAGATGCCCTTGATAATAATTCGTTGTTTCATAAAAAAATTATTCCAGCGATTAGTCAACAATTAAATGTATCTCCTGAATATGGAGAGGAAAATAGCTTATTAGAATTGTTTAAACATCAAGCATCTATTGCTCACAACCTCCCACAATTGATAAATCAAGAACGCGTTTTTAAAGAATTGCTGCAACATATAGTTCCGTTCGAAGGTGCAGTTGAAAAAGGAATCCAGCATTTAGAAGCGCAATGTATATTACATGAAGAAGGTCAGCAGCTTGCGTATAATCTTGCTGAAGTGATAAACGATGTGCGTAAGGATCAACAAGACACCGAACGGGAACAAAACAACTTGGAGCGAAATCACCTGGAACTTTCTTACGATTTAGATAATGCTGATTACGTGGAATACCATCAAAGTATTGAGGCGTTGAGTAGTGAAAAAAATAAAATGCAGAGAAAGTTAATGGAAGTAGAGGAAATAAAAGATCAGTTAGTGCAAAAGAGGAAGCAAGCAGATATTAATGTTTTATTGAAAAAATGGAACATTGCTTCAGAAAATTTGCAAGTCACTCTCAATGAAATAGACGAATGGAAAAACAAAAGTGAGTTTCAAGATACTGAAAAAGAGTTGTCAGAAGCAGAGGGATTGTTTAAGGAAGAATGGAAAATTGTTAAAGAGAAGATTACATTATCTATGGCAGCCTATAAGTATGGAGAGGCAAGAATTCAACAGCAAGTAGAAGAATTTTTTAGTCAAAAGAAGGCCAAGACAGATCAGTTAAACGATTTACTTGTTCAACAAGGTGTTTTAAAGAAAACGATGAAGAACTACGAAAGAGATCTTCCAACATACGTTACGAAATACGGAGAGCGCATAGAGAAACGACCAGACTTAGTACATGTGCAGTTAGAAAAAGAAGTGAAGAAACTTGAAAAAGAAAGAAAAGCGTGCAAAGAGCAAATTGATCAATTTCAACAATGTGAAAATGAAATAGGAAAAAAAGAGGCGGGGCTTCTAACGTTACATGAATCTTTACAGAGGGATGTGAAAGAAGCAAAAAATCAGTTGGAGGCACAAATAAAAAAAGAGAAGAACATACTGGATCAGCTATCAGAAGCTTTATTGCAGGAAATGATTTCTCATGTACGACATGATATTCAGCACGCTGAAGTACAGCTATATCAAAAAATGAAGGATATGGATGATGAGTTGCAACAGATCCGTCGGGAAATGTGGAAGGTACAGCTGGATGCATCACTACACGAGGGTGATTATCTAAATGATGATATTAAGCTTATCCAAGACGCTTTCATGGAACAGGGAATTTATTCGATTACTGGTGTTGCATTCTTGCAATCTCTTTCAGGAAACGAACAAAAAGAAGAATTAGAAAAAAATCCGTTGCTTCGTTACGGAGTTGTTGTGCTACAAGAAGGTTGGGGAAAGGTACGAGAACATCTGTTAGAAAAACTAACTTTGCGTTCGCTTGTTCCTATCTTTGTTCGCCAAAATGCCAGTAGCCAAATTGTATTTCAATTTCAGTTTGCAATGGATCAAACTTCTCAGATTACAATAGGAGATAATTGGAGCAGATGGAAAGAAGAGGCCGTTACGAATATAGAAAAACTACAGGAACAAATTCATATCTTAGAGAAAGGGAAAGGAAAGTATGATTCTCTTCATCAACAATTACAACTGCTTTTAAATGGTCAATTATCTGAGGATATAAAGATACGCTTGGATGCTCTTTTATTAGAAAAGGAAGAGAAACAAAAGCATATTCAACAAGTGCAGGCTGAAATTATCGATCTTCAGAATACCATAAAACAGGAACGGGCTGCCTTAAGTGAACTAGAATGTAAGTTTGAGTCAACAAAAAGTGGTATGTTAGAGGTAAAGGCTTGGGCACAGCGATTTGAGGAATATAAGACGGACAAAGACAAGTCTATGCAACTAACAGAACGCGTTCAGTTATTAGGACAGGAAGAACAAGAGTTGATTAAAAAGTTAGATTCGATAAAAAGTGAACAGGATGAAGAAAGGGTCAACTTTAACGTATGGTTGAATAAAAGGAGAGAAGAGGTTGAAGAATTCCTTCAATTGGATTACACAGTTAGCATTCCAGATACAGGTCAGGTACAGCCTTCTGCAGAAAATGTGTTCTCAGCAAAAAATCAGGAGACAAAGCGGGTACGTAGCATATTTCAAAGATGGCAAAAAGTGAAAGGTAAGCAATTGAATATTAATGCTGAGTTATTGAAATTGGAAGAACGAAAAACATTTCAGTCAAAAGATGTTAATTTTTATATGGAGGAGCTTGAAACAAATTCAATTTATTGGCAGTCAAACTCTGTGTCTAAACAAAGTTTGGAGCAATTGGAGCGAGAGGCAAGAGACTATAGGAACGAAATAGAACATATTAAAAGCTCTATCCAGAATACAAAGACACTACTTTACGGTATTAAACAAAATATAGAGAGTACTCTCAAGGAACAGGTCAAATGTGCCAAAAGGATTAAAGAAAATCACGGAAGAGCAGCGTCTATTCAACAAATTGAAAATATGGAAGAGTTCAAATTGGAAAAGAAACAACGATTAGATAAGTGTATGAAGGACATACAAGAAATCAGTAGGTTGAGTACGATTCTGAATGGACATTTAAACAAATTGGAACAGTGCCAACGTTTAATTATGTCACAAATAGATGAACAGATTGTAGGTTCATCCATTAACACAGCTTTAATTCAGCAGTTACGAACAAATCCAACGGTTACTATAGAAAAATGGATGCGTAAAAATAAAGAAGTGACAATAGAAAGAGAAAATCACAATCGAACTGTTCGAAATGAATATATAGAGTTAAAAAGAAAAATGGAACACTCGAATTGGGAGACGAATATAAAAGCTAAATTATTAAACGTATTCCAAGAAATGGATTATCAAAATTATCCGCATATAAACGCTGTCTTAACTAAGATGAAGGAGTATGCTAACCATACGATTACAGAGTTACAGGCTGATTTACAGCGGGCAAAAGAGGCGGAGAAGCAATGGGTAGACCGTGCGGTTATGAAATGTTTGGCGATAACTGAACAGCTTAAGAATATGATTAAAAAGATGACATTTAAAAATGAAGCTGGTTATGATTTTTCGCTCGTTCGGTTAGATGAATCTAAAAGTCGATTACTTCATTTTGTTAATACAGAACAAATTGCACTTTTGCTAGAAGATTATTTCCGAATGTCTATTAAACAGATTCAACAAGAATTTGGGGAGTTAAATTTAGATGATTCACGTATTTTATTGAAGATTAGAGAGCTTATGAGTGATGAGAAAATCGTCTTTGCCGCTATGCGGAGACGATACCCAATATTGCTCGTATATAATTTGCAAACAACAAATGCATTCCAATATGATGCCCCTAAGTCATCGTATTATTCTCCGTGGGAGACTATTAATAAAGGTAGTGATGAAGAGACAAGTGGTAGCGGTGGACAAACTTTGTCAGCCCGTATGATGATTATGATGATGCTTCTTTCGTTTAAAAAACAAAGTAAACACATGGAAAAATGGACTACATTAATTTCTGATAATCCATTTGGACAAGCCGTATCACCACATATCTTAGACCCTATTTTTGCAGTTGCTTCTATATTTAATTTCCAGTGGATTGTTGTGAGCCCACCTGAACTTATAAAAACAAGTGTTAGCCAGCGTTTTAATACGTATTATCAGCTGGAGCTCATTTCAGAAGAAGGAATTGAATTTGTTCGAACGAAGAACAGGAAGTATACGAAATTACATGTGTAGCTAGAAAAGCGATATTACTTATTTTCAACACAAGAATGTTGTACATATATATGCTTTGAAAGAAAAAGAGTTTCTATAATAAATAGAAATAATAGTAGATAAAGAAAAAATAGGTTTGAGAGCTAGGTCTGATAGTAGCTTTTAGTTTTTTGAAAACTTTAAGAAGTAACGGTAAATAATTTTAGATCGTATAAAAACAGAAATGTTAGTCCTCAGTCAGCATATTGCCCAACCTCCATATTTGTTCAATATTTTGAAGGTTTGATGCGTATTTAGGGTAGCTACTTGAACCAAATAGGTTTGTCAATTGAGCAAAGTCTTTTTCAGTTGTTGATGGTTGAATAATCCCTCTCTTATGGTTGATCAATTGGCCGGTAACATTGTTAAATTCATCCGAAATGCAAATGTGAAAATAGTTATCGGCCATGCCTACTGGTAAAGGATTAGACAATTACTATGTAATTTCCTATGGTCCTTTTACCTCTTTCATTAGTTGAATCAGCAATTAATATGATGCTAGACTAAAAATCAGATACAGATTGTTAGAATGAAAATAAGTGAGAGTGGGCTTCTAATAGTATGGATTCAGTCTCTTTAATTCAAGGTGGGTGAGTAGCAAGCAAAATGAAAAAAATATTAATGAAGTATATGACTCAATTTACAAAGCTTAGCGAGGAAGAACAACAGGCAATCGTTAAAGAGCTATGTATGGAAGAATATAAAAAAGGAACAGTGCTCCTTAGACAAGGAGATGTTCCGACTAAATGTTATTTCGTATTGAAGGGTTGTGTTAGGCAGTATTCTGTAGATGAAGCCGGAAAAGAGGTCACATCTAATTTCTACACAGAAGAACAAGCCATTGCCAATTTCAATCATCATAAGCAAGATCAGTCATCGGCGTATTCTTTCATTTGTCTAGAAGACTGTATACTGGTCGTTGGTGACCTTGATGCTGAAAAGGATATGTATAACAAACATACCGAATTGGAAACGATGACACGCAAAATGATTGAGGAAAAACTTGGTGAGGTACAAGATGAATTAGCTTCATTTATCGCATCTACACCTGAAGAACGCTATAGAGCATTGTTACAGAAACGACCTTGTTTAATTGAACGTGTACCTCAACATCAGTTGGCGAGTTATCTTGGTATTACTCCTGAGTCATTAAGTAGAATCAAGAAGCGGATCAATAAAGGGAACCTTTAGAGAGTTTTCCTCCTCTGAACAGCAACCACAGCCCAAAGCCTAGTTCCCCCGCGATCATCGGTACAATAAATACAAGGTTAAGTGTTGAAATGACCTCACCATATTGTGGAAAAAACGCTTTGCCCAGATGAATGACAATATAGCCTATTGAAGCAGCTAACAATAAAATGCTAATCATTTTTGGAATGCTGTCTGATTTGAAAGCTAAATAGCCGACAATCATGAGGTGCCCACCAAAAATGATCAAACCAATAGACCAAATAGACTCAAATGCTTGTAAAAATAGCATGATAAGTGCTTGAAGTTGATTGATTTTCAATAATGATAAATAGTCTGGATTGAGCGTGAGAAGTAGCACAAAGATCTAATTCAATATGGCCATTCCTAATATCGTTGCATAGGTAAGACGGAGCCATGCACTGAGCAACGAAAGGTTTTTATGAATGGGTTTTAGAAAGAGGTAGAATGCCCAAGCGACCACAATGTCACTGATCAGGATGATGACCCAACCAATGATTTCGGCCTTGAACAGGATAGTTGAGGACGTGATGTTGTGAAATGTGGACTCGGTATCACCTGGCACCACGAGGCTTTCATGGGCAAAGCCATAAGAAAAAAAGGCAGCAAGTGTCATAATGATAAGTGATATGCCAGCAGTCAGGGCATATTTTCGCTGATTCAATCGTTCTTTTGTTGAGATTTCCATAGTATACCCCCCTATATTGTATTGTTGCTTTTCAGTTTAACATAATCCGAGAGAAGTCCTCTTCCTCAAGGAGCGTGAAGGGCACAGTCCAGCGAGTAGGGAGGGGATGAATCTCGGTTCGGCACAGCCGAAAAGCGTT
>NKXN01000063.1 GCA_002261155.1 Bacillaceae bacterium SAS-127 | reverse complement strand
TAGGCGATTTGCAAGGTTACAATACTTATTATCCAGTTTTGAAAGAACAATTCTTTCAAACTTCATAGTCTGGTGGCGATAGCGAAGAGGTCACACCCGTTCCCATACCGAACACGGAAGTTAAGCTCTTCAGCGCCGATGGTAGTTGGGGGTTTCCCCCTGTGAGAGTAGGACGTTGCCAGGCATAAATAAAAGAAGCATTTCAAAAGAAAATTTTTGAAATGCTTCTTTTTTGTTTGTAAAAAGTGGATCTTCTTTTTTCTAAAATTAAATTATGGTACGCTTAAACTAAAAACATCAGGGAAGTAGCTTGTACCCCGGAGTGAAGGGAGATCAATATGTTAGAAAATAGTTTATTTATGGTAGCCATTATTTTAATTATTAACGTCGTCTATGTGTCCTTCTTTACGATTCGTATGATTTTGACGTTAAAGGGTTATCGTTATTTTGCGGCATTTGTCAGTATGATTGAGATTATCATTTATATTACTGGATTAGGATTAGTTCTAGATAATTTGAATGAGATTCAGAATGTCATCGCTTATGCGGTTGGATATGGCCTGGGAGTTATTGTTGGTATGAAGTTAGAGGAGAAGCTAGCGCTTGGCTATATTACGGTGAATGTGATCACGAAAGAATATGATAAAGATTTACCTAAAGCTCTTCGTGCGGAAGGATATGGCGTGACGAGTTGGGCAGCTAATGGTTTAGAAGGAGAACGAATGTCTTTACAAATATTAACACCGAGAAAATACGAATTAAAATTGTATACGAAGATTAAAGAGTTAGATCCAAAAGCTTTTATCATCGCTTATGAACCAAAAACGATTCACGGTGGGTTCTGGGTGAAAAATGTAAAAAGAGGGAAGTTGTCAGAATGAGTAAAAAGAAGAAGTTTTATGTGGAACAGAATGAAACTATTGATCAATGTTTAGAGAGAATGAAGAAAGAAGGGTATGTTCCTGTCAGAAGAATGGAACAGCCAGTGTTTAAAGAAGAAGTCGTCGATGGGCAAAAAAAACACACCCCTATTGGTCAAGAAATTGTGTTTGAGGGGATATTAACACCTTAAAACACGAACATTATAAAATACATTAAATTAATTGTTCGATTTTTTATTGACAATATGCTTTTTGACTTGTTAAGATGAAGATGAAGAAAACGAAGCCTCATATAATAGTGGGAATATGGCCTGCAAGTTTCTACCCGATTACCGTAAATGATTGGACTATGGGGAAAGCATAAATTTATCTGGATCATTTTCATGTTTAACGAGTCTTTATTTACCCAGATGAGTTGCTTTCTCTTGATTAAAAGAGGGGTAACCATCTGGGTTTTTATTTTTAAAATTGAATCGAGCGTGGAGGTAAAATCATGTCAGTTGACGTTGGCGTTATTATGGGGAGCACCTCAGATTGGGACACAATGAAACATGCATGCGACATGTTAGATGAATTGCAAGTGTCTTACGAGAAAAAGGTAGTATCTGCTCATCGCACACCAGATCTTATGTTTGATTATGCGGAGAAGGCGAGAGAGAGAGGAATTAAGGTCATTATTGCAGGAGCAGGCGGAGCTGCTCATCTTCCAGGGATGGTTGCTTCTAAGACAACGCTTCCTGTAATCGGTGTACCGGTCCAATCAAAAGCTTTGAACGGATTAGATTCTTTATTATCGATTGTGCAAATGCCAGGAGGAGTTCCTGTAGCGACAGTCGCTATTGGCAAGGCAGGAGCAACGAATGCCGGCTTGCTAGCTGCCGAGATTTTATCAATTACGAATGAGGAATTAGCTGATCGTTTACAAAAAAGACGTGACGCTTTAAGAGAAACTGTGATGGAAAGTAGTGATCAGCTTGGCTAGAGCGATAATAAAGCCCGGTCAGACAATAGGTATCATTGGTGGAGGGCAATTAGGACGAATGATGGCTTTGGCGGCAAAGGAAGCAGGATTTAAAATTGCTGTACTCGAGCCAGGGGAGAATTCACCTTGTGGACAAGTTGCTGACATTGAAATAAACGCTTCTTACGATGATCAAGAAGCACTTGAGCGTTTAGCTGAAGTGAGTGACGTGATTACGTACGAATTTGAAAATATAGATTACGATGGTTTGAAGAAACTTCAAGAAAAAGCTTTCCTTCCGCAAGGAGCAGAATTGATTAGAATTACGCAAAATAGAGTAGCAGAAAAAGATGCTATTACAAAAGCTGGAGTCCCTGTTGCTCCTTATGCGGTAATCAACGAAACGAGCGAAATTTATGATAATATAAGTAAGCTCGGATATCCTGCCGTATTGAAAACAGCACGCGGTGGTTACGATGGGAAAGGTCAATTTGTGATCAAGGAATCTGCTCAAATTGAAGAAGCGGCTAAGCTTTTGGAACATGGTGAATGTGTCCTTGAACAGTGGATCCCTTTTGACAAAGAAGTTTCAGTTATTGTCCAGCGAAATATTGCTGGAGAGACTAGTTACTTTCCAGTTGGAGAAAATATTCATAAGGACAATATTCTACACGAAACGATTGTGCCTGCTAGAGTGTCTAATGAAGTAGCGCAAGCAGCTATTCAAGCAGCTGAAAAAATTGCAGAAGCCGTCTCGTTAGTAGGAACGCTGGCTGTTGAAATGTTTGTTGGTCAAAATGAAGAGATCTATATTAATGAGCTAGCACCAAGACCACATAATTCCGGACATTATACGATTGAAGCGTGTGATATTTCGCAATTCGGCCAACACATTCGTGCGATTTGCAACTGGCCGCTGAAGAAGCCACAATTGCTGAAGCCCGCTGTGATGGTCAATGTGTTAGGAGAGCATCTTGAGGGTGTGTTAAACGGCTTAGTCGAATATCCAGAATGGTCTACTCATTTATACGGAAAAGAAGAAGCAAAGGTCAAAAGAAAAATGGGTCATATCACGATCTTAACCAATGAACTGAATGAAGTGCTGGATCAGTTAGATGCGAGCGGAATCTGGAGTAGCAACGAAGAAATGATCGGAGGACAAAAGAAATGATCGAACGTTATACTCGACCTGAAATGGGTGCTATCTGGACGGAGGAAAATCGCTTTAAAGCATGGCTAGAAGTAGAAATTTTAGCTTGTGAAGCTTGGGCAGAGCTTGGCGATATCCCGAAAGACGATGTGCAAAAAATTCGCGAAAACGCAAGCTTTGATATTCAGCGTATTCAAGAGATTGAAGCAGAAACACGTCATGATGTAGTCGCTTTTACTCGTGCTATATCAGAAACGCTTGGAGAAGAGCGTAAGTGGGTACATTACGGCTTAACTTCTACGGATGTAGTGGACACGGCTCTATCTTACTTGTTAAAGCAAGCGAATGACATTTTACGCAAAGATTTAGAGAACTTTGTAGAAATTCTTCGTAATAAAGCGAAAGAGCATAAACATACGGTTATGATGGGACGTACACATGGTGTCCATGCGGAGCCAACAACTTTCGGCTTGAAGCTTGCCCTTTGGTATGAAGAAATGAAACGTAACCTTGAGCGTTTCAATCAAGCGGCAGACGGCGTAGAATACGGGAAAATTTCTGGTGCGGTTGGTACATACGCCAATATCAATCCATTTGTTGAAGAGTATGTATGCAACAAGCTTGGTACAAAGCCAGCACCGATTTCTACCCAAACATTACAGCGCGATCGTCATGCACATTATATGGGCACACTCGCTTTAATTGCGACATCGATTGAAAAGTTTGCGGTAGAAATTCGCGGATTACAAAAGAGTGAAACGCGTGAAGTGGAAGAGTTCTTTGCGAAAGGGCAAAAGGGTTCATCCGCAATGCCGCATAAACGTAATCCAATCGGTTCAGAAAATATGACAGGTCTTGCTCGTGTGATTCGCGGATATATGATGACTGCTTATGAAAATGTGCCGCTTTGGCATGAACGTGATATTTCACACTCTTCTGCGGAGCGCATCATTCTTCCAGATGCAACGATTGCGTTAAATTATATGCTTAACCGCTTCGGAAATATCGTGAAAAACTTAACAGTATTCCCGGAAAATATGAAGCGCAACATGGATCGTACATTAGGTCTTATCTATTCTCAACGAGTGTTGTTAGCTCTTATTGATAAAGGTATGGTACGTGAAGAAGCATATGACACGGTGCAACCGAAAGCGATGGAAGCATGGGAAGTACAAGTACCATTCCGCACATTAGTGGAAGCAGATGAAAAGATTACATCGAAGCTATCTCAAGAAGAAATTGCCGACTGTTTTGACTATAACTATCACTTGAAACATGTCGATACAATTTTTACTCGTCTTGGGCTTGATAAGTAAATAACGGAAGTGTGCGGGGAATCCGCACCTTCTCTAACATCTAATGACTGAAGATTGCTAATTTTCCTTAATGGGGGGAGTAATAATGGAAAAAGGCTCAATGCTTTACGAAGGAAAAGCGAAACGAATTTATGCAACGAAGAATGAAGACATTGTATTGATCGAATACAAGGACTCAGCAACTGCTTTTAATGGGGAAAAGAAAGCGGAAATTTCCGGGAAAGGCAGATTGAACAATGAAATTAGCAGCTTAATCTTTTTAAAGCTTAAAGAGCTTGGTATTCCTTCTCATTTTATTGAGCAGCTTTCAGAGCATGAGCAGCTTGTCAAACACGTACAAATTATTCCGCTTGAAGTGGTCGTTCGCAACAAAGCAGCAGGAAGCTTAGCGAAGCGTCTTGGTTTTGAAGAAGGAACACCATTCGCTAAACCGTTAGTTGAGTTTTACTACAAGAAAGACGAGCTAGGCGATCCACTTTTAACCGATGACCACATTCAGTTATTACAGGTTGCGACTGAAGCGGAAGTGGCAGTGATGAAAGAACAAGCCTTAAAAATTAATGAAGCACTTATCCCTTTATTTGCTGAAATGGACATCGAGTTGATCGACTTTAAAGTTGAATTTGGGAAAGATCAGGATGGACAAATTATGCTAGCGGATGAAATTTCACCAGATACTTGTCGTTTGTGGGAAAAAAATACAAATCGCAAATTAGACAAAGATGTATTTCGCCGCGATTTAGGAAATTTAATTGAAGCTTATACCGAGGTATTCGAGAGACTAGGAGGAAATTCAACATGTTCAAAGTAAAAGTATACGTAACGTTAAGAGAAAGTGTATTAGATCCACAAGGAAAAGCAGTACAACAATCATTAACGAGCCTTGGCTACCAAGGTGTAGAAGATGTTCGCATCGGAAAGTATATGGAATTAACAATTGATGGCTCCAATTCGGATGTAGAAGGCACAGTGAAGGAAGTGTGTGAAAAGCTTCTATCGAACCCTGTCATCGAAGACTATCGATATGAGATTGAGGAGTGTGTTGGTCAGTGAAATTCGCGGTGATTGTATTCCCAGGTTCTAACTGTGATATTGACATGTTCCACGCAATTAAAGATGAGCTAGGGGAAAATGTGGACTATATTTGGCATGATGCTGATGATCTGAGCGCTTATGATGGCATTTTATTACCTGGCGGCTTCTCATACGGAGATTACCTTCGTTCAGGAGCAATTGCCCACCTTTCAAAGGTTATGAACGAAGTGAAAAAAGCAGCCGAAGCTGGAAAGCCGATTTTAGGTGTATGTAATGGTTTTCAAATTTTACTAGAGTCTGGCTTATTACCAGGTGCGATGCTTCGCAACAAAGATTTAAAATTTATTTGTGGCCCAACTGTATTACAAGTAGAAAACAATGAAACGATGTTCTCTTCTACGTATGAAAAGGGCGAAGAAATTACGATCCCAATTGCTCATGGAGAAGGAAACTACTACTGTGATGAGCAAACGTTAGAAACATTAAAAGCAAACAATCAAATTGTATTCACTTATAAAGAAAATGTGAATGGCAGTCTAGAAAATATTGCAGGTATTGTCAATGAACAAGGAAATGTTCTTGGCATGATGCCGCATCCAGAGCGCGCTGTGGACGAGTTACTAGGCAGCGCGGACGGTTTAAAATTATTTCAATCAATTGTGAAACATTGGAGGGAATCCCATGTCGTTAATGCTTGAGCCAAATGCAGCCCAAATTAAAGAAGAAAAAATCTATCGTGAAATGGGTTTAACAGATGAAGAGTTTACGAAGGTAGAACAGATTTTAGGACGTACACCTAATTACACAGAAACAGGTTTATTCTCTGTTATGTGGTCTGAGCACTGTAGTTATAAAAACTCTAAGCCTGTGCTTCGTAAGTTCCCAACTTCCGGTGAGAAAGTTCTTCAAGGACCTGGTGAAGGAGCGGGTATTGTCGATATTGGTGATGAACAAGCCGTTGTTTTCAAAATTGAAAGTCACAATCACCCATCTGCGATTGAACCATATCAAGGAGCAGCTACAGGTGTCGGCGGAATCATTCGTGATGTTTTCTCAATGGGAGCTCGCCCAGTAGCATTATTAAATTCGCTTCGTTTCGGTGAGTTAAAAACGAGCCGTGTGAAATACTTATTTGAAGAAGTCGTAGCAGGTATTGCAGGTTACGGAAACTGCATCGGTATTCCAACAGTGGGTGGCGAAGTCCAGTTTGATAATTCCTATGAAGGCAACCCATTAGTCAATGCGATGTGTGTTGGCCTAATCGATCATAAAGATATTAAAAAAGGCCAAGCAAAAGGTGTTGGCAACACAGTGATGTATGTCGGTGCGAAAACGGGCCGCGATGGTATTCATGGAGCAACATTTGCTTCTGAAGAGTTGAGTGAAGGGTCTGATGAAAAACGCCCAGCAGTACAAGTTGGCGACCCGTTTATGGAAAAGCTATTGATTGAAGCTTGTTTAGAACTGATTCAAAACGATGCCCTTGTCGGTATTCAAGATATGGGTGCCGCTGGATTAACAAGTTCTTCGGCTGAAATGGCTAGTAAAGCTGGTTCCGGTATTGAAATGAACATGGATCTTGTTCCTCAGCGTGAAATAGGCATGACACCTTACGAAATGATGCTTTCTGAATCTCAAGAACGCATGTTGATCGTTGTTAAAAAAGGTAGAGAAAAAGAAATTGAAGATCTTTTTGCGAAATATGGTCTTGAAGCGGCATCGATTGGCCGCGTAACAGATGATGGTATGCTTCGTTTATTGCATAAGGGTGAAGTGGTAGCAGAGGTTTCTGCCGATGCGTTAGCAGAAGATGCACCAGTGTACTACAAACCTTCTTCTGAGCCAGCTTATTATCGTGAGTTTCAGGAAATGGATGAGATCGTTCCTGAAGTGACAAATTATAAAGAGACGTTGCTTCAACTTCTTTCTCAACCAACGATTGCGAGCAAAGAGTGGGTGTACGGACAATATGACTATCAAGTACGTACGAATACAGTTGTATCACCTGGGTCAGACGCAGCGGTCATTCGTGTTCGCGATACAGAGAAAGCATTAGCAATGACGACAGACTGTAACTCACGTTATATCTACCTTGATCCAGAAACAGGTGGGAAAATTGCCGTAGCAGAAGCAGCGCGCAATATCGTTTGTTCTGGTGGGGAGCCTTTAGCGATTACAGACTGCTTAAACTTCGGAAATCCAGAAAAACCAGAGATTTTCTGGCAGTTAGAAAAATCAACAGATGGAATGAGTGAAGCATGCCGCGTGTTAAATACACCGGTTATTGGCGGAAACGTTTCTTTATATAATGAAACAAACGGAGTCGCTGTTTATCCAACGCCGGTTGTTGGTATGGTTGGTTTAATTAAAGACTTGTCTCATATTACAACACAGACTTTCAAGCAAGCGGGCGATCTCATTTATGTGATTGGAGAAACAGAGGCAGAATTTGGCGGAAGTGAACTTCAAAAATTGCATAACGACGGCAATGTTTTCGGAAAAGCACCGAAGCTAGATTTAGCGGTAGAAGACATGCGCCAAAAAGCTTTACTTCAAGCTATTCAACAAGGAACAATTCAATCTGCACATGATGTGGCAGAAGGTGGATTTGCCGTCGCTTTAGCAGAAAAAGCGTTCCGTACAGGCCTTGGAGCAGAAGTAACAGTTGAAGGAAATGAAACAGCCGCTTTATTTAGTGAAACGCAATCACGTTTTATTGTGACAGTTTCTAAAGAGAATCGTGAGGCTTTTGAAGCGATCATTCCAGAAGCTAAGTTGATTGGAGAAGTAACAACAGCCGCTAACTTGACGATTAAGCGTAACAACGAAGCAATCATTCAAGCGGAGGTTAGTGAGCTTGAAGCTGCTTGGAGAGGAGCGATCCCATGCTTGCTGAAATCAGAGGATTAAACGAAGAGTGTGGTGTATTTGGGGTTTGGGGGCATGAAGATGCTTCCCAAATCACTTATTATGGCTTACAAAGCTTACAGCATCGTGGTCAAGAAGGTGCCGGTGTCGTTATAACAGATGGAGAGCGACTTCGAGGGTTAAAGGGTGAAGGGTTAGTTACCGAAATCTTTACTCAAGAGAAAGTCAATGAGTTGAATGGTACAGGAGCCATCGGTCACGTTCGATATACAACGGCAGGAGGCGGAGGATATGAAAATGTTCAGCCGCTATTGTTTCACTCGCAAACAGATAGCTTAGCTCTTGCTCACAATGGCAACTTAATCAATGCAACAGCACTAAAACACCAACTGGAAGCTCAAGGTAGTATTTTCCAAACGACTTCTGATACAGAAGTGCTTGCTCACTTAATTCGTCGTGGCGGATTTGGTGAAATGAAAGATCGTGTGAAGAATGCGCTTTCGATGTTGAAAGGAGCGTATGCTTTCCTTGTCATGACGGAAAAAGAATTGATGGTGGCACTAGATCCAAATGGATTACGCCCATTATCGATTGGTCAATTAGGAGATGCGTATGTTGTTGCTTCTGAAACATGTGCATTTGATATTGTTGGAGCTAAATTTTTACGTGATGTGGAGCCAGGGGAACTTGTCACTATCAATGAAAATGGCCTACATTCTGAACGTTTTTCATTAGCGACAAATCAGGCGATTTGCACAATGGAGTATGTGTATTTCTCTCGTCCAGACAGTGATATTCATAAGATTAATGTTCATAGTGCCAGAAAGCGTATGGGCATTCAATTGGCGAAAGAAGCAAAAATTGAAGCAGATGTTATCACAGGTGTTCCAGATTCCAGTATTTCAGCCGCGATCGGTTATGCGGAAGAATCAGGTATTCCATACGAGATGGGCTTAATTAAAAACCGCTATGTGGGTCGGACATTTATTCAACCTTCCCAAGCGTTACGTGAACAAGGAGTAAAGATGAAACTATCTCCTGTTCGTGGAGTGATTGAAGGAAAACGTGTCGTCATGGTCGATGATTCGATTGTTCGCGGAACAACAAGTAAGAGAATTGTGAAGATGTTAAAAGATGCTGGTGCGAAAGAAGTGCATGTGTGTATCAGTTCACCACCGATCAAGAATCCTTGTTATTACGGCATTGATACATCGACACAAGAAGAATTAATTATGGCTCACTATACAGAAGAAGAGCTTAGAGATGAAATTGGGGCTGATTCATTAACGTTTCTAAGTTTGGATGGAATGGTAGAGGCCATTGGTCATGAGAAGCAAAACGATCATTGTGGACAATGTCTCGCTTGTTTTACGGGCCAATACCCGACAGAAATTTATCCGGATACGAAGCATCCACGTGATAAAGAAATTATGTGTTAAGCAGGAGAGGCTGTCCTTGAGGCAGTTTCTCTATGCACTATTTTAAGGGGGAGCAACGAATGGCAAAGGCGTACGAAGCAGCAGGAGTCAATATTGAAGCAGGCTATGAAGCAGTAGAACGGATGAAAAAGCATGTGAAACGGACAAACCGTTCAGGAGTCATGGGGGCGCTTGGAAGCTTTGGCGGCATGTTTGATTTATCTGCTTTAAATATTAAAGAGCCTGTGTTAGTTTCCGGTACAGATGGAGTGGGCACGAAATTAAAGCTCGCTTTTGGCATGGACCGTCATGATACGATCGGGATTGATTGTGTCGCGATGTGTGTCAACGATGTCATTGTCCAAGGTGCCGAGCCGCTTTATTTCTTAGATTATATTGCGTGCGGAGAAGCGGTTCCTGAGAAAATTGAGCAGATTGTGAAAGGTGTTGCTGATGGATGTGAGCAAGCAGGTTGCGCACTAATCGGTGGAGAAACAGCAGAAATGCCGGGGATGTACAGTGATGGCGAATATGATATTGCTGGCTACACAACAGGCGTTGTTGAAAAAAGCAAGGTCATCACAGGTGAGAATATTCAAGAAGGCGATGTCATTATCGGGCTTCCATCAAGCGGGCTACATAGCAATGGGTTTTCGTTAGTGCGTAAAATCTTTTTCGATAAACATGATTTTCAATTAACGGATGAAGTAGAAGGCTTAACCGCACCATTAGGGGAAGTGTTGTTAACTCCAACAAAGATTTATGTAAAGCCAGTACTTGAAGTGTTAAAGAGCTTACAAGTGAAAGGGATGGCACATATTACAGGTGGCGGCTTTATTGAAAATCTTCCGCGTGCGTTGCCAGCGGGTCTTGGAGCAGAAATTACTGAGGGAACATGGGAGATTCCAGATATTTTTCATGTATTGAAAAAGTATGGTGAGCTTGAGTACAGCGAAATGTACAATATTTTCAATATGGGTATTGGTTTAGTGATGATCGTATCGGCTGATGAAGAAGAACAGGCAAAACAGCTAATTGAACAAGCAGGGGAGAAAGCTCATACAATTGGTCGCATTATTGCTGGTGAAGGAGTTCAATTCAAGTCATGAGCATCGGGCAAATGAAAAAAATTGCTTTATTTGCTTCAGGAAGCGGAAGTAATGTTCAAGCGATTGTTGATTCGGTTCAAAAAGGGGAGATTCCGGCTGAGGTGGCGATACTTATTTGCGACCAACCGGATGCATATGTGATCAAGCGTGCGGAGAAACTTCAAATTCCAGTGTTCGCTTTTCGAGCGAAGGATTATTCCTCGAAAGCTGAATTTGAACGTGAGATAGTGAACAAGCTTCATGAAGCGAAAGTGGATTATATTTTTCTAGCAGGATATATGCGTTTAATTGGGGACACACTGCTTCATGCCTATGCAGGAAAAATTGTTAATATTCACCCATCTTTGCTTCCAGCTTTTCCGGGGAAAGATGCGATTGGACAGGCATTTGCCGCTCGCGTCAAAATTACAGGTGTTACTGTACACTTTGTCGATGAAGGTATGGATACAGGGCCAATCATTGATCAAGAAAGTGTACGGATTGTCAATGACGATACGAAAGAATCTTTGCAACAGAAAATTCAGCAAGTCGAGCATGAATTATATCCGAGAGTGATTAGACAGCTTTTAACAAATGCAGCTGAGGAGGAAGTAAAATAATGAAGAAACGCGCGTTAATCAGTGTATCAGATAAAAGTGGCATTGTAGATTTTGCGAAAGAGCTCGCAGCTTTAGACATCGAAATCATTTCTACTGGTGGAACGAAAAAAATGCTTGAGGAAGCGAATGTCCCGGTCATGAGTGTAAGTGACGTCACAGGATTTCCAGAAATTTTAGAAGGCCGTGTGAAAACATTACACCCGTTTATTCACGGAGGACTTCTTGCTAAGCGCGATCAAGCAGATCACGTGAAGCAAATGGAAGAGCAAAATATCGTACCGATTGATATCGTTTGTGTGAACCTTTATCCATTCCAACAAACGATTGCTAAGTCGGATGTGACAGTAGAAGATGCGATTGAAAACATTGATATCGGTGGTCCGACGATGTTGCGTGCGGCAGCGAAAAACCATGACTATGTCACAGTGATTGTTGATGCAGTAGATTACGATACGGTCTTAGCTGAACTAAAAGCTGATGATCAAACGACGAAAGAAACAAGAAGAAAGCTTGCGGCAAAAGTTTTCCGTCACACGGCTTCTTATGATGCAATGATTGCTAAATATATGACAGAGTTGACTGGTGAAGAACAACCAGAAACGATGACGTTTACATATGAATTGAAACAATCTCTTCGTTATGGAGAAAATCCACATCAACAAGCTTCTTTCTATCAAGAACCACTTGGATCTGCTTTTTCCGTTGCTCGTTCCACACAGCTACACGGAAAAGAGTTGTCTTATAATAACATTCGTGACACAGATGCCGCTCTACAAATTGTCAAAGAATTTAGTGAGCCAGCAGCTGTTGCGGTGAAGCATATGAACCCATGTGGTGTAGGCGTTGGTACAACGCTTGAAGAAGCTTATGATCGTGCGTATGCAGCTGATCCAACATCCATCTTTGGTGGTATTGTTGCTTTAAATCGTCCAGTGGATAAAGCATTAGCTGAAAAGCTTCATGAAATTTTCCTTGAAATTATTGTCGCTCCTGAATTTACAGAAGAAGCACTTGAAGTATTAACAGCGAAGAAAAATATTCGCTTACTAACGCTTCCGTTTGATGGCGAAAAATCAAAAGAAAAAGTATTAACATCTGTTGAAGGTGGATTATTGCTACAAGATTTAGATAATCATTCACTTGAAGATGCAGATATTCGCGTGGCGACTAAGCGTGAGCCAACAGAGGAAGAATGGGCAGCGATGAAGCTTGGTTGGAAAGTTGTGAAGCATGTGAAATCGAATGCGATCGTTGTGACGAATGATGAGATGACATTAGGCGTAGGTGCGGGTCAAATGAACCGTGTCGGTGCAGCGAAAATTGCTCTTGAGCAAGCAGGAGAAAAAGCGAAGGGTGCCGCTCTTGCATCAGATGCTTTCTTCCCGATGAATGATACAGTTGAAGCGGCAGCGAAAGCAGGCATCACAGCGATTATCCAGCCTGGAGGCTCGATCCGCGATGAGGACTCGATCAAAAAAGCGGATGAATATGGCATTGCGATGGTCTTCACTGGCGTTAGACATTTTAAACATTAATTTTAAGCGGGGTGAACGGAAATGAAGGTACTTATCATTGGACGAGGCGGCAGAGAACATGCCATTTGTAAAAAGCTCGCAGAAAGTCCTCAAGTAGAAAAAGTATTTTGTGCACCAGGTAATGCTGGGATCGCTTATGATGCTGAGCTTGTCGCGATTGATGAGATGAGCTTCGAGGAGCTAGCCACATTTGCATTAGAAAACCACGTTGATTTAACGGTAGTAGGCCCTGAAAATCCACTACATGCTGGAATCGTCGATCATCTAGTAGCAAAAGGATTAAAAGTATACGGCCCTAATCAAGCAGCAGCTGTACTCGAAGGTAGTAAATCCTTTGCAAAAATGATGATGGAAAAATATAACATCCCAACTGCTCGTTATCAAGTATTTCATTCTTATGATGAAGCGAAAGCATACATTGAAGAGCAAGGAGCTCCAATCGTCCTAAAAGCGGACGGTCTTGCTGCTGGTAAAGGTGTAACAGTTGCGATGACGATGGAAGAAGCTCTGACTTCTCTTGAAGAAATGATGCTAGATAAAAAGTTTGGCGAGGCATCTAGTAAAGTAGTAATCGAGCAGTTCCTGCAAGGGGAAGAGTATTCTTTAATGGCATTTGTCAATGGAGAAAATGTTTACCCGATGGAAGCCGCGCAAGATCATAAGCGTGCGTTTGATAATGATGAAGGCCCGAATACGGGTGGTATGGGTGCCTATTCCCCAATCCCTCATATTTCTAAAGAAATCATTGAACAGTCGGTCGAGGAAATTCTTATACCGATTGCTAAAGGAATGGTGGCAGAAGGTCGTTCATTTACAGGGATTATTTTCGCCGGCCTTATGCTTACCGAAGAGGGACCGAAAACAATTGAATTTAACGCTCGATTTGGTGATCCGGAAACACAAGTCGTGCTTCCGCGCTTGCAATCGGACCTTGCTCAAGTATTCCTTGATGTATTAGATGGGAAAAATCCCGAGCTAAAATGGAAGGATGAATCCGTTCTAGGTGTTGTGTTAGCAGCAAACGGTTATCCAGAAAGCTATGAAAAAGGTCATCCAATTCAAGGGATGGACGAAGTAGAGGCTTCAGCGGTTTTACACGCTGGTACATTCAAAAATGAAGAAGGTATGATTTGTGCGAATGGTGGCCGTGTTCTCCTTGTCACAGGAAAAGCGCCGACCATTCAACAAGCTCAGCAACAAGCGTATGATAATATTAGTTCGATAGAAAAAGATCACTTTTTCTACCGTAAAGATATCGGCAACCGTGCTATTGCGCGCGCTTCTTCTTCGAACGTCTAACATAAACAAAAAGGGTAGCAATTACACTGCCGATAATGATTGCTATGATAAATGACATATCGGTCAAATATTCCATGAACATCGTTTTCAACTCCTTGTTAGGGAGGCTGTCTCTAAGGCAGCCTCTTTTTGGTTTGTGCGGCTCGTTCCAGTCCATACGTCGCTGAACAGCGCCTTCCGCATTTCAATTTCACATTTTGTTCAAAAAAAATGTAGTTCTTTAGAGCGTTAAACTGTAAAATGTGTTACGATAATCAATAATTTAATAAATGGAATAGTAACTTCCTTTTAGGAGGCTGTATAAATGTTAGAACAAAGATATCGCTGGAGGAACAGGCAGCTTAGAGCACATGTAGCGGTTGTTAATGAAGAGATTGCTCCGACATTAGTTCTGACCAATGCCCGTTTCTTACACTCGATCCTTAAACAATGGGTGACAGCTAATATTTGGATTTATGAAGATCGTATTGTGTATGTTGGTGAGGAGTTGCCAACTAGTAAAGGCTCTTATGAAATATATGACTGTCAGAGCAAAACGTTAGTCCCAGGTTATATCGAGCCACATGTTCATCCATTTCAGCTTTATAATCCCCAAACTTTCGCTGAATATGCAGTGAAGACGGGAACGACGACTTTTATTAATGACAACTTAATGCTATTTTTGCTGTTAGAAGAAAAGAAAGCGTTTTCTTTGCTGGAAGAGTTGCGAACATTGCCTGTTAGTATGTATTGGTGGTGTCGTTATGATGCGCAAACAGAGTTGGCAAATGAAGAAGAAGTTTTTTCTAATACAGCAGTGAAGTCGTGGGTGGAGCACGAGTCAGTTGTTCAAGGGGGAGAACTGACTGGATGGCCAAAGCTTTTAGCTGGCGATGACATGATGTTGCATTGGATTCAAGAAACAAAGCGGATGCGTAAAAGAATTGAAGGCCATTTTCCGGGTGCCTCTGAAAAAACGCTCACAAAGATGGCGTTGCTTGGCGCAGATAGCGATCATGAGTCGATGAGCGGAGAAGATATTAAGAAGCGCTTAATGGCAGGATATATGGTGTCTTTACGCCATTCGTCGATTCGACCAGATCTTGAATTGCTACTTCAGGACATGAACGAAATGAATTTGAATCAATATGACATGATGATGTTTACGACAGATGGTTCGCCTCCTTCTTTTTATGAAGAAGGGATTTTGGACTGGATGATTGCTAAGGCAATTGAATATGGCGTTCCACCGATCGATGCTTATCATATGGCGAGTTATAATGTGGCGAAATATTATCGGGTGGATCATTTACATGGCGCGATTGCACCGGGAAGAGTAGCTAATATCAATATATTGAAAAATGAGTATCAACCTACTCCGATTGCAGTCTTATCAAAAGGTGAATGGGTGAAGAAGGAAGATGAGTCGGTACCAACTTTCCCTTCAATCGATTGGAAAGAATATGGATTTGGTCCGTTGCAGCTAGACTGGGAGCTACAAGAGGAAGATTTACAATTCTCTATGCCATTTGGAATTGAAATGGTTAACAATGTGATTACGAAGCCGTATTCTCTTGAAGTTGATGTTTCAGGCGAAGAACTTCACCAGACAGACGATGAAAACTTTTTAGTATTGTTAGACCGTCATGGGAAATGGCGCGTGAATACGACGATCAAAGGCTTTGCGACGAATGTTCAAGGGCTTGCCTCTTCGTTTTCTAACACAGGTGATATTCTTCTGATCGGAAAATGTAAACGAGAGCTGGAACGAGCTTTTTCTCGAATGAAAGAAATCGGCGGAGGGTTAGTTCTTGCTGAAAATGAACAAATTGTCCACGAAATTCCTTTGGAGCTTTCAGGCATGATGTCTATTAAGCCGATAGAGGAATTAATTATAGAAGAAATAGAATTGAAAAAACTGTTAGTTGACCGCGGTTACCAATTTGATGACCCAATCTATACGTTACTTTTTTTATCATCTACACATTTACCATATATTCGCATCACTTCACATGGAATGTATGATGTCATGAAGAAAACGGTACTCTTTCCGACTATAATGCGTTAAAATAGTAAAGTGAAGAGAATCTATATGGGAGTTTTGTATGAGAAAATTAACCATCATGACCTTATTAACAAGTGCGATCTTATTAAGCGGTTGTTGGGGACAGAAAGAAAATAATGAAGCTCAGAAAGAAAATGGAGTGGATTTTCCAGCTGGTGAAGGCAACTATGTTTCTCCGTTAACTGGGAAGAAAACAGAGGAAAAGCCAAACCAACGAGCGACAGCGGTTGTCATTAATAATCATCCAAAAGCACGTCCACAAACTGGATTGGCACAGGCGGATATTGTATATGAAGTAATGGTTGAAGGGAATATGACGCGTTTCCTGGCCATTTATCAAAGTCAACAGCCAGAAAAGATAGGTCCTGTGCGAAGTGCGAGAGATTATGTTATTGATTTAGCCAATGGATACGATAGTTTATTTATCGCTCATGGTTATAGTCCAGTTGCGAAAGAAATCCTTCAAAGTGGAGAGATTGATCAGATCAATGGGATTCAATATGAGGGAACCATTTTTCAACGAGACCCTTCTAGAGTAGCTCCTCATAATTCTTATATGATATTTGATGAAATGAATGAGGTAGCAAAGGAGAAAGGTTATGATTTGGAGACGCCTCCTGACAGTCTGAACTTTATGAAAAAAGCTGAAGTGAAAGAACTGGCGGGGCAAGAAGCGGAAACCGTTCATATTCGCTACTCTAATCAACCTGCTTTTCAAGTAGAGTATAAGTATGACACCGAACAACAGAGCTATGAGCGATGGACTAGTGGAGAGCAAGAGCTAGATCGTGAAACGCAAGAGCCTGTATTAGCAGACAATATCTTCATCATCGAAGCTGGTCATCGTGTCGTTGATTCAGAAGGAA
The DNA here is from genome assembly GCA_002261155.1 of Bacillaceae bacterium SAS-127. GTDB lineage: Bacteria > Bacillota > Bacilli > Bacillales > Domibacillaceae > Bacillus_CE. The sequence goes on along the minus strand of NKXN01000063.1, from coordinate 34,882 downwards.
GATTGGATATTGATCTATCCTCAGGTGGTTCAGCCTATCTGATTCAACGTGGGATCGTTCGCCAAGCCGAGTGGTCTAATGTCAACGGACGTATTATTCCTTTTAAAAAAGGATCAATGCTTGATTTTATCCCCGGAAAAACATGGATTCAAGTGATTCCTGCTTCAAAAGGGCTCAATCAAATAGTTGAATTTGCAAAATAATTAGCGAAGGGGTTTGAAGCATCATATGCAGATTGAAAAGTTACGTGGAAAAGAGCTAGATCAGCTATTTGAGGCAATTTTGTCTCTTCGTGATTTAGAAGAATGTTATTTATTTTTCGATGACCTTTGCACAGTCAATGAAATTCAGTCACTCGCTCAGCGCCTTGAAGTTGCTCGTATGCTTAAGGAAGGGAAAACTTACCATAAGATTGAAGCGGGTACGGGTGCATCTACGGCTACTATTTCTCGTGTCAAGCGTTGTTTAAACTACGGAAATGATGCATATCAGCTCGTTCTTGACCGAATTAAAGAACCGTCCGAATAATAAAAATAAAGGGTCTGATTCCCACTGCATATATACATGATGCGATGGGGGTCAGGCCCTTGTTTTAATGTTATAATGAAGGGTGCCAAAGATTTGGCTGTTTTTTGAATATAGAATGGGAGGAAATTAGATGTATGATGTGCGCGAATGGCGTCATGTGTTTAAGTTAGATCCAAATAAAGAGATAGATGACGAGAAATTAGAAAGATTATGCGAGTCGGGTACGGATGCAATTTTAATTGGGGGCAGTGATGGGGTTACACTAGAGAATGTCCTTGATTTAATGGCGCGAGTTCGTCGATATACTGTGCCATGTGTGCTGGAAGTTTCTACTATTGAATCGATCACACCAGGATTCGATTTATATTTTATCCCGACGGTGCTTAATAGTCAGAAAGTAGAATGGATTACGGGTCTCCATCATGAGGCGATCAAAGAATTCGGTGAATTGATGGATTGGGAAGAGATCTATGCAGAAGGATATTGTATTGCTAATCCTGATTGCAAAGCGGCTGTGTTAACGGAAGCAAAAGCTTCGCTATCTAAAGAGGATATTGTTGCTTACGCTATGATGGCAGAAAATATGATGCGTCTGCCGTTATTTTATTTAGAATACAGTGGCATATATGGGGATGTAGAAGTTGTCAAAGCAGTAAGCGAGACGCTAAACAATACGACATTTATTTACGGTGGTGGTATTCAGACGGCCAACCAAGCAAAAGAAATGGCTCAATATGCGGATATCGTTGTGATCGGTAATGTCATCTATGAACAGTTAACAGAAGCAATAAAAACCGTTACAGCAGTGAAAAATAGTGTATAATAAGAACATATGTTTGTAGGTGGTGGAAGAATGAATTTTTTAACTGAAAAATTATTAACAGGCTTAAACCCTGAACAGCAGGAAGCAGTGAAGACGACGGAAGGTCCGTTATTGATTATGGCAGGAGCCGGTTCGGGTAAAACGAGAGTGCTTACTCATCGAATTGCTTATTTAATGGTGGAAAAGGGTGTGAATCCGTATAATATTCTCGCGATTACCTTCACCAACAAGGCGTCGCGTGAGATGAAAGAGCGGATTGGCAGATTGCTTGGTGGCGCAGCAGAGGATATTTGGATTTCCACTTTCCACTCAATGTGCGTCCGAATTTTACGGAGAGATATCGACCGTATCGGTTACAATCGCAACTTTACTATCTTAGACTCGACCGATCAGCAATCGGTAATTAAGGGGATTTTAAAGGAAAAAAACCTTGATCCGAAGAAGTTTGACCCTCGTGGTTTATTGGCTTCCATTAGTTCCGCTAAAAATGAACTAATTGATCCTGAAACGTTTAGCAAAAGTCAAGGTGGCTACATGGATCAAGTCGTCAGTGAAGTGTATACCGAGTATCAAAAACGACTAAAGAAAAATCAAGCGTTAGACTTCGATGATTTAATTATGATCACCATTCAATTGTTCCAGCGCGTTCCGGAAGTGTTGGAGTTTTATCAGCGGAGATTCCAATACATTCACGTGGATGAGTATCAAGATAGTGCGACACGTTGCTAATTGAAAAGATTAGCCACTAGCATAAAGCTAGGAGAACTAATGATTTGAAGAGTCGAATGAGTGGGTAACGCCATGAAAGGCTCTCCCTAATCCTCCGAATAGCGTCAAGATAAGTTAGTGTCTTGGGGTTATAAGCTCGGTGAAGTCGGCTGAATGTTGCCGTAACAAGTCAAGTTGACGCAAGCTTTCCAGAGGTGGAAGGCGCAACAAATAAGCCGGGGGTCTATAAATCGCTTATGGTGAGAATGTTGGTGCGAAAAAGCCAACTGACGAAAATCCGAATGTACGGCTCTAGAGGTATAGATACTAGAAATGGTATTACCACGATGCGTGGTGCTAGTGAGGTGGAGTAAGAGTTGTCTTTATGAAACACCTTGTCGTGTTATAGGCATGTCTAAGCTAGCAGGGCTAGAGGATTCACCTAAAAGTGAATGTACAGATAAAATCATTGGAACGTGGGAAGCTGACAACGTGGAGGTCTTACCTGCCGTTGAAACGGTGATAAGGAAAGGCAAGAAGCCATAACTTATCTTTATGTCAGTGATAGTGGTGGCACAGTACCGGGGAAGTGATGGAAACATCATGGAGGGATAGCCACTAGTCAATTTGTTAAAGCAACTACATTTATTGTCTATCAGGTTCGAGTATGACTAAGAGAAACGAAAGCTAACCATTAATTGGGTGGTGATTAGTTGACTGATAACAACCAAAAGCTAAAGAAGAAGCAAAAACTGCGTAATAATGAATACTATGACTTTCAAGAAGAGTTAGATACGCTATATGCTCAAAGTAAAAATGGCTATACGTTTCGAAAGCTATATGATCTCATCATTGATGAAAGAAATATTAAATTAGCCTACCGTAATATCAAAAAGAACCACGGAAGTAAAACAAGTGGAACGAATGAAAACACCATTCTTGATATAGGTGAAAAAGATCCTAATCGCCTTATTCATTATGTAAGGAATAGGATGGTTGATTTTAAACCGCACTCTGTCCGACAGGTAGAGATCCCAAAACAAGATGGTACAATGAGACCTTTAGGAATACCGACTATAGAAGACCGCGTTATTCAACAATGTGTAAAACAAATTCTCGAACCTATCTGTGAAGCAAAATTTCATCATCATAGCTATGGTTTTCGACCAAACAGAGGTGCAAATCACGCATTATCAAGAGCTGTTAGTTTGGTGAATAAAAATAAACTTCATTATGTGGTTGATGTAGACATCAAGGGGTTCTTTGATAATGTCAACCAAGAGAAATTATTAAAGCAGATATGGTCATTTGGTATTCAAGATAAGAAAGTTATAAGTATCTTATCTAAAATGCTTAAAGCAGAAATTAAAGGTATCGGGGTACCAAAGAAAGGGACTCCACAAGGTGGGATTCTTTCACCATTATTGTCCAACATTGTGCTAAACGAGTTAGATTGGTGGGTCAGCAGTCAATGGGAAACTTTCGAAACAAAAAAGAACTATAATCGGGAAAGAATGATTGGTAAAAGATTGGTCTTTGATCAGAGCGCGAAATATAGGGCAATAAAACAGACCAGATTAAAGGAAATGTTTATTGTTCGTTATGCAGACGATTTTAAGATCTTTTGTCGAAATCATAAAGACGCTTTCATTGTTTTTGAAGCCGTAAAGAAATGGCTACAAGAAAGATTGGGGCTTGAAACGAGTCCTGAGAAATCTAAGGTGATTAATTTACGGAAGAAACATTCCGAATTTCTAGGATTTAAAATGAAAGCAATACCGAAGAAGAAAAAGTTCGTAGCCAAAACAAATATGAGCGATAAAGCGAAAAAGAAGGCTGTTTCCAAACTACTAGAGCAAATCAAACAAGTGGAAACCAGTCAAAAAGAAGTATCTAAACTTAATGCGATGATTGTAGGTATTCAAAATTATTACCGATATGCGACACATATCACTGTTGATTTTAGTAAAATTGGTTTCTCGGTCAGAAAGACCTTATACAACCGAACGAAAACGATTCTAAGTCAGAAAGGTACAGAGTCTAACACATTTAAAAAGCTATATCCTAAATTCAAAGGAAAAGTGGTTTTCATACATGGCATTAATGTTTTTCCTATCGACCATATAAAAACGAAATACCCAACTAATTTTAGTCAGGACATTTGCCCTTATACGGTATTGGGAAGACAGAAAGTTCATGATCAGCTTAAGGGGTATAATCAAGCAATTATTTATCATCTTATGAAAAACCCAGTGACTGGTCAAAGTATGGAATATAATGATAACCGAATTTCCCTTTATGTAGGTCAGCTTGGACAATGTGGAATAACGAAAGTACTTTTAGGGATTGGGGATATGGAAGTTCATCATAAGACACCGAGAAGTAAAGGTGGAAGTGATGGGTACAAAAACTTGATATTCCTAACGAAAGATGTCCACAAGTTGATTCATTCAACAGAGGAAGCAACTATTCAGAAATACCTTCAAAAACTGAACTTAGATAGTAAAGCCTTAGACAAAATCAACAAACTTCGCAAGTTGGTTGGAAACGATAAAATAGTAGCTTGATGATAACAAGTTGATGGAACGCCGTATGCGGGGAAACTCGCACGTACGGTGTGAATGGGGGGAAAAGCTGGAGATCGTATCAAAAGCTTACCTATCCATATCGAATCGAGCCCAATATATGTTAGTGAAACTATTAGCGAGCCGCTTCCATAATTTATGTGTGGTTGGGGACTCAGATCAATCGATATATCGCTGGCGTGGCGCAGATATTGCGAATATCTTGTCATTTGAAAAGGATTATCCGCAATCAAGATCGATTTTTCTTGAGCAAAATTATCGCTCGACGCAATTGATTTTACAAGCGGCGAATGAAGTGATCAAAAACAATTCGAATCGTAAGCCGAAGAAGTTATGGACGGAAAATCAAGAAGGGCGTAAACTGTCTTATTATCGTGGGGATAATCAGCAAACGGAAGCGCAGTTTGTCACTGGAAAAATTAAAGAAATGACTGATAGCGGCAAGCGAAAACGGTCAGATGTGGCGATTTTATATCGTACCAATGCCCAATCTCGTGTGATCGAGGAAGTATTGATGAAGTCGAATATTGAGTATACAATTGTCGGCGGAATCAAGTTCTATGATCGTAAAGAGATTAAAGACTTGTTAGCTTATTTACGTTTAATTGCCAATCCAGATGATGATATTAGCTTGCAGCGAATTATTAATGTGCCAAAGCGTGGCCTTGGCTCTACTTCACTCGATAAGATTTCTCGTTACGCCCAAGAAAACGATATAACGATGTATCAAGCGTTAGCAGAAGCGGATTTTATCGGTTTAAGTGGGAAAGCGGCGAAAACAGCGATTGAGTTTCGTCGATTAATTGAAACGTATACACAGCAGCAAGAATATTTGTCTGTGTCTGAACTAGTAGAAGAAGTGTTAGAGCGTACAGGTTATCGTGATATGTTAAAAGCAGAAAAAACGATCGAATCGCAAAGTCGACTTGAAAATATTGAAGAGTTTTTATCTGTAACGAACAGCTTTGAAGAGGCGAATGAGGATAAAAGTTTAATCGCCTTTTTAACCGATTTGGCGCTTGTAGCGGATATCGACCAGCTCGGCAAAGAAGAGGAAGAACAAGATGCAGTCGTATTAATGACTTTGCACTCTGCTAAAGGTCTTGAGTTCCCAGTCGTCTTTTTAATGGGTATGGAAGAAGGGGTGTTCCCCCATAGTCGCTCATTAATGGAAGAGGAAGAAATGGAAGAAGAGAGACGTTTAGCTTATGTCGGAATTACTAGAGCAGAAGAAGAGTTATATTTAACAAATGCTCAAATGCGCACCTTATATGGTCGAACAAATATGAATCCAGTGTCGCGTTTTATTGGTGAAATTCCAGCAGATTTGATTGATAATATGGCAGCTGCTGAAAGAGTCAACACGCCATTTGGAGTGCGAGCTCAATCCCAGGTACCACGACGTCCAGTGGCACGTCCGCGAATCAATACAGCTAGTAGCAGTACGGACTGGAAAGTAGGCGATAAAGCGAGCCATAAGAAATGGGGCACGGGTACGGTCGTTAGCGTGAAAGGCAGTGGAGATGGCGTCGAATTAGATATTGCTTTTCCAAGTCCGACTGGCATTAAGCGACTGTTGGCTAAATTTGCACCGATTGAAAAAGTTTAAAGAGAAAGGGTGTCTTGATGGACAGAACTAAAGCAACACAACGAGTACAGGAACTACATAATGTATTGAATCAATATAATTATGAGTACTATGTGCTGGATCAACCGTCTGTACCTGACGCTGAATATGATCGTTTAATGCAAGAATTAATCAAGATAGAAAATGAATTTCCAGATTTACAAACACCAGATTCCCCTACTCAGCGCGTAGGGGGGGAGGTGCTGGAGATGTTTAATAAAGTCCGTCATGATACAGCGATGTTAAGTTTAGGCAACGCTTTTAATGAAGGAGATTTACGCGATTTTGATCGTAAAGTAAAACAGGCGATTGGCGAGGAAAGCTATTCTTACGTCTGTGAGTTGAAAATTGATGGACTGGCCGTTTCGTTAAAATATGAACAAGGATTATTTGTTCAAGGAGCGACCCGTGGAGATGGAACGACAGGTGAAGATATTACCGCTAATTTAAAAACGATTCGCTCGATTCCGTTACGGATTAATCAGCCCTTTACATTAGAAGTGCGGGGCGAGGCATTTATGCCGAAGCAGTCATTTATTGCATTGAACGCAATTAAAGATGAAAAGGGTGAGGAGCCCTTTGCCAACCCACGCAATGCAGCAGCCGGTTCTTTGCGCCAGCTCGACCCTCGGATTGCGGCTTCTCGTAATCTCGATATTTTCTTATATGGTGTAGCCAATCCCGGAGAAACTGGGGTGACTTCTCATAGCGCTGGCCTTGATTTACTTGATGATTTAGGCTTTAAAACGAACAAAAAGCGAAAAGTATGCGATAATATCGATGAAGTAATTGACTATGTGGCAAGTTGGGTAGATAAACGTCCTAGCCTACCTTACGAAATTGATGGAATTGTCATCAAAGTCGATTCACTTGAACAGCAACAGGAGCTTGGAACAACAGCGAAAAGCCCACGCTGGGCGATTGCATACAAATTTCCGGCTGAAGAAGTTGTGACGAAGTTAATTGACATTACGTTAAGTGTCGGACGGACAGGCGTTGTAACCCCGACCGCGATTTTACAACCAGTACGTGTAGCGGGAACAACGGTACAACGCGCTTCTTTACACAATGAGGATTTAATTAGAGAAAAGGACATTAAGCTTGGTGACTACGTCGTCATCAAAAAAGCGGGAGATATCATTCCAGAAGTTGTCAATGTGATTGCGGAACGCCGAACAGGCGAGGAAGAGGAGTTTCATATGCCGACGCAATGTCCGGAATGCGAAGGGGAACTCGTTCGGTTAGAAGAAGAAGTGGCTCTTCGTTGTATGAATCCGAAATGTCCTGCACAAATTCGGGAAGGGATGATTCACTTCGTTTCCCGTAATGCGATGAACATTGATGGTTGCGGTGAAAAAGTGGTGGCTCAGCTGTACCGCGAACAGCTTATTCAAGATGTATCCGATCTCTACAAGCTAACGAAAAAACAGCTTATCAACTTAGAGCGCATGGGTGAAAAATCAGCTGACAATTTACTTCAAGCAATTGAAGCATCAAAGGAAAATTCGCTAGAAAAATTATTGTTTGGCTTAGGTATTCGTCATGTTGGGGCAAAAGCAGCGAAAACATTGGCGCAACACTTTGAAACGATGGACGCATTGGCTGAAGCGGATTTTGAACAATTAACGGCCATTCATGAAATCGGTGATAAGATGGCTGAAGCAATTGTTGCTTATTTTCACTTGCCAGAAGTGGCAGAACTCATCGAACATCTTAAAGCAGCTGGTGTTGACATGGTGTATAAAGGTCCGAAGCTTGCGGCAATGGAGCAGTCCGATTCTTTCTTTGCTGGAAAAACGGTCGTCTTAACAGGCAAATTACATCAGTTGACGCGTAATGAAGCGAAAGAACGCATAGAAGTACTTGGTGGAAAAGTATCAGGTAGTGTGAGCAAAAAGACTGATCTTGTCATTGCTGGGGAAGAAGCAGGTTCTAAATTAGCAAAAGCGACGGAATTAGGCATTGACGTATGGGATGAACAAAAGTTATTGGACGAACTTAATTAATAAGAGGTGGCTCGTTTGAAGAAGAAAATATTTTTGGCGGCACTGACGGCTTCTTTGCTCATCGGTGGTTGTGCGCCGAAATTAGAAAAAACGGAAGAAATCATTAAAGGTGATGGCAAAGGAGAGAAAGCGATCATTCCGAATTACCAAATCTCTGAAGATTTTTATCGAACGCTCACACCGTTTAAACCGGGAAAAGCAAGAGGAATGGTCGTTGCTAATTTAAATACTCGCTATGATATCGTTGAGTTTGAAACAGGGTTAATGCGAATTGCTCAGGAGAACTTTTCTCCAGAAAGCTACTTGTTCCAAGAAGGACAAATGCTTGAGAAAGATACGGTCCAAGCTTGGTTAAATCGAAAATATACAGACGCGCAGCTAAAAGAAAAAGAGATGAAGCCGGAAGAGAACCTAGGGTTAAACCCGGTCGACAACGGCAAAGGCTCGGCGCAAGAGCGCAATGAGAAAAGCCCGATCTATTTAGCTCATATTATGGAGCATAATTATTTAACGAAAACGAAAGATAATTCATTAGAATTGAGTGGAGCAGTGATTGGATTAGCATTAAACTCTGTTCACTATTATACGAAAGAAAAATATGGTGCTCAGTATGAACACAGAATTCCGGATGAAGTGATAGAACGAGAAGGAAAGAAAATTGCTGAAGAAGTAGCGAAGCGAGTGCGAACGACAAAAGGTTTAAAGGATGTACCGGTAACAATCGCTTTATTTCAACAGCAAGCCCAAAACTCGGTTGTTCCGGGAAATTTCATCGCCTACACGCATCTAGATGAAGATGAGGATACGATTGGAAAATGGCAAGCAGTCAATGAGAAATATTATTTATTCCCATCACCTGAAGCAGACAAAGAACGCAAAGATGATCTGAACTACTTTTTAAACTTTAAACAAGATGTGGAAAAATACTTTAAAAATTATAATGGTGTAGTTGGAAAAGCATTGTATCACGGGGATGAGCTAGTGAGCTTAAGTATTGAAATTCCGATTCAATTCTACGGAAAAGCAGAAGCGATTGGGTTTACCCAATTTGTTACTGGATTAACAATGGATCATTTTCCTGCGTACATTCCGGTCGAAGTAAAGATCACATCGACGAGCGGACCAGAAGCGCTAATTGTTAAAAAACCGAATGCAGATAAACCATCTGTTCATATTTATGAATAGAAGAGCGGTGAGCCCGCTCTTTTTTTTGCGGAAATTTGTCGAAGGAAAATTTAAAATTATTTGAAAAATCTGTTCACTTCTAATATTTTCTGTTATATAATACGAGTAACAGAAGAAACAACTGTAATATAACAAAAGAGGGGATGGAGTTTATGGCCACTCAAACAGCTGGCATTAACGTAACAGGGACGATGCGACCTGGGTATGAAGAAATTCTAACACCTGATGCACTACAGTTTATTGAACAGCTCGAACGGCGCTTTGGAGAACGTAGACTTGAACTTCTGCAAAAGCGTCAAGAAAGACAAAAAGAGTTTGACCAAGGTAAACAACCAGACTTCCTAGAAGAAACAGCACATATCCGCAACAGCGAATGGTCCATTGCGCCACTACCAAAAGACCTCCAAGATCGCCGAGTAGAAATTACCGGCCCAGTAGACCGGAAAATGGTCATCAATGCACTGAACTCGGGCGCCAAATGTTATATGGCTTGCTTTGAGGATGCAACTTCACCAACATGGGACAACATCATCGAAGGACAAATCAATATGCGAGATGCGGTGAACCGCACAATTAGCTTTGAAAACCCTAACGGAAAGAAATATGAACTAAAAGAGGAAACAGCTGTGCTTATTGTTCGCCCACGAGGCTGGCATTTAGAAGAAAAGAACGTACAGCTCGATGGGAAACCAATATCTGGAAGTCTTTTCGATTTCGGTTTATTCTTCTTCCACAATGCCTTGAAGCAAGTTGAAAATGGCACAGGGCCATACTTTTATTTGCCGAAGCTTGAAAGTCATTTAGAGGCGAGGCTTTGGAATGATGTCTTCCTTTTTGCCCAAAAGTATATCGGCATTCCACGAGGTACCATTAAAGCGACTGTATTAATCGAAACGATTGTCGCAGCATTTGAAATGGATGAAATTTTATACGAGCTGCGTGATCATTCCGCTGGTTTGAATTGTGGACGCTGGGATTACATTTTCAGCTACATTAAAAAGTTCAGAAATCAAGAGAATGTGATTTTACCAGATCGGGCTCAAGTAACAATGACGGTTCCATTTATGAGCGCTTACTCACAACTGACGATCAAAACATGCCACCGCCGAAAAGCTCCGGCCATTGGAGGAATGGCGGCTCAAATTCCGGTTAAGGGCGATGAGCAGAAAAACGAAGAAGCCTATGCAAAAGTACGGGCAGATAAAGAGCGTGAAGCCAAAAATGGACATGACGGCACTTGGATCGCTCATCCAGGCCTTGTTCCTGTTGCACTTGAGGCATTTAACGCTGAAATGAAAGAGTCCAACCAGATTGAATCGAAAAAGAGGGAAGACGTTCAAGTTTCTGCTGAAGATTTGCTTGCCGTACCAGCTGGTGACATTACTGAACAAGGAGTCCGCGTCAATGTTAGTGTAGGCATTCAATACATCGCCTCCTGGTTAAGCGGACGTGGAGCAGCACCGCTACATAATTTAATGGAAGATGCGGCGACTGCGGAAATCTCACGTGCTCAATTATGGCAGTGGATTAGACATCCAAAAGGTGTATTAACTGACGGCCGCAAAGTGACAATGGAATTATATAAACAATTAAAAGAAGAAGAAGTAGAAAAATTGAAGCAAGAAGTAGGAGAAGAAATATTTGCTTCTAACCGATTTGAAGAAGCGGCTCAGCTATTTGATCAATTAATTGTTCAAGATGAATTTGAGGAGTTTTTAACTTTACCAGGTTACAAAATTCTTTAATATAAAAAAACATTGGGGAGGAATTATCATGACAAACGAACGCGTACAACAATTACAAGAAAGCTGGGAAAACGATGCAAGATGGCAAGGAGTCACTCGTCCATATTCTGCCGAGGAAGTTATCAAGCTTCGTGGATCAATTGACATTGAACATACACTCGCACGCCGCGGTTCTGAAAAGCTATGGAACTATATGAAAACAGAAAACTTCATTAATGCACTTGGCGCACTAACGGGTAACCAAGCGGTTCAACAAGTGAAAGCTGGTTTAAAAGCGATCTACTTGAGCGGCTGGCAAGTAGCAGCCGATGCCAACCTTTCTGGACATATGTATCCTGACCAAAGTTTATATCCGGCCAACAGTGTACCAAGCGTTGTGAAACGTATTAACCAAGCGCTTCAACGTGCCGACCAAATTGCTCATATGGAAGGTGACGACTCGATCGATTACTTTGCGCCAATCGTTGCTGATGCAGAAGCTGGTTTCGGTGGACAACTGAACGTATTCGAATTAATGAAAGGCATGATTGAATCAGGTGCGGCAGGTGTTCACTTTGAAGATCAACTTTCTTCTGAGAAAAAATGTGGTCACTTAGGCGGAAAAGTACTTCTTCCAACACAAACAGCGGTTCGTAACTTAATTTCAGCTCGTCTAGCAGCGGATGTTATGGGCACGCCAACTGTATTGATTGCACGTACGGATGCGAACGCAGCGGATTTAATTACAAGCGATGTCGATTCTTACGATGCACCATTCATCACAGGTGAGCGCACATCTGAAGGCTTCTACCGAGTAAAAGCTGGTTTGGATCAAGCGATTTCTCGCGGTCTTGCTTATGCGCCATACGCTGACTTAATCTGGTGTGAAACGTCTGAACCGAACCTTGAAGAAGCACGTCGTTTCGCTGAAGCGATTCATGAGAAATTCCCAGGAAAATTACTTGCTTACAACTGCTCGCCTTCATTTAACTGGAAAGCAAAACTTGATGACGAAACGATTGAGAAGTTCCAAGTCGAACTTGGGAAAATGGGTTACAAATTCCAATTCGTTACATTAGCTGGGTTCCATGCGCTTAACCACAGCATGTTCCAATTGGCTCTTGGCTACAAAGATCGCGGCATGGGTGCTTACTCTGAACTTCAACAAGCAGAATTCAATGCTGAAAAAGATGGCTACACAGCAACACGCCACCAACGTGAAGTAGGAACAGGCTACTTCGACCAAGTATCGATGGTTGTTACTGGCGGAGAATCTTCTACTACAGCTCTTAAAGGCTCAACAGAAGAAGAGCAATTCCAAAAGCAGTAATTAAAGTGAGAAATAACCTCCGAGTGAATAAGCTTGGAGGTTATTTCTTTTAATAAGAAGCTACTAGAAAGAGTACGAGCATGGTAAAATAAACTTTGTGCGAATTGCTATAAACTCAGGAAATTTGATAAGATGAATAGTATTGTGACACGCTTTAATTTTTATGGAGGTGAAGGAAATTGACACGTATTACAGAAGAACAAGTGAGACATGTGGCGAATTTAGCGCGCCTTGCGGTGACTGATGAAGAGGTAGAGAAATTTACATCTCATCTTGATGCCATTATCTCTTTTGCTGAGCAATTAAATGAGCTAGATACAACGGATGTATTACCAACATCCCATGTTTTAGATATGAAAAACATTATGCGTAAAGATGAGGCGAAACCAGGCCTTCCGCAAGAGGAAGTATTGAAAAATGCCCCGGATCATCAAAATGGGCAAATTCGCGTGCCATCTATTATTGAGTAAGGAGGGAACAGGATGACATTATTTAATCATAAGCTGACTGAGCTTCACGATCTTTTACATAAAAAAGAAGTATCCATCCCTGATTTAGTGGATGAATCTTATAAAAGAATTCAAGAAGTAGAGGACAAGGTTCAAGCTTTTATCACATTAAACGAAGAAAATGCTCGCAAACAAGCAGAAGCATTACAAGCAAAAATCGGAACAGATGAGGCGAAAGGTCTTTTATTTGGGATGCCGATTGGAATTAAAGATAATATCGTTACAAAAGGATTGCGCACAACGAGCGGAAGTCAAATTTTAAATAACTTCGACCCGATCTACGATGCAACAGTCATGAACAAGCTTCATGAAGCTGAAACGATCACGATCGGTAAATTAAACATGGATGAATTTGCGATGGGGTCTTCAACAGAAAACTCTAGCTATCAAAAAACGCGTAATCCATGGGATTTAGATCGCGTACCAGGTGGATCTTCAGGTGGTTCAGCCGCTGCTGTAGCTGCAGGAGAAGTACCATTTTCTCTAGGTTCGGATACAGGTGGTTCGATTCGTCAACCAGCCGCTTTCTGTGGTGTCGTAGGATTGAAACCTACATACGGACGTGTATCTCGTTTCGGTTTGATCGCTTTCGCTTCTTCCTTAGATCAAATTGGCCCGATTACACGTAATGTTGAGGACAATGCGTACTTACTAGAAGCGATTTCTGGTGTTGATCCGCATGATTCTACATCTGCGAACATTCCAGTTGATTCTTATACACAAGCATTAACTGGTGATGTGAAAGGTCTTCGTATTGCTGTGCCGAAAGAATACCTTGGTGAAGGTGTGTCAGAAGAGGTACGTCAATCCGTTCTTGATGCATTGAAAGTGTTAGAAGGCATGGGTGCAACTTGGGATGAAGTGTCTCTTCCACATTCTAAATATGGAGTGGCGACTTACTACTTATTAGCTTCTTCTGAGGCATCTTCTAACTTAGCTCGCTTTGACGGTATTCGCTACGGCTACCGCGCAGAAAATGCTGAAAACTTAATCGACCTTTACAAGAAAACGCGTGCGGAAGGCTTTGGTGATGAAGTCAAACGCCGTATTATGCTTGGAACATTTGCATTAAGCTCTGGTTACTATGATGCGTATTACAAAAAAGCACAGCAAGTCCGTACATTAATCAAAAAAGACTTTGAAGATGTATTTGAAAACTATGATGTCATCATCGGTCCAACAACGCCAACACCAGCGTTTAAAATTGGTGAAATCATTAATGATCCATTAACGATGTATGCGAACGACCTTTTAACGATTCCTGTTAACTTAGCAGGCGTACCTGGTATTTCTGTTCCATGTGGCTTGTCAAATGGTATGCCACTCGGTCTACAAATCATCGGTAAGCATTTTGATGAGAAAACAGTATATCGTGTTGCTCACGCATTCGAACAAGCAACAGACTTTCATAAACAAAAACCAACATTGTAAGGGGTGAACAAAATGAACTTTGAAACGGTCATTGGATTAGAAGTCCATGTAGAGCTAAAAACGAATTCAAAAATCTTTTCATCAGCACCTGCTCACTTTGGTGCAGAACCGAACACAAATACAACGGTCGTTGACTTAGGTTACCCAGGTGTACTTCCGGTTGTCAACGAACGCGTCGTCGAATTTGCGATGAAAGCGGCGATGGCATTGAATTGCGAAGTCGCACCTATCACAAAGTTTGATCGTAAAAACTATTTTTATCCAGATAATCCGAAAGCTTACCAAATTTCGCAGTTCGATCAACCAATCGGTGAAAATGGCTGGATCGAAATTGAAGTAGACGGCAAAAAGAAAAAAATCGGTATTACGCGTATCCATATGGAAGAAGATGCCGGTAAATTAACGCATGCTGGTAACGTTTCTTTATGTGATTACAACCGCCAAGGAACGCCGCTTGTGGAGATCGTATCTGAGCCGGATATTCGCACACCAGAAGAAGCTTATGCTTATCTTGAAAAAATAAAATCAATCATCCAATATACAGAAGTATCTGACTGTAAAATGGAAGAGGGCTCACTTCGTTGTGACGCCAATATTTCGTTACGCCCATACGGTCAAGAAGAATTCGGTACAAAAACTGAGTTGAAAAACTTAAACTCTTTTAACTTTGTTCGTAAAGGATTAGAGTATGAAGAAAAACGCCAAGCAGATGTGCTAATATCTGGCGGTGTGATCGATCAAGAAACTCGTCGTTTTGACGAAGCGACTGGTCGAACATTATTAATGCGTGTGAAAGAAGGCTCCGACGATTATCGTTACTTCCCTGAGCCAGATTTAGTTGACATCCACATCGATGACGAGTGGAAAGAGCGTGTGCGTGCGTCGATTCCTGAGCTTCCAGATCAGCGAAAAGAACGTTACATGAACGAGCTTGGCTTACCTTCACATGATGCGAACGTATTAACGATTACGAAAGAAATGGCGGACTTTTTCGAAGCAACGGTGGCAGCAGATGCTGATGCCAAACTTGCTTCTAACTGGTTAATGGGCGAAGTATCCGCTTATTTAAACGCAGAAGGCAAAGAGCTAGCTGAATGTGAATTGACACCAGAAGGTTTAGCTGGCATGATTCGTTTAATTGAAAAAGGCACAATCTCTTCAAAAATCGCCAAGAAAGTATTCAAAGAATTAATCGAAAACGGCGGCGATGCAGAGAAAATCGTCAAAGAAAAAGGCCTTGTTCAAATTTCCGATGAAGGTGTGTTATTGAAATTCATCAATGACGCATTAGATGCGAACCCGCAATCAATCGAAGACTTCAAAAACGGAAAAAGCAAAGCAACAGGCTTCCTAGTAGGTCAAATCATGAAAGCCTCTAAAGGACAAGCGAACCCAGCTGTGCTGAACAAGTTATTATTAGAAGAAATTAAAAAACGATAATGAGTCGACCTCCCAAGTAGATGCTTGGGAGGCTTTTTTGTGTGTGGGAGTTCAGTAAAAAAGACAAACAAATCATCGAATCGCCTAAGTTAACGCTGTTAAAAACCTAATTTTTCTAATAAATGTTTAATTGAGCTTTATTTTAAACTAATATCATGGTAATATTATGTAACGAACTAGACAGACAGTCGGTCTATTAGGAGGAGCTGTAAAAATGAGAGTTATAAAAAAAGCTGAGGAACGCAGGAACGAAATACTTGATGCGGCAGATGAACTTTTCGCTCAGAAAGGTTTTGATGGAACGAGTACAAACGATATTCTTGAAAAGGTCGGGATTGCGCGGGGAACGTTGTATCATCATTTTAAGTCGAAGGAGGATATTATGGATGCGCTGATTGAGCGTTATAGTATCCGTCTTTTAGAGACGGCGCAAGCAATTGCTGCAGATAAGAACATACCCGTAGTCGACCGCATTATCCGCGTTGTCATGTCATTGAACATCAGTGGAGGAGGCAGTCAGGAAATAATGGAACACATTCATAGGCCGCAAAATGCGCTTATGCATCAGAAAATACAAAAGGTCATAATCAACGGCGTTCCACCAATAATGACGAAAATAATTTGTGAGGGCATTGAACAAGGTCTATTCAATACGTCGTATCCATATGAATGTATGGAAATGATTGTGGTGTATGCGAATACAATTTTTGATGATGATATGGTGAATATGACGAATGAAGAGCGGGTTTCACGTATACAGGCGCTTATTTTCAACGTAGAAAGGCTACTCGGTGTCGAAAGCGGAAGTCTTACGTACATGATGAAGATGTTTGATGGGGGAGATAGAAATAACAATGAATAATTGATGAAGAACACCCCCCGCTGATTAAAATTTCGCTTTATACAATTTGAAAACAGAGGTGACTTATGTATTACAAAATAATCCGTAATGATATTTTAAAAAGCAAACTGATCACGCTGACAACAACGATATTTGTCGCTGTCGCAGCTATGCTTGTTGCTCTCTCGGCGATATTGGTCGTAAATCTTTCGGGTTCGATCGATACACTCATGAAGCAAGCGAAAACCTCGCATTTTATGCAGATGCATTCAGGAGATATTGATATTGGACGACTTGCGAATTTCGCAGAGCAGAATAGCAATGTTGATGAATTTCAAGTGGTTGAATTTCTCAATGTTGACAGTGCAAAGATTGTAATTGATGGAACCTCGCTTGCGGACACTGTTCAAGATAACGGTTTCAGTACACAGAATGAAAAATTTGATTATCTCCTTGATCTTGACGGAAATATTATCAACGTATCCGATGGGGAGGTTTATGTTCCAGTAGGTTATATGAAGGAAGGCATTGCAAAAGTCGGTGACAAAGTTGTGATAGATGGAAAGAATTTTACCGTTGCGGGATTTTTTCGTGATTCACAGATGAATTCGTTACTTGCTTCGTCAAAGAGGTTTCTTGTGAGCGAAAATGATTATGCAGCAATAAAGGATTTCGGGAGCACGGAATATCTGATTGAGTTCAGGTTAAAGAACTTGTCTGAAATTGGCACATTTGAAACTGCTTACACCTCCGCAGGACTTGAAGCAAACGGACCGACAATTACATATCCGCTCTTCAAAATGCTTAATGCCATTTCCGATGGGCTGATGATTGCAGTCATACTGCTTATAAGTGTACTTGTCGTTGCCATTACATTTATGTGCATACGCTTTACGCTTCTTGCGAAAATTGAAGACGATTACCGTGAAATAGGTGTTATGAAAGCAATAGGGCTACGTGTTTCTGACATAAAAAAGATTTATCTTGCGAAATACGCAGTTATTGCAGCAACTGGTTGTATTCTTGGGCTTGCACTTTCCTTTGTGTTCAGGGGCATGCTTCTTGAAAATATACGGCTTTATATGGGCGAAAGTGAAAAATCTTCTCTCGCTTTATTTTTTGGAATAATCGGTATATTTATTGTGTTCCTTGCCATTATTTCGTATGTAAGCAAAGTGCTGAAACGTTTTCAAAAAATATCAGCGGTGGAAGCTATAAGATTTGGCACTTCACAGGAAAAATCTGTAGGAGCGAAACGTTTTTGTCTAAGTGGAAACAGGTTGCTTAACACCAATGTTTTTCTAGGAGTAAAAGATATTCTTATGAGAAAAAGTCTTTACATGACAATGCTTGTGGTGCTTGTGATTTCGACATTTATCATTATCGTTCCACAGAACCTGTACAACACTATTTCCTCAAAAAACTTTATCACATATATGGGGATAGGAAATAGTGATATGCGTATTGACATTCAGCAGACTGACAATATTTCTAAAAAAGCAATGGAAATTGTAAATGTGCTGGATCGTGACAGGGCTATAGTTAAATATACTGTCCTTACGACGAAAACATTCAAAGCAAAAACGGATGATGGGTCAGAGGAAGGAATAAAAATTGAGCTTGGCGACCATTCGATATTTCCAATAGAATATTCCGAAGGCAGAGCACCCACCTCAGAAGATGAAATTGCGCTTTCAGTTATTAACGCTGATGAGCTGGGCAAAAAGGTCGGTGATGTCATTACACTAGTAATTGAGGGGAAGGAGAAGAATCTCACGGTATGTGGAACTTATTCTGACATTACTAATGGTGGCAAAACAGCAAAGGCTGTTTTCTCTGACGATTCGGCAGAAATAATGTGGTGTGTGATTTACACGGAGTTTTCGGATCAATCTCTCGTTGAAGGAAAGACTTCGGAATATGCAGATAGGTTCATATTTGCAAAGGTTTCGAGTATTGATGAATATATTACACAGACATTCGGCTCGACCATACACTCCGTCGGAAAGGCATCCTATGCTGCAATTGCCGTTGCGCTGATTATAGCGGTATTAGTTACACTGTTGTTTATGAAAATGCTTGTTGCAAAGGACAGATACTCCATTGCCGTAATGAAATCGTTAGGTTTTACAAACTCGGATATTACAATTCAGTATGTTTCGCGTTCGGTCTTTGTTCTGATTGTAGGAACGGTTCTTGGGACGCTTCTAGCAAACACTCTTGGAGAGCTACTTGTGAGCACTGTGATCTCATCGTTTGGAGCGTCGTCGTTTGATTTTGTTGTCAATCCACTTTCTGCGTATCTATTATGTCCATTGATGATGATATGCTCAGTACTTATTGCAACAATTATCGGCACATGGAGCGCGGGAAAAATAAAAATATCTGAAAATATGAAGGAGTAGATTATGAAAAAGGTTATTATCGGTGAAAATATAGTGAAATCTTTCGGAGTAGGTAATGAAAAACATAATGTTCTCGATGGAGTGTCCGTAGAAATAAATGAAGGAGAGTTCGTTTCGGTTATGGGGCCTTCTGGTTCAGGAAAATCGACGCTGATGTATGCGATGAGTGGAATGGATCGTATTGACAGCGGAAAGGTTTCTTTTGATGGCAGGGATCTATCAGCATTTAGTGAAAAGGAGCTTGCTGACATACGCAGAACAAAAATGGGGTTTGTTTTTCAGCAACCGACTTTACTTAAAAACTTGAACCTTCTTGATAATATTATTCTTCCTTCCATGCGGGATAACAGAAAAAGCGCTGCGAAGATGATTGAAAAAGCAAGAGTACTTATGAAAAAAGTTGGTATTGCGGAACTGGAACAGCGTGATATTACCCAAGTTTCGGGAGGACAGCTTCAGCGTGCGGGAATATGCCGCGCACTTATTAGTAATCCTAAAATCATCTTCGGTGATGAGCCGACTGGCGCACTTAATTCAAAATCTGCACAGGAAATTATGGATACAATTTCTGAAATAAACGCAGAAGGTACTGCAGTTATGCTTGTCACTCACGACGCAAAGGTTGCGGCTAGGACGGAGCGTGTTTTGTTTATGTGTGACGGGAAAATCGTGAGCGAAATGCGGTTGGAGAAATTCAATGGTATAGATATTGATGACAGGATGGAGAAAGTTATGGGTGAAATGAGGGGAATAGGAATATAATTACGTTCAATGAAACTATTAAGTTCGAGTCACACGAAAGGGACTGTTTGTCATATAAAAATTCAATTCACAGTTGACAAGTGGGATATAAAAACTTAAAATAAACCTATGAAAATAATCGGAATTAAAGTAGGAGGGAACGAGCATGCAAGAACAGTATAAAGTCATACTAGGTGCAGAGGCATTTTATTTTGAAGGAAATGACATTGGAATTTTGCTTTCTCACGGTTTTATTGGAACGCCGCAAAGTGTCCGTTTTTTAGGAGAAAGCTTGGCAGCCAAAGGGTTTACTGTTCTTGCTCCTCGCCTTAAAGGACATGGGACGCACTACTTGGATATGGAAAAATGTACGCATGAAGATTGGTATGAAAGCTTTAAGGAAGGTTATCACGCATTAAAAGCTCGCGGAAAACGTGTATTTTTGATGGGGCAATCAATGGGTGGTACGTTAACGCTTAAGTTAGCATCGGAGTATAAGGATATCGAAGGAATTATCACCATTAATGCTGCTCTCACCATTCCAGAGCTTGAATATTTGAAAAAAGCACCAGCACCGCGTTTTATCGAGGAGGGTGCTCCGGATATAAAGGCAAAACACGTCGATGAAATTACGTACGATAAAGCACCTGTTCGAGCGATTCGTGAATTGCAGAGCTTAATGGTAGAGGTCCCAAGCAAACTATCAAATATCAAAGTACCAGCGCTTTGCATTAAATCTTTCATCGATCATGTCGTTCCACCAGAAAATACGACTTTTATTTATAAATATATTTCATCAAAAAGCAAACAGCTCGTTACTTTGCCAAACTCTTATCATGTAGCGTCTATGGATCACGATAAGGAAATGATTGTAGAGTATGCTACGCGTTTTATTTGGAAGTATGCGAGAACACACTCGTATGTGTCTGCGAAGTAATAGAAAAAGGGTGTCGGAGATTGACACCCTTTTTCTATTATTTTAATACATCCACTATGATTTCAACTGCTTTCTCCATCTCTTCTTCTGTTACCGTAAGTGGTGGAAGAAGGCGAAGGACGTTAGTGCCAGCTGTTAAAATGAGTAATCCTTTTTCACGAGCAGCGGTGACGAATGGAGCGGCTTCACGATCGAGTTCAATGCCGATCATTAAGCCTTTGCCCTTGATTTTCTTTACTTGTGGGGAAGCGGCGAGAGCGGATTCTAGTATACTTGCAAACTTTTCTCCTTTTTTAGCTACTTCCTCTAAAAAACTCTCATTAAAAATCGTTTGCAATGTTGCTTTAGCGGCTGCTAGTGCCACAGGATTGCCGCCGAATGTCGAGCCATGCGAGCCAGCTGAGAAGGCGGTGGCTAGCTCTTTTTTTCCGATGATCGCACCAAGTGGCAGACCGCTCGCAATTCCTTTCGCTGTGGATACAATATCTGGGTCAAGGTCGAGATGTTGAAAGGCGAACGCTTTTCCTGTTCGACCAATCCCTGTTTGTATTTCATCAATAATGACGAGCGCTCCTTTTTGATGAGCGAGCGCAATTGCTTTTTGTAAAAACTCCGATTCTCCTGAATTGATCCCGCCTTCTCCTTGAATCACTTCAAACATAATCGCAGCTGTGTCTTCATCTAGCGCTTGTTCAAGTGCTTTCCAATCGTTCAAAGAAACATATTCAAACGTCGGTAGCATCGGACCGAAGCCTATTTTGATTTTATCCTGTCCAGTAGCAGCCATTGTGGCAAATGTGCGGCCATGGAAGGAATCGAAAAACGTGATGACCTTGCTGCGACCAGTCGCTTTACGGGCAAGCTTAATCGCTGCTTCGTTCGCTTCGGCCCCACTGTTAGCAAAAAAGACGAGGTCGAGTCCAGATGCTGCTGTTAATTGTTCGGCCACTTCTTCTTGTAGCTCAATTTGAAATAAATTCGATGTATGCCAAAATTTAGATAGCTGTTCTTCTACCGATTTTTTCACTTGATCCGGAACATGGCCGAGGTTGCAGACGCTGATTCCAGAAGTGAAATCTAAATAGACTTTTCCGCTTTTATCGGTTAGCCAAGCCCCTTTTGCAGTAACGGGTGTAACATCCCAGCGAGCGTAAGTAGGAAATAAGTGGCTCATAAAATCACCTTTTCTTTTATGAATTTTGTCCCATGCCATTCACCATTTTGGTAAAAGGCTTTCTTTCCAGATACGATATGAACTTGTTTCACATGATCAGAAAACGTTTGGAGCGCTGATTGTACTTTCGGAATCATGCCGCCGCTAATAACCCCATTTTCAATAAGCTCATTCGTCTGTGCTTCGGATAGTTCAGAAAGCAACTCTCCATCTTTCATCACGCCATCGACATCCGTCACCATGAGAAAATGTTCGGCTTTTAAGGCGTTAGCGACCGCAGCTGCGGCAAGGTCAGCATTAATATTTAACACGGTACCATCTGGACCCGCAGCAATCGGTGTTAATACAGGAAGAAGTTGCTGCTCGCATAATAGTTGAAGGAATGGACTATTCACTTTTGTTACTTCTCCAACAAAACCGAGTTGTTCTTGATCGATAAATTTTGCTTGAAGTAGGCCGTTGTCACTGGAATTCAATCCAATGGCGGCTAAACCATACTTTTCTAGCAGGCGAACGAGCTTGCGGTTAAGACTCCCAGAAAGAGCGAGCTCCGCTGTTTTTAACACTTGTTCGCTCGTTACACGCAAGCCATTTTTAAATTCACTTTTCACTTGTAACGTCTCGAGCATGTCATTGATTTCTGGCCCTCCACCGTGCACAAATACAATGGAGTAGCCTTGTTCCGTCAGTTCTTTCATACTAATAAAAAATGCTTCGGATAATTCACTTAACACACTTCCGCCGCATTTCACAACAATTGTTTTCATAAGATACCTCCTTGAGAAAAAATAGGAAGGAGCCTGATGGATGGGCTCCTTTGTTTTTAATAAGAGAATGTTAACTGGTGTTTTCCGCTTTTCTTCATTGTCTAGCTCCAAGCGCTAGCGGCTAGTGAACTTCCGCCCTCCTCCTTGCGATAAGTCAACATCGATTCACTCTCGTTCATCGTGTTTCCTTTATCTCGTGCGGCTGGCTCCAGTTCATACGCCGCTGATCAGCGTTTTCCGCTTTTCTTCATTGTCTAGCTCCAGACGCCAGCGACTAGTGGACTTCCATGCTCCTCCTTGCGATAAGTCAACATCGATTCACTCTCGTTCATCGTGTTTCCTTTATCTCGTGCGGATGGCTCCAGTTCATCCGCCGCTGAACAGCGCTTTCCGCTTTTCTTCAAGTCCGATAACTTGCGTTGATTTTGATGTAGTCGTAGGAGAGGTCGCAGCCCCAGGCCATTCCGTGTCCTTTTCCTAAGTGGAGGTGGATGGAGATTTTGACGGTTTCTCCTTTAAAGTATTCGATGATTTGGTCCTCTGAATAAGCGACGACTTCGCTTTGTTCAAGGATCGTTTGGTCGCCGATTGCGATATCGATTGTTTCTGGGTTGACGGTGATGTCGGCGTATCCAACGGCGCTAATGATTCGCCCCCAGTTGGCGTCGGCGCCGAATACGGCTGTTTTGACGAGGTTCGAGCCGACGACTTCTTTTGCTGCGATTTGAGCCTCTTTGTCATTTAGTGCACCAAATACTTCAACTTCTACAAGCTTCGTTGCTCCTTCGCCGTCTCTCGCAATCTTCTTAGCTAAAATTTCGCTTACTTCCTTGAGGATCGCCATAAATGTAGCCCACTGTGGATGATCAGGGGAGAGCGGCTCATTGCCAGCTAATCCGTTAGCCATCAAGACAACGGTATCATTCGTTGAAGTGTCACCATCAACGGTAATTTGGTTAAACGTTTGGTCGGTCACTTGGCGAAGAGCTGTTTGTAAGTGCTCGGCAGAAATGACAGCATCGGTTGTAACAAAGGCAAGCATCGTCGCCATATTGGGATGAATCATGCCAGAGCCCTTTGCTGCGCCGCCCACTGTGACCGTTTGACCATCAATGACAGCTTCAAAGGCGCATTTTTTCGTCATTAAATCCGTTGTTAAAATCGCCGTTTCAAATTGCTCGGCGCTTGCGTCATTAGTAGCGGGCTGTAGCTTTTGAATGCCACTTTCGATTTTATCCATTTGTAAATGTTCGCCGATGACGCCTGTGGAAGCGACGGCTACGTAATGTTCAGGTAGGTGGAATTTCTCAGCAAGTGATTTTCGTGATAGGTACGCATCTTGCAATCCTTGTTTTCCTGTACAAGCGTTGGCGCAGCCACTGTTGATGAGAATCGCTTGTAATTTCTGTTCAACGGAAAGGCTATCTTGTGTCACTTTAATCGGCGCTGCTTGGAAATGACTTGTCGTATACACAGCGGCACTTTCTGCTGGTACCTCTGAAAAAATCATCCCTAAATCGTTTCTCGTTTCACGGACACCTGAATTCACGCCAGCAGCGGCAAATCCTTTCGGTGAGATGAGTGAGCCTTGTTGGATTTCATGAATAGCTGACATGCTTATTTTCCTCCTATGGGTACATCGGGAAGCCCTTTAAACCGGCTGTTTCTTCAAATCCGAACATTAAATTGGCATTTTGAATGGCTTGCCCTGCTGCCCCTTTCATTAAATTATCGATCACGGCCACAATGGTGACGCGATTTGTTCGTTCATCTATATCAATACCGATATCGCAAAAGTTAGATCCTGCCACTTCTTTCACGCCAGGAAATTCCCCAAGAGGACGGACGCGGACAAAACGGTCATGCTGATACGTTTCTTCATATATTTGATGCAACTGTTGTGCGGACATTGGTGTTTTTAACGGTGCATAAATAGTTGACATGATCCCACGTGAGACTGGCAACAAGTGAGTGGAGAATGTAATCGGTCCAGTGGTTTCATCCCATAGGTTCAACTGTTGCTGAATCTCTGGAATATGTTGATGCTCGTTTACTTTATAAATTTTAAAATTGTCGTTCATTTCAGCGAAGTGAACCATTTGTGATAGCCCACGGCCGGCTCCTGAGACACCAGATTTGGCATCGATAATGATCCATGAAGAATCGATCGCTTTTGCTTGCAGAGCTGGTGCTAGTGCTAATAAAGTCGCTGTTGGGTAGCAGCCAGGATTAGAAAGTAAGGTCGCTTGTTGAATATTTTCGCGATTCCACTCTGTTAAGCCGTAGACTGCTTGCTCTAGCATGTCGACAGTAGCAGGCTCTTTTTTGTACCACTTTTTATAATTTTCTGGATTTTTAAGGCGCAAGTCTCCTGATAAATCAACGACTTTCGTATCGTTGGCTAGCAGTTGTGGGGCGAGTGTCGCGGCGGCTCCAGATGGGACAGCTAGAAAAACGACATCCGCTTCTTGTGTAATTTTTTCCGTATCAATTTTCATTAAAGGTAAGGGACAAATGTTGAACAAATGAGGGTACTCCTCTGTTGCAGGTACCTTGTCTTTGCTTGAAGAATAAATGGCGTCGAGGTGAAAATCTGGATGATTGGATAAAAGACGTATAAGTTCGATTCCTCCATATCCAGTTGCACCGATAACAGCAGCTTTCATGGCAACCTCCTAGTGTATTTTTATTTATATGATTACATAAATATTAATTTTTTTATAATTATAAGATTGTTAGCTAATTAAATCAACCGTTTTTGCAAAAATATGTGATCATTGCAGGGTTTATTCAAAAAATATAGAATATAAAACAAGTGGTTCAATTTTTAGGAATGATATGGAGGCACACATCATGAATTTGATGGATTGGTTTGAAAAAGGATTGAAGCCGGAGCAGTACGTGGATCAAATGGAACAAAATAAAGAGAATGTTCAGCAAATCCAATCTGCATTCCAACTGGCGAAAATGGAAGCATCCTTTTTGTCTCGGTTGCAGGAAGAGAATTTAAAGGCCATCGTGATCACAGAGGATTGGTGCGGAGATGCGATGATGAATGTTCCGATCTTTCTTGAGCTTGCTCGGCATGCCCACATCGATGTTCGCATTCTATATAGAGATCAAAATTTAGAATTAATGGATCAATATTTAACGAATGGGACGTCGCGTGCAATTCCGATCATTATCTTTTTCAATGAAGAAGATGGAGAGAAAGTGGTATGGGGACCTCGTGCACAGGCGGTTCAAGAGTTAGTCTCAAGCAAGCGCTCTAGCTTGCCACCTCTTGATCATGAATTGTTTGAACAAAAGCAACAAGAGATGTATCAAGAGTTAACTCATGCTTTTCTCACGGAAAAAGGCCTGTGGCAAGAAGTGTATCGGAGCATGAAAACGGCTTTAACTGAGAAATTAATTTAATGATGGACAGGCTGCTGGAACTATTCCTAGCCTGTTTTTTTATATAAATATTGAGGGGGAGAAGAATGGATGTCGTATCAGGTTATTTAAACCGACTGAAAATTAGTAGAGAGAAGCCAAGCTTAAATTATTTACAGCGGCTGATACAGCATCATTTATCATTGATTCCGTATGAAACGTTTAGCAAGTTTTATTATTATAATCAAGGTAGTCCGCATGTCCCGGACTTTGAATTGTTCGTTCAACATTTAGAGGATAGGGGATGGGGGGGAACTTGTTACTCGTTGAATATTAATTTTGCTCGGCTGTTAGAAAAGCTCGGCTATACTTGTGCGTTCGTGCGCGTTCTTCCTGGTCACGTAGCGATTATGGTCACGATTGAAAATAGCCGATACTATGTAGATGTCGGTTATGGTTCACCGATGACCCGACCGATTGAATTAGCAAGTCGCTATCGTCATGTGCTGCATGGCTTTGGAGAAGAGATCATTTTTACAAACATAGGCGAGAACAAATTTTTGCTTGAGCGGAGAGCAAATGGGAAGACGTTTGTGACGAAAGAAATTCATTGGGTGCCGTTAAAGGAAGAGGAAATTATCGAGGAAGCGGCTTCGTCTTTTCAAGATTGTGATAGCAATATAACGATGCGCAGAATATCGGCTGTTCGCTTTCAAGGGAATAACTGTTATTTTTTGCGGGATGAAACGTTAAAGGTGATGAACTATCGCGACATTCGTGCCCATCATTTTAAAGAGAAGGCCATGTGGATAAGAGCAGTGGTAGAAGCGTTTCAAGTCGATGAACAAGGACTAGAAGAATCGATCGCTTTTTTGGAGCAAAGAGGAATTGAACTGTTCGAAAAATAGCTTTTTTAGTTGAAAAGTAGTAAAATATTAACACAAGAAGTATATTGGGAAAAATAAACATAATTTTACATGAAGACTAGGATGGAGACAAATGAAAAGAGCAAGAATTATTTATAATCCTACTTCAGGGCGAGAGCTTTTCAAAAAGAGTTTGCCAGAAGTGTTACAAAAGCTAGAGCAGGCGGGCTATGAAGCTTCTACCCACGCAACGGTTGGAGAAGGAGATGCGACACGTGCTGCTCGAATTGCGGTTGAGCGCAAGTATGATGTCGTCATTGCCGCTGGTGGAGATGGGACGTTAAATGAAGTAGTGAATGGCTTAGCCGAACAGGAATATCGTCCGAAGTTTGGAGTTATTCCGATGGGGACGACGAATGACTTTGCTCGTGCTCTGCACATTCCGCGAGATAATATTCAAGGAGCGGTGGACGTCATCGTCAACGGGGACACCATTCCGGTTGATATTGGTCGTATGAATGACCGCTATTTTATTAATATTGCTGCCGGTGGCCGTTTAACAGAGCTGACGTATGAAGTGCCGAGTAAATTAAAGACGATGCTCGGTCAAATGGCATATTATTTAAAAGGAATGGAAATGCTGCCATCGATTAAAGCATCGGAAGTGAAGATCGAATATGATGGTAAGCTCTTTGAAGGAGAAGTAATGCTGTTCTTGATCGCCTTAACGAATTCTGTCGGTGGCTTCGAGAAGCTTGCGCCAGATTCTTCGGTCAACGATGGCCTATTTTCCTTACTCATTTTGAAAAAGACGAACTTAGCTGAGTTTATTCGCATTGCAAGCCTTGCTTTACGAGGAGAGCATCTTCAAGATGACCATGTCATTTATACGAAGGCGAATCGAATTAAAGTCCATTCACCAGAAAAGGTATTAATTAATCTGGATGGGGAGTTAGGTGGGGCTACACCAGTTGATTTTGAAAACTTGTATCGACATTTAGAAGTATTTGTTCCCGTCGACCAGTTGCGTCCACAGGATCGAATCTATTAATGAAGAAGCTTGACTCTTTATGAGTCGGCTTTTTTTTATTGTAAATTATTTCTCATATCGAAAAATATGCTACAATTTAGAGGTGTATAATAGTTACCTAGGTAAATAAAAAGGAGTGGCTTTATGAACTCGCATTTTTTGTTTCATTCGCTTCATCAGCTTTCAAGACAATTGACGAAGCGAGTGAATACGGTGTTGCAGCCGTATGGGCTGTATAGTGCGCAGTGGTCGGTGTTATATGTATTGAAGGAAAAAGGAAACTTGACGCAAACAGAGCTATGCGATTATTTGGCAGTTGAGGCACCGCCAATGACACGAACGATTCAGCGGCTTGTTAAACAAGGATATGTGAAGCAAGTGCCAGGTGATGATAAGCGCGTCAAAATTATTATGTTGACCGAGCAAACAGAGAAGGAGTATCCAATCTGGGAAAAAGAGATTTTAGCTGCCAATCAAGAGCTATTAGCTAATTTTCCAGAAGAGCAACAGAAACACTTGTATCTACTTACTTCGGATTTGTTGCTCAGCTTAACAAATCAACAGAGAGAAGGGGATGGGAATGAGTAAGCCGGCTTTATGGACGAAGGATTTTATTAGTGTGTCTGTCAGTAATTTTTTTCTATTTATCGTTTTTTATATGCTGTTAGTGACGATGCCGGTGTATGCGCTACAGGAGATGGGAAGTTCACCAAGTGAGGCGGGTTTAGTAACGACGTTGTTTTTATTATCAGCGATTATTGTGCGACCGTTCACAGGACAGTGGATTGAACAGTTTGGCAAAAAGAAGGTATTGCTTGCTTCGCAGTTGATCTTTCTTTTTGCGTCTTTGCTTTACTTTGTGCCAGATTCATTGTCGATGATGCTGGCGCTACGTTTTTTTCATGGGATTGGTTTTGGAATGGCAACAACTGCAACTGGGGCAATGGTGGCTGATATTATTCCGGATTCTCGGCGGGGAGAAGGGATGGGCTATTATGTGATGTCCACCAACTTAGCGATGGTCGTTGGACCGTTTCTTGGGTTGACCGCTATGCAACAATGGGGCGGTTTCACGATGATCATTCTCTGTGTGGTAATTGCTGGCCTCGCTCTAGTTGCCGGTGGGCTGATTGATAGTCGTGACGAGCTGTCTACTCAAAGTGCGATGTCCATTTTTCACGTACAATTACGCGCTCGTGATTTATTTGAATTCTCGGCGTTGCCGATCGCGATCGTCGGCATGTTTTTCTCAGCGGTGTACGCTTCGATTTTATCATTCGTGTCAGTCTATGCAGAAGAGCTTCAATTAGTAGAGGTAGCTAGTTACTTCTTTGTTGTTTATGCAGTGGTGCTATTATTATCGCGCCCGTTCACAGGAAAATGGTTTGATCAATACGGAGCGCATGTGATCGTGTATCCGGCGATCTTATTGTTTGCAGTCGGAATGCTTTTGTTAAGCCAAGTGTCCACAGCATGGACGTTTCTTACGGCAGCTGGATTGATCGGACTAGGGTGGGGAACATTATTTCCGAGCTTTCAAACGATTGCCATTCAAAAAGCCCCACCAGCGAAAAAAGCGCTCGCCACAGCGACATTTTTATCGCTGTTTGATCTCGGAATTGGAGTTGGTTCGTTTTTCATCGGTTTAATCGTGACAAAAATGAGTTTTAGCCAGCTTTATGTGTATTGTAGCTTCTATATTTTATTAGGCGTGGTTATCTATTTCGTATTAATTCAACGTCGTCAAACGAGCCGGCTAAAGTTTGAAAAAAGTGAGCAAGTGGACTATACTGGGAAAAAATATAATTGAGAATTTTTTTCAAATAGAAGGGTGGAGCTGCCTTGCGATCAGTATTTTCTTATTTAAAGCCTTATAAATATTTGATGGGGTTGGCGTGGCTACTGATGTTAGTGGAATTGGCTGTCGAACTCACACATCCTTTGTTTATGGCGAAAATTATTGATGAGGGGATTGTGAAAGGAGATCTTACCGCTGTGTATAAATGGGGAGCGGTCATGCTCGCCACGACGCTTCTCGCTTTTATTTCAGGCATTATTAATTCCTTTGTCGCCGCTCATGTCGGGCAAAATTTTGGCTTCGATTTAAGGGGAAAAATGATTGAGAAAGTGCAATCCTTCTCGTTCGCTAGCTACAATCGTTTCGCTTCCTCCTCATTAATTACCCGCATGACAACCGATGTGACTCTTTTGCAAAATGCGGTGTTTATGAGCTTGCGGATTATGCTGCGTGCTCCGCTGATGATCCTTTTCGGTACGGTGATGGCCTTGCTCGTTCATGTGAAGCTCACACTTATCTTGCTCGTGACCGTTCCGTTGATGGTTGCTTTTTTATTAAGAAGGATGAAACAAAGCTC
This sequence comes from Bacillaceae bacterium SAS-127, assembly GCA_002261155.1. Lineage (GTDB taxonomy): Bacteria > Bacillota > Bacilli > Bacillales > Domibacillaceae > Bacillus_CE. The sequence goes on along the minus strand of NKXN01000063.1, from coordinate 4,475 downwards.
AACTTTATTTCGTTCCGTTCAACAACGACTCGATCAAGTGAATAACGTGATGCAAGAAAACTTAGCAGGCATTCGGTTAATTAAAGCATTTCTTCGTTGGCGCCATGAAAGCATGCGCTTTAAAGAAGTGAGTGAACAACTGATGGAGCAAACGATTCGCGTTGTACGAATGGTGGAAACGACGATGCCTGTTTTGTTATTTGTGATGAACGGTAGCATGCTCTTTATATTATGGTTTGGTTTTGCTGAATTTCAGGCAGGAACGGCAACCGCTGGAGAAATTGTTGCGGTCATTAATTACGCTACAAGAATTATTGCTTCCTTATCTATTTTTACGTTTATCATTATGATTTTCTCTAGAGGAAAGGCTTCAGCCGAACGAATTGGTGAGCTGCTTGAGGAGCCGGAAGAGCAGGCGGATCAGCGTTTGAAAGGAATACCTTTTCAAGCAACAGGTGGAAAAATTGAATTTGATCATGTGTCGTTTTCTTTCCCAGGGAGTGAGGAGCCGGTGTTAAAGGATCTTTCCTTTATTGTTCATTCTGGGAAAACGACTGCTGTTTTAGGGGCGACAGGATCAGGAAAATCGACGTTGTTTTATTTAATTCCAAAGTTGTATGAGCTTAATCATGGAACGATTCGAATTGATGGTCAAGATATTCAAGAGGTACAGTCGGCTTCCTTGCGAGAGCAAATCGGCTTTGTTCCACAGGAAGCCCATCTATTTACCGGGACGATTCGTGAAAATATTGCTTGGGGGAAAGAAGATGCCACGATCGATGAAATGATCGACGCGGCGAAAAAAGCACAAATTTATGAAACGATTGCCGATTTGCCAGATGGATTTGACACCGTTATCGGACAAAAAGGCGTGAACTTATCTGGCGGTCAAAAGCAAAGATTATCGGTCGCGCGGGCGCTTATTCGCAAGCCGCTCATTTTATTGCTCGATGATAGTACGAGTGCACTCGATCTAAAGACAGAAGCGAACATGCTGGCGGCGTTGAAGCAAGAAACGTGTACGACGCTCATCATTACACAAAAGATAACGACCGCACAACGAGCGAATCAAATTATTTTGTTAGAAGATGGTCGCATATTAGCGACTGGAACGCATGAAGAGTTAATGAAGACGAGTGATTTGTATCAACAGCTAATAGCTTCCCAATCTAGAGAGGAGGAGCGAACTTATGTCAAGGCACCACAACATTAGGGGCGGACCGAAGCCACGAATTAAAGATGCTACACAAACGCTCAAAAGATTGGCAAGCTATTTGGCGAAGCGCAAAGGGGTGCTCTTTCTCGTTATCATCATGGTCGCCGCAAGCTCAGGGCTAGGTTTGCTCGGGCCTTATCTTGTCGGGATGGCGATTGATGAATTTATCATCACTGGCGATAAAAATGGGTTACTTTCCTTACTCTTTCAGCTAGGAGTTGTGTACTGTTTTTATTCTTTGACGATCTTTTTGCAAAATTATTGGATGGCTGGAGTGGCTCAAAAAACAGTATTTGAAATGAGAACAGGGCTGTTTGATCATCTCCATCAACTGCCGTTATCCTTTTTTGATCAACGTCAGCACGGTGAGCTTATGAGCCGGGTGACGAATGACATTGAAAATGTGAGTAGCACGCTCAATAGCTCAGTTATTCAAATCGTTTCAAGTGTATTGACGTTAACAGGAGCGGTCATCGTCATGGTTTCGCTTAGTCCGCTGTTGACGGCTGTGACGCTGTTAATTGTTCCGTTGATGTATCTCGGAATGAAGTGGATTACGAGTCGAACACGTAAGCAATTTAAAGAGCAGCAACGTCATTTAGGTGAATTGAATGGCTATATTGAAGAAGTAGTATCCAGTAAACATATTGTCAAAATGTTTTCACAAGAGGAGAAGATTGCGGCAGAGTTTGCCCGGAGGAATGCGAAGTTAAAGAAGGCGGGCTATTGGGCACAAACGTATTCGGGTTTTATTCCGAAGTTAATGAACGTGTTGAATAATTTAAGCTTTGCATTAATTGCTGGAGTGGGCGGTTGGCTCGCATTAAAAGGATTCGTTTCTGTCGGTGTGATTGTCATTTTTGCGGAGTATTCACGTCAGTTTACTCGTCCACTCAATGATTTAGCGAATCAATTCAACACGCTACTGTCCGCCATTGCTGGAGCAGAGCGGGTATTTGATATTATCGATACGGAGCCGGAAGAACAGGAAGCGAATGAACTAGAAAAAGTGGAGACGATCCGCGGCGAAATTGAATTTCGTGATGTATCATTCGCTTATGTGAAGGGACAGGAGACGATTCAAGGGGTTAATTTTTCTGTGCGTCCCGGTGAGATGTTAGCATTGATTGGGCCGACTGGTTCAGGGAAAACAACGATTATTAACTTGTTAGCACGCTTTTATGACCCGGATGAAGGACAAATTTTAATTGATGGCAAAGAGAGTACGAAAATTTCACGCCAAAATTTGCGAAAGTATATGGGGTTTGTACTTCAGGACACGTTTTTATTTGAAGGGACAATCCGCGAAAATATTCGTTACGGCAGGCTAGAGGCTACGGACGAAGAGGTAGAAAAGGTGGCGCAAGAAGCCAATGCGCATTCGTTCATTATGAAACTGCCTGATGGCTACGACACGAAGTTGAAGCATGAAGGGAGCGGCATTAGCCAAGGGCAAAAACAGTTGCTTGCGATTGCTCGAGCGATTTTAGCGAACCCAACGATTTTAATTCTAGATGAAGCAACAAGCAGCATTGACACGATTACCGAAATTCACATTCAACAAGCGCTAGAACGTCTGATGCAAGGGCGAACGACCATCACGATCGCTCATCGTCTTAACACGATCGCGAGGGCTGATTATATTCTTAATTTAGGAGTGTTTTCTCGGCCTGCTAGCGTTCAATAGGATAATAAGAAAAGTAATCATATAAGAGATCCGCATAGATATTCTGAATTTATGCGGTTTTTTTGTAATGATGTGTAAAACAAAACTAGTTACTAAATACCTGATTTACGAGCTGTAAGACTCTACCTCAAAAAGCACAGGAGGGGTCTTACAGCTCGTTTTTCATCCGTGGATGATGAAGAAAACCCTTACGGATTGAAGTTTTATTTTATGTCATTTTAACTAGTTTTAAACTTTGTCTGTTAAATTAACGATAGAGAAATAATTGTTAAGGATTTGTAGAGTTGGGTATTTTACCATAGTATTGTAGTTAATCAGTGCAGCCGAGATATAAAAGAGAGGCGTAGATAAAATTAATCGCTTTTTCCTAAATCCCGAGCCATCTAAGTATTGATGAAAATTTACTAAATCACCCTTTATACCTATTAAAACACTATATATATCACTTTATCTTAATTTTATTGCGTAATGGGTGTGTTCGTTCATTAGAAATATAGACTCATAATGAAGCATTATTATAGGATTTTAGATATATGTTTTACGTTAATGTCGCTATTTTTATGAATTTGTCGTTTTTTATATTTAGATGTAATATTTTCTTTTGTGGGGAATATTGAGATGAAGTTCAATTTTAAAAAAATAACAAACGGGGAGAATAGCATGGAAAACAATCGAATGGAAACTCGCCAAGAAAGAAGTGCTAAATTAAAGAAAATGAAAGCCCATCAGCGAAATGCTAAATGGGTGGGGGCAACTTTAGCTGTTTCACTCACTGCGGTCTCAATGTTTGGGCAGCCGGAACAAGCTAATGCTTGCGACTGTGCGACTGCTTATACAGTGAAAAAAGGAGACACCATTTATTCTTTAGCTAAAAAATATCAAGTCTCCGTTGAACAGCTAAAAAGCAAGAATGGCTTTACCTCGGATACGCTGCACGTTGGACAGCAAATCACAGTCCCAACCCTTGATGAAAAAGGTCAGGCGCTTCATTTGAAAGCGGTGGAAGAGGGAAATGCCAACAGTGAAAACACTATTGCGAACGTGGAAACTAGTCAAAAAGTTGAACAATCGGTTAAATTGGCAGAAAATGAAGTGCGCTCTGTCGCGTCGAAAGTAACAATAGCGAACCCGTCAGTAGCTGCTGCAAAGAAAAATGGCTCAGTCATTCATATTGTGAGATCCGGAGATAGCCTGTGGAAGATTGCCAACAAGTACGGAACGACGATCGAACAAATCAAAAAAGACAATCAGTTAAAAACAGCTGCGTTAACGATCGGTCAAAAACTAATCATCGACGCAAAAGGAACGCCGTCTAAACCGAGTCCAGATCAAAAGCCGGTAGAGAAGCCGAAGCCGCCAGCAACGGGTTCAAGCGTGACCTATATCGTGAAATCCGGAGATAGCTTGTGGAAGATTGCTAACAAGTACGGCACAACGATTGAACAAATTAGAAAAGATAATAAATTAACCACTAATGCGTTAACGATTGGTCAAAAACTAATCATCAACCAAAAAGGCAAACCGTCTAAACCGAGTCCAGATCAAAAGCCGGTAGAGAAGCCGAAGCCGCCA
>NKXN01000062.1 GCA_002261155.1 Bacillaceae bacterium SAS-127 | reverse complement strand
GTATTCTACACACCAGTAAAAGAAAGTAATGAATAAAATAGGGAGCTATATAGCTCCCTATTTTTATTATTCATCATAAATGAATTCTAAATAATCAAGTACTTATCTATTTTTTACTTAATACTATTTAAAAACCTCTTATTTTATTCGAATTTTTACAATAGAAGCCTTGTCTTTTACGCTTCTTTTAGTACAATTACCTTCAATAAGACTTTTTTACTTATTACAATATACCGATATTTTTATCTATTTATTGGTTTTCAGGAGGGTATTTTATGCTAAAGAATATGAGACCAAGAGCCACAACTTCTATTCTCACTCAATTTGGAACGGATTCTACTATACAAGGACGTTTCCAAAACACACTGGCTTACAATCATTTCAATGAAGAAGATTTCGTCAGGATTAAAGAAATATATGAAAAATTAACTTCTTTGGAAACGGAGATGATCGATCTATTCCAAGCGTATCTTACTGAATGTCGTGAACCGCATTCAAAAGAAATTCCACAGCAAGAGATCGTCAACTATATTCGTCATTTCTTCACGACAAACCGTGATCTTGACTATGTAACAAATGCATTATCCTTTTTCTATTTACTAAGAAATAGCCACTATAATTTAGGTAAATTAATTGTGATGTTTAATCAATTTAACTTTTATGTGATCACAAACACTCTTCACTTTCTCGGGTTAAAACCATCCACGTGCATTACGTATATGCACTCTATTCAAAAAGCAGTCAATATTGATCAAGAGTTGCTCACTGAAAGCTTTTCAGAAGAAATGATGGAGCAAGTGATTCAAGAAATTGGACAATTAATGGATGAAACAACAAAAATTATGTTTATTAAAGATTTAGTCCAGCTACTTGATAACCAAAATGCACAAATACAAACATCGACTGTTGCAACAGATGAAATGAGAGCGTCGATTAATGCGGTTGCTGAGTCGTCGTCTACTGTGTCGGAAAAAGCAGGCATCTTAGTTGATAGAACTAACTATGGCCATCAAATTATTTCTGAGGCTTTAGATGAAATCTTTAATACAGAAACAACCTTTTCAGAAATCGTCGATAAGTTTTCTCGTCTGCAATCATATGTAACTACAATTGAAAGTGTAGTCCAATTAATTAATGATATTGCCGACCAAACAAACCTACTCGCTCTCAACGCATCAATTGAAGCAGCTCGTGCAGGAGAGCATGGAAAAGGATTTGCGATCGTTGCTCAAGAAGTACGTAAACTAGCAGAAAATACGGTCCAGTCTTTGCAAACAGTCAATGAAAATGTCACAAATTTAAAGTCATTTTCACAAGACGTTTCTGTTTCTATCGGTGATACAGCCTCTGTCATTAAAAAAGCGGTCGCTGAAGCGAAAGATTCCTTACCATTGTTAACAGAAATTGTGGAAACAATCAGTACAATTAACGAAGATATTAATAGCACAGCAGCAGTAACAGAAGAGCAAGCAGCTACTATGGATGAAATGGCTCGGCAAATGCAACAGATCGCTATGCTGACGGACAAAATAGGCTCTTTAGGAGATGATACAGGGTCTGCAATCCACGGACTTGGAAAGCAAATAAATGCCTTCCGTTTAAACGTAATTGAAAAAAACACTATTGTTTTATCAACCAAAGCGTTACTAATGCTATCGAAAACCGACCATTACATTTGGAAATGGAGAATTTATAATATGTTCCTCGGCTTGGAGGATATCAATCCTCAAGACATTTCTTCTCATATGGACTGTCGACTTGGGAAATGGTACTATGAACCACAAACCAAACAGCGCTTTAGTCAATTTGATAGCTATAGAAAGCTTGAATCTGTTCATAAAATGGTGCATGAACAGGCGAAAGAAGCAGCCATTTCCTTTAGAGAAAATCAACTGCAACAGGCAGAAGAGGCATTAGTACTATTAGAAGAATCATCTGAACAAGTCGTTCAGTATATTGATGATATTTTATCTTCTTTGCCAAAGAAATAACGAGTGAGCAGAAGCCGTATGGTTTCTGCTTTTTATTTGCATATATGCCTTATTGGCTTTAAAGTAAAGAGAGAGAAAAAATGCGACAAAATGAAACTTTTTTAACTATTCTTACGTAGAACAAGTAAAATCCTAAATGGAGTGAATCATATGAGAAACGTCAGCTTTATTCTATGGCGCGCATTAGTGGCCATTCCGATCGCTGCTGGAGGAGGAGCTCTTGCTAGTACTCAGTGGGACTTTTCTCCCCTCATTACTAGTATTATGAGTTTGACCTTAGGAGCTGTCCTTTTTTATAGCTTAGGACGCTTAGCCGATGCCCGTCTGTACAAAAAATATGGACTTGCTAGAAAAGAATATTATTTTATTCTCGATAACTTGAAAGATGCACGCGAAAAGTTAAGTCGATTGCAAAAAGGCTTCATTAAAGTCCGAAGTATCAGCTCTTTTAAGCAGATGATTGAACTAAATCGGTTAGTTCGGCGAATTTTTTCGATTGTGAAAAAGGAGCCACAACGCTTTTATGAAGCAGAAGCTTTCTTCTACTCGCATCTTGATTCAGTAGTAGAACTATCTGAAAAATACGCTCATTTAAATGGTCACAAAATTAAAAATGAATCCGTCAAACAATCGCTACTTGAGACACAAGAGACATTAGATGATTTAACGAAAACATTAGAAAATGATTTGCATAAAGTGCTAGCGAAAGATATTGAGCACTTGTCTTTCGAGCTTGATGTAGCCAAGCACTCATTAAAAAAACGGAATTTGATTGACCCTAACGACAAAAGGAGATTGTAATCATGACAAACGAAGCAAATGACAAACAACCTACTATCTATAAAGATCCTGTCAACGAGCTTGACGACCTACTTTCAAGCCCATTCGGTGACAGTTTAACTCAACCAGCAGCTGCCTCTTCCACGCCAACGAATGCACAAGCGGAAAAGAAACTGATTGATGTACTTCCTGAAGAACATCAACAAAAGGCGAAAGAACTAGCGAAGCAAATTGATCCAACAAACCATCAAGCCATTATTAGTTACGGTACTTCTGCTCAGACAAAGTTATCGAGCTTCTCTCATTCGATGCTCGATCATGTCCAACAAAAAGATATCGGAAGCGTTGGAGATATTTTAAATGACTTAATGAAAAGGCTACAAGAAGTCAATCCGGATGAATTGCAGCCTGAAAAGAAAAACATGTTTAGTCGACTATTTAATCGCGTATCAAGCTCTATTCAAGAAGTTCTGTCTAAATATCAAAAGGTCGGCAGTCAAATTGACCGTATCAGCATTAAATTAGACCACTCGAAACAGCTATTGCTTGAAGACATCGTCATGCTAGAACAGCTATATGAGAAAAATAAAGAATATTTTCAAGCGCTTAATATTTTTATCGCTGCTGGAGAACTGAAATTAGAAGAATTGCAAACGGAAACGATCCCTGCTCTTCGTCAAAAAGCGGAACAATCAGGTGATCAAATGGCGTATCAAGACGTCAATGATATGGTGCAATTTGCCGATCGTTTAGAAAAACGTCTCCACGATTTGAAACTAAGCCGTCAAATTACGATCCAAAGTGCTCCACAAATTCGAATGATTCAAAATATGAATCAAGCGTTAGCTGAAAAGATTCAGTCGTCGATCTTAACAGCAATTCCATTATGGAAAAATCAAATCGCAATCGCTTTAACGCTCGTTCGCCAAAAGAAAGCAATGGAATCTCAAAAGCAAGTTTCGCAAACGACCAATGACTTATTATTAAAAAATGCGGAAATGCTGAAAACGAATACGATCGAAACGGCGAAAGAAAATGAACGCGGTCTTGTTGATATCGAAACATTAAAGAAAACGCAATCGAACTTGATCTCTACATTAGAAGAAACGATGCGCATTCAGCAAGAAGGCCGAACGAAACGCCAGCAAGCTGAGCAAGAGCTATCCGCTATGGAAAATGAACTAAAACAAAAGCTATTACATTTAAAATAAAAAAACGGTGGGCAGCCCACCGTTTTTTTATTTTCTTTCGCCAACCTTGCTAATGATCCAGCCCACCATTCCACCAGCAATCGCAGGAAGTAACCACCCTAGCCCCGATGAAAAGAATGGAACCCAAGAAATCGCTTGATGCAGGGCGTTTATTTGCACTCCAAATGCTGTTAATCCATCATTAAGACTAAAAATCGCGGTCGTCGCAATCGCTCCGACATACAAACCTCTAGGGTTATGAACAAATCTTGTGACAAAAGATAAAAGCACTAATACGATCGCAAATGGATAAATCATAATTAATACAGGGCCAGATATTTTAATGATTTGTGTGAGACCTAAATTAGCAATTGCAAAACTAATAATAATTAATAATTGCACAAAATTTTTGTAAGAAATTGTTGGCCATCGTTCGTTAAAATATTGGGCACAAGCAGAGGTTAGGCCGATACAAGTCGTTAAACAAGCTAAAGCGACAATCGTTCCAAGCAGCACTTGTCCTCCATCACCGAACAATAGGTAGGCTGCCTCCGTTAACAGCGCTCCCCCGTTCTCATAATCTCCTGTCATCGTCATTTTCGTGCCAATCCAGCCAATCGAAATATAAACCGTCGCTAAACCGATACCAGCAATGACCCCTGCACTAATCGTTGCCTTTGCTAGATTTCCCCGATCGGTGACCCCTCGCTCAGCAAATGCGGAAATGACCACGATGCCAAACGCCAACGCCGCAATCGTGTCCATCGTCAAGTATCCCTCGATAAAGCCGATAATAAATGGCGACTGCGCATATTTTTCTGTCGGTGCTGTGAGCGGGGCATCCAACTTGAAAAAAGCTGCCACACATAGAGCCGCAATCGATAACAACAAAGCGGGAGTCAGCCATTGACCGATACGGTCCACTAGCTTTGATGGATTCAAACTAAATAAATAGACTAACAGAAAGAAGCCTGTCATAAAAACAAAGAGCGACCCTTTGCTAGATACTCCTAAAAATGGCTGTACCCCCATCTCATACGCGACACTTGCCCCTCTAGGAATACCGAAAAACGGACCAATCGCTAAATAAACAACGATCGCGAAAATCAATCCAAATAGTGGGTGTACCCGGCTTCCAATGGCAGCGACACCACCTTTAGTAAAAGAAATGGCCACTACAGCAAGAATTGGCAAGCTGACACCTGTGATGACAAATCCAATAATCGCAGGCCAAAACGAGCTACCAGCTTCCATTCCTAGAAACGGTGGGAAGATCAAATTCCCTGCCCCAAAGAAAAGAGCGAAAAGCATAAGCCCTGTAAACAATATATCTTTTTTCTTCATCATGATCTCCTCTCAAACTGCCAACAACAAATCAGATGATCTGATCATTATATTTCACTGATTTGATATCCATTTTCATTTGACGTTAATTCCGAATAATATTCTACGCATTTCGACGAAAAATGTCAATTGAATTTTTAGAATCTTTCATATTTAAAGATAATATCTTACCGATAAAAATTTGATGTATTCTGAAAAAAAGGAGTATGAGGAAGTGGGTACTGCCTTTCCCCTTACCTCATACTTTTATATAATAATTTTTTCAAAAGCGGAAATAAAATAGCAGGTAATTCCTCAATAGCCGAAACAAACAGACTGTATTTCCCATATATATTTTGAATCGTTTTTCTTTGAACTTCCTCTACCTCTCCATTCGCTAGAAAGACATTGATCACTTCAATCCCTTGCTTTCTAGCTAACAATACCGCCTCATGCGTATCGACGACTCCTTGACGATCATAATCATAAGCCGCTGGTTCACCATCTGAAAAGACGAGTAGAAACTTTTGCTTTTCTCTCCTCTGAAGGAGCTTTTCCGTTATAATCCGTATCGCAAAGCCATCGCGATTATCTTCTTCTGGTTGCAGCTGCAAAATTTCCGGCCCGCTTCTTTTTTGTAACGAGTTGTGATAATTGATAACGGTTTGAAAATGATTCGGTTGATACGTATCCGTCGCATCATTCGTATCTTCCCAAAAACCAATGACTTCATGAGGAACCTTCACAGACTTTAACGCCTCATGAAACAGAACGATCCCTAGCTTCGTTTCTGCCATTTTATCTTGCATCGAAGCCGAACAATCAACGAGTAAAGTAAACACAGCATCAATTTCAACAGAAGGCTCTTGCTTTTTATAAAATATGCGCGGCTGCTCTTCTAGGAAAAAACGTAATAGCTTTTTGTTTAAACGACCTGCTTGAAGATCACTACGCGGCCGAATTTTTTTATGCTCTAATGTTTGTTCAATCATATTCGTTAATTTCTTTCGTAATGGAGCAATCCGAGCTTGTTTTTCTTTATAATCTTTTACTTGTTCATAGTGAGGAGGATGAATGACATCAAAAATAGGCATAGCGAAACGGTTCTCTTTACCGTATTTTGCTTCATGTCCGCCTTTATTGCCCTCTTTCTTCAATTGTTCCGCTTGAAGATTGGTAAAGTCATTTCTGCTCGTTTTCTTTGCAGACCCTTGCACCATCGCTAGCGCCTGATCGCCTTCATCCCCTTCTCTTGCACCTTCTCCCATTATTTCTGTTTTAGAACCTTGATCGAGATCAAATTGCAAAAAGCTTTCGCCCAATTCGTTCGTTTCTCGATGCCACGTACGAAACTCTTCGTCTACGACCTCTTCCTCACCCGTTTTCTTTTCTTCTAATTGATCGTCATTCGCTAAAGGGTCTTGCCTTTTCATGTCTTGAAACGTTTCCTCGTCACTACTGAACCAATTTGTTATATCAGGTAAATGAACATATTCATTCAACATATCTTTTGACAATAGTTCATCTAATACTTCCATGAGCAGCTCACAAATTTGAACGTTTTCTTTCGTCGACGTTGTTTCAAAAAAACGAAGTACCGATGATTGAATAAAGGGCATCGCTCGATCCAATTCTTCATTCATCGAAGGTGGCTCGATCGGTGCTTCCGCGTTTAATAACAAAAATAAATAGTTAAATAAAGCGTCTGTATGAAGACTCTTTACTAAATTTACATTTAGTTGTGTTTGAAAATATTGACGCAAAATCCTTCTTCTCACGGCAAATACCTTCTTCGTGCCTGGTCGCTCAAATTTAATGTTTTCCTCTATCCGTAAATCTTCGGCGATCACCAATAATTGCTTCGCAAAAGAAGGAATCTTCGTTTTCATTGCCCTATCAACAAATGTCTTGAGCTCATATTCGTCAACATATCGAAAATGACCGATAGCACGTAAAAACACATCAGATTGATAACCATTCCATGTGTCATCCACTGAACGATGGTGCCAAAAATGACTGACGTAGATGATATTCTCTTGTTTATGAACGTAAGAATGCGGTCCATACTCTACTTCCATCTTTGGATTTCTCGTTAACGTTTTTGCTAAATCAGATAACTGCATAAATAAAAAGGAATCAACCATTTCATCATTAAATTGGATAAATCTCTCCATGAAATCTCCTCAATCAAACATAGTTTCTGCGATGTTTTTGACAGCTGCCTGTTCCCTTTCATCTTCTAGCTTATCAATGATCGCTCGCTGAATCGCTCTTAACGGAGGCATATAAGTCGCTAAGTCACAAGCATCAATTAGTGCTCTGACGGAGGCTGCTTCTTCTGATATTTGTCCATTTCTAACTTGTACAATTAAATCTTGTGATAAAGTAGTGAAACGATCAATCATTGTTGCATCGGCCAGACGGCTTTCTTTTAAAAGGATTGCTTTTAATGTTTCACCTTTTACATAGGATACTTCAATAACGATAAAGCGATTTTTTAACGCTTCATTCATCGGAACCGTTCCAACATATCCTTCATTAATCGCCGCAATTACGCCGAAAGTAGGAGCTGCTTTAATCACTTCATTCGTAAATGGATTGGTGATTGTACGACGATAATCTAACACCCCGTTTAAAATCGGCAATGTTTCCGGCTTAGCCATATTAATTTCATCAATATAAAGCAAGTGACCTGTTTTCATTGCTTGAACGACAGGTCCAGGAACAAATTCGATATAATTCTTTCCATCTTTTTCGGAGATCGTTTTATAACCAAGCATCGCTTCGGCATCAAGGTCGACTGAACAATTAATGCTATGCATCGGTTGTGCAAACATTGCCGATAAAGTTTCAGCTAACTTTGTCTTTCCAGAACCAGTAGGACCTTTTAATAAGATATTTTTCCCCATCGATAAAGCAATCGTTGCATCAAGTATGACTTCTTGCTCCTCCGGCTGGTATCCTGATTGACCGATCAAATCACTTGCTGGATCATTAATAAATTGCTGCTTCCGTTCTTCTATCTGTTGTCGGACGACAGCAGGTAATTCTGTCATTATCACTGAGATCTTTCCTTTCCATTCATTTTCAGATCTGCTTTCTATCATACCTGTCCTGTGCGTTTTAGTACAACAATACGAAGCAGAAAAAAACTGATTGCAAACGAACAATCAGCCTTCATAATCATATATGTATAATCCTCTTCCTAATTTACGCACACGCTGATTTTCACGTTCAAGCGCTACCATAAACGTCGTCATATTAGCAATTTTCTTCCCTGTGTTCTCTTCGATTTGACGTTGCAATTCCACTCCGCGAATGGGCGTGTTTTGAACTTTCAAAATCGAAATCGCTGTGTTCCTCAATTCATCTAGGTTTTCGCTGCGACGTCCTCTCTTCTTCTTGTCTGGCAAACTAGTGATTGGCATGACAGTTACTATTTCCTTTGGCATTTCCCCATTACTAGTAGCAGCGTCTAATTCTTTTAACCGTTGAAAAATGACTTCACGTTCGCGATTAAATTCACGAATAATTTTGAACTCGGAATCAGCAAGTTGTTCTAGCCTGATTTTCAATGCTACTCTCTCATCAAACACCTGTACTCCCCCTAAGTAAACATAGAAACTATTTTATATGTATGAAGATATTTGAAGGATTATGATACTATAGTCCTTAAAAACATCCTTCCTTGCCCATAATATTAACAAAAAAAGATTAAAAATACTAGTAAATATTTAAATTTATTAAGTTATGCAATAATTCAAAGAAAAGGCTGTATGAAAAAGAGTTCCCCCTCTACATACAACCTTTTTTCTTTCAGTAAATAGGATTATATTTCTTTAAAATAGTCTTTATAGAATCCAGAAATACTTCCTTTGTTGTCGGCAACAAAATAAAACTCTTCCGTTTCATTTTTAACGTCATATGTGCTGCCAGCCGTTAACCGGTTATTCACCATATATTTCGCTGCATTCGTGTGTACGCATTTTACTTGCTTTACTGTTTCTTTTTTCGTCCATGTCAGATGATTCATAATTTCCTCCTTTGGCGGTTCCACCTATAATTTTCTTCAAAACGAACGGTAGCAGATGATTGATATCATGAGCTGCCATGCTAGATCGACCGTTGCTTTCCACCCACATGTCCGCACAGGCTCCATGGAGAAACACCGCATGAGCAATCGCTGCACGATCATTTTTCATCCGCAAAATGCTCGCTAATATCATCCCTGTCAACGTATCGCCTGTGCCACCTTTAGCTAACGCTTCATTCCCGCTCGTATTAATTATACCTGTCCCGTCAGGAAAGGCAATCACTGAATATTGTCCTTTTAATACAACGATCACTTGCTGTTCTTTAGCAAATTGTGATGCTGCTTCTAATCGGTTCATTTGAATCTCTTGCACTGTTTGACCTGTCATTCGGGCAAATTCTCCTGGATGAGGGGTGACGATGACGTTTGCTTTTCGATCTTGCAAACGATAGTTTCGTTTCGAAAGAGCTCCAGCGTCTAATATAAGCGGAAATTCTTCCGTTAAACAGCGTTGAATCGATGTCTCAAGCTCGTCTGTAGGCGCCAACCCACAGCCAATCGCGACTCCGTCAAATGAAAGTAGCTCGTCCATGTTGGATTCAAAATGATACGTCGCTTCTGGTGCATGGTGAGCAATCACCGCTGCTACGTAAGGCGTCGTTTGAATCGTTAATTTACCAATGCCTGTCCGCACGGCGCCGATCGCTGCAAGCGCTGCACTACCAGGCATAGAGTTGCTTCCTGCTATTAATAGTCCATGACCGAAGCTACCTTTATGAGCATTTTGAGGAGCTTCATTCGACAAGGATCGTACATCTGCCGCCGTCCAAACCTTCCATGAACTGTTATGTGCTAAGCCAATGTCAATTACGTGCTTTTCACCGAAAAATTCAGAGGAAGGAAAGAGGAAACAGGCTGGTTTGTATCCATGTAAATGCAAGGAATGATCCGCTCGAAATGTCGCTTCATCCACTTTCCCATGATCGGCAAAAACGCCTGTTGGCAAGTCAATCGCTATTCGTATCGCAGATTGCTCGTTTGCCCAAGAAGTTAGTTGTTTGATTGCATTAGATAAAGGTTGTTTCGCACCGACACCAAGCAAACTATCAATAATAACATCATATTTTACTTCTTCATTGAAGTCCTCTATTGTGTAACCTAAATTTTGATAGTAATCAAGATGTTGTTTCGCTGCGTTTGTTACTGGCTCTCCTACTGGTAATAAGAGATCTACATCCATTCCAGCCATTTTTAAATACCTTGCTAAAACGATCCCGTCTCCTCCATTATTTCCTTTCCCACATAGAATCGCTATTTTCTCTCCTCCACATAATAGTGAAGTCAACGCTCTGAACAGCCCACTACCGGCGTTTTCCATTAATGTGAATGTTGACATTCCCTTATTCGCTGCTTCTTCATCTACTAATTTTATTTGATCACTCGTATAGATATACATGAAGCCACCTCTTATTTACATAATATTTTTATAATCAATAAAATAAACTTCATCTATTAAGCCCTTTTTCATGTGATAAACAATCTCCATTTTGATAACGTTTACTTCCTTCTCACGACTTTAGATGGATTTCAACCATTATACTTTAAAACACGTTAATAAACATGTATAATACACAGCAAATAAAGAATATTCTTTATTTTCCACTTGCCCTATGCTTTAAGTAACCGAAAACAAAGGAGGATGTTTCATGAAAATTATGAGTAATGAAATGCTAGTCGCTGCTTATCGGGATGCAAAAAAGAAAGGTCAAGATCGAGATTGGATTCGCTTACTGCGAATGGAAGTACAAAAACGGGGTTTAATGATAAATAAATAGTTTAGAAAAAAAGGTGTGCCAGCTAAGGCACACCTTTACATATGATCATTAGTGCTAAGAGAGGTCAAATACCCTTCTCGTATTAGCCTTCTAATAAAAGATCTTCTGGGTTTTCAATTAATTCTTTAACAGTTTTTAAGAAGCCTACTGCCTCTTTTCCATCGATAATTCTGTGGTCATAAGATAATGCCACATACATCATCGGACGGTTTTCAATTGTATCTTTGTCAATCGCTACCGGACGAGTTTGGATTGTATGCATACCAAGGATACCCGCTTGACGACCATTTAGAATTGGAGTAGACATTAATGAACCGAATACGCCACCGTTTGTAATTGTGAATGATCCACCTTGAAGATCGCTTAACGCTAATTTATTGTCACGAGCTTTTAAAGCTAGGCCTAAAATATCGCTTTCGATTTCAGCAAAGTTTTTGCGGTCACAGTCACGTACAACTGGTACAACTAAGCCGTCTTCAGTTGATACAGCTACACCGATATCGTAGAATTTTTTCAAAACAAATTCATTGCCATCGATTTCTGAGTTCACATATGGATATTTCTTCAATGCGGCTACACAAGCTTTCGTGAAGAAAGACATAAAGCCCAGACGAACATCGTGATCTTCGAAGAATTTGTCTTTTTTGCGTTTACGAAGATCCATAATCGCGCTCATATCAATCTCATTAAACGTAGTAAGCATCGCAGCTGTGTGCTGAACGTCTACTAATGTTTTCGCGATTGTTTGGCGACGACGTGTCATACGAACGCGCTCAACGGGTTTACCATCATCTTGTTTAGGAGCTGCTGCTTGTTGTGGTGCAGATGGTACTGGTTGGTTAGAGAATGATGTTACATCTTGCTTACGTACGCGACCCATTGGATCTACTGTTGGTACTTCCGCTAGATCAATGCCTTTTTCACGAGCTAGTTTACGAGCTGCTGGAGAAGCAATTGGACGTTGTTTTGTCTCTTCTTGAGCAGGTGCAGCTTGTACTTCCTCTTGTTTAGCTTCTGCTTGAGGTGCTGCTTCAGCTACAGGGGCAGGTGCTGATCCGCTTGCTCCTACTACCGCAATAACTTGACCAACTTCTACTGTGTCCCCTTCTTCTGCTTTTAATTCTGTGATGACGCCTGCTTCTTCAGAAATCACTTCAACGTTGACTTTATCTGTTTCTAATTCAACGATGAATTCTCCTTTTTCTACTTGATCTCCTGGTTGTTTCAACCATTGAGCAATTGTACCTTCTGTAATCGATTCTGCCAGCTCTGGAACTCTAATTTCAGCCACTTTCGTGTCCTCCTCTAATGTCTCATCAAATTTAAATGTAGTTTATTATTTAGGAGTGAGCGGTAAATTTAATCCGCCCACTCAGCTACTTACTTCGTTAATACTTCATTAAGAATACGTTCTTGTTCTTTCTTATGAACAATAGCATCCCCTACTGAAGGGCTTGAACGACGACGACGGCCGACGTAACGAACAGCTGCACCCTCTGGAGCCACATCGCGAAGTCTTGGATCAATATACGTCCAAGAACCCATATTTTGTGGTTCTTCTTGTAGCCATACTAATTCTTTCACATTTGTAAAGCGTGATAATAGAGCCATAATCTCTTCTTTAGGGAATGGATAGATTTCTTCCACTCGAAGCACATGTAACCAATCAAGCCCTTCAGTTTTGCTAATTTGCTCAGCTAAATCGATAGAGACTTTTCCGCTACATAGAACGATTCTTTCTACTTTCTCTGGATTGCTTCCTAGTCTTGGCTCTTCCACTACTGGTTTAAATGAACCATTTGTGAATTCAGAAGCTTTAGACGCAGCTAAAGGATGACGTAGCAAGCTCTTAGGCGTCATAATGACTAACGGTCGCACTTCCTCTTTTTGAAGAATAGAAGCTTGACGACGAAGAATGTGGAAATATTGAGCAGTAGAAGAAAGATTCGCTACTGTCCAGTTATTTTCCGCTGCACTTTGCAGGAAGCGCTCCATTCTTGCGCTTGAATGCTCTGGACCTTGGCCTTCGTATCCATGTGGTAATAGCATGACAAGACCAGATTTTTGTCCCCATTTCGCACGACCTGATGAAACAAATTGGTCAAACATCACTTGTGCCATGTTAGCAAAGTCACCAAATTGTGCTTCCCAAAGAACTAGAGTCTCTGGAGAGAAGACATTATATCCGTATTCATATCCGACAACCGCTGTTTCTGTTAACGGACTGTTGATCACAACAAAAGATGAGTCCACACCTTCTAAATGATGAAGTGGCACATACTCTTCTCCTGATTTCTCATCATGTAAAACAAGGTTTCGGTGAGCAAATGTACCGCGTTGCGCATCTTGTCCTGTCAAACGGATCGGCGTGCCTTCTTTTAAAATCGAAGCAAAAGCTAACGTTTCCGCATGACCCCAATCGATATTGCCGTCTTTTTCAAATACATCTTCACGACGTTTTAAAATACGTGCTAGCTTTTTAAATACATTTAAATCCTCTGGCCAAGTCAATAATTCATTGTTGACTTTATTTAAAGATTCTGTGCTAACAGCTGTATCGCCTGTTGGAAGCTCTTTTTCAACAAATTTTGGCGGATTCATAATGATATCTGGGTTTTCATCTTTTTTCGGAACCGTTTCGAATAAATCTTTTAATTTATTTTCGTTATCAATATTTAATTGATCAGCTTGTTCCTTCGTTAACACACCGCGATCGATCAATTTATTTGCGTAAATTTCTCTAGCTGTTGGGTGCTGACGAACCATTTGATACATCAATGGGTTCGTTGTCATCGGCTCATCCATTTCGTTATGACCGAAACGACGGTAACCAATTAAATCAATCACGAAATCTTTTCCGAAGCGATTGCGATAGTCTACCGCCATAAGAGCAGCCGCTAAACAAGCTTCCGGATCATCTGCATTGACGTGTACAATTGGCACTTCGAATCCTTTCGCTAAGTCAGAAGCATAGCGAGTAGAACGAGAATCATAGCTTTCTGTCGTAAAACCGATCATATTGTTCGCAATGATATGAATCGATCCACCTGTTTGATAGCCAGGAATTCTACTCATATTGAACGTTTCACTTACAATACCTTGTCCTGGGAATGCCGCATCACCATGGATCAGTACAGCAAGTGCTAGTTCAGTATTTTGCTCAGGTACACCGTTCTTTGTGCGCTCCTCTTGAGCCGCACGAGTATATCCTGTAACTACTGGGCTGACTACTTCTAAGTGAGAAGGGTTATTAGCCAACGTCACACGTGTAACAGAAGCATCTTCTTTATAATCGTGGTCTGCACCTAAGTGATATTTAACATCACCAGTCCAGCCATATGTAGTCATTTTTGTTGATCCTTCAGGAAGAAGGTTTTTGCTTGGCGCGTGCTGGAATTCAGCAAAGATCATTTCATAAGGCTTACCTAAAATATGCGCAAGTACGTTTAGACGTCCACGGTGAGCCATTCCGATGTTAATCGTTTTTGTTCCATTCGCAGAAGATGAGCGAACCACTTCATCAAGAAGAGGAACCATCGCATCTAACCCTTCAATCGAGAAGCGTTTTTGTCCTACGAATGTTTTATGGATAAATTTCTCAAACCCTTCAACTTCAGTTAAACGCTTTAATAACTGAACTTTTTGATCATTAGAGAATTTAGGGTAATATTTCGTTGATTCAATCTGGTTTCTCAACCATTGCTTTTCTTCTAAATCATGAACTTGGGCTAATTCAAAAGCTAGCTTATCTGTGTAGACTTTTTTCAAATGTTGGATTGCTTCTAATCCATTTGTAACATGAGCAGGCGCATCTGGACATAAGTATTTAACAGGAACATTTTTCAAATCTTCTTCTGTTAAATCGTATGTGCTTAATTCAATTCGCCGCGTGTCTTTGTTACGGTCATTCAATGGATTAATATCTGCCGCTAAGTGCCCAAAAATACGAATGCTGTCCGCTAATTTAATTGCTTTAAATAGCGTGTTCAAATCTCCTTGTGATGCAGGTACAGCTGTTTGACCACCTTCCGCTACTTGCTCATTAGCTACAGGTGCTCCCCAGTCATCAAACATTTGTTTTAGTTCTGGATCCACCGATGTTGGATCTTCTAAATACTGTTCATATACTTCCATCACATATCCAAGGTTTGGTCCAAAGAATTTACTCCATGGATTTCCTTGGGCTGTCTGCATTTTCATTCTAAAAAACCTCCAACCATTTCGCCCGTTAATTTTTACATTGAATAATTTTTTGTTCAGTTATTTTCTAAGAATGAAGTGGCAGTAGAAAATAACATAAAGAAGTGAAAATAAAACCGCTTACAAGGACATCTTACCATTGAAGACTCATAAGATAAAGTATTAACGCATAATTCAGCAATTTTTTACGACTTTTTCACACATACAAAAAAATAATGTCGACTTACGTATATTTATGAAATATTCGTTATATTAATATACTTTCTAATTCTGCTGTTTTTTTGCTATTTCCCCGTATTTATAAAGCGGCATCTTTTTTTCATGTACCATCTTACTACTGTTACTTAGAAATTCCAATCCTTTTTTATAAAAATTTTAAATTAAATCAGTAAGTTTTCATTTAGCTTGATTTTACCTGCTTTAAGGACGTTTTTTTCTGCTTTATACTCTTCACTCCATTGTTACTCATTTTCATATTTTCTAAACGTTCCCCTGAATAGTAAAGCTTTTATTCATTCACTAAAAAAGAAGCTATCCCACAAAAGTAGGACAACTTCTTTTTACGATTAAATAAACAAGTTCACGTTGGAATCTTCTGCTTGACCGAGATAAGCAGCGACACCGCCAATTTGAACGCCGTCAATTAACTCATGTTCACGAATCCCCATCACGTCCATGCTCATCGCACAAGCTGTAATTTCGACTCCGAGCTCCATTGCTGTTGCCATTAGCTTTTCTAGGCTATCGACATTTTTCTTCTCCATTACTGTACGAATCATTTTCGAACCCATTCCGCCCATGTTCATATTAGAAATTGGCAGCTGTTTTGGTCCGCGCGGCATCATTTTATTGAACATTTTTTCAATGAAGTCTTTTCCTTCTTGAGATACCGCTTCTTCTCGGCGTAAAATATTTAAACCCCAGAAAGTAAAGAACATCGTGACTTTCTTGCCCATTGCTGCTGCGCCTGTGGCAATAATAAAGGAAGCAATCGCTTTATCAAGGTCTTGGTCAAATACAACAAGTGTCGCTCCTTTAGGACCGCTAGCGACTGATGGAGCACTTGCTGTTTGCCCTTGATTAGCCGCTCCTTTTTGAACGTATACGACAGTTGCTCCGTCCACCGTTTCATTTTTCAAGAAGGTATTTCCTGTTTTACTACTCCATGCTTTAATATCGGTAATGAAGCCCGGATCGGTTACTTTTACTTCTAACACTTCCCCATCGTTCATTTTATTCATCGTTTTGAACACTTGACTAATCGGTCCTGGACATTGAAGCCCCATACAATTTAATTGTACATCTGCTTTGACATCACCTGTCATTGGTTGAATAGATTGGGTCATCGGTTGTTGTTCACCTACTACTTTCGTTTGAATTGGTTGTTGACGCTCTTCTTGATCGCGTTTCATACTCGCGTACATTTTATAGCCGCCGCTGACGTTATAGACATCAAATCCATTTTCTTTTAATAGATTAGACGCTAAATATCCTCTTTGTCCGACTTGGCAGGAAACATATACAGGCTGGTCTTTCGGAATTTCATTTAACCTCGTTTTCAACTCACCAAGCGGAATGTTTTTACTTCCTTCTATATAGCCCATTTCACGCTCTAACGGTTCACGTACGTCGATGACCGTTCCTTCTTTTGCAATAATCTCATCTATTTGCAGCACATGAGCAGGCTTTGCTTCTCCATCTACAATGTTGCCAGCCACATAACCTAACATATTCACTGGATCTTTCGGCGTAGAGAAGGCAGGAGCAGAAATCAACTCAAGATCTTGTAGGTCAAACACATTCATTTTTGCTTTAATCGCTGTCGCAATGACATCAATTCTTTTTTCTACACCCGTTAATCCGATCGCTTGCGCACCGTAAATTTCTCCTGTTTCTGGATGGAACGTCATCTTCAATGTAATCGGGCTGCCACCGATATAGTATCCCGCTTGAGAAGCTGGATGAATATGCACCGCTTCGTATGGAACATTTCGTGCTTGCAACGTCTTTTCGTTTCTACCTGTCGCAGCAACAGTTAAATCAAATAGCTTCGTTGCTATCGTGCTGATCGAGCCGCTATATTGCACGTTCTTTCCAT
The DNA here is from genome assembly GCA_002261155.1 of Bacillaceae bacterium SAS-127. Taxonomy (GTDB): domain Bacteria; phylum Bacillota; class Bacilli; order Bacillales; family Domibacillaceae; genus Bacillus_CE. The sequence goes on along the minus strand of NKXN01000062.1, from coordinate 68,893 downwards.
AAATATGATCCGCTACAGCTCTTCCTTGGCGAATAGTGAAAGAAGCAGACGGCGACTCATTAGCCTCAACGACATCACCGACAGCATAAATCGCTGAATCCGTCGTTTGTAAGCTAGCGTTCACGCTCACCCCGCCATGCTCTCCTATTTCTAGCCCAGCTTGTTTCGCTAGTTCGCTCTCAGACGTGAGGCCCATAGCGATGATCGTCATATCACTTGTTAGAACGGTTCCATCTTGTAATGTTAATTGTTGCCCTTCATTATCCACACGGCTGACTGATTGACCTAAAACAACATTGATATCTTGATCACGTAATTTTTGGTGCACAAGCGCGGCCATTTCTTCATCAAGAGCTGGTGTTAACTGCGAGTGAGCTTCAACGATCGTCACTTGTAGCCCGCGTTTTTGTAAGTTTTCAGCAAGTTCAATCGCAGTCAAGCTTCCACTGAGGACGACGGCTTGAGCTGGTTCTTTTTCTTTCATCCAATGTTTAATCGTATCCGCGTCTGGAATTGTTTTCAATGTAAACACATTGTTTGCTTGATCGATACCCGGAATATTAGGGACAACCGGCGCTGCACCTGTCGCTAAAATGAGCACATCATACGTTTCTTCGTGCTGTTCACCCGTTTTCACATGTTTAGCTGTAATCGTTTGATTTTGGCGATCAATATTTGTCACTTCTGTTTCAATGCGAATATCTAAATTATATCTGTTCGTCATTCCTTCTACTGTTTGGACCAGTAAAGAATCACGTTGAGGGACCATGTCACCAATATAATAGGGCAAGCCACAGCTCGCATAGGAAATGTATTCCCCTTTTTCAAACAAAATAATTTCTGCTTGTGGATCAACTCGACGCAAACGCGCTGCCGCTGTTGCGCCTCCAGCTGCTCCACCGATAATAACAATTTTCTTCATGTATGATTCCTCCATCCCTTTTATACATATAGGGGTATTTTAAATAACAAAAAAATTTTCCCTCACTTATTTTCTAATTGTATCTTAAACGCTTTTTTCTTTTTTGTCAAATACCCCGTTGTGTATTTTTTATATTTTTATTTGCGGATATGATTAATACATAAATAGATCGTTACGAAAGCGAGGAGAAACGATGAAACGAGCATTTATCTATCAAGATGAAAAGTTTCATAAGTTTTGGAGTATTGATTATAGTGGGATTGATTTTAGTGATAGATAAAATGATAGCGGACCTTGCGTCATTTACAAAATAGGTCTTTCATGGAATTTGGAGGGTAACCTCTTATATGTAGCTACCCTCCAAATTCCATTTTAGATGAGATCATTCATGTACAGGCAAAGTCGATTCAGGCAATAGTTTGGCAATCTCTTCTTGTCGGCCTTCATGAAATAGCTGGACAATTTGACTGCCGACAATTACTCCATCACAATGTTGCCCTAGCTCCTGTGCCTGCTCTTTTGAAGAAACACCAAACCCAGCAAGAACAGGTACTTTCGCTTCTGCTTTAATGCACTGCAAAAATTGGTATACCTCCTCTTGAAAATTAGATCTTACCCCTGTAATTCCTTTGACTGTAACCGCATAAATAAATCCTTCTGCTCCTTCTGCAATCGTCTTTACTCGCTCTGCTGGGCTCGTTAACGTAACTAAACGAATCAGCGCGAGATCATATTGATCCAATAAAGGTTTTACTTCCTCCTCTTCTTCCAGCGGCACATCCGGAATAATCACACCAGATACCCCTGCCGATGCTGCATCATGAGCAAATTGTTCAATTCCATATCGGTAGACAGGATTGAAATACGTCATTAACACAAAAGGAATGTGGAGGTCATTTTTTATGTTCCGTAGTTCATCTAATACTTTCTTCAAGGTCACTTTTTGCTGTAGGGCTCGTTTCCCAGCTTCTTGAATCACAGGGCCATCTGCTACCGGGTCTGAAAAAGGAATGCCTATTTCAATCAATGTGACTCCAATTTGTTGCAAATAAAGCATTTGATCCTTCAATTGATGTAAACCGCCATCGCCTGCCATAATATAAGCAACAAAGGCTTTTTTATTTGGCTCGTTCAGCATTTGAAAAGCGAACTTTATTTTCTCTTTACTCATTATTTGATCCTCCTAATCTCTCTTGAATAGCGGCTACATCTTTATCTCCACGTCCCGATAAGCAAATAACTAACGTCTCGTGTTTTGACATTGAAGTCGCAAGTTCAACAGCATAAGCAACAGCATGAGAGCTTTCTAACGCAGGGATAATGCCTTCTGTTTGCGTCAATAATTTAAATCCATCTAGCGCTTCATCATCAGTCACCGCTTCATAATTCACCCGGCCGATTTCCTTTAACAAGCTATGTTCAGGGCCGACTCCCGGATAATCTAATCCCGCCGAAATGGAATGCGCTTCTTGAATTTGACCAGCTTCATCTTGCAATAAATACATTTTGCTTCCATGCAACACACCGACGGAACCTTTCGTTAAGGACGCAGCGTGTTGATCCGTTTCGATCCCGCTCCCAGCGGCTTCCACTCCATATAATTGAACTTCTTTATCATCAATAAATGGGTAAAACATGCCCATCGCATTGCTCCCTCCGCCGATACATGCGACAACAGCATGAGGAAGTCTGCCTTCTTTTTCAAGCATTTGCGCTTTCGTTTCTTTTCCGATGACACTTTGAAAATCACGAACCATTTGTGGAAAAGGATGTGGACCAAGAACAGACCCCATGATGTAATGAGTATCCTCTACATGAGCGACCCAGTAGCGCAGAGCTTCATTCACCGCATCCTTCAACGTCCCGCTTCCTTGACTAACACCAATCACCTTCGCTCCTAACAGCTCCATTCGGAACACATTTAACTGTTGCCGTTTAATATCTTCTTCGCCCATAAAAATCACACATTCGAGATTCAATAATGCACAGATCGTCGCTGTCGCCACTCCATGCTGACCAGCGCCCGTTTCTGCTACGACTTTTCTTTTACCCATTCGAACCGCAAGCAACCCTTGGCCAATCGTGTTATTAATTTTGTGAGCCCCTGTATGATTCAAATCTTCGCGCTTTAAATAAATCTTCGCGCCACCGATTTTTTTCGTTAAATTCCGTGCAAAATATAACGGATTTTCTCGGCCGACATAATCTTTTAAGTATCCGTTTAATTCTTCGATGAATGATGGATCTTGTTTCGCTTGTTCATACGCTTCCTCTAACTCAAGCACCGCTTGCATTAATGTTTCTGGTACGTACCTTCCTCCAAATATTCCGAACTTCCCCTTTGAATCGGGTTGTGTATATACAGTCATAATAGATCTGCTCCTTTCACTTGATCGATAAATGCTTTCATTTTCGTCCAATCTTTCACACCGTTTGTTTCAACACCACTTGAGACATCAACGGCTGCTGGTTGAATTGTTGTGATCGCTTCTTGTACATTATCAGGGTGAAGACCACCCGCTAAAATAAGCCTTGTGCGATCGAAAGTTTCGCTCGTAAGTAAACTCCAATCGAATGTCGTTCCGTTTCCTCCTCGATATGGCCCTTTGGCGCTATCTAACAAAATCAAGTCTGCTGGGTAGGCAAGCACCTCTTTCATTGAAAGTTGTGGTGAATAACTAAAAGCTTTCATGACTGGGCGCGTTAATTTTCTTGCGTATTCTGGCGACTCATCTCCATGTAGCTGAATGATATCGAGAGAAGCGGCCTCAGCTATTTCTTCTACTCGTTTGACGTCTTCATTGACAAACACGCCTACTTTTAAAGGTCCTTTGTGTAAATGATTGGATATGGCAGTTGCTTGTTCAGCAGACACTTGCCGCTTGCTTTCGGCAAAGACAAATCCAATATAATCCGTCCCTATTTGTTGAGCATATAATGCGGTGTCTACGTCTTGAATTCCACAAATTTTCACCTTCACCTTCCTCACCTCACAGCCTAACTTTTAATTCTTCGATGGTGCGAGGAATGTCACTGCTCTTCATCAATGTTTCACCAACTAAAATTGCCCTTGCCCCTGCATCTCGAACACGCTCAACATCTTCCTTCGTTTGAATTCCACTTTCTGATACGAACACAATGTCTGGCTGATAATATGCTTGAAGTAAGCGTTCAGTCGTCGCTAAATCGACTTGAAATGTATTTAAATCCCGATTATTAATACCGATGATCTTGGCGTTGATTGCTAGTGCTCGTTCCATTTCTTCCTCATTATGCACTTCAAGCAAAACGTCCAACGCTTGTTCCATCGCATACTCATATAACTCTTGAAGCTGTTGTTGATGAAGTGCTGCTGCAATCAATAAAATAACGTTCGCACCTGCTTGTTCTGCTCGATCGATTTGAATCGGATCGATGATAAAATCTTTGCAAAGAATTGGTACATTCACCTTCGCACGAACACTTCGCAAATCGTCTATCGTCCCTTTAAAAAACGCTTCATCAGTTAAAACGGAAATAGCATCTGCTCCACTACTTTCATACAACCCTGCCTGTTGTTGTGGATTGACATTTAAATTGATCGCTCCTTTAGAAGGAGAAGCTCGTTTGATTTCAGCAATAAGATTCATTGTGGTAGATTGCATACACGATTCATACAAGGAATGCTTTCTTCTATTTGAAGGATTTACTTGTCTTTGAACATTCCCTTTCAACTGTTCAACTTCCTCTTTCTTTTTCGCCAATATTCTGTCTAATATAGTGATCGTCATCCTATAATCCCCACTTTCTGCTGACGTTTTGAGTGCTCAATTAAAAAGTGCAGTTTTGATAAAGCCGCTCCTGAATCGATGCTTTCCTTCGCTAACTGAATACCTTTTTGAATCGTTGACACCTTTCCATTCGCAAACAAGCCAATACCTGCATTTAATAATACGGTATCGCGTGCAGCTCCTTTTTCCCCTTCTAGCACCCGTTTTAAAATATCCGCATTTTCTTTTGCTTCGCCGCCACGAATTGCTTCTAGGCTATATGTTGGCAACCCTACATCTTCTGGGGTAATGATCATTTTTTTCATTTTCCCTTCTTCTAACAGCATCAGGTGGTTTTCACCGACTAAAGAAGCTTCATCCATAAACCCAGCTCCATTAATGACCACCGCTCTTTTCCGTCCGAGGCGATCGAGAACACTTGCCATCATATCAAGCATATCGCGACGATAAATGCCTAGTAATTGCGTATCGAGCTCGACTGGATTCGTTAACGGGCCAATTAAATTAAAAATTGTTGGAATTTTCAAATCTCTCCGCACCTTCATCACTCGCTTTAACTTTGGATGAACATGAGGAGCGAACAAAAAGGCGATCCCATTTTCCTCTAATAAGTAATCGGTCTCTCCTTCTAAATAATCGAGGGAAATCCCTAAATGCTCGAGTACATCGGCACTCCCGGTTTTACTAGAGACGCTACGGTTTCCGTGCTTCGCGACTTTCACTCCTGCCCCCGCAAGGACGAACGCGGACGTTGTGCTAATATTAAAGCTTTGCGAGCCATCGCCTCCCGTTCCACAGTTATCCATCACATTCATGAAGCGTTTGCTCGTTCCAAGCGAATTTTTCCTAAGGACATTGACTAAAGAAGCGATTTCATCGACTGTTTCACCCTTTGATTTTAATGCGACTAGAAAAGCGGCGATTTCTCCTTCCGTTGCATCATCTTGTAAAATCTCTTCGATCGCATTCATCATTTCTTCTTCCTCAAGCGCTTGTTGATCCGCCAATTTGAGCAAATAGTTCTTCATATTTTTCTCCTTTCTGTACTGTTGAAAAAATTGCTGAACGAGTTCACTACCTGCTTTTGTCCCGATTGATTCTGGGTGGAATTGCAGTCCATACACGGGATACTCCTTATGGCGAATCGCCATGATTTCTTCATCATCGGTAGAAACGGCCAGCACCTCTAACTTTTGCGGTAAAGTCGCTTTCTCTACAGACAAGGAATGATAGCGCATCACCGATATCGGGCCATTAAACGAGGAAAAAATATCTTTCCCTTCGTGTTTAATCAATGACACTTTCCCGTGCTTAATCGTTTTCGCTTGCACGATATCCGCTCCAAAAGCAGCCGCAATCGCTTGATGTCCAAGACAAATCCCTAAAATCGGAATGCGATGATAGAAGCTGCGAACGACTTCCATACAAATCCCCGCTTCTTTCGGTGTGCCTGGACCTGGTGAAAGCACAATCGCTTCCGGTGCCATTTTTTCAATCTCTTCAAGTGTGCATTCATCATTGCGAATCACCCTTACATGCTTCCCTAAGGAAGCGATTTGTTGATATAAGTTATACGTAAAAGAGTCGTAGTTATCGATTAATAAAATCATGATTTAACCTCCAATAATGCTTTCGCTTTATGCATCGTTTCTTCATACTCTGCTTCTGGGATAGAATCATATACAATCCCTGCGCCCGCTTGAACATATGCTTTATTTTCTTTGACAATCATTGTTCGGATCGCGAGGGCGAAATCTAAATCACCATTGGATGAAATATAACCAACCGCTCCGGCATATAATCCACGTTTCACACCTTCGAGTTCATTAATGATTTGCATCGCGCGAATTTTTGGAGCTCCTGAAACTGTGCCAGCCGGTAAACAAGAAGATAGTGCTTCTACTGGATGAATCTCCGCTTGAAGTGTGCCACTGACTTCTGACACGATATGCATCACATATTTATATTTTTCAATCTTCTGATATTTAGTTAAATGAACACTTCCAATTTCGCATACCTTCCCAAGATCATTTCGACTTAAATCCACGAGCATACGATGTTCAGCTATTTCTTTTTCATCGTTGAGAAGCTCGGTTTCAAGCAATTGATCCTCCTGCTCATTCTTGCCTCTTCGTCTTGTACCGGCGATTGGATTCGTGACGACCTTTTGACCTCTCACACTAATTAAACTTTCTGGCGAAGCGCCGAGCACTGTATAGTCTTTAAAATCTACGAAGAACATATAAGGAGAAGGGTTCGACGTTCTCAGCTTTCGATATAAAGAAAAAGGATTGCCAGTAAATTCAGATGATAATCTTTGGGACAATACTACTTGAAAGATATCGCCGCGAATAATATGATCTTTCGCCTGATTCACCATTTCACTAAATTGTTGTTTCGTCAAATTACCTTGGAACTGCAACGACTCGATTGCCTCTATCGAAGGAGGGTTGGCCTGTACGCTAATCATTTGTTCATACTCATTGATACCTTCTTCTAGCTCTGTTTCACTACGATCACCAAAAAGGTCAACGGCGACAATCATGACTTTTTGCAGAAGATGGTCATACACCAAAAAAGTCGAATAAAACATAAAGTGAACATCTGGCATCTGTAGCTCATCTTCTAGCACATCACCAATTACTTCATCGAGAAACATCACATCATAACCGATATAACCAACAGCTCCGCCGAAAAAAGGAAAAGGTTGCGCTTCGTTTTGCACTTGTAGCATCTCTTTCAGCTGTTTCAAACTATGCCCTTGCAATTGTTCGATCGTTTCTGTTTGATGGTCAACCACCTCAATCGCTGTCCCTGTTGCTCGATATTCTTTCACTGGATTCATCCCTAAAAAAGAATAGCGCCCACTTTGCTCATGTTTGTATGAGCTTTCTAGTAAAAACTTTTTCTCACCTTTCATTTGATGATAAAGCATAATCGGAGTCATCATATCTCCTTCAAGTTCTTTTAATTTATACATCATCGTCTTTCACCTCATTAATATTTGAAAATAAAAAAGTCCTCCATAGTCATGTCGTTTTCATGACTATGGAGGACGATCATACCGCGGTGCCACCTCACATTGGAGCCATATTGCTCCCTCTTTTACATTCCTGTTAACGGTGGAAACCGGGTAGTCATTTCCTTCTACCACTCACAAGTCCATTCAGTTAGCTTTCGCGTACCGGCTCTCACCTATCCCGGCTCTCTGTTACGCATCCGTCTAACTTACTCTTCTTGATCAACGAATTATCATTATTGATATTTAAAAAAACACAAAAAGACCCCCATCGCAAAGGACGGGAGCCGTGGTGCCACCTTTATTGATTGTTTTCACAATCCACTCAATCTGCATCGAAGCAAAATGCTTATAATGCATGTCTTTTGTAACGATAAGACATTCGCTAGAGCCTACTGCCAATATGGGTTCGGTCTAGAAGCTCGGAAGGCCATTCACTATCACTCTTGCACTGGTTCTCACCAACCACCAGCTCTCTAAAGCATTCATGATAACTACTCTTCTTCGTCAACGCTCATTTCATGTACGATCAAATTGTTGAAATAATCATATTACATACACATTTAATAAGTCAACTGTTTTTTCTAAAAAAATTATCCGAAATTATTCTTTTTTCAGGATTTTCCACAAAAAATGTATGTCCTTAATATGAAATTAATAGTAAAATATACCTTATACAAGTGAGGTGTTTATATGACTGTTTATGTCGCTAGGCAGCCAATATTTAACAACAAAGAAGGAACGGTCGCCTATGAATTACTTTACCGCAATCAAGAGGGACAAGCATTTGCAGACATCACTAATGGCGATCAAGCCACCTTGGAACTATTAAAAAACAGCTTGCTCAACATTGGAATCGATCGATTATCCGAAGGTAAAATGCTGTTTATTAACTTCACTGAAAATTTATTGTTGATTGACCCGCCTGCATTTTTAGAAAAGCATAAGATTGTCATCGAAATTTTAGAAGATGTCGAATCTTCCGAAGAGCTCATTCAATCTTGCCAAAAATTAAGAGAAAAAGGCTATATGCTTGCTCTTGATGATTATGTATTACATAAAAAAATAAACAATTAGTTCCACTAGCTAATATCATTAAAGTCGATTTTTTGCAAACACCAAAACATGAACGTCAACGAATGATGAGGGAACTAAAGTCATATAATATCCGTTGGCTTGCTGAAAAAGTAGAGACGAGAGAGCAATTCCAACAAGCAATAGAAGAAGGCTTCTCTTTGTTTCAAGGCTTTTTCTTTTCTAAACCTGCCTTACTCAGTGGAGATCCGATACCAGAATTTTATAATAATTATGCGGTGATTTTGAACGAAATGGACTCTCCTTCACCTAATATCCTGAAAATTGCTCGGCTCATTGAAGGAAATTTATCGCTGTCTTATCAGCTGCTCAAACTATTAAATAAAACAGCTTTTATTCAAAGAGAAAAAGTCAAAACGATTCATCAAGCAATTATGCTCATTGGGCTAGACGAATTAAAAAAATGGATTGCTTTTATCATGATGAATACGAATAAACAAATGTGTTCAGAAGAAGTGATGCGAACCTCTCTCGTTCGAGCGAAAACACTCGATCAGTTAGCTAGGCATTATTCCCCAGATCAACCAGCTTCACAATTTTTCCTACTCGGTATGTTCTCTATGATCGATGCTCTTTTAGGAAAAACGATGGAAAGTATTTTAACAGAATTGCCAATCGATCTTGAAATAAAAGAAGCTTTATTGTTAAAAGAAAACCATTTCTCTAAGGCACTATTATTAATTAAGTCAATAGAAACAGCCAATTGGTTATTAGCGAGTGATTTTTGCTCCCAGCTACAATGGGAAGAAGACGTACTGTTCAATTATTACAATGAAGCGATCCGATGGAGTGATCAATTATTAGAAAAAACACCAAGCTCAAATTAAGCTCGGTGTTTTTCTTGCTTCATTGTAGTAAGAAATGTCACAGCAATAAAGACAATGAACGAAATTAGAATAGGCAAGACAACCGTATGCATCCCTAATGCATTGGGATAAAAGGAATGAAACAAAATGTAAGAGAGCATCCCTGAAATCATCGAAGCGACCGCACCCGCTCCGTTAGCTCTCTTCCAATACAACGCAAAAATGACTGGCCAAATAAAGACCGCTTCTAATCCACCAAACGAAAATAGATTTAACCAAATGATCAAATTAGGTGGATTCAAGGCAACAAAGAATATGATGACACCAATGATAGCTGTTACCCACAAACTAAGCTTTTTGATCTTCTTTTCCTCTGCATTTTTATTGATGAAATGTAAGTATAAATCTTTAATAATCGCTGAAGAAACGAGCAACAACAAAGAATCAACGGTTGACATAATCGCAGCCATCGGAGCCGCAAGTACAATTCCCGCTAACCAATCTGGCATAATGGTCATCGCCAACTCTGGCATAACTTTATCACCAACTGTAATTCCTGGAACAATCGCCCGAGCCATCACTCCGATTAAATGCATCCCTAACATAATGACACCAACGACAATCGTCCCAATGATCACCGCTCGATGCATCGCCTTGGCATTTTTATAACTCATCGCTCGAACCGCCACTTGTGGGAGACCGACGACTCCAACGCCGACTAAAATCCAAAATGAAGAGATAAACAGTGGCGTTAAACTTTGATCATGCCCATAAGGAGTTAATAGATTCGGATTCTCCGCTCGAAGCGTACCCATAATATTCTCCATGCCACCACCTGCTTTTAAAGCCGCAATGAATAAAATGAGCGTTCCTACAACCATGATAACTCCTTGAACCATATCTGTAATCGCTACCGCGCGAAAGCCACCGATAATGACATAAATTAATACGGAAACCCCAAAAATGATTAACGCGGTCGTATACGAAAGGCCCGTAATCGATTCGACTAACCGAGCACCACCAATCCACTGAGCCGCCATCGCCGAAAATAAAAAGACAATAATACTAACAGCCGCTAATACAACGACAAGTTGGCTTTTATAACGAGCATAGAGAAAATCGACCAGTGTAACTGCCTGATATTGTCGTGCCATAATCGCAAACTTCTTCCCTAAAATCATCAGCACAAAATACCCAGTAGCTACTTGACTCATCGCAAGAAGCACCCAAGCTAACCCGTAGTTATAAGCCGCTCCTGGACCGCTTAAAAAACTGGAGGCACTTCCATATGTCGCCGCCATCGTCATTGCCAAAATAAATCCACCAAGCTCTCTGCTTCCTAGAAAATATTCCTGAACAAACGAAGACGAGCTTTGCACATATTTCAACGCATAAACACCGATGAAGAAAATAATGATTAAAAATAGTAATAACGGCAAAATGACTGCCATGTTCACAGTCGATCACCATCCTCATCAAAAGGCACTTCCTTAAAGAATACTTTTACAACAATTGTGACGAGCACCACCATTAGCACAAGTCCGACGACACAGCTATAAAAAAACCAAGCCGGTAATCCTAATACATATGTATACTCCTCCACTGGTGCTGCCCCAAGTCCAAACGCAAAGCCATACCACCAAATGAAGTTAATGATCACTAAAATGATGCCAATCCAAGCCTCTTTTTTAGCAATCACAAAACGTGGATCTTGTCTATTCTTCAATCCGTTTCCCCCCTTTTTCTCTCTAAAACAGTATGAATGACAGCCCTTTGTTTACCTTACGATAAGGATCTGTAGGATGCAATACAGTTTTTTTGAAACAGGGGAAAATTCATCTCCATTGCTCGACAAATTCTGTAAGTAATGGATTTAATTCTGTCGAAAATTTCGATGGCAACTGGTGAGTGGCTTGCTTAATTAACATCACCCGGCTGTTTGGCATCGTTCGATAATAGTGACTGTACTTATTGACAACCGGTGATTTCCCTCCATACAGCGATAACACAGGTAACTGCCAGGAGGACAATTGATTCGTAAAGTCACTATGTAAAGACAATTGATAAAATCGTTTCCATATATGTCGATCCGCTTTCATCATCGATTGATACATCGCTTTCTTCTCTTCTTGCCTCTCAAAATGACTATTTGAAATCATTTTTGCGAGCACTGAAGGAGCCTTTTCTGCAAGTTGAATACCGACTTGATGTTGAACTTTAAATAAAAGAGCATCGACTTTTGGGTAGCTACTAGCAAGGATTACTCCCTTCAATTTATCCGGATAAGCAAGAGCATACTGTTGAACGATCGTTCCTCCTGCTGAATAACCAAACAAAAAAATTTTCTTTTCTTTCACCGCAGATTGAACAGCTGAAATATCTTCTAAAAAGCTGTTCATATCGCCTAATAAAGAGGATTCACTATTGCCATGCCCATTTAAATCAATCAAAATCAGCTTCATTTGCCTCTTTAAAGGATACTGTTTACAAAAAACGAACTGACTCATACCTGGTGGATGAACGAAAAGAACGGCAGGCCCCTCCCCTGCTGTCTCATAGTAAATTCGACGGCTTTCGCTTTCAGCATAAGGCACGCAAGACACACCCTTCCCTTTTCCCTTAGTATGAACATTACTTACTAGACGATACAAAAAAGGAAAAGCCCTCATGGACTTTTCCTTTTTACACGTATTGAACGCCGTTTTTTTCGATTTGTAGTTGTTGAATATCGCAATCTTGAAAGGCTTGACGGAAGATGTCAACGATCTTTTCCCCTTTGCCGACTGGAGCAAAAGTTAAAATCGTCGGGCCTGCACCACTAATCACAGTGGCATAAGCTCCCGCTTCTTTTGCTAATTTTCTAGCGTCTGTAAATTCTTTAATGAGGACTGTCCGATAAGGCTCATGAAAAAGATCCTTTTCCATCATTTGACCAGCCAATGGATAGTTTTTAACAGATAAGGCCGCCAGCAATACGTTAGCGACTGCACTTGCCTCCACAGCTTGCGTTCTTGTAAAGGAATCTGGAAGCACGCGACGAGCATCCTCTGTTTTTAATTCATACGGAGGGATAATGACGACAAGCTCCATTTCTGGTGCAGGGAGATGAACGATTTCTGCTTCCCCGTTAAAGGATACCCCTGCCACCATGCCACCAAATATAGAAGCACCGATATTATCTGGATGCCCTTCGAAGCGATTTCCGATTTTTAACTTTTCTTCCTTAGATAGCTGCAAGTTCGCGTAACGATCAGCAAGTTCAATCCCAGCTGCAATCGCTGCGGCACTGCTTCCTAACCCACGAGCAAGCGGGATTTCACTTTCCATTACAATATGTAGCGGCGGTACAGTAGCGCCATATATATCAGCCGTTTGTTTCGCCACTTGATACACTAAATGACTTTCGTCGTTCGGAAGACCCGCTAATATGTCAGATCGATGTTCAAACGACCATGATTCTGCTGGGGTGATATGAAGGGTTAAATAAAGATTAAAAGCAAGGCCGAGGGAATCAAACCCCGGCCCTAAGTTAGCCGTGCTAGCCGGCACCTTCATCGTTACAGGTGCTACACTCATGCACGAACCACTCCTTCAATATAATCAAATACAGCTTTCTCGTCGTTTGGAAGGACAACAGGCTTTTTCGTAATGCGCTCAATCGCTGTTTGTGGGTCCTTTAAACCATTTCCAGTCAATACTGCCGCAATCGTTGCACCAGCTGGAATGTCTCCTGATTTACGATGCTTAATGATGCCTGCAATCGATGCACAAGAAGCCGGCTCTGCAAAGATTCCTTCTTCTTTCGTGATCATTTCAAAGGCTTCTAAAATTTCCGCATCCGTCACTAAATCAATTTTTCCGCCAGACTCATCACGTGCTGCCACCGCTTTATCCCAGCTCGCAGGGTTTCCGATACGAATTGCTGTTGCAATTGTTTCTGGTTGCTCGATGACCATGTCCTTCACGATCGCCGCCGCTCCTTCTGCTTCAAATCCGTGCATCTTCGGAAGGCCTGTGCCAAATTTTTCGTGATATTCTTTAAAACCTTTCCAGTAAGCCGTAATGTTCCCTGCATTTCCAACTGGGATCGCTAAAATATCAGGTGCTTTTCCTAATTGGTCGCAAATTTCAAATGCCGCTGTTTTTTGCCCTTCAATGCGATAAGGGTTCACGGAATTTACTAGTGTAATCGGCGAGTTTTCGCTAATTTGACGCACCATTTTTAATGCTTCATCAAAGTTTCCTTCAATTGAAACAATCTCCGCTCCATACATCATCGCTTGAGCAAGCTTACCCATCGCAATTTTCCCTTCAGGAATGACGATGATTGCACGCATACCGGCACGAGCCGCATACGCTGCTGCTGCTGCTGACGTATTTCCTGTTGACGCACAAATGACCGTATTGCTACCTTCTTCCTTCGCTTTCGCAACTGCCATGACCATCCCACGGTCTTTAAAGGAACCTGTTGGATTCGTGCCTTCTGTTTTCACATAAATGTTGACATCTAATTTTTTTGAAATATTCACTAGCGGAATTAATGGTGTGTTTCCTTCCATTAAAGATAACGCTGGTGTATTTTCTGTTACTGGTAAAAATTCTTTATACTTTTTAATTAAGCCTTCCCACATCATTTTGCACCGTTCCCTTCGACTCTGTAAAAACTCTCTAGTGATTGCACTACACCTAAATCCTTCATTTGCTCTAATACATTTTGATAGTTTTCCATAGAAGCTTTATGAGTAACAATCACAATTTCTGCCAAACCTTCTTCCTCAAGCGGTAATTGAAGGATTTTCTCAAAACTGATGGAGTTAGAAGAGAATAGCTTCGTTAATTCTGAAAAAGCACCGACTTCATCGCGCACATGCAAACGAATAAAATACTTTGCGAATCGTTCGTTCGATGTTTTCAATTGTTTTTCAAATTGCGGTGCCAACGCACTATGCCCATTCACACCGAGACGCATGTTTTTAACGACTGCGACGACGTCACTAACGATAGAAGTCGCTGTTGGAAGGCTTCCTGCACCCGGTCCGTAAAACATCGTTTCACCAACTGCTTCTCCGTATACGTACACCGCATTATACTCATCATTAACAGAAGCAAGTGGGTGATCATTTGATAAAAATGTTGGCTGTACACTAACTTCCGCGCGAGATTGGTCTTGATCCGCGTAACCAATTAACTTCATCGTATAACCAAGCGTGTTTCCATATTTTAAATCTTCCTTGGACACACTAGAAATACCGCTCACTGATACATCATCAAGTTCAATATTCATCGAGAACGCTAAACGAGCTAAAATCGCCATTTTACGCGCAGCATCTAGCCCTTCGACGTCAGACGTCGGGTCCGCTTCGGCAAACCCTAAATCTTGAGCATCTTTTAACGCTATCTCATACGCTAAACCATCTTTCGTCATTTTCGTTAAAATATAGTTTGTCGTCCCGTTGACAATCCCCATGATTTTTTGGATTTTATCTGATGCCAAACCATCAGCTAATCCTTTAATAATCGGAACGCCACCAGCGACACTCGCTTCATAAAATAAGTCACAGCCATTTTCTGCAGCTACTTTTTGCAATTCAGAACCGTAAAGAGCGATTAAATCTTTGTTTGCCGTTACGACTTGCTTCTTCGCATTTAACGCATCAATGATATATTGGCGAGTTTCTTCGACTCCACCCATTACTTCCACGATTACATCGATATCTGAATCATTGATTACTTCATATGGATCAGTTGTGAGGAGTGTTCGAGCTAATTCCACATCACGAGATTTCTCGATGTTTTTGACTAATACTTTTTTAATGGATACAGGGCATCCAACTTGGTGAACAAGCTGCTCTTGATGATGCTGAATCATCTTCACTACCCCTGTTCCAACTGTACCTAATCCTAATAAGCCTACCTTTACGTTGTCTTTCACTATTCCTCACCTCTGTGTATTTTTAAAGTGTACATTTGTTTTTCTATAGTAGACATTATATATGGATTACTTACCTTTGACAACCTATTATTTCAGTAAAATATTAATATTTTGCTTTTTCTAAATTTTATAGAAAAAACATTAGAGATTCAAGTGATTTCTAGCTAGTTCGATCACGTTTTTCACATGGTGTTGATGACTCTTTCATTTCCTTAAAATGGCCCTTATAAATTAATGTCGCACGGATAATATAAAAGCGTACCATGACTACTGTCAAAAAGGAGAAATCACAAATGACACAACAGCAATCACCAATCGATATTAATCAATTGAAGCAAGCGAAAGCGAATGTCACACTAACACAAGAATTACTGACACAAGCAATTGAAAAATCCTCCTCTGACGAAATATTGGCTCAAGAAGCATTAAAACAAGCCGCTTCTGAAATTGCTCAAGCTCAAACAGCCGTTAGCCAAGTGCAAAGTGCCATGCTAACTCAGTCAAATTCAAAATCTTAATGCTCCCGTCCTGCGCCTTTTCTAAAAAGGTGCAGGACGATGCTTTTTCCTCTTTCAACCTTCTAACTTTTAGATTGTCCTTATCAAATTATTGATAAGGACAAACAAACACCGAACCCACATTAACAATCAAGTGAAGCATGAAGTAAGAAATTGAGCACAAAATATATATTTGTGTATTATCACTAAAAAATATCTGTATTTTTGTACAGATTTCCATAGAATCGAAAAAGTTGTAGATTTATAATTTAAAAAATTCTTAAAATTTAAACATCACAGGAGGTTATGCAATGAAGGTTCTAGAAAAAGATAGACAAGAGATTACGTTAGTAGAAGAAAAGAAAAAATTCTCTGATCGGTTTTTAGATATCATTGAACGATCAGGCAATAAACTTCCTGATCCGGTGACATTGTTTGTCATCATGTCTTTCATCATTTTAATTGCTTCTTATTTTTTATCGAAATTAGGTGTTTCTGCTGTTACACCTGGTAGTGGTGAAGTAATTAAGGTGGTAAATTTATTAAATCGTGAAGGACTTATTCAAATACTAACTAACATGGTTGGAAATTTCACATCTTTCCCACCTTTAGGTTTAGTGATTGTCATTATGCTTGGCGTTGGACTCGCTGAATCAACTGGACTTATTTCTGCCTTAATGAAAAGGACCGTGTTAAGTGCTCCCCCTTCTCTTATTTTACCTGTCATTATATTTACAGGGATGATCGGTAATATTGCTGTAGATGCTGCGTTTATTGTGCTTCCTCCGATCGCCGCCTTAATCTTTATGAGCGTTGGCAGAAATCCGATCGTTGGACTAGTTGTAACATACGCCTCTGTAGCTGGTGGATATAGCGCGAACTTGTTAATTAACTCCCTTGACGTTTTACTAGCAGGATTGACCGAACAAGCAGCCAAAATGGTTGATCCTAATTATGTAGGCAATGCCACGATGAACTATTACTTCTTAATTGCCTCTAGTTTCTTCTTAGTCATTATAGCTACATGGGTGACCGTTAAATTCGTGGAACCTCGGTTTGGAAAATTTACAGGAACTGTAGCAAAGCTTGAAGAAATTACTGCGGTGGAAAAACGTGGTTTAAGGTTTGCAGGAATTTCGTTTATTGTATATATCAGCCTCATATTAGCTTTAGTCGTTCCGGAAAATGGATGGCTTCGTGACGCTGAAACGGGCTCACTACTAAATTCACCGTTTATGTCATCACTTGTGCCAATTATGTTGTTTTTCTTCTTTATTCCAGCCTTAGCTTATGGCATTGGGGCAAAGACGTTAAAAGGTGATAAAGATGTCGCAGAAAAAATGTTTAAATCAATTGCTGATTTAGCTCCTTTTATCGTATTAGCCTTTGTAGCGGCTCAAATGATTGCTTTCTTTAGTTGGAGTAACTTAGGACCAATCATTGCAATTAAAGGCGCTGAGCTTCTACAAGCGATGAATTTTACAGGTTTACCTATGATTATCGGGTTCATTATTATTTGCGCATTTATTAATCTACTTATTGCTAGCGCTTCTGCTAAATGGGCTTTATTAGGACCTATTTTCGTGCCGATGTTTATGTATTTAGGTTATAGCCCGGCATTTACCCAAATGGCTTACCGAATTGGTGATTCTGTCACTAACCCGATTACTCCTATGCTAGCCTATTTTGCCATTTTACTAGCATTTGCACGAAAGTTCGATAAATCGATCGGCATGGGAACGTTAATCTCGGCCTTATTACCGTACTCTTTTTTCTTTGCCATTGGCTGGATCATCATGTTTTCCGCTTGGTACTTTTTAGGGTTACCGGTAGGACCAGGAGACCCCATTTTCTTAAAGTAAAAATGATAGATAAATGAAAGAGGGATTATAATGGAAAAATTAACTTTGTTATTAGAGCAACAATACGATGAAATGGTCTCTATTCGCCGCTATTTGCACGAAAATCCAGAACTATCTTTTCAAGAAGTGAAAACACCTGCTTACATCGCTGAGTATCATCGCCAGTTAGGTCATGAAGTAAGAACAGAAGTAGGTGGTCGAGGAGTCGTTGCGACCCTTCGAGGAGGAAAACCGGGGAAAACGGTTGCTTTACGAGCGGATTTTGATGCCCTTGCTATTCAAGAAGCGACTGATCTTCCTTACAAATCTAAAGTGGACGGTATTATGCATGCGTGTGGTCACGACGGCCACACCGCTACTTTATTAGTTCTAGCTAAGGCACTCAACCAATTGAAAGATGAGCTTGAAGGTACGATTGTGTTCATTCATCAGCATGCGGAAGAAGTGGCTCCAGGTGGCGCGATTTCCATGATCGAGGACGGCTGTTTAGAGGGCGTCGACGTGATCTTCGGCACCCATTTATGGGCAACGGAACCAACAGGAAATATAATGGTCAAAAGCGGGCCGATTATGGCTGCCGCAGATGGATTTGAAGTAACGATCCAAGGAAAAGGTGGTCATGGATCAGAACCACATTTAACAAAGGATGCGGTCGTTATCGGTTCTCAGTTTGTCACGAATGCTCAACAGATTGTGTCACGCCGAGTCAACCCTCTACATCCGGCTGTCGTATCCATCGGACATTTCGAGGCATTAAACCCTTTTAATGTGATTGCAGATACAGCTTATTTAAAAGGAACGGTTCGAACGTTTGACGAGGAAGCAAGAAGTCTCATTGAACAAGAACTTGAAAAAGTATTACAGGCCGCTTGTTTGGCAACGGAGGCGACTTTCGACTTCCATTATAAACGCGGGTATCCTGCTGTCGTGAATCATCAAGAAGAGACGGACTTTTTAATGGAAACAGCCAAAGATGTCGCTGAAATAAAAGAAGTTCGCATATGTCAGCCTTTAATGGGGGGAGAAGATTTTGCTTACTACTTACAGCACGTAAAAGGAACGTTTTTCTTTACAGGTGCTTGTGATCCACAATGGCAAGAAGTCTACCCTCACCACCACCCGAAATTTAATATTGACGAACAAGCAATGCTCATTGCAGCTAAAACATTAGGTTTAGCAACCGTTCAATATTTAACCACATAATGATACAAGCGACCAATCCCAATTAGGCAAAGGATGGTCGCTTTTCTATTATGAATTGTCGATCATGTTTTTCCATTCAAGTAGAAAGAGTGCAGCTTGAATATTAGTTAAGTCATTTAAGTTATCAAAACTACAATTTAATTTACCTTGTAATTGTTGCAAACGATAGTACACCGTATTTTGATGCAAGTGTAAACGCTCGGCAGTGAGAGCAACATTTTTATGACTCTCGAAGTAACTACGTAAAGTACTCAATAACTCATTCTGTACTTCATGCTCTGAACTCGGCAAGACTGGCCCTAAAATGTCTTCTATAAAATAGTCTCTACTCTCTTCGTTTAAAGTCATTAAATAACGCTTAATGCCTAGCTCTTTAAAAGTTCTTATTTGTGCTTGCTCTCTCTTGTATCCTTCTTCCATAACTAATAATTCAGCATCTTTATGAGAAATAGATACATGTTGCAACGTGCGAACCGATCGACCAATAAATAATTTAAAATTCGGATAAACAAGGAGCAATCGATCAGCTAACAAAGTGATTTGATCGAGGCGATCCACTCCTTCTTCATTTTTTGCCCCAAGCAGAACAAATATTGCTTGTTCATGAGGAAAGGTAACAACATAATAATCTTTAGAAAAAATCTCTGTCATTACTTGTTCAAAAGCGGCTATATGATGAACGTCTTCAATTCCAATATTTTTGTTTTTAACGGCTAAAAAACGATATGAATGCGCCTTTAAAATACCAAATTTCCTCAACGAGAATTGGACATCCGATGTTAAATTTTGTTGGAGCAACTCAACTAGTAATTTCCCTTTCTCTTCTTTCTCATATTTAAACTGTTCTTGAAATTTCATTTGTTCAATAGCAATAATAGAAGCGGCATGCTTAATTGTAAGCTCCTTTACTATATCTAAAGGTGAGGTATTGCCGTCGATCACTAAGTATCCAATCGTACCAAATGAAGATTGAATCGATAAGGCATAGCCTCTTTTTTGCTCATCGCTAACAATCGGAAAAAGGTGTTGAGAAGTATTGAGCACCTCACTATGATGACGAAGCCACTCTTGAAAGAAAGGAACATCCTCATTCGAACGAGAGTAAGCCAGTTCTACTCGGAACAATGGATCAAAATAGTAAATACGACTTTGTACAATTTTAGCTAACCGCTCGACTAGAGATTTTAATCCGTTGCCTTTCAAAGCCGCTTCATTTAATTGATTGTGAAGGGTCAAAGTCGTTTCTAACTGCTTTGTTCGAAGCTGCTTTTCATAAAACGTTCGAGCATTCACTATAGAAATGGCAATTTGACTGCCAATTGCTTCAAGAAAGCTCAAATCATCTTGCGAGAAGAAGCCATTATTATGAAAATTATCAATCGTTAACACACCAATTTTTTTCTGTTGATGAATCAGCGGAACAGAAACACAACTTTTAGGGATAAATGCATGAACAGTTGATTTTAAATAGTACTGAAAAGTTTTGTTTCGCATATTTGACATCGCCGCTTGAATGTTACTTTCCCCATTAATTAATAAGCTCTTTCCTGTCGCAAATACCGTTCCACTAATGCCCTCACCCGAAAGTAACTTATTATTTAAATACATTTCTTCTTTAAAATTAACAGCAGCTTCAATGGTTAACACTTCTTCTCCTTCATCCCATAAAAGCAAAAAACCGGCATCTGCTTTATCAATCGCTTCAATGACCTCTTCAATAATTTCTTGGATTAATTGTGTTAAACTGCGATTGTTGGTGATATTTTTAGATACTTGGATGAATGTATGTAGCTGACGTTCTAAATTGTTACTATTGTTCATTTTTCAAGCCTTTCTAAGTTAGTTTACTATTATTATATCTTTACGCAAAAAAAACAGAAAGACCAACATCGTCTTTCTGTTACTTTTACACTTTATTTCCCTACTTGGTAAAGAGCTTTTACATCATAACCTTTCGCCGCGTAGTAATCTAATACACCATCGTACATCGCTTTCGCCATAATATTTTGCCAGTGATCAGACTTTAACATATCATTTTCTTTCTTATTTGTGATAAAGCCTAATTCAACTAAAGTAGCTGGCATTTTATTATTCGTTAAGACACCTAAATTTCTTCCTAATTGTTCGGTACTCTTAATTTTACGATCTCGTGTTTTCAATGCCTCGATTAAACGGTTTTGAATTTTCGATGCTAAAAGTTTACTATCAGCCACATAAGGATTACCTTTCGCCGCGTGATAAATCGTTTCTGTTCCATTTGCTGAAGGACTTGCAGCATTCGCATGGATGCTCACAAATGTGTTGCCTTTATTATTGAGAGCATACGATACGCGATCATTAATTTTAATGTAACGATCATCTGAGCGAGTCATTTTCACTTTAAATGGTGTTTGTTTAAATAATTGATTCAACTTCAAGCCCGTTGATAATACGACATCTTTTTCTTTTAGTCCAAACCCGATCGCTCCTGGATCATGACCACCGTGACCAGGATCAAGAATAATCGTTTGGTTTTTTAAGCGTGAATCAACATTGCCTTGATCTGGCTGCTCTATGTCTGGATTATTACTTCCCCCCGCTGCGCTGTCTTTTAAATAATTCGTGCTGACAAAACCAACAGCATCATTGGATTTGATGTATGTCCAGCCACCGACTTCATGGGCAGCAAGTACTTTGTCATTAGCTTGAATTTTCCCTTTAACCGAATAAGCCGTTGACGGACCGGAGCGAACGTTTAAGTTATTCGCTTTAGACCAACGCGTGTCATTGAATTGTACAGGCGTGTGCAAACGAAACTCTGGTTGAATGGCACGAGAAAGGAACACAGCGAAATCTGCGCGACTAAGAATCCCATTGGAACCAAACGTACCATCCGCCATTCCGTTGGCGATCCCACGAGACATTAAAGCTTGTTCTGCTCCTCGTAAGGAACCATCAAATGAATAACCAAATGCCTTCGTAATCATTAAAGCCATTTCACCACGAGTAACAGCTTTATTCGGTAAAAATAAGCCACTGCCATCCCCTGAAATAATCCCTTTATCTACAACCGACTGGATATATCCAGAAGCAAAGCTGTTAACATATACATCTTTAAAGGCTGTTGGCCGTTTCTCCCCGTTTAGCTGTAGCGCTCGTCCAATAAAAACAGCAGCCTCCGCCCGATTCACAGTTTTGTTTGCACCGAACGTAGTTGATGAAGAGCCTTTCGCAATTCCGCCTTCAGCTAAAAAGTTAACCTCCTTTAATGCTCGGCTTGGCACATCAGTGAAACCTGCCGCTTGAGCGGATGCATTTACTCCAAACAAAGAAATAATTAAAGAAAATGCTAAAGCGACAATAAATGAACTTCTTTTCACTACTCTTCCTCCATTCTCAACAAATAACTAGCTTTCTAGACTTATACATTCATTATTTTACATCTATTTTTTTACTTTTCTACATTTTTTCTTCTTTTGTAATATTTCTGTTACATTCGTCATCTAACGAAATATACAATCGTGAATAACTTTCTTCTTGTTGCTCATAATAAAAAGTGTTTATACAAAAGGAGGAAGAACCATGAATTCACAACGAGCCAAAGAAATTACTGCTTCACCAGGAATGATTCACGTCACATACAACGGCGTATCAATCTACATTCAAAATGTAGATGCCAAAAATGAAACGGCAAGAATTTACCCGCTTGATCATCCAGATAAAGAGCAAACTGTTCCTCTACAAAGCTTATTGGAGCAATAGCATACAAAAAAGACCTAAGTTGTTGTTTTTATACACCTAGGTCTTTTCTTCATATTATTTCTCTCGGATCAGCTTTCGTTCTAATAGCTCAACAAGTTGGTACATAATGGTCGCTAAAGCGGCAATAATGACAAGACTGAGAAGAACAAGCGTAAAATTAAATACTTGGAAGCCGTAAATGATCATATAGCCGAGCCCTTGTTTCGAAACGAGAAACTCTCCGACAATCACCCCTACCCACGCCAGCCCGACATTGACTTTTAACGTCGAAATAATCGTTGGAAAACTTGCAGGCAACACCGCTTCTTTGAAGCAATGAAATTTTGATCCTCCAAATGTTTGAACGACTTTCACATAGTTAGGCTCGACATTTTTAAAGGCCGAATAAATGACAATCGTTGTAATGATCACTGTGATTAAAACACCCATGCCTAAAATGGATTTAAAATTCGGTCCAAGCGTAACAATTAAGATCGGACCAAGAGCAATTTTCGGCATCGCATTTAAAATGACTAAGTAAGGGTCTAACACTTTAGAAAGAAAGGTATTCCACCATAATAAAGCTGCCAGCAATGTACCAAATAAGGTACCTAGTAAAAAGCCACAGATCGTTTCGAAGAGTGTGATGCCTACATGAGAAAATAGACTACCATCTCCTATTTTTTCAATAAGTAAAGCAGTTATTTGTTTAGGAGAGCTGAATAATAACGGATTGATCCATTCCTGTCTAGAGGAGATTTCCCATAGAACGAGAAACACCACAAACATCAATATCTGGACCGCTCTTACTCGGCGTTTTTCTACTTTGAGTTGTTGAAGAAATTCTTCATGCGACTTATTTACTTTCCTTTTGTTCAATGCGCTCCAACTCCTCCCATATTTGTTGGAACAACACCGAGTACTCTGGATGTTGTCTGGCGGCAAACGGGTGAAGACTTCTTAATGCTTCAGGCACGAGAAAGATCCGTTCAATACGCCCTGGATTTCTAGAAAAAAGAATAATTTTTTCACTCATCGCGATCGCTTCACCAATATCATGCGTCACGAGAATAGCCGTTTTGTTTCGTTCAAGCAGCATTTTAGATACAAGATTTTCAAGCTTCAGTTTCGTCTTATAATCTAGTGCAGAAAATGGTTCATCTAGCAATAAGATTTTCGGGTCGGTAGCGAGGGTACGGACAAATGCCACACGTTGCCGCATGCCTCCTGACAGTTGACTGGGGTATTGATTGATCACATGATCTAATCCTACTTCTTTCAATAGCGCTAACGTATATGCCTTATACTCCTCTTCCTTCATCCCTCTTAGCTTTAATCCAAGAAAGATGTTTTCTTTCACCGTTTTCCACGGAAACAAATAGTCTTGCTGTAGCATATAACCGACTTTCGGATGAGGCCCCTCAATCGGTTCTCCATTTAAAGTGACCGTGCCTTTCGTCGGAGGTAACAGCCCTGAAATGATCGATAACATCGTCGTTTTTCCGCAGCCACTAGGACCAAGAAAAGAAATGAACTCCCCTTCTTCTACAGTTAAATGAATATTTTGTAATGCCTTTGTCGCGGATTGCTTCGAAAAGTACGTTTGACTGACAGACTGCAACTTTAAAAGGACCACACCAAACCCCTCCCTTATTTATTCAATATATTGCGCAAAGAAAAAAAGGTGAATTGGGTGGACAAAACAATTTATGATTCTTCCTCTCATATATATAGAAAGATGAAAATCCGTTCTTCAAGGAGGGAATGAGGATGAAAAAGGTATCCTTTTTATTGATTGCTTTAGTCGTAGCGGCTGTAGGCTTTTTCATTGGGTGCTCCCCTGAAAAAGAGCCTGAAAAAACGGAAACTGTTCGCGTTGCCGAAGTCACCCGATCGATTTTTTATGCCCCACAATATGTAGCGATTGAAAAAGGCTTTTTTGAAGAAGAAGGAATTACGGTTGATTTAAAAACGACTTGGGGCGGCGACAAAACGATGACGAATTTATTATCCAATAGTGCTGATGTCGCTCTCGTTGGTAGTGAAACATCGATTTATGTAGAAGCGCAAGGAGCGAAAGATCGCGTCATTAACTTCGCTCAGCTCACACAAACCGATGGAACCTTTCTCGTCGCAAGAAAGAAGCCGGAGTTTTTTGCGTGGGAACAGTTAAAAGGAAGTACTTTTTTAGGGCAAAGAAAAGGTGGTATGCCGCAAATGGCAGGAGAATTCGCGCTAAAGAAGCACGGAATTGACCCACACAAAGATTTAAATCTCATTCAAAATATTGATTTCGCCAATCTTCCAAGTGCTTTCGCCTCTGGTTCAGGGGATTACGTCCAGTTATTTGAACCACAAGCGAGTCTCTTTGAAAAAGAAGGGATCGGGCATATCGTCGCCTCTTTTGGGAAAGAGTCAGGAAAACTTCCATATACGACCTTCATGGCAAAAGAAAGCTACATTAAAAATAATAATAAAACACTCGAACGCTTTACAAAAGCAATCTACAAAGGACAATTGTTTGTCGATACGCATTCAGCGGAAGAAATAGCGAAAATTATTGCTCCTTATTTTGATGATACGCCTGAAGAGTTGATCGCTACCGTCGTCGATCGTTATAAATCGCAAAATACTTATGCGACAAACCCTTTATTAGATGAAGAAGAATGGGAGAACTTGCAAGCGGTGATGAAAAGTGCTGGTGAACTTCCGCAAACAGTTGATTATTCGATATTAGTCAATACCGACCTAGCAACGAAAGCGATGAAATAACAAATAACAGGCTTTCCATTGGTAGACACATCCTTCTGGAAAGCCTGTGATGATTATTTTGGTTGAAACGGACACTTTCCCGTAATTGGTAAGATGTCATCGCCAATAAAATATTGCTTCCACTCCCGATGATCGGGGTCGCCATAATGACTAATGTTTGGATGCTTCGGAAGTCGATCCCATTTTTCTACGCGGGCTCGTACTTTTTCTCTCGATAATTGACCATTCATCGACGTTCCTTCTAGGCCATCAAAGATTCGTCTTGGCTGAAACCCAAGCACAAGGCTATTGCCTAAGGCTCTCGTTTTTCTTTGCTTATAGGCGGGGGCATTGCCGAAGACGAAGAATGGATCTCCAGCAAAAGAAAAGGCCCATAGTGGATGATCAGGATCTTTTGGATAGTTGGCTGGCCACGGTTTTGGATCGACTTCATGTAAATACTGCAACAACGCCCAAAAATAATGACGGTAATACGTGAGCGTCTTCTCTTCTTCTTCGGGTTCAACAAATAGGAAAAAGCCATGGCGAATAAGCGGCTGATCAGAATCAAATAACTCAATAAATGACTCTAACGCTTGTGGCAGTCTCGACCAATCATCATGCGTAATATAAGAGTAGCGCAACTCCCCTTTTTTCTCCGCTGTTAAGCCAAATGTACAAGGGAATGTGCGCTCTGTTACCACTTGGTGAAAATGTTGATATTCATTCACGACCCATTGTGGTACGAATTGCTCATTTCTCATCTCTTCCTGAGTGAATAAATTATGCGTAAAAACGCGCATGTCTCTCACCTCCAACAAATGAGATCAAGTGCTGCTCTATCATATCTATTAATGAATGTTGAGAAACATGCAAATAAAGTGAAACTACATTTAGCTAAAAAAATCCGTTTCAGCCTGATCGCGAAACGGATTTTTTCGATTATTGCACTTCATATTTTGTCCAATCAGACCCTTTAATCTGGTTCGATACATCGATAATTTTATTTTTGACCCTTACCGCTTCGTCTCCAGTTAATAATTTAGGCTGATAATTATTTCTCTCAGAAACAGAAGAAATCGAAAATGGCACAACTTTAATTTCCTTTTTATCGGTTAATTGACCGTCTGTTAAATGGAATGTTTGTTGGAACACATACGTATCCTTATCACTTGGATTTCTATTTCCTCCAAACATAAAGTTACCAAGGCTATAGACGATAAACTTGCCATTGTACTCTTCAATCCCTTGCACCACGTGCGGGTGGTGGCCAAGGACTAAATCGGCTCCATTATCGATCGTAAAACGCGCCAACGTTTGCTGTGATGAGGTTGGGACATATTGGCGTTCAATGCCCCAGTGGAAATGAACGAGAACTATTTCCGCTCCTTGATTCTTCACCTCTTCAATTCCAACTTTCACTTTCGCTCGCGTTTCTTCAGTATCTTCCCAGCCCTCATAGCCGATCACACCGATTTTCACATCTTTAATCGTTGTCACATATGTATGTTCATAGCCAAAATGACCAATCTTATTCTTTTTTAAGGTAGCGATCGTATCATCATATCCCTTTTGCAAGTAATCAAATGTATGGTTATTCGCTAAATTGACCGCTTCAATCCCTGCATATTGTAGAATTTGCACGTAAGAAGGATCTCCTTTAAATCGAAACTTCTTCACCGCTTTTTCAGTCGCGTTTGTCAAAGTTGTTTCTAAGTTGACTGTCGATAAATCATCTTGTTTAAACACATCGCCAAGCTCAGCCGCAAAATAAGGCAGTCCGTTTTTCTGTGCTTCATCAGGAAATGACCCTGCATATGTAAAATTCTCATCCGTTCCTAACGTGAAATCGCCCGCGGCACTAATTTTGATCGTTGTTTGTATCGGCTCTTTTTTAGGAGCGTCTACTTTTTGAGCTTTTTCTGTATGTTCTGTTTCTTTCGTGTATGTTTTAGCTGGTTTGATTGTCAAATTATAAAAAACAAGCCCTACAATTAAAACACACCAAATAATGAGTATATTCCGAACAGGTTTTTTCAATCGCCTACGCTTCTTTCTTTCTAGTTGGCTAGTCATGTTCCTGTAACCTCCTCACCTATTCATTACAAATATTACCGTTATATTACTATGAAGTTACTTTACAGTCAATCTACCAAAAAAGAAAAACTGCCTCTACATGAGACAGTTTCTTTATTCTTTGTTTTTTTTCCACCTTCGAACACTTCTTGACGACCGAAACTTCATCGCCGCTTCTTTCCCAACGAACAACATCCCTAGCCAAAAAACGATTTCTGCACAGATGAGTGAGCCGGTAATTAATGCAGCTTTCATCGTTGTCGTGAACTCTAGAAAGGGAATAATAAACGGAAAAACCCAAAAGATGGCCGAACCGATAATAAGGCCCACCCCTATTTTATAGAGAAGCGGATATGTTAGTTTCTTTGATTTACTCATAATACCCTCCTCCAAAAGTGATTTTACACACAAATTTGTAACACAGAGCTTTTTCTCCTCATTATAACTTTTACTACTAATACCTCACAATATTAAAACAACAAGTTAGAACCACCCCAAACCATTTATGCCTATGAATCCCAATAATTACTTTACAATCTTAAGGATGCAATGTAATATAATCCCTGTAATGGTTTTTAATTAGGTGGTTTCGTTCAAGAAGACAATTTCTGATAGTTTTTTATTGTAGTAGATTAATTGCTTAGTCGCTGGTGTAAAAATAGTAGCGTTGTCTTGAACTTCATGTTTTATAAACCATCAATATTTTTATTATATTGAAAAGAGGAATTCAAATTTGAAGAAAAAAACAGTCATAGGTATTTTGAGCGGAACTACTATTGCTCTATTACTATTATTTTCAACGGTTCTAGCAAATAATAGTCAATTAGTAGAACAGCAAGGGGCTGAAACTAAAAATATCGATCATAAAGTCAATAGTCCATCTGATCATCATGCAGAAAACTCTAGAAATACTAGCACCCATTCGAACCAGAATCCACAACTTAATAACGTTTCTAACGAAAACACTCTAGTTCCGAAGATCCCTGTGCTCATGTATCACCATTTCGATAAAAACAAAAACATACAAAACGGGATCATTGGAGATCCAACCGTGTTTGAGGAACAAATGAAACTTTTACAGGAAAATGGATACACGACATTAACTACTCAAGATATCATAGATGTAAAAAATGGAAAATCAACCATGCCAGCAAAGCCGATTATGATTACGTTAGACGATGGATATGAAAGCAATTATAATTATGTGTTTCCTGTTCTCCAAAAATATAATATGAAAGCTACGATATTTATTATCACTGATTATATTGAAAACCCACAAAATCATCCTAGTGAATATCCTAAAATGACTTGGGAACAAATGAAAGAAATGAGCGATAGCGGATTAGTCTTATTCCAAGCTCACACTGATATCCTCCATACAAAATACGCCAGTTTAACGCGACCAATCACGATAGACGGTAAAGTGGAGACACCTCAACAGTATGAAGAGCGTGTACATAATGACGTGACTAAAAATAAACAGCTTTTAGAAGATCGCCTTGGAAAACCTGTAAATGCTTTTTCTTATCCAAATGGGCTCTATAGTTCAAGTTCAGAAGACATCATCAAACAAGCAGGTTATGAAATGACGTTGACTACTGAGCCAGGACTACTAGATTTGCAAACAAATGACCCACTATATTTAGTCAAACGCATAAATATTCATGGACAAGCGTCAGCAGATTCTATTTTGGAAAAGATCGCTGAACCGGAGGCTAACGAGTGATAGAAAATTTTCAACCTATTTATACATAATCGTATAGTAAAAGCAGCTGTTTCTTCGAGAATCAGCTGCTTTTTTAGTTAATTAGCTTTTATGGCATATGCTTGGTCATATCCTGTTGCCATAAATTTTTCTAGTGTGATATTCTCACTCATGACACTACAACCGCAAGTTCCATGAACATTCATAGCTAAAACATGTCGAATGAATAAGTGTTGAATACCAGCTCCAACTACCAAGCCATTAGCAGCTGAATTCTTAATATATACATGACAAATTTGCACATCATCAGCTCGTTGCTCTCCACCAAAAACTTTAATATCACATCCTGCCGTTCGAAAGCCTTGAATGTTCACATGATGTAACAACACGTTTCGCGAACGATATTGTACAGCGATTACAGGTTGCTGTCGATAATCATATTCCGGATCGCCGATGACACGAAACTGGTTAATGACCACGTTTTTATAGGCAGAGACGACTAACGCTCGCGGGTTAGAGTCGCGATATAAGTCCGTTCGAACAGGAGCAATCGCTACGATTCGTGAAGCCGTAATATTATACGCTGTTTTCGATTCGGTGTCCTGTTTCTGATGATGACCAATATGGCGAAAATTAAAGGAGCGATTGTCATTGATGGATAGATGACCAACAATATGAACATTGGTCGCCGCTGAGGAGTTATGATGTGCTTTCACCTCTACTCCTCCAAAACAGCGTGCCGTTGAATTGTTGACGAGCAGCACATTTTGCGATCCGTCGTCCACTTCAATGCCATTCGAATTGGAATAGCCTTTTTTATGGGCTCTGCCACTAGGGTCACACATATGAGAATTGGAGATCCATATGTCATCACTATGATGAGTCGTAATGCCGTCATCCCCGAATCCATAGCCATTTAAACCATCGAGCCAAATATATCGACTGCCTCCGCGTGCTCGGTAGCCATCACCTGAATAATTGTACAACGTTGAAGATATATCAAAGCAATGAAGACCCGGATTGATCGCTTCTACATTTTTAACCCAGCCATAAGTGACATTCGCATACGTTAAACAGCTTGAACGATTACCGCCTACACTCGTTCTCTCCACCTCTCCTAGTCGTTCCACATGCCAATCAAGACTCATCTCTTCTACAAACAAATGATGATTCCCTTTCTTATGATCGCTATTCGTCACTACCCAACTACTTTTAGGTGCATCTGGATGCAACTTCAGTATCGTTTTCCCCTTACCTTCACCAACGAGCCAAGTCCAAGACGGCAATTGAAGACCTTTGACGATATACGTTCCTGCTGGGATGACCACTTTCACCTTCCCGTCTCCGATCGCTCGTTGAAATGCTTTCGTACAGTCCGTTTGCCCATCTCCTATAGCACCAAATTCGGTCACCTGTACTTGACGAACGCTCTTCTGAAGTTGAAGAAATTGTTGCTCTAATTGTCCCTTCCAACCGGGGTAGACCATTCCTTGCTCATCTACCATAACACCTACATCTCTCGGTAATTTCCCTTGTTTCTTTGGCATAAATACCCCGATCAAAAAAGACTTCATTTGCTCGAATAAATAAGCAAATGACCAAGGCTGACGCTTCTCTTTCATGTTCGGTCGAGGATACCGATGCTTATGCTCATTAAACAAAGCCATCGTTTCTTCGACAACTTGGTTAGCTGGTCGTTCGAAAAATGAGTCAATCAACTTCTCATTTTGCTGAGGATTGTGTTTATCGCTTAATTTGATTTTCAATGTTTATTCGCTCCTCTCCCTGACTACAATAGAATGAAAACTATACTTTAAATACGCTAAGAAGGTGTTCATCAAGATGAAGAAAATCTCTATCATCATTCCGTCCTTCAATGAAGAAGAAAATATTGCATTAATTTATGAAAATATAAAAAAAGAATTCGCTCCTCTTATCTATGATATGGAAATCATCTTTATCAACGATGCTAGTACAGATCGAACGTTACAGCAAATCAAATTACTTTCTGCCAAATCAACGAAAGTCAAATACATTTCATTTTCTCGTAACTTCGGCAAGGAAGCGGCGATCGTCGCTGGTTTACAACATGTGAGTGGGAAAGCTGTCATTATTATGGATGCAGACTTGCAGCACCCTCCTCATTTAATTCCTTCACTCATTCAAGGATGGGAAGAAGGCTATGATCAAGTAATTGCTCGTCGTAATCGAAAAGGAGAGCAGCGCCTTCGAACGGTTTTTTCCTGCTTGTATTACCATCTAATAAACAAAGTTGTCGATGTGAAGCTTGAAGATGGGGTCGGCGACTTCCGCTTGCTTAGTGAACGAGCGGTAATGGCTGTCTTATCATTAAATGAAGGGCAACGTTTTTCAAAAGGACTATTTTCCTGGATTGGCATGGAACAGAAAATTATCGATTACGAAAATGTTCTACGTAAAAATGGACAAACGAAATGGTCCTTCACTAAATTAATGAATTATGGGCTAGATGGATTAGTCTCCTTTAATAATCGCCCACTCCGTCTGTGCTTTTATTCAGGTGCTTTGATTCTTTCGCTGTCTGTTTTATATAGTATCATCACATTTATTCAAATAGTAAAGAATGGAGTTGCTGTACCCGGCTATTTCACGATCATTACAGCTGTTCTACTTCTTGGAGGGATCCAATTGGTGAGTCTTGGTGTGATTGGAGAATATATTGGGCGAATTTACTATGAAACAAAAAAACGGCCTCCATTCTTAATTCAAGAAACCAATATTCGAAATGGAGTCACTTATGAGAAAAACCGGCCAAGAATTTATCAAGTTCGTCATCATCGGGGGAATTAATACTCTTCATTACTATGCCATTTACTTACTGCTTCATTCTTTATTGCACCAGAATTATATGCTGTCACATATAGTAGCTTTCCTGATAAGCTTGGTCATCTCTTTCTTCTTAAATTGTTACTTTACCTTTCAAGTAAAACCGACGTTATTGAAGTTTTTCACCTTTCCTTTGTCGCAATTGTTCAACTTTTGTCTTACCTCCTTCTTCATGTATATGTTGATTGAATATTTACATATTAGTAGTACGGTTACACCAATTATTGTTCTATTTTTATCGGTGCCAGTGACATTTGTCGTGACAGGAAAAATATTAAAAAAAGAGAGTGTTCGCGCATGAACAGAAAATCAATAGGGCTTCTTATCTTTGGCAGTCTGCTCGTGTCGGCAGCTGCTCACTTTTTTTTCTTGCAAGAATGGTTAAATGGAAGATACATGTTGGGGCCCAATGATGGCCTGTCGCAAATGCTGCCGTTTAAGCAATTTATTTATGATCATTACACAGAAGGTAACTTTTTCTATTCTTTTCGCTTCGGCTTAGGGGGAGGATTTTATAGTCAGCTTGCTTATTATTTCTCAACATCCATTATCTTCTTTTTGACAATCATTATTGTGTATGTGCTTGAAGTGCTTCAAGTCATCCATCCACCCAATGTAAATTTTTGGGCAGATATCGCTATATGGGTGAGTATCATCCGGTTAAGTTTGATTTTATTTATCACGACTTGGGCGTTTCGTTATTTACACATCGAAAAGACAGCAGCCTTTACTGGTGCAGTCATCTATGGTCTATCCGTCATGTATTTTCGTCACGTCGTTTTTTGGGAGTTTTTTTCAGATGCGATGATCTGGATTCCGCTGCTCATCGTGGCTACGGAAAAAGTCATCCGTGAAGGCGCACCTGTATCGTTCATCATTACTGTCGCTCTTATGCTCGTTAATAATTTTTATTTTTCCTACATTAATTTAGTGTTTTTAGCGATATATATCATCGGTCGCTGGTTCATCCCTTTAACATCTAATGAACGAGGGAAACTCGAACAGTGTAAGCTATTTATTACTTCTGGTTTAATTAGCTTTTGTCTGAGTGCCGTCTCTTTTATCCCAGCGACGTATGGCTTCTTTAACAATTATCGTCCATCTTATAACGCAGAGATTCCTCTGTTTGCTGCAGTTGATCATCCATTGTTCGCTAGTCGTTATATTATTATTCCAGCTATATTTGTTTTATTTATATGGACGAAATCACTTTATAAGCACTCCTCGTTTCGTCTGTTTGCATTTCTTAGCTTTATCTTAATCCTTCTTCACTATAGCCCAGTCGCGGGCAGTGCATTCAATGGTTTTTCCGCTCCGCAATACCGCTTTGAATATTTATTGTCATTTACTATCGCCGGCTGTGTCGCAGTTGGCTTGCAACATATAAAAAACGTCAATTTGAAAGAAATGGCACTAGCTGTGATCGCCTCGCTGACGCTTTACTCGATCAGTTCGGCCTTCCTTGACTCCACGACGGCATTTTCGATCGTCAAGAAAATCAGCTTCACGCTATTATTGATCACCACGTTACTACTTGTACTTTATCGTCAGAAAACATCTACCGTGCTTCTACGGTGTTTACAAGGATGGCTAATCCTTTCTAGCTTGCTAGTCGTCAATCTCTATCAATGGACTTTATCAGAACATGCTGGCGTCAAAACAGTCACGAAGGAATTGATCGAAAATGCTTCCTATAATAGTATCGAGCAGCAACAACTGATCCAGCAAATTCAAGCAAAAGCTAAAGAGCCGCTTGAAAAAATCGACTGGATGGTGTCAATTCGTAATAATACTCCTATGGTACAACGGTTTCATGGTACGAGCTTATATTCTAGTATTTTTAATCAGCAATTATTATTTTTTTATTGGAATGACTTGCAAATAGATATGGGGAGAGAAAGTGTAAGCCGCTATGCGACGTTAAGCAATCGGACAAATTTGCATAGTTTATTGCAAGCGAATGCTTGGGTGCGACCGAAAGAACAGCAAGCGAACGTTCCTTATGGCTTTAAAAAATCTCTAGAAACTAAAAACTATATCGCTTATCAAAATTCACTGCCTCTTCCTTTTGTTCGTACAACGAAGAAGGTCTTTAGTGAAAAAGAGTTACAACAAGGCTCTGTATTAGACCGTGAACATGCGATGCTTCAAGGCATTGTGTTAAAAGACGAAACGATTCCTCATCAGTCTTTAAATACTCCCGTGAACAACCAAATCAATCAAGCAACCATTGAAACAGTCGGAGGAACCTATCAAGATGACAGGCTAACCATTAAAGAAAAAGTTGGAGGAATTGATATCACGCCTAAAAAACCGAATAAAAAAACCGCTGATTATTACGTCGGCTTTCATATCGAAAATATCGATGGCTTACCTTTTACGTTAATGGTCAATGATTATGAAACTAGCCGTAAAGCATTCAAATCTATTTACAAAACAAATGTGAATGACTTAATGATTCGAGTGCCCAAAGAAGAAAAAATATCCATTCGAGTACCAAAAGGGAATTATGTAGTGAGAGACATTGCTTTATTTGAAGAAGATTATCAAGTGCTGAAAGAAGTCGCAACTAAGAAAGACTACGCTCCAAACATCATGATCAAAAGAAATAAAGTAACGATCGATTACAACAATCGAACGGGCGAACGATGGATGGCCTTACCGATTCCTTTTGAAAAGGGATGGAAGCTACGAATCAACGGAGAAAAACAGCCGATCTATGAAGCGAATTATGCATTTATAGGTCTCTCTTTGCAACAAGGAAGGAACCAAATTGAATTAACGTATACTCCTCCCTTCTTTTTCTTTTCTCTCCTACTGCTTATCATTGGTTTAGTTGGTGTTTACTATGTATGGAATACAAAAAGAGGCTGTCATTAAGGAACATTCCTTAGTGACAGCCTCTTTTTTGACGTATTTGCGGCGAAAAACCATCTGGCCACATCCAGATGTTTAACCTCTAACGGCATGTGATTCGACTTACGCAAATTAGCTCATCGCTTGATTAATATAACATATAACTTTGCAAAAGGAAACATATTTATCATTTCTTTTTTTTAAGCTCCATGCTATCTTTTAATTGCTGAACATATAGATTAGCTTTTTCGGGGTTTTCCATGAAAAGCGCTAACACTTCTGTCATCTTACTTCTCAAGTACGAACGATATGGTTCATCAAGTGTCTCGATCCATTTCGTGAAATCTGAACCTGTCCATTTGCTTTTCATTCTACTCACCTCTGCATTTCATGTCGTTTTTTCTATAAAACGCTAGAGTTAAATTATAACAAAAATACATATTAAATAAATGTTTTGTGACAATCTGCCACTTTCGGAGAGCGGATAAAAAATACTTATTTATTTTCTATATTTTTAAGCATTGTTGACACCGTCATGGCCCCGATAATTCTCCCTTCCCGCTTTAGTGAACGAGCATATACATCATAAAGTAAAGTACGACCAGAAAGCGGAAACCAAATTTTTTCTCGTATAATCATATCTTTTTCAATCACTTGCCGTTTGACATTCATTAAACTTATCGATCCTTCATTCATCATGATTTCATCGTCTCGTTTTCCGATACATTCCTGCCAATGGAAATTTAAATGAGGGTTGTAGATCCATGTGTACCGTAATTGTAAATCACAATGAGCTACAACGACTGGAGAGCCTTTGATGGCCTCTTCAAGGGGGTTTTCTAAAAATTCTGAATAAAATAAAGATGGATGAAAATGTAATAATTTAGCGATTTGGTTCGCTACACCGATACTAGGATCTCTTTTTCCTTGTTCAATTTGTGCATAGTAACTGCGATCAATAAACACTTGTTCCGCTATATTTGCTTGCGTTAAACTTTTATTCTTCCTTAACTGTATTAACCAATCTCTCATCTTAGGCCTCTCTTTTTTAGATAGTAGATGAATCTTGCTGCCTTATCCAGTATCCATCCTCCTTTGGATATCATAGTATGAACTAGCGTGCCGATGAAAATAATGTTATTGTAGCTAATTCCATATTTAAAGGCTTGAATGTTGACTATTTTCACATTTTAAAAAAAGATATGTTTATTATTTTCCCTTGTTTCGACAAAAAAATCAATTTTCTTTTTGTTTTTTCTCATTCACATGTTCTAACGAGCTGTTCGGAGACTTTCTAATTCATTTCTGAAATAAACAATCAATAAATAGGACAAACTTAATCAAAAGAACATTCAAGAAAAGAGGAGAGACAGATGAATGATAGAAAAAAATGAGAGGTCTTTACGATTCGAAGTAGCTTTTAACCGGATTCATCAACAGTTAAAACAACTTGTTCCTAAACAAGCTCAACATTCCTTTATTGAAATACTCCATACTTCCGCTCAACAGCATGCAGTCGTCCGCACACATTTAGACGAATTAAAGCAATTTGCTAAACTAAGAAATGCGATTGTTCATCAAAAAACGGAGGCTCATTCTTATATTGCCGAGCCACATGAAGAAATTGTTAAACGAATAGAACAAATTGATGCACTGATCGCTAAACCGGCAGATGCTCTTTCCATTGCATCTAAACCTGTACGCACGGTTGAACTCCATACCTCTTTAACCGAAGTATTGCAAATGATAAAGCAGTTCTCCTATTCCGAATACCCCGTATTTACTAAAGGCGGCTGCAAAGGGCTTCTTACTGGAAAAGACATTCTAAAATGGATGGCTCATCAACAAATAGATGGCTCCCCAACCCTATTTGACGTCACCGTTCAAGACCTTCTTACTGAACAAAGTACATCTACACTAGCTTTTATAAAGAAAGAAGCGAACATTTTTGACGTGGAGTATTTATTTGAAAGCTATCAACAGAGCAATAAAAAACTCGAAGCCCTTCTTATTACGCCAATGGTACGTCGGAAGAACTTCCCATTGCGATGATCACCTCTTGGGATTTAACGAAAACGAATGATCAAGTCATTTAAAAAGCGAACAGGGATATATCCTTGTTCGCCTCCTTTCAAAACTAGCTAATGATCTCTCTTTTCCTATTCTACAAAATCAAATTCACTTAATTTGTCAACATGACTAGCAATCATCGCTATAATCGTATTGGCTTCCTCTTTACTAAAGACAAAATTCGTGACATCCTCTAGCAACTCTTCATCAACCGTTTGAATATGGTTGACTCGCCGCAATACTCCGTCTCCAGTTTCTTGAACGACACCGAATTGATAGGTGACTTCTACCTCATCTTTATGAGCATAGGCTGTCACTTCTGGTGTCATCCATTCCACTGCTATTTCCTCATAATCGTCATCATCCGATTTAAACTCATCCATCACAAAAGAGTAATCATCCATTCCTTCAATAAATTCATGGAAGCTTTCATGCACCTCATCAACGATATCTTCCATATCCGGCAAGATCGTTTTAGACATATAATCAACATCCAATTCAAACGTTTTTACATAAAATTCTTCATTATACGGATCGAAAAATAAAGAACAGAAATATTCCCCTTCATTTTCATCCGTTTCGACAAAAAACTCTATTTTCGGATGCTTCGATGCTCGATCTACTGTCATATGACCAATTTGATCATATTTTTCACAGATCGCCTCTAAATGCTCCTGCAATTCTTCACTAACTCGGTCAAACCATTCTAAAGACATCTTGCATCCCTTCCTTTCGAATAATCAACTTTTATCCCGCATTAACGGGCTGTAAGACTCCCACCTCAACCCGGCAGAAGAAGCGCAGACATGTAGGTGGGAGATCAACAGCCCGTAAACGCCCGATCCGTTCAACTAACAATCCGTGGGGGATGAAGAAAACCCCCACGGATTGAAGTTTCACTTTATTATTTCTTATTAGCGGTTAATTATTCTATTTTTCAACTTCATCTAAAACTTTTACATACTCTCTTCTTTTGCCACTATAATGAAAAGAGAATATAATGAAATTTAAACACATCTTATTATAAGGAGACAACGGATGAATAAAGAAGCATTCTGGCATTTGATTGAAGAAGCGAATAAGCATCAAGAG
This sequence comes from Bacillaceae bacterium SAS-127, assembly GCA_002261155.1. GTDB lineage: Bacteria > Bacillota > Bacilli > Bacillales > Domibacillaceae > Bacillus_CE. The sequence goes on along the minus strand of NKXN01000062.1, from coordinate 30,652 downwards.
GAGAAAATAGAGTGGATAGAAGAGTTTCTATCCGAACAAAACCTCGAAGAAAGTATCGACTTTGAAATTCACCTGACCAACCTAATGAAAGAAGCTTACACATCAGACTTGTGGGGAGCAGCTTATATCATAATGGGCGGCTGTTCTGATGATTGCTTTGATTATTTCTTAGGGTGGCTCATTTCGCAAGGTGAAAAGACATACACTCAGACTTTAAAAAATCCTGAATTTTTAAGTGATTACATCAATGAGGAGACCCTTAGCGAAGAAGGTCTGCCTCAATTAGAAGAATTTTTAGAGCTTGGCTTTGATGCTTTTTCTATTCATCATACGGGAGAAACGGAATGGAATGATGAGCTTTACGAGACGTTTTTAGCAAAAATGAAAGAAAAAGGCAGTAATTGTGATCATACATCTAATATTACGTTTGATTGGGAGGACGAAGAAGACTTGGCTCCGAAATTCCCCAAACTTTGGGAGCGTTTTGGCGAAAACCCACTATAAACAATATTCGGCACTGAACAATCAGTGCCGAATATTTTTATGAAAGAGCGAGATGGATCAACGTCATAACAGCGGCTATCCCTAACACGCCCATATGAGTAAATCGAGTGCCTTTTGATCTTTTATTAGCGGATAAAATATAACCGATGACAGCGGCAATCGCCATGAGCACCGTCGCACCGATCCCCATATATTCCCTCAGTTCTAATTCTCGTTCGGCCAAAAACATCATAATCCCGTGAATAGATGCCATTAATAATGTCAGAACCCCGATCGACATATGCCATTTCCCGGATAGTCGAGCGGCTTTCGCTGTATGGGCCGCTTTGTCTGGCCAACGTTTTTTCACTGGTTTAATTAGTTTTCTTAAAGGAAAAAGTGTTGCCGCTAATCCAAAACTAGCAATCCCTGCCCATCCGATCAATTCTCCCCCTTCTTTCAGCACTTCATTTTCTCCATCCTCATGACTTTCATCGTGATGTTCATATTCATCCGCATGAACGATATTAATGAAGCCCGGAGAACTAATAAAAAGTAACATTAAGATCGTTGCTATCATTATAGCTATTTTCTTTATCCACATCGTCTTCACTCCGTTATTCTTTGATTGGTATTTGTAGATGAAAGGTCGTGCCTTTTCCTACCGTACTCGAAACGTCAATCTTTCCCCCGTGTGATTCCACAATCCATTTGGCAATCGATAAACCGATGCCGTTGCTGCCCAATTCTCTTGACCTTGCTTTATCCACCCGGTAAAAGCGATCAAAAATACGCGACAGCTGATCACTAGGAACCCCAATCCCGGTATCTTCAACAAGGATGTCAACATCTTTTCCTTCACGACGAACAGTTAGAACCACTTTCCCACCTCGCCGATTATATTTAATCGCGTTATCGATCAAAATATATAGCAGTTGAGTGATTCGTTCTTTATCTGCCGTCATCAAGATAGAGGAAGAAGCTGAGTACTCTATCGTAATCCCCATTTGATTGGCCAACGGAAGAAACGAACGAACAAGCTGTTCAAGCACTTCCTTTAAGTCAAATATAGTAGGGTAAAATTCGATCTTGCCTGAATCCGAACGTGCCATCGTTAATAAATCAGACACGAGCCTCGTCATTCGTTTCACTTCCTCTTTCATGTCTTGCATAATTTGTTGTGAGAAAGTAGATAAATGTTGTTGATCTTCCGCTTCAATCACTTCTAAAGAAGATTGCATAATCGCCAATGGCGTCCGCAATTCATGAGAAGCATCACTAACAAATTCTTTTTGACGTTGAAACGATCGTAATATCGGCACCATTGCTTTTCCAGCCATAAAGTAGCCTAACCATAAAGATAAGAGCAGAAATAGAACGACTAAGCTCGTTAAAACTATTAATAATTTATCCAATACGTTTTGCTGTGCTGTCACATTCGTACCAGCAATCACAGTACCGACGTATTCCCCTTCTTTTAACACGGGCTCAGCAGCAAATAAAATCTTTTTTTCAACTCCATTTTGATCGATCACCGTTTCCCGATGGATTTCTAGCTCATCCGGCCGCCATGCTTTAAGTTTGTCTAAAACAACAGGCGTGACATAAGGAAGCCCTTCTTCAGCATCGAAAAACTGACCATCTTTCGAGACGATATAATAAAAGGTTTGCACGTCAGAATAATCATGTTCATGCTCGTCGTCTTCTTTCTTCTCTTTGTCTAAATGACCGCTCAACAAATCTCTTCCATGTTCTGCCCGCTCCTCGTGCACAAGCCGAATGACCGCTTCTCGTTGATCTTGAAAAATCGAGGAGGATAATAGCGTGTATGTAATCACAATGAAAACGAGCAGAAACATCATCATCAGTCCAGTAAATAAAACGGTTAAACGCTTTCTTGTCCGATTAAACATCCAGTCTCACCAATTTATAGCCAATCCCTCGAATGCTATGAATTAACCGTTCACCGTTCGGATCTTCCACTTTCTTTCTCACGAGTCGCACGAGAGCATCCAAATTATTAGCGGACACATCAGCATCAATGCCCCAGATTTTATCAAGAAGCACTTCCCGAGGTAACACTTGTTCCTCGTTCGTCATTAACAGCTGTAATAGCTGATACTCTTTCGGTGTTAATTGAATTTCTTTTCCTTGACGACAAACTTTATGATTCGTTTGATCTAATGTTAACTCCCCTACTTGGATCACACTATCGATAAAAGATAGCTTCGATCGTCTTCCTAGCGCTCGAACTCTCGCTAATAGTTCATCAAATTCAAATGGCTTGACGATGTAATCATCCGCTCCAGCATCTAATCCCTCGACTCGATCAAGTACATCGTCTTTCGCCGTTAGCATCATAATTAACCCTTGAAAGTTGGTAGCTCTTAACTGCTTACACACATCAATTCCGCTCATTTCAGGCATCATCCAATCCAAAATCACAAGATCGTAATCAATCGAGGATGTATAGTCGATGGCAGCGGCTCCATCGGTCACCCAATCAACAGTATGCGCCTCTTTTCCTAACATATGTGCTACTAAACGCCCTAGTTTTTTATCATCTTCTGCCAATAATATATACATAGCATTCACATCTTTCTTTTTCTTATTATTGTACACAGAAGCAAGTAGAAAGAAAAAATGATTTATGATCTCGTCGTCACTAACCGAACAAAAAACAATACAACAACGATCGCAAAAGTCATCGCATAGAATACGATCACCCATATAGTCCCTGAATCAGATCCAATTAGTACCCCATGAATGAGGGCTAAAACATAAGCCGGTAAAGCAAGAAAGTGAATCGCCCTCCACCATTTTCTTCCTATCTCCTTCATCACATCAGAAGAAAAAAAGAGGAGTACTACGATATAGAAAGCGAGCGTTCCAGCTGCGGAGGCTAGTGGTTCATTAGCAGCTGTAAAAGGAATCAATAGTTCCGTAATTGTATAGGGAACATAATGATCAAACAATAGCGTCATCGCGTGAAAGGCAGAAAGCAGTAATGCGAGCCAACCAGCTGTTTGATGGACCATTAATAAGATCGGTCGTCCCTTTTTAGAGGAAATATTCCCTTTAAACATCATCCCTGCTACGTTAGCAATAAATAATAGTAAATAAGCGGTCATGCCCGAGGCACGAATCCACTCCCACGCACTGTAAATCATGTTCATGACAGCATCAACTTCTTTGTATAATGTTTGATTGTATGGCTTACTTTTACTTGACCATTTTCATGAATGATGAGCGCAGCGGCGTGTGGAAAATGATTAAGCATCCATGAAAGGGCTTTGTCAAACGTGAAAATGCATAACACCTTCGCGATGACTTCTGCTTCCGCCGTTGTTTTTGCGAAAACAGTAGCTTGGACGATGTCACTATCTGCCGGCAAACCGGTTTGACCGTTAAGCAAATGATGTCTTTGAATAGCCCCCTGTCTCCAAGATCGAAACACTTTGTTCGAGGTCGCTACACTGCCTTCCCTCATATAAAACTGGGCGATATCGACGGCTTCTTTTTCTGGGTGAGCAATGCCGAGGAGCGTCTCTTGATCCCCCCAGATCGTCAAATCTCCTCCTGCATTGAGTTGTCCCTCTGCCACCCCTACTTGCCTCATAAGTCTTGCCCCTCGATCGACGGCCCACCCTTTCGCTAATCCACCAAGATCGATTTTTTCTTCTGTTTGCTTCAAGATCGTACAACTAGCATCGTCAAACTGAAAAGGAGCGACTTCTCTTGGTGCGATGACAGGATCATGACTTTCCTCTATTTCAACCATTTGTTCAAACGAGCGATCATAGCCAATTTCCTCCATGTTCCTACCGACTAAAGGATTAAAGTAGCCGTCTGTGATCGTCGAATAATGTATCGCTTGTTTGATCACTTCAAATAGTAGTGGACTTACTTTCATTACGGTCCCGACTTCCGCTTCATTGAATTGAGCTAATTCATTAGCTGGCAGAAACCGTGAACACGTTTGCTCCACTTCTTGAAACCATCGCTTCATTTCCTCGTTATTTCCCTCGGACCAAGGGAATTCTTCGATGACATGAACATCTGTGTTCATCGCTCGAAATGAATAGCACTCTCTATTCATCATCAAGACCTCCTTGTTCGCTGGTCCGCCTGGGGTCTTCCGCCTTCTCCTTTTGGTGTAAAGGTCGCCGAATGAGCGGAGGCATCTACATCCCAATTAGCATCCTCCCAATCTAATGTGGAAACCCACTCTTCTCTTGCTTCTTTTTCCTGTGGGTTAAGGGACTTGATTTCCGATGCTGAATAATCTTGTTCCTCACCCTTCGGAACGTCTGCTCCTTGTACGGCATTTAAAAAAATCGCTAAAGAACTCACGCTGCCAATCCCTACGGCCCATTTCCACCATTTAGCTTTCGCCATTGATGCTCCCTCCTTTCTTCATGAAGATTCTTTCATTGCTCCAACTAACATCCCATCCTAACGCCCCGCCAATCACATTCACTGGAACGTACATCTTTCCATTAAAATTAAGAGCGGCAGTTGGCATCGGTGTTTTAGCCATATTTTCATAAACGGCTCTTGAACCCTCTTTAAAAATTAAATGGGTGTCTTCATCTACTACTTCGACCACCTTGCTTTTCTTATACTCATACACTTCGTCTCCCAAATATTGAACCGTTTCTGTTAATGGGACGAGCAGTTGCCCTTGATAAGGAATCGCCTCGATCGATATTTCTGTTTCATTTTGTTGTTGTAGCTTCACTTCTTGCTGCTTCGTTAATGGCAACGGTTCATTCGCCAAGTTAACGACCGAAGCTCTAGACCATGAATACCAACTCTCTTCAATCACCGGTTGCTTGCTTTCTTCCTGTTCATACCGGTTGTCATCGTACTCATCATCTTCATACTCTTCATATTCTTCATACTCATGCTCGTCATGTTCATACTCCTCATACTCATCTTCATCGGCATAAGTCGCATGGACGGGCAAGGTCACTAATGAGAAAGCCAATACAATCGCCAAATGCTTACGGTTTCTGCTCATTCTTCTCACCTTCCATTTTCATTTCTAGCTCTACTATAAAAAACAAAACTGAAAATAAAATGAAAAAAACAGTTGAAGGCTCAACTGTTTTGAATGATTTGCAGTAATTGTTCTTTTGTTTTTGGCATCGGGACTGGTTGACCAGGATGGGCCGCTTGCCAGACAGCAAACACCTCTACGATCCACGGTTGCTCTAAGTGGCATTTCTTTAATAGATCTGTTTGCCTAAACAGTTCCTCTGGTGGCCCAACGGCTTGTAATTTCCCGTTATAAAGAATAATGATTTCATCGGCCCATTCATAGGCAAGATTGACATCATGAGTCGATAAAAGAATCGTTTGTCCTTCCTCCTGAAGCTCTGACACAAACTCTATCATTTTTTCGCATACAAAGGATCAAGCCCCGCGGTTGGCTCGTCCAAAATGAGTAGTTTTGGATTCATCACGGCAACTCCGGCAATCGCTACTCGCTTTTTTTGTCCTAAACTTAAAAAGTGAGGCGGTTTATTTTTCAATTCCATTAATTCCGTCGCTTCAAGTGTAGCTAATGCCGCTTGCTTTGCTTTTTGTTTAGAATAGCCTAATTGCAACGGGCCGTACATCACATCCTCGAGCACCGTCGGAGAAAAGAGCTGAGCATCTGGATGTTGAAACACGATCCCCACTTGTCTTCGCAATTCTTTCAGCTCTTTCCGTTTATAACGGAGCGGCTTGCCTTGAAAACGAATCTCTCCCTCCGTCGGCTGAAGCAATCCGTTGAAATGAAGAAAAAGAGACGACTTCCCTGCACCATTATTGCCGAGAATCGCGATTTTTCGTCCGGATTGGATCGTTAACGTCAGCTGATCTAAAGCCTTTGTTCCATCAGGATACACGTAACTCACATTATTCACTTCTAACATGTTCGTCGCCTCCTTCCTAAAAAACATATACAACCATACATGAAATCAAAAGGCATACAGTGATCGCGCCCCATAAATCTCGGCGAACCGGATAAGAAATCATTTGTCCCGCTTCAACCTCACTCCCCCCTCGTGCATCGATCGCCATTTGTACATCCTTTGCCTCGCGCATCGTTTGGACAAATAAATTGGCGACAAGCATCGATATAGAGGAAAAAGTCGAACGAAGGTCATTGTATCCTGCTCGTGACCGTTGGGCGTTGTATGTTTCTGCCGCTTTTTCAATAAAGACGAAGATAAAACGATACGTTACGGCGGTTAGCTCGACAAACACTTCCGGTAATCGCAACAAACGAAGCAACGTCGCAATCCCGTGAAATGGCGTTGTTAAAATAAAGAAGTACATGCAACTAACGGCCGCATAAGCAAAAACACATAATAAAACAGCCTGTTGCAACGATGAATAAGAAACATACATAAACCACCCTGCGACGCTTATCGTTTGCACGAGAGCATCTACTTCTGTTCCTTCACGTGCAAATGACGTCAATAATGGAAACAGGCTGAACAGCAAAAAAATCAGTGGCAACAGCAGCAACTTTCGATACGTTCGAAAGGGAATGTTCGCATACGATACGGAAACAACTCCCATTAATACAAACACATAGACAGACAAGGCGATTTCTTTCGTGAACAGAACTAACAATAAATGCGAAAAAGCAAAAGCGGCTTTTTCACCTGGATGCAGGTGAGAAAGCCGGCTATAGTTGGCATAATAATCGATAATCATTAGCTTTTATTGCTATATTTCTCTTCGAATTTTTTTCTTGCACGTCCTGCTCCAATAAAGTAGCCGATAAACAGCGCTCCGCCAGCGGCTTGTAAAGCAAATAACAAGCTTTCCACTTCTCCACTTGGCGGCTCCCAAATAACGTCAAACCACGGTTGATAATCTGGACTAATTTCCGTGATCGCTTCTTCTGCTTGACCATCTGCTCCTAGAAATTCCGCGTCTTTATTGATCACAAGCGGCACAACTGCAAGCAACACGACAATCGCAAATAATAGTAGATTCTTCACGTTTACGCCTCCTTCACAGCTACACTTAATTGATTTAATTCATTTTTGTTATACTTCACAAGCCAGTTCATGACGATCACGGTTAAAATCCCTTCTGCAATCGCTAATGAAATTTGTGTCACAGAGAAAATACCAGCAAATTTCGCAAATGAAGCCATCACGCCACCTGTTTCTGCTGGGAAAGCAAGTGCTAATTGAAAGGAAGTAACTGTATATGTAGCTAAATCACCGATAAACGCAGCGAAAAAGACAGCTAAAATAAAAGAAAGGTTCATTTTTCGACCAAGCTGATACATTGCATATGTCATCAATGGACCAACAACCGCCATCGAAAAAGCATTCGCGCCTAGCGTCGTTAAGCCACCATGAGCTAATAGCAATGCTTGAAACAACAACACAATCGTTCCTAACACCGCCATCACGAGCGGACCAAATAAAATCGTTCCAAGGCCGACACCAGTTGGATGAGAGCTACTTCCTGTGACCGATGGAATTTTGAGAGCCGATAATACGAAGGCAAACGCCCCTGCTAAACCAAGCATCATTTTCGTTTCAGGATGCTGTTTAATCGTTTTTTGAATCGAGCGAATCCCAGCCGCGATAAATGGAATCGTTAACGCCCACCAAAGAATAGCCCATTTAAGCGGCAAGAATCCTTCCATAATATGCATTGCAGCGGCTGGTTGAAATGAATTGATCCAGAAAAAACATGCCAGTGCCAACATGACGACTGTTGTTCTTTTCAAAATGAACATAATTTCACTCTTCCCCCTTCATTAATGTAGAAATATGTGGGTCCTGATCAAACCATCTGATCTTCTCTCGCTGTCCAACAACTTCTCCAACAAGTACAATCGCTGGATTAGAAATTTGATAATCGCGTGCCTGTTGTTCAATAGAGGCAAGGTCCGCTGTAATCGTACGCTGGTTGTTTGTCGTGCCCCATTCAATGATCGCAACCGGTGTAGTAGCAGCCTTACCGTGTGCCATCAATTCTCCACAAATATGCCCGAGATTGCCTACGCCCATATAAAAAGCAATCGTATCCATCCCTTGAGCTAATGCTTGCCAGTTCACAAAGTCTTGACCTTTTTCCGCTCGACCATGGGCTGTCACAATCGCGAAAGTAGTTGCATGATCACGGTGAGTTACCGGAATCCCCGCATAGGCAGGAGCGGCAATCCCAGCTGTAATCCCCGGAACGATTTCAAATGGGATATCGGCGTTAGCTAACTGCTCCGCTTCTTCTCCGACACGACCGAATACGCAAGGATCGCCCCCTTTTAGGCGAGTAACGATCAAACCTTGCTCGGCTTTTTCAACTAGTAGCTGGTTAATTTGCTCTTGAATGAGTGCATGTTTCCCTGGAAGCTTTCCGCAAAAAATTAGCTCGGCTCCTTGTTTAGCATGTTGAAGTAGCTCTTTATTGACTAATCGATCATAGGCGATCACATCTGCCTGCTGAATACATTCTAGCCCTTTGACGGTGATGAGCTTTGGGTCACCGGGTCCGGCTCCGACTAAATATACTTTGCCTTTCGTCATATTCATCCCCTCGAATCTATTAAGTTGTTAAACAAGGTGATTCGTTCTTGAGCGTCCGCATCTCTCATTTGTTCATATAGATCGGATTGAATCAGCTCTGTTAATAATTGTTTTCTTTTTACAGGGTCACTCACTCGACATTTAATTTGCTCACGACACTCCGCTAAAAAGTCTAGAAAACTAATAAACTGATCGTCGTATTGATGAGCTAGTTCTTGAATGATTTTTTTGCTAAGTCCCGGGCTCCCCCCGCTTGTACTCACCGCAATCGCGAGTTTTCCTTTTTTCAAAGAGGCTGGCACAAAGAAATTACTAGCATCGGGATCATCAGCAATGTTGACGAGCTGTTGCTCGGAAGCACATTGTCCAATATATTCATTGACTTTCCGATCATTCGTCGCCCCAAAAACGACGAACGCTGTCTCTACATCTTCCTTTTGAAACGATTTCTGTTGCCAGTCAATTGGGTGATGAGCGATTAATTCTGCCATTTCGAGACTTACTTCAGGACTTACTACTCGAACGATCGCTTTTGCTTCAACTAAAGAAGCAACTTTACGAGCCGCGACTTTTCCACCACCGATTACGACGACCTGTTTTCCTGCTAATTTAAGCATCGCTGGATAAAGCATGATTAGAAACCCTCTCTGCTTCGTATTGCTTGGCCGCTTCCACAAAACGATGAGCTAAAGCTGTGTCAGAAGCAAAATGAAAATGGGCGTAGCCAGCTACGACATGTGGCAACACAAATCCTTGTTCCTTCGTTCCGAAGCGCCCCTTTGTTTCGTAAGCGGCTACGATTGATTTGTTCGCTGTAAACTTAGAATAATGAAATTCATGTCCTTTAGCTTTCGCTCCTGTTGGCAACAAAAAGTTAGGTGCTAAGCCGGCAAGCTCACGATAACCGAGAGCGGCTAATTTTTTTTGCATCATCGCTACGCCAGGAATGATCCCAACCATCGGATAAATTTCACCATTCGTATCTTCAATCGATTGCGTTAAATACATAAAGCCTCCGCATTCCGCCAATGTCGGTAAACCAGTTGCGATCGCTTGACGAATCGACTGCTTCACCTGTTCATTCGCCGCTAATGTGGATGCAAATTCTTCTGGAAAGCCGCCGCCTAAATAAAGGGCAGAAGCTCCTTCAGGTAGCGGTTCATTTTTTAACGGAGAGAAAAATTGCAGCTCCGCCCCATTTGCTCGAAGTAACTGTAAATTTTCTTCATAGTAAAAATTAAACGCCGCATCTTTGGCGACAGCGATCTTTACGGTCGCTTCTTTCGCTTCGGCAAACATCGAATGTTCTGACTCTTGAATCACCGATGTCTCCGCTAACTTCCAAATCGCTTCTACATCGACAGTAGCGGAAATCAATTGACCTAGTGTATCAAAAAAGCCGTCGAGCTCGCCTCTTTCAACGGAAGGAATTAATCCTAAATGACGTTCTGGGATGGAAATATCATTTTCTTTTTTTAAATAGCCAACAACCGGAATGCCACATTCTTGTTCAATCGCCGATTTGACGATCTTGAAATGACTTTCACTGCCGACACGATTAGCGATCACACCGACAATTCGGCCGCTCGTCGCCATCGATTGAAAGCCTTTGACAATGGCAGCCGCACTTCTAGCCATACTGGCACAATTAACGACAAGCAATACAGGGCAATCAAGAATATCACTTAAGTCAGCAGAACTACCGTCATTTTTCAACGGGTCTTTGCCATCAAAGTAACCCATGACGCCTTCAATAATGGAAAGGTCGGCCCCCTTCGCTCCTCTAGCGTAAATATCCTTCACCGTCTCTCGTCCGGTCATCCAGCTATCTAAATTTCTCGATGGTCGTCCGGTGACCGCCGTATGATATGTCGGGTCGATATAGTCAGGCCCACATTTAAACCCTTGAACGCTCACGCCCCGTTCTTTAAAGGCGGCCATGAGCCCAATCGTGACCGTTGTTTTTCCTGCACCACTTCCGGTTCCGGCAATCATGATTCTTCTTTGGCTCATCTAGTCCCCTCCTTATTCATATGAAATCAGTCCAACAGAAATCGTGACGTTGCCTGATTTCTTCTTCACAAGCAGCAACTCATCACTCCCACTCGCCAGCATCGCCGCCGGTTCACTCACGCCATAAGCACCCGTGAATTTATAAACGGTATCAGACGGCTGAACTAATGATTTCGTATTGAGCTCAGCTGGCGGGTAATAAATAAACTCCCATTGATATTTGCGGACGACTTCAAGCAAACCAACCTCATCTTTTTTCAAGTCAATCGTCGCCACTGTTTTGACGCTTTTCTTGCTAATCTTCAGCTCTTTTAACGTTTCTTCCATCACTTGTTCAATTTCCTCTGCGGCCGTTCCTCGGTTACAACCGATCCCAAGAACGATCACTTTCGGACGATATAATACACCGTTTGTTAAAATCGTTTCCTCTTGTGGTTCAAGTAAGCGATGGGTCACAACGAGTGCGGCATCGGGTTGAAGCATCAATGCTTCGTCGATGGAGGAGCATAAATGGATATTTGCTGGCATCGCCGTCTCATGCATCCACCAATTTCGCTCTCCTGACTCTTGCACAACGACCACTTTTTCTTCATTCACGACGGACGCACTGACTGGCGTTAACTTTTCATCCGACTCCCATTCCCAACCGAAACGGCGACCAAATAAGTCAACAGGAATCGTTTTTTGTACATCGGAAGCGGTCGTCACCACCGGATAGGCGTTGAGTAAAGCCGCCACTTCTCTCGTCAGCTCGTTCGCCCCTCCAAGATGTCCTGATAATACACTAATGACGTGTTCCCCACGATCATCGACGACCACGACAGCCGGATCCGTTTTCTTATCCTTTAAAATGGGGGCAATCATGCGGACAACCGCCCCTAATGAAATAATGACAATTAGCCCTTGATAATGAGCAAACAAGCTTGGAAGCAACATGCGAACGGAGCCTTCAAATAACGTAATGTCACGCTCCTCTTCATCGCCTTGTTCGTGTTTCTTCATATAATATAGATCACTATCAGGAAAAAGCTTAGCGATTTTCCTCGCCAGCTGCGTGCCGTGCTTCGTAATGGCCACGACCGCATATTTGCCCTTAACGGTAATCTCCGGTGTGACATGCTCTTGTAACTGAATGCTCATTATTTCACCCCTCGACGGAACCCGTGAGTGAACTCTTTATCGTACAATTTTGAGCGAAAGTCTTTTTCATGGATGTTCGGATCTAACGCCCAGCCAGCTAAAATCATCGCCTGTTTGCGAATGCCATTCACGCGCATATCTTCATCCAATTTTTCAATCGTTGTGCGAACAATTTTTTCATCAGGCCATGTCGCTTTATAGACGACGGTGACAGGCGTTTCCGGTGACCAACCAGCACTGACTAATTCTTTCATCACTTTTTTCGTTAGTGTGGCACTAAGGAAGAAGGCGATTGTGCAATGATGCTCAGCTAGCTTCGCTAATTGCTCGCGTTCTGGCACTGGCGTTCGTCCTTCTGCTCTCGTTAAAATGACCGTTTGCGTTAAATCAGGAATCGTTAATTCGGCTTGCGCACTAGCGGCGGCGGCAAAGACCGAACTTACACCCGGCACGATCTCAATCTCGACACCTGCTTCTTTTAATAACGCCATTTGTTCCATAATCGCTCCATATACAGCAGGGTCTCCCGTATGAAGACGAACGACTTTTTTTCCTTCTGCTAGGCGCTGCTTCATAACCTCAACCATTTCTTCTAAGTGCATACCTGCTGTTTTTAATATTTCTGCTCCTGGCTTTGCGATGTTAAAATGCTCTTCACTCACTAGCGAATCAGCGTATAAAATGACGTCTGCTTCTTGCAATAGTTGATGTCCTCTAACCGTAATTAAATCAGGTGCACCTGGACCTGCTCCGACGATATATAGCTTCATTTTCTCACCACCATTAACGTTAAATATTCCGGTTCCGCTCCTTCAAGCTCATCCATCGACCAGACAATTTCTTCTTCTGATGTGACCTTAGTGACAACCGATGCTTTGTCTGTCAAATTCAACTCTTTTAAAATTTGCAGCATTAAATCAATCACTTTGGCGACTTTAATAAAAATGATGCAATCATGTTGTTCAACCGCTTGCTTCATCGCTTCATAATCGTCATTCGCCGGCACAATCGCGACGATATCATCACCATCGGCTAACGGTAAAGAAAGTCTAGCAGCCGCTCCGTTAATCGAAGAAATCCCAGGGATAATCTTCATCGGCACCTCGCCATAACGCTCCTTCATCACGTTCATCATATGTATAAATGTACTGTACAGTAACGGATCACCCTCTGTAATAAAAGCCACATCCTTGCCTGCTTGTAGCTTCTCCCATACTAAATCAGCTGTATTCGACCATTCCCGCTCTAAAATGACAGGATCCTTCGTCATCGGAAAGACGAGCCCGAGCATCTCTTTCTCTGCCGGATTGACATACGCATCAATAATTTTTCTTGCATAGCTTTTGCTGCCTTTTCTTTTTTTCGGATAGGCAATAACCGGACATTCTTGTAGAGCGCGAAATGCTTTTACTGTAATTAATTCCGGATCCCCTGGGCCAGCGCCCACACCGTATAAAATCCCTGTCATTCTTTTCCCTCCGCTCGCTTCGCTGTAATAATATAAACGGGGTTTAACCCTTCCATTCTCGTTAAATGTAAAATCGGTTTACTTCTCGCAATTTGGGCTAATGTAAGCTCGGTTTCAAAGCCTCTCTGCTTCAATGCTTGCACTGCTTCATATAAATTTTCAATCGTGACGACATTCATAACAATCGTTCCGTCCTCTTTCAAACGGGAACAGCATTCATCAAAAATGCCTGCGATATTGCCTGCTGTACCGCCGATAAATACCGCATCGGGCGCAGGAAAATCTGCTAAGCCATCGGGCGCTTTTCCTTGAATCGCCGTGACATCGGTACGGAATTTAATAAAATTTTCACGAGCATTTTCGAGATCCGCCTCATTTTTTTCAATCGCGTAAAGGGCTCCATCGGTCGCTATTTTCGCCGCTTCAATCGCGATTGAGCCGGTGCATGTGCCAACATCCCAAACGACGCTCTCTTTTTGAAGATTCATTTGCCCCAGCGTAAGTACACGAACTTCCTTTTTCGTTAACAGTCCTTTGTCTGGCTTGCGTTGAACAAATTCCTCATCTGGAATACCGAGCGACCACGATTTTGTGTCTGTCTCACTTTTTAAAATGACGACGTTTAAAGCTGAACATTCTGCTTGCTCCATCTCATCCAATGACATCGAGCGACAGCGCTCATTTTCACCACCGAGATTTTCAGCGACAAATGCTGTATATTCCGACATGCCGAACGCTTTTAAATACGTCGCAATGGCAGCAGGTGTATTCGCATCATCCGTTAATAGAGCGACCAGCTTTTTTCCGTCAATTCGTTGGGCAAGTCCTTTCATTGGCCGACCGTGCAAGCTAATAATTGTAGCATTTTGCCACGCTTCGCCCATTCGAGCAAACGCCAGTTGCACAGAACTAGGCTGCGGATAAATCTCCGCCTCCACCGATTTTGATAAATAGCTACCGATGCCATAAAAGAGGGGATCTCCCGAAGCGAGCACGACCGCTTTTTCTGGTTGCTCACTTAGGCGTTCTTTTAACTGACGTAAATTCCCTTTAATCGTGAACGTCTCACCTTGATAATCGGGGAAAAAAGCGAGTTGACGCTCGCCTCCCGCAAGAAATTGCGATTGTTGAATCCACTGTTGATAGATTGGCAACAACCCATTGCGACCTTCATCGCCAATTCCAATAATTTTCACTTTAGCCATGACGCTCCGCCCTTCCTAAACATTCACCTTTTAACGTATATAAAGTCATATCAACGGTGAGTCCACCGCTGACTTCTTCCATTGCGTGCTGACAGCAACTATCACATAATCGATCAAAAAACTGATGATGACCGGCAGCTAGCATCATATCTGCCGCATGTGAAGCGGTATTGGCGGACTTAATTTCTTCCACTAATTCTTCTGAAGCCCCTGAAAGACGGGCCGTTTCTGCTAAAAAACCGAAATCGACCGGCGCACTTTTCGAATGAACCATCATCACACCTTGAGCGACTTTCGAAAATTTGCCCATCATGCCGACCATCGATACTTTTTTAATGCCAAGCCGTTTGCAATGCTTTAACGTAAAGCCGACAAAATCACCCATTTCGATAAAAGCTTCCTCCTTCAAATGAGGAAGCTGCTTCATCGCATATTTTTCACTACGTCCACCGGTTGTGACAGCGACATGGTCACAGCCACCCGCAATCGCCACATGAATCGCTTGGATGATGCTCGCTTTATAAGCAGCAGTTGAAAATGGCATCACAATCCCGCGCGTTCCTAGAATCGAGATCCCGCCAAGAATCCCGAGACGAGCATTTAACGTCTTCTTCGCCATTTCTTCGCCACCTGGGACGGAAATAACGATTCTCACGCCTGTTGTCCACTGAAAATCAGTTAAAATTTTCTCTGCTTCTGATAAGATCATCTTCCTAGGAACAGGATTAATTGCCGCTTGGCCAACCTCTACCGCTAACCCCGGCTTCGTCGCTCGACCGACTCCTTCGCCGCCGTCAAGTTCAATCCCAGGCTCGTCTTTTAACGTAACCTCTGCGTAAATGATCGCTCCATGTGTGACATCCGGGTCGTCACCCGCGTCCTTTTTGATCGCCGCAATCGCCCGTCTCTCATCAATTTCACAATGCTCCACAGTAAAAGTCGCAAACACTTTTGCTGGGAGATAAATTGTCGCTTCTTCCTGTTTTTCCCCCGTTAATAAAGAGATCAAGGCCGCTTGAACAGCAGCCGTCGCACATGCACCTGTTGTATATCCTTTTCTGAGCGGTTTGTCTTGCTTGGTGTCCTGTGCTTTCATCATTATTCTTTTTCTGCAAGCAGAGAAAGGGCATTTAGAGCCGCCACAGTGACCGTACTCCCACCTTTTCTGCCGATATTTGTAATATAAGGAATATCTAATTTTGCTAATTCTTCTTTTGACTCTGCAGCCGAAACAAATCCAACAGGCAGACCGATCACCAAGCTTGGCTTCGCGATTCCTTCTTTCACAAGACGAATCAATTCAAGTAAAGCGGTTGGGGCATTCCCGATGCAATAAATCCCACCATTCGCTTCAGCTACTGCTTTACGCATCGAAATGATTGCTCTTGTTGTGTTTAGCTTTTTCGCTTCTTCCATCACATCTGCATCAGAAATATATACGTGGATGCTGCCGCCATGCTTTTCGATACGACCTTTACTAATACCGACTTGCACCATCTGTACATCACAAATGATTCGTTCGCCATTTTTGATCGCTTGAATACCAGACTCAATCGCTTTCGGATGGAGTAGCATACTTCTTCCGAGTTCAAAATCTGCTGATGCATGAATGACACGTTGAACAACTTTATATTCTTCATGCGAAAGATCATGCTCACCAAATTCTTCCGTAATCATTTCAAAGCTACGACCTTCAATTTCCATCGGTTGAACTGTCTCTGGCTTAAATTCTGTTTTAAAATCCATGTTTGATCCGCTCCTTTAAAGGTTAAATGTATGTAAATAATCAACGACTTCGTCAAAACTGGAGCACCGGTTTTGATACTCCATTTCTGGGCGCTCGATCACAATCGTTTCAATTCCTAATTCTTTAGCGGCTTCTAGCTTTTGATCTACCGAACCGCGGGCACCGCTCGCTTTCGTAACCATACAAGTCACTCCGTATTGCTGATACAACGCTTGATCAAAGGCGGTCGTAAATGGCCCTTGGATCGCCACAATATTTTTTTGCGGCAAGCCAAGCTGCTCGCATTTTTCCATATTATCTTTGCGTGGAAGCATTCTTGCTACTAAGCGAAGATCTGGATGAAACAATAATTTTCCGGTAAAAATAGCTAACGTTTTACTGCCGGTCGTTAACATCACCGTACCTTTTCTTTTCGCCGCTTCTTCCGCCGCTTTCTCATACGTGGACACATAAGTGATCAATGAAGAGTCTTCAAAGCTTTGTTCTTTTCTTTCAAATCGAATGTAAGGGATGCTAGCCGTATCCGCCGCTAACATCGCATTTTTCGAGGCTTCTTCCGCAAACGGATGGCTCGCATCAACGATCCCCTTGACATCCTGTTCCTTAATAAAGGCTTGCATTTGCTCGGTATCCATACGACCAGCAACCGCTTTGATCCCCGCTTGCTGTAACTCTTTCAACGCATTCTCTGTCACCACAGTAGCAATTAACTCTCTTCCTTGCTCTTGAAGCGTGATGGCAAGTTCTCTTGCATCACTTGTTCCAGCAATGAATAAAATCATTTCGTCGTTGTCACTTCCTCTTCATGGTGATGGTGATGGTCATGTTCGTGATGATGGTGGTGATCATGTTCGTGGTCATGATGGTGATGATGATCAATATGCTCCATCGCCTCAAAACGATATTGACACGTATCACAGTTCATATACACTTCTCCACCTAGCGCTTCATCAATCCGATCTTGAATGACTAACTCTAGCTTCGGATGGAAGCCGAAATATTCAGCCAATGCAAATTCAACTCCTGGATAAGCTGACTGAAATTGAGTCATCATTCCTTCTAAACGCTTAATTAAAATGCCCGTAAAGAGGAAATACGGCAGTACAATCACTTTTTTCGCACCAAGACGAATCGTTTTTTCCACCGCTTCTTCTAAACTTGGAGAAGTCACGCCGATAAAAGCGGGCTCCAAAATCGAGTAAGAAGCTTTTTCCCATAATAATCTCGCAATCTTATAAAGGTCACTGTTCGCATCTGGATCACTGCCTCCGCGCCCGAGTAAAATGACCGCTGTCCCTTCTTGTGGCTCAGCTACATTCTCCCCTGTTTCTCCAATTCGACTTTTGCAAATTTCAATCGCTTCATGATGAATACCAATCGGCTTTCCATACGTGAATTCAACGGTAGGATACTTTTCTTTCGCTTCATCGATCGCCGCTGGAATATGAATTTTTGAGTGCCCTGCTTGAAGAAGCATTAACGGAATTAAAGCGACAGATGTCGCGCCTCTTGCAACACAAGCATCGATGCCTTTTGCAATATCTGGACGTTCAAATTCTAGAAAACAAGTTTCAATAATCAATTGATCATCTAACTTAGGCGTTAATTGATTGATAAATATTCTAATTTGCTCATTGCCTTCTGGATCACGGCTACCATGACCAACAAATAATACAGCTTTCATATCTGATCGTCTCCTTTAGTCCCCGCACGGTGCAGGTTCAATCATAATTTTCGGTTCCATATTGCGATACTCAAAACCTTGAATATTTTTCACACGTTTGAAAAATTTGAACAAGCGCTCGTTCGGATGACCTTTTTCTTTATACTCAGCGACAATCCGTTCGATTAGTGGCACAATTTGATTCGGTTCGATACCTTCCGCAACTGGCTGACCAGCGTGAGCCGTTCTGCCGACTGGTTTCGCACCGAGGAATAAATCAAATTTTCCTTTTCTAAATACAAGCCCGATATCGTCATTGACCGCTTGATAACAAGCCATGCCACAACCGTTGACACCGATATTCAGCGCTTTAGGCATCTCTATTCCACCGAGTTTTTCTTGCAGCTCCTCTGCGTACGGAATCGCATCCTTCTTTTCCCCTTCACAAAAGTCACACGCTTTGATCGCTAACACATCTCCAACTGGAGAAACGATAAAGCCAGCTTGTTGCAATTGCTGCGTTAGTTGCTGCGGGTCTTCCGTTGTTACACGTAAAATAATTTGGTGATGTGGTGTATATTCAACAGAGCCTTCCTCTCCGGCAACCGCTGATAGTACAAGCAATTGCTGTGCGGAAAACTTTTTATTCGCTACCCCTGGACTAACAGCGACTTCAAAAATCGATTGGATCGGTGTTGGAAACACGACTTCTTTTGTCGGCATTTCTTTGTTTTGATCGAGTAATTGCAAAGCCTTCATACCGAGTTCAAATAAAGGCGGAGCTTCTTCCTTCCCTTCATGAAGCGCCCACGGTTCATTTTCACGCTTTAACCGTTCATGCGGCTTCAACGGTTGCTTTTCAGAAGTCAACGTATACTTTCGCTGATAGCCTCGTGGCGTGATCATTTTATTATCATAAATAAACGTCGTAGAGTTCCCGATCATGACCGTTGTCAGCATTCCAATATCATGCTCAAGCATGCCAGCTAACGTCGTTAAAATGACTTGTTCTCTATCTCGATACGCACTTTTCACAAGGCCAACAGGTGTATCAGGAGAACGATATTTTAATAAAATACGCTGCGCCTCAACAATTTGCCTCGTGCGCTTTCCGCTTTTCGGATTATAAAGAGCAATAACGAAATCAGCTTGTCCTGCCGCGTCGATTC
This sequence comes from Bacillaceae bacterium SAS-127, assembly GCA_002261155.1. Classification (GTDB taxonomy): domain Bacteria; phylum Bacillota; class Bacilli; order Bacillales; family Domibacillaceae; genus Bacillus_CE. Next base: position 11,215 of record NKXN01000062.1, on the reverse strand, counting down.
GCTTTTCAATTATTTCCCATGGCGTTAAGTGGTCACTTAAACTGATCGTACAAGCATCATGCATAACCGGTGCTCCAAGTAAAGAAGCACAAGAGTTAATCGCTGAAATGCCAGGGATAATTTCTACTTCGACTCCATCCGCTTCTCTCCAGCCTTTTTCAACAAGCACCTCATACACAAGACCTGCCATGCCATACACACCGGCATCTCCGCTCGAAATGACGGCCACTTTCTTTCCTTGCTCGGCATACTTCACTGCCGCCTGCGCGCGACTCACTTCCTCAGACATCCCTGTGCTGATCACTTCTTTTCCCTCAATAAAACTAGCGATCAATTCAACATACGTCTTATAGCCGATAATGCAATCGCTTTCTTGCAACGCTTCTTTCGCTCGCTCGGTAATATGCTTTTCACTGCCTGGACCGAAACCGACTAATAGTAATTTCCCTTTCATTGGGCACCCTCCTCACTGAACAGTCTTTTTAACTTCACGATCTTTTTCAATTCCTTTTACACGATCATTCATAAGTTCCATTCCACTGCCGTTATATGTATAAGTTAACGCTTCTTGCACAGGTTCACCGTTTTGCAAGTGCTGATGGACAATCTTTTTCGCCATGAACTCATCCACCTCGTGATACCAAGCTCCTTCTGGGTAAACAACGACGACGCAAGCATCTTTACAGCGGCCGTTACATCTCGTTCTTGAAGTATGCACACGAACATCGAGCTCTCGATCTTTAATTTCCTCGCGAATCGCCTGCGTCACTTCTTCACCGCCTTTGCGCATACAACTCGAACCATTGCAAATCAACACATGATGATTCATTTCCTTCAAATTCCAAGTCGTCATATGATCGCTCCTTTTCTATAAAAAAATCCTTAACTTCCAAAAGAAGTTAAGGATTTTGCGTAATGATCCGTACGCTGCTAATAGGCAGCTAGTCCGCTCGATACAGCCATCCTACTCTTCCCTCCGAAGAATGATGAAAAAAAGATAAAAGCAGGTCTCCTGGCTTGCGGTTCTCCTTACTCTTGTCCCTTCCCAGTGCAACAAACACCAGTGGTATTGACAATTTCATCGCCGCTTACAGTAACGGGGGTTGCATCGGACTTTCACCGATTTTCCTATTATCCCTTGTGACTCAACAAAAGGGCACTCTTATCTTATTATTTAATTAAAATATGTCATTTATTTGAACAACTGCTTTAAGATTATCAGCAAATGCCTCATGTTGACAAGAATTTTTTTTATTTTTAGAAAACTAGTAATGGATTCCACCCAGTTTCTATGTGAACTTTTGCGATCACCTCTTGTCGCTTTTGCAAAAGAAAAGGATCTTGCCGATCAAGCAGTAAACCGATCACAGTCCCGCTATGCCCAATAATTACGCCTCCATGTAAATCTGCTGCCAAATCTACAAATAAACGAATATTTGGTTTCGGTAAAAAACGTTCATTCACTTGCGAGCTAGCTGTTGCCGCTTGCAAAACTCGTGCAACATCTCCACCTATAAGCCCCAACTTCATTTCGGAAAAAATCTGTTCTAATAGTTGTTTTTCCACTTCGCTGTAATGCTTTTTGTCACGATGAAAAGCCCTCGTATTGACCCTTCCTCCACTATCAAAACCGATGCAAACAAGCTCAGGTGCGTGAGGAAATTCATGAAAAAGTTGCCCTGTTTGTTGATTGACTGCTGTAATCCCGTGATACATCACCCCATCTGTCGGCTCAATACTTGCCGCGATCACCGCTTCTTCTTTCGCTGACAATGTGACTCCAGCACTTGCAGTGACCGCTCGAATCGTGGCAACGATATCCGCTGAACTGCTCGCCATTCCCTTTCCTACTGGAATAGATGAGGCAATAGACAAGTATCCGCTTGGCGCGCGTCCTAACATTCGCAGCGTCTGTTCTGCTGCCATTAACGCTAATTTTTTTCCTCTCGTCTCTCCGATTAACGAACCTACTCGTGCAGGCGTAAATCTCGCTTCACTATATAAAGGGCTTGGAAAGGTGAATAAAAATGGCTGACTATCAATTTCCCCTTGCGCTAACTCCCCAAACGTCCCAAAGCATTTCCCTATCCCTACTTGCATACATAAACCTCTTTTCTACGCTGTCGATTTGCTGATATTTAGTATAATCTTATTCTTTTTTTCTTCCAAGCGGTTGTGATTTTGTCTCTTAATAACTAAATTTCAATAGTTTTTATTTTGAATTTTGCACACAATGAAATAAGTATAGTAAACCAAAATAATATTTGGTTGACAACTTATGTTACCATTCATTAAAATAACGTTAACATTTGTTTTTATCGTTTTGTTATTATAGGAGGTTGAAAAAATGAGTACACAGCACGAAAAATTAAGAATGATGCTGACGACAGCTCTATTCGCAGCGATTATTGGCATTATGGCACAAATTACGATTCCGTTGCCTTTAGGTGTTCCGATCACAGGACAAACGTTAGCTATCGGCTTGGCTGCTACGATTTTAGGCTCACGATACGGCACGTTATCAGCAATTGTGTATATGTTCATTGGAGCTGTGGGCGTCCCTGTATTCTCCGGCATGAGCGCTGGAATGGGCGTCATTTTCGGTCCGACGGGTGGTTATATCGTTAGCTTCATTTTTTCCGCTTTTATTATCGGGTTATATATTGAAAAAACGGCAGCGACTGTGACACAAGCATTTATTGCGAATGTCATCGGGATGTTAATTAACTTAACCATTGGAACAGCTTGGCTCAAAGTCATGGCGAATCTGTCTTGGGCAGAAGCATTTGCTGGTGGATTTGCCCCATTTATCATTGGAGGTATTATCAAAGCAATCTTAGCTGCTTGGATCGGTATTCTCGCTCGCAAACGATTACAATCCGCTCGCCTTTTGCCATCATCAGCTAATGTATCCGCTTAATATGAAATGAGGCTCATCCAAAAGGATCAGCCTCATTTTTTTTCGATTGCAAAATGAAATGGATCTTCTGCTGTCCATCGTCCATTCGTATACGTTCGCTCAATAAACTGCACGCAGTCGTTACGATCAATCGTCAACACCGTAGAAGAGCGCGTACCGTACTGTTCGCTGTTAATAAACATCGAAGACAGTAGCCGCTCCCACTGTAAAGAAACACCCGTTTGCGGAAGCTCTTCATCCGCCGCCTGTTCTTCAGACTGTAAGAAAGCAAATAAACCATTGGCATCAACAATCATTTTATTATGTACACACGCCTCTAAACTCTGCTTTCCTCGCTCTGTTTTTGGCCACGGTGTATTTAAAAAAGCATTACTTAAACTATGAGTACCTTGCGTAACCTTAATGATCTCATCTTGCCGATTATTATAGTACCACAGCGAATCAGCCGTTCCGACGATCACATTAAAGCTGGGATAATGAGTTTTATCCTCTCTTAACCGTTGCAAAAATCCTTCCGCTTCCATCCTTCCGCCTAAAAACGAACGAACAATGTCTCCACGTGACCATTTTCCTTCCGTTGATTCTGTCGGATCACGGAAATTGGTTAATGCGGCAAATCTCCCTGATGTCGTCACACCAAGCCATGTGCCCATTTTCTCTAAGTCCCGCCCGGCTAATAGTTGAGGCTCATCCTCCCAAAAGTGAGCCCGTTTTGTCGGACGAGCGAAAAATTCATCACGGTTGGCAGCAATAATTAATTTATAATTCGGGTGCTGTTGAAATTGAAAATTAATTAAACACATATCATCATCCCCTAAAAATAGCTCGAATTTTATCAAAAACATAAAGGAAATTTCAGTGATTATAGCGAATAAACAACGAATAAAAGGTAGGTGCTACTAAGATGAACAAATTTGTGATGCCTGAAGTCATTTTTGGCAATGGCGCCATCCATCAAACTGGGGAATGCTGCTCCCGTTTAGGTGCCAAAAAAGTATTAATCGTCGCTGATGAGGGCGTTATTCAAGCCGGCTGGCTAGAAATCGTCATCAAAAGCTGTATCGATGCCGGTTTGAGCTATGCTTGTTATCAAGATATTACCATTAACCCGAAAGACTTTGAAGCAGAAAAAGGAGCAAATGTTTATATAAATAACGAATGTGACGCTCTTATTGGCGTCGGTGGTGGAAGCGTCATTGATGTAGCAAAAGCCGTCGCTATCTTAGTTTCAAACGGCAGGAGTATTTCCGATTATGAAGGAGTCGACCGCATCGAACTTCCCCTTCCCCCGCTTGTGATGGTTCCAACGACAGCTGGATCCGGCTCCGAAGTATCTCAATTTTCTGTAATTGTTGATTCAAAAAGGGAAAAAAAGATGACGATCGTTTCTAAATCACTAGTGCCGGATATCGCCTTAATTGACCCTGAAACATTAACGACGAAAAACGCCAAATTAACTGCCTCTACTGGACTTGATGTGTTGACACATGCGATTGAATCATTTGTTAGTTTAGCGGCGACACCATTAACCGATGTGCAAGCAAAAAACGCGATGATGCTTGTCGCTGAATATTTACGCCCTTCCGTTGCGTCTCAACACAATAAAGAGGCGAAGGAAAAAATGGCGATGGCTAGTTTGCAGGCGGGTCTTGCTTTTTCTAATGCGATTTTAGGAGCGGTACATGCAATGTCCCATGCGATTGGCGGGAAATACCCGATGCTCCATGGCGATGTGAACTCCGTCTTACTTCCATATGTGATGGAATTTAACTTCCTGGCCGCTCCGAAAAAATTTATGGAGATTGCTCAACTATTAGGTGAAGACATTCGGGGATTATCAGCTGAAGAAGCCGGAAAAAAAGCGATTGCTCATGTGAAACGGCTCTCTTTAGATATTGGCGCCCCTCAACGTTTGTCGGATATGGGATTTGAAGAGTCCGCCATTGAAACGATGGCTAAAGTCGCTCTACAAGATGCTTGCATGATTACGAACCCTCGGGACATTCACGCGAAACAAGTCGAGGAATTATTAAGAAAAGGGTTTTAGGGAGGGCGCCATGAACAGAAAAGAAATGATCAACTTATTGACAGGCGTTCAGTCCTCGAAAAAAAGCTATTATACCGAACTGAAAAAAACCGTAAATGAACTACAGAAGAAGAACATGCAGCTCGAGATCATTAACGATGTGACGAAGAGCTTTAATATCGATATGTCGATGGATGAGATGTTGAAACATATTATGGATAAGCTGCAAACGATCTTTCCCATTAAACGGGTCAGCCTGTCATTATATAACGGCAATGACTTAGTGTTATCTAACGTGTACCCTGCTGATTCCGTTGTATTATCACCCAATAGCATTTTACCAAAAAGCGACTCACTTTATTGGCTTGCGCTAAAGAGCGGTCAACCTTGCTATTACGAAATAGATGATAGAAGTGGCACTTATTTTGAAGAAGAAGCCTTGTCTTTATTACAGGTTGCTGGTGTTTGGGTATTCCCCTTAATTAGCAAAGGCCATATTATTGGCGTATTAACTTTGGGAGGAAAAGAAAAGGGCTGGAATAATTCATCAGATCAAGTTTTTTTCGAACAACTTTCCGACCAAATTGCGGTTTGTATTGAAAATGCGCGGCTTTACAATGAAGTGCTCAGTAGTCATCAACAATGGGAAGAAACGTTCCGAGCAGTATCAGACGTCATTTTTGTTGTCGATTTAACCGGACGGATTTTACAATACAATCAATCAGCTAAGCAATTCTTTCAAGAAAAATCGTTCAAACAGCACTCCATTGAGGAGCTATTGTTCCCATTAGCGGAAACGAACTTTTTCAAGCAATGTATGGAAAGCGAGACTCCCATCGATGGTGAATTAATGTTACAGGAAAAAGTCATGGCATGCTCCTGCTTTCCCATTTTCAATGACTCTGGCGCCCTCTACGCCGTGATCATTTACTTGAAGGATTTTACCGAAAAGCGGCGCTTTGAAGCGCAACTACTCCATTCAGGAAAACTAGCGGCGCTTGGCGAGATGGCTGCTGGAGTGGCTCATGAATTAAACAATCCGTTAACCGCTATTTTAGGCAATGCTCAGTTGCTGTTGCGAAAGCAATTTGAAGATGATCGAACGTATGACCTATTAACGGATATTCATCAATGTGGCATTCGCTGCCGCAACATTATTCGTAGCTTGCTTACATTTTCAAGGCAAGATGAATTGCTGTTTGAACAATGCTCGGTCAATGAAGCATCGGAACAAGCATTAAGTCTTGTCGGCAACCAGATTCGAAAAGAAAATATTTGTATTCAGATGGTATTACAACAAAATTTACCGTTCATTGAAGGAAGTGTTCAACAAATTGGACAAATCGTCTTAAACCTTTTAATTAATGCGAAAGATGCATTGTCAGAGATAGAAAACGAAAAAATAATTCTCATTGAAACGAAGTCAACGGAACACGAAGGAAAACAGTGGATATCATTGATTGTCGAGGATAATGGCTGTGGCATAGATCCAGCGCGAACAACCGAAATATTCAGCCCTTTTTTTACGACGAAATCAGCGATCCATGGTACAGGTCTTGGCTTATCTGTTAGCCTTGGCATTGCGGAAGCCCATGGTGGGACATTGACGGTCACCAGTGAACCTGGAGTTGGCAGTCGTTTTCAATTGTTACTTCCATGTACATAATCCCTTCTCATCTTTAGAAAAGCAGGTGAAACGATGGCACAAATTTTAATTATTGATGATGAAATAGAAGTAGGCCGCTTTCTCACTCATTTGCTCGAGGACAAAGGGCATAAAGTCACTCATGGAGTGAGCGGTAAAGAATTTGATCAATTGATCACGGATCAACGTTTTGATCTAGCTTTTATTGATGTTCGGTTGCCCGATCGAAATGGGTTAGATATTTTACGTACATTAAAAGCAGCTCAGCCTCATTGTCAGTCCGTCATTATGACTGGATATAGCACCGTCAAAATGGCGGTCGAAGCGATTCAAATTGGAGCGAGTGATTTTATTGAGAAGCCGTTTGAGGAAATCGAGGACATTGAGCGGCTAGCTGAGCAATTAATCGACACTCAGCTTCCCTCCTCTCATCAAGATGCCCTATATATCGCGAACGAGTTAAACTGCTTTATCGGAAATAATTCGCAAATAAGACAATTATTTATGCTCGCTTATAAGTTTTCACAAAAAAATATGACCGTACTCATTCAAGGAGAAACGGGTACTGGGAAAGAAGTGCTCGCTCATTTTATCCATGAAGCTAGCAAACGAGCGAAGGAACACTTTGTTGGTATTAACTGTGGCGCCATTTCCGAGCATTTATTAGAAAGCGAATTGTTTGGACATACGAAAGGTGCTTTTACAGGAGCGTTAAAGGATCGTAAAGGTTATTTTGAACTCGCCTCCAAAGGAACGTTATTTCTTGATGAAATTGGTGAGGCCTCCTCTTCCGTCCAAGTGAAGTTATTGCGTGTATTAGAAACAGGCGAATATATGAAAGTCGGAAGCGAAGTCACTGAGCGGACGCATACTCGCTTAATTGCGGCAACACATGTCGATTTACATGAGGCGGTCCAAGAAAAAAAATTCCGCGAAGACTTGCTCTATCGACTAGATGTCATTAAATTGACGATCCCTCCATTAAGAGAAAGGATTGAGGACATCCCTAAGTTTATTGATTTTTATTTTACACAAGCGAAAGTTCCCCTCCATTTTTCCGAAGAAGCAATGGCCATCCTTTGTAACTATGACTGGCCAGGAAATGTTCGGGAGCTTGTAAATGTCCTCAAACGAACGATCGCCTTAGCGGACGGTGAAATGACGATCATCCCACCAGAACTGCTTCCTGAAAAATTACTTCGCCGCCCAGTAGCTGCTTCTACTTCCATGCCGCTACCGACACCAAGCTTTGAAAGCTATGTACAAACGTGGCAGCAACAGCTATTAGACGCTTGGAACAGCCCACAAGAAATGAAGCTTGACGAAATCCAGCAGAAAATCAAGCAGTTGGAAAGCGAAGCCATGAAAGCCTTTATTACGAAATCGCTAAAAGACACACTCGGCAATCGAAAGGAAGCAGCGAAACGACTAGGGATTAGTACGAGGCAGTTAAGGTATTTGTTGAATGAGAGGAAGAAATAGATGGAACATTCCGAGACTCTGTTTTCTACAGTATTATTGACAGTGAGTGGTTATCGGTAAAAAAGAAGTTAGATGCAATGCTAGCTGAAGGTGCTCAATAAGTCACGATCTTATTTTAAGTTCTTGTGCTAATAGACGAACCCCCTCAAAAATCATTAAAACTGACTTTTGAGGGGTTCTTTCTGATAATAGAGAGGATACTGTTATTTGGGAAGCCACTCCTTTACCGATACACACGAATTTATACAAAGCGGCACAGGAACGAGGATGAAAGACACCTTCAATTGGAGCACTTTTTAATGACCACCGCTAAAAATAAAAAAGAAATCCCCCCAAAACCCCACACTTATCCAAGCATTATCAACCACCATACATACACTTTATTAGTAAAGGAGGAATTTTTGCATGTCAAAATGGAACCAAAATGATCAATTTATTAAAGCTGTCGACATACCTAATCCTTTATTTCAATCTTTACAAGGAAAATATTTTGTTGGGCAAACCGAAACGATTCAGTTAGGGAATGGAAAAAATGCTTGGGGAGGCTTAGTTAACCCTTGTTATTCAAATGTAGATTTATTTGTCAATGCATTTACCATTACCAATCATTCTAGTCAACCTTTTACAGCTGAAATTTGGTTTAACCCCATACTACCCGGTACAGCCATGACTTCCAATAAAGTATCTCCTGCCAATACCGCCCTTTCTCCTCTTCCAAGAAAAAGTAAACATTAAATTCGCAGAGCTCGTTGACGGGGTTCCACAAAAAGGAGTCAATGTATTTAAGCGAATTGTACCACCACAAAGCACGTTAACAAGTGACGAGGATGGAAAATACATTTTTGAAGATGGCGGATCATTTATTATTTTTTTAATTTCACCCAATACTGAAATCATTGAGGCAGAAGTTGCTTTTGGATGGTTTGAAAAAAGAACATAAAGATAAATAGTTCATTGCTCCCCAAAGCGAAAAATGATCTAAATGACTATGGATACAATAAGGCGTTGAACAACATTTTTCATGATTTTTACATCTCCTTTCATCTTAATCAAAAAGGAGTAAGTATACTTTCCCGAAATGCACTATCCGTTTATTAAATAAGATCATTTCTGTAATAATGCTCTATAACGTTCTTTACGAAATAATATTTAGGTAGAACCCTTTTCTGTTTCCCGCTATAAATGCGGATTCAAGTTATCATCCTATTGAATAGACTAGTATTGACTCCTTAAGAATAGAGAGGTGGTGTTTCATGGAATTTTGCTCGAATTGTGGTTTTTGCGATGATCTATGTCGTTGCTATCCCAAATCTAAAAACCTACCAAAATGCAACATGGCGAAATCAACAACATCCCAAAAGGCTTCTCCTGAACCGCCTGGGTCTCAAGGTTTATGTTGTCCAACGGATAGTGAAAATAATAACCGAATCCAAAACAATCCCACCAATACGAATACATTTAATCCAACGATCAATGTCAGTCCAATCATCAATCTTCCCCCTACACCCGTGAATGGAAAACAGGGATTGCTTACAAAATTTGATGCTGACCAACCATTTACACAAACCCTTTCGGCCGATATAGAACTTCCTGATTCTCCGAATAACGTTGAGTTAGCGAAGGTACGATTAGCGATCGATCAGATCACTGATCGAGTTTGGCTAAATGGCACAATAGGATGGCTCTCGACTTCAGGCGAACCGATTGTGCATTTTTTTATCACTCGTACAAGACCAGGCGGAACTGAAGAAACAATCTTTTCAACATCGGATAAAGCAGATCAATTTGATGTGGCTGTCACAACCAGTTTTACCTTTGTCGATGAAACGCCTATTCTCACACAAGAAGTACAACTGGTTGAATACCGTTTGAGAGCACACACCCTATCTGAAGGGAATGCCACTGTCGTTGGACCTGTCATTTTCACTGGTGCTGAAATGAGCGCCAACCCATAAGGTATAAACCAAAAGAAAGGAATGTTTACCTATTGAATCATCCAAAAACTTGTCCAAAGTGTCAGCAACATCCATGCTGCTGTCCAACGAAGAACACAAACATCAACCGAATCACAAATAATCCGAGAAATACCAATACGTTTAATCCAACAACTAATATAACTTCAACAATTAATGTAAATTCAATCTTTAATCCTCCGCCAAATGGAATTGGTGGCAACGTAACGGTCACATCAGGACCGTTATTCCGAAACGGTGGTACCGACTTCATTCAAGTGTCCGTTCTAAATGTCACGGACTCCCAGCAAACGGTCACCGTCTCAATTCAGAATTGGCAAAACATGTGCCCCCCCTGAGGAGTTTCCGAAGTTTGGGTTCCTTTGCGGAGAAATCGTGAATGAACCAGAAGATGGAGAAATCACAATCCAAAATGGCGAAGAGCTCTTTTACCCACCTGCAGGGTTTCTCCCTGTCCTCTCACCGTTTACGTTTACCATCCCAGCAAGACAGCTCTTCAGCATTCAAGCTTGGCCGCCTAATTCTATTTTTCCAAATGATCCTATTTACGTAGTACGAGTGACCCTTCCGGTTGATCCAATCGCCCCAGCTGATCCGATACTCCCAGTTGATCCAGTAAGAGTGAATACATGGGGAATCAACGCTCTAGCTGGGATCATCCAATCAGGAAATACGGTACTTCATCATCAGTTCACCCGTCTACTTCCAGTTGACCCAGTTTAAATGAATAAATATCCATACGAATCTTTTAGGAAGTTAACAAAAGAGCCAAACTCATGACTGACAAGAGTTTGGCTCATATTTATTTTTTATAGCTTATACACTAAAACCATTCATTGTTCCCCAAAACACCGATGTATAATATGTGACAGCCCCTTATGGCAATGGAAATACTTGTTCGACCTTCGCAACATAAAGTTCATAGTGCAAGAAAATCATTTACACTCTTGATTTAAGTCAATGATCCATCATAACCTTCCTAATGAACCTCCCCCACCTATCACTTCACACTTTTGAGGTAGGGGTTTCTTGTCGATCCCCTAGAATTCGGAAGCTGGACGATGTCCATAGGTGTACACGACACCCTCGTCTTTCTCGGGGACTGACGCTCCCATACAGAAGCAGTGGTCTTGACGCAAGGCGTCTCTCGATAACTTGCTGCCACCGTA
>NKXN01000061.1 GCA_002261155.1 Bacillaceae bacterium SAS-127 | reverse complement strand
CCACTTCAAACAGACTGTAAGAGTGTTAAGTGGTGGGCTGTTGACAAAACCCCTCCAACTTATTGAAAATGTCCAAAAAAAACGTTTCTCTTATTATATGTGTATTTGTTTACTAATTACACTCTTATAATAGAAAAGTTAAAATATATTAAAAAGGCTAGATCATCAAAAGTGGTCTAGCCCTTTTAGTGTTGGAAAACACATCGCGGGTTTTGTTTGCTAAAAATCCTCTTGCTTTGTTTACAATTAATTAAAAATACAGAAAGCAGATTTTACATTTGATTAATATTGGCTTTATTTTTGAATTCTATAATTTTACTTGTAAAACAAAATGAAACAAAAACCAGGAGGATCAACATGCGTGTAAATTTGTCGGTTTTTAAATTATCTTGTGTTGGGTTATTGTCTATTCCTTTAATGTTTGGATGCTCAGGCGAGTCAGAGGAAGCTGCTAAATCAGAAACGAATTACAATGAATTATCTGTAGAAGAAGTGGAACAAAAGGCAAAAGAAGAAGGCGAAGTAAACTCAGTTGGAATGCCAGACACATGGGCAAACTGGGTGGGAACGTGGGAAGATTTAAACACAAAATATGGTCTAAAGCATACGGATACAGATATGTCGAGTGCCGAAGAATTAGCAAAATTTGAATCAGAAAAGGAAAATGCCACAGCAGATATTGGAGATGTTGGTGTAGCATTTGGCCCAATTGCAGAAGAGAAAGAACTGACGCTTCCGTATAAAACTTCTTATTGGGATGAGATTCCTGAATGGGCGAAGGATGATAATGGAGATTGGATTGTTGGATATACAGGAACGATTGCCTTCATTAGTGATAAAACAAAGGTGAAGGAAATTCCGAAATCGTGGAAAGAGCTAAAAGAAAGCAAGTATTCCGTAACGATCAGTGACGTACCAACGGCGAATCAAGGACAATTTTCTGTATTGGCTGCCGCTTATGCGAATGGTGGAGATGAAAAAAACATTGAGCCAGGCTTAAATTATTTTGCTGATTTAGCGAAGGAAGGAAGAATCGGCGGTGGTGATGTGAGTGTAGCTGCCTTAGAAAAAGGTGAAGTAGAAGTCGCTATCGTATGGGATTTTAACGCATTAAACTATCGTGATCAAATCGATCCAGAACGCTTTGAGGTTATTATTCCAGAAGAAACGTCTGTCATGTCAGGGTATGCAACTGTTATTAACAAATATGCGAAACATCCTCATGCCGCGATGTTAGCACGCGAATACATTTTATCCGATGAAGGTCAAATGAACTTAGCAGAAGGCTATGCTCGTCCGATTCGTGAGAAAGCCGAACTTCCAGAAGAAGTAGAAGCAAAATTATTACCTGATGCGATGTACGAAAATGTTCGTCCAGTCGAAGATGACAAAGCTTGGGAGGAAACAACGAAACAATTACCGCAATTATGGGAAGAAAAGGTGTTAGTACATGCAAAATAAACTGATTTTTATTACGATCGACGGCCTAAGATTTGATACGGCCGTCTCGCAAATGGGATATATTAATCATCTTGTTGAAAAAGGGACGGCGGCGCGATATAAAGTACAATCGGAGCTTCCAAGCATGTCTCGCCCGCTGTATGAAGTGTTGTTAACAGGAACGCCTGCTTATCAAAATGGGATTACACATAATGGCGTCGTTCGATTATCTCATGAAAAAAGCCTATTCCATTTAACGAAAGAACAAGGTAGAACGAACGCGACTGCTTCATATTATTGGGTTAGTGAGTTATACAGTCGCGCACCATTTCTTCCAGAACGAGATCGTTTTCAGTTCGAAGGTACAGATGCGATCGAAAAAGGGATTTTCTATTGGGAAGATCATTATCCTGATAGCCATTTATTTGCTGATGCGAATTATTTATTACATACGTACAAACCAGACTTTCTTTATATCCATTCGATGAATGTCGATGACGATGGTCATAAATTTACGTCTGATTCTAAACAATATCGCGGCAGAGCTATTGGTACAGATATCATTTTAGCGCATGCGTTACCACAATGGTTAAAAGAAGGTTATCAAGTGATCGTCACCGCTGATCACGGGATGAATACAGATGGACTGCATGGAGGAACGACGTTTGAGGAACGTTCTGTGCCGTTGTATATCATCAGTGAAAAAGTGAAGCCGCAAATTGTAGAGGAAGAAATTCCACAACTTCAATTGGCTCCGTTAGCTTGTCATTTATTAAATATTCAACCTTCATCGGCGATGCAGCCGTTAACAATTCCAGGGGTAGTCGGGGCGTCTGAATAAGACGCCTTTTTGTAAGAAAGGAGCTGGTTAGTTTGAAACGTGTAAATGGAATGGTCATTGCTAGTCTTGTTCCATTTTGTTTATTGATTATATGTTTTTTATTTATTCCCTTTGTTTCTATGATCATGGCAAGTTTTCAAAGTGGTACAGGGAATGGATTTACTCTTGAGCAATATAAAGAAGTGTTTGCTAGTGTGTATTACCACAAAGCCTTTAAAAATAGTATATTGATTTCGTTTGTATCTAGCTTAGTTGCGATTGTTGTTGGTGTGTTTGCTTCGTATGCCATCACGCTATTTTCTTCTAAAATCCAGGAAAGAATTTTAGTCATTACAAACCTTACGTCTAACTTTGCAGGCGTACCGTTAGCCTTTGCATTTATCGTTCTGATCGGCAATAGCGGAGTGTTCACTTTACTCCTACATAAATATGGAATTAACTTGTTAGAAACATTTCATCTTTATTCATGGTCTGGGCTCGTTTTAATCTATATTTATTTTCAGTTGCCGCTTTGTGTGATGTTTTTATATCCGGTGTTTTCAGGCATTCAAGTGCAATGGAAAGAGGCAGCTTCTTTACTTGGGGCGTCAACGGCTCAATTTTGGTGGAAGGTGGGCTTACCTTTTATGCTACCAAGTTTAGCAGGAACTTTTAGTATTTTATTTGCGAATGCGATGGGCGCTTATGCTTCTGTTTTTGCTTTAACAGGTAGTTCATATAATTTAGTGACGATTCGAATTGGTGCTCTTGTTTCAGGTGATATTTTTGCGCGTCCGGAGCTTGGAAGTGCCTTAGCGGTCATCTTAGGGTTGATTCTTGTCGTTGCGATGTTGATCAATGAGTGGTTAACTCGAAAAGTTCGGAGGGATTTATCGTGAGAAAGCCGCTTCTTCCTATGGTTATGGCCGGTATTGCGGCGATTTATTTAGCTCTACCATTGTTCGCTACTTTGCTGTACTCTTTCGCTACCGATTGGAACGCAACAGTTTTACCAGAGGGTTATACGTTAGAGTGGTACAAGATGTTGTTTCAAGATTCGCGATTTTTTGAAGCGTTAGGCCGTTCCTTATCGTTATCACTCGTTTCTACACTTCTCGGTCTGGTCATTATTGTTCCCACGGTATTTAGTATCGTCGTCTATGCACCGAAGTTAGAGAAATTTATCCAAGTATTAGTCGTTATGACGTATGCGATGCCTGGTGTCATCCTTGCTGTTGGATTAATTAGAGCGTATGCGGATACGAATCTATCTATGACTTTAGTGGTGATCGGTGCCTATTTCGTTGGGATTTTACCTTTTATGTATCAAGGAACGCGAAATAGCTTACGAACGATTCATGCGGTTTCATTAATGGAAGCAGCTGAGTTATTAGGGGCTAGTCGTTGGACCGCTTTTCGATCGGTCATTATACCTAATATATTATCGGGGTTATTAGTTTCTTCTTTACTATCATTTTCGATTTTGTTTGGGGAGTTTGTTCTCATTAATTTAGTTCTTGGTGGCCGATTTGAGACTGTTCAAATCTTTTTATATCAACAGTTAAGTAAGAGTGGGCATATAGCGAGTGCGATTGTCGTTTGTTATTTCTTATTAATGTGCATCGTCTCGTTCATCATTATTCAACTCACCAAAGTGAAAAAGGAGCAGGTGTAATACATGAGTTATATTACCATCCAAAATATAAATAAGTCATTTCATGATAAAGCAGTTCTGCAATCACTCAATCTTTCTTTAGAAGAAGGAGAATTTGTGACCTTACTGGGACCGAGCGGATGTGGGAAAAGTACGTTACTACGCATACTTGCTGGATTAACTGCTCCAGATGCAGGGCGCATTATGATGGACGGGAAAGAGATCACAAATGTAAAAGCGAAAGAAAGAAATGTCGGAATGGTCTTTCAATCTTACGCTCTATTTCCTAATATGACTGTCGAGGAAAACATCTCGTTCGGTTTAAAAATGAAAAAGGTCAACAAAGACACCATAAAGCAAAAAGTTCGGCAGCTCATTGAAATGGTTGGTCTTGAAGAAAAGGAAGCATCGTATCCGAGAGAGTTATCAGGAGGTCAGCAACAAAGGGTCGCTTTGGCTCGTGCCTTAATTGTAGAACCGAAAGTGCTTTTACTAGATGAACCTTTAAGTGCCTTAGACGCTCAAATACGAAAAAGTTTGCAAAAGCTACTTCGACGCATTCAACAAGAATTGAACATGACGACGATTCTTGTGACACATGACCAAGAAGAAGCGATGGCTATGAGTGATCGAATCTTTTTGTTAAATAATGGGCAAATCGTGCAAAGTGGAACTCCTCATTCGATTTATACGAAGCCGAAAAATGAATTCGCCGCTCGATTTATCGGTAATTATAATATTTTAACCGGACAACAGTTAAATACATTGATGAAAGGGGACCACTTGTCTTCAAGTAAAAAATATGCGATTCGACCTGAAGCGTTTTCTTCGATTCCAATAGAGGATGGCTTCGTTATTGTTGGAAAAGTGAAGGATGTTCAGTTGCTTGGAAATATTGCTCGTTACGAACTAGAGAATCATCAAATGACCTATTTTGCTGATTTTCTGCATCAATCCAATGAACTTGATCGCCTAAATGAAGTTGTCACTTTATATGTACAGAAAGAGGATGTCATTGAGCTATCATGAGTACATTACAGAAGGAACGATACGTCTATATTTTGAAAGAAATTGAAAATGCCGGGAAGATCATGGTTGCTGAGATGGCTCATCAATTACAAGTGACGCCAGAGACGATTAGGAAAGACTTAGATGTATTAGAGAAAGAGAAAAAGTTAAAAAGAGTTCATGGTGGAGCTGTGAAATATGGGCAAACACAGAAAGAAGCTCATTTTAATAAAAAAATGAATGATCAATACTACCAAAAAAGAGAAATCGGAAAAAAAGCAGCGGAAATCATCGAAGACAATGACACGATCATGATTGACGTTGGCACAACGACCGTTCATATTCCTGAACACATCGTTGGAGTGCAAAGATTGACGGTTGTGACCAATTCTTTAGCCGCTGCGGATCTATTGAATAAACAAATTGAAAATCGTTTTTTTGACGGCAAGGTGATTGTGCTTGGTGGAGTGGCTAACCCTGAACAAAAATCGGTTGCTGGCACATTAACATGTCACATGTTAGAGCATTTTCAATTTGATAAAGCATTTATTTCTTGTGGAGGCATTACAACTCAAGATATTAGTGATTTTGATCTAGAAGAATCGATCGTTTCCGCTCAAATGATTAAGCAAACGAATGAAGTAGTTTTGTTAGCTGATTGTTCCAAGCTAGGAAATAAATCGTTTTATAAGATTTGTCCTACGAAAGAGGTTCATTCTATTATTTGTGATCAAGCGATGCCAGCGGAGTGGAAACAACATAAAAATTTACAACATATCAAATGGATTGAAGCTAAAGGTAGGGGAGTAATATGAAAATAGATTACCATGTTCACTTAGAAGAAGGACCATATTCATTGCGATGGTTAGACCGAACGAATCAAGCCATCTCACATTTTAAAAAAGAGGCACCGATGAAACATACAAAAGCATGGCTTGCTCATAGTATGGATCAGTTGAACTTTAGGCTATCAGCAGGCGCTTATTCAAAGGAATGGCTCCGCTTTTACTTAAAGAAAGCAAAAGAACTAGGGATTCAAGAAGTAGGAATTGTCGATCACCTGTATCGATTTACAGATACACGTTCTTACTTTGAAACCTATATGACAATGGATGAAACGGAATTAGGAAAGAAGCAACGGCTTTGGCTAGATCAAGTCATGACGGAAAATATTGAAGAGTTTGTCCATACGATTGAAGAAGCGAAAGTAGAGTGGGAACAAGAAGGTATCGCTTTAAGATTAGGGATTGAAGCGGATTATTTTCCAGGGGGAGAAAAGTGGTTAAAGCCTTATTTGGATCGTTATCCATGGGATTATATTATCGGCTCTACTCATTTTGTGGAAGGATGGGGGTTTGATAATCCAGAGGCAAAAGAAAAATTTAATGAGTACCATTTACTAGAGTTGTATGAACGATTTTTTGGGGCTGTGGAGCAATCAATTCGTTCTCGTCTATTTGATTTTGTGGCTCATTTAGATAATTTAAAGGTGTTTAATCATCGTCCACATGAAAGCGAATTGCTTTCATTTTATGAACAAATCGCTCAAGCATTAGTGGAGACTGATACAGCGACGGAGATCAACTCCGGTTTATATTATCGCTACCCCGTAAAGGAAATGTGCCCGAGTCCGACCTTTCTATCTATTTTGATTCAGCACGGAGTGAAATTTACGACTTCGTCGGATTCTCACTTTCCAGATGATGTAGGCTCTTATACTGACCAAGGGAAGAAGATGCTTGCCCAATATGGAGTAAAGGAACTGTGTACGTTTAAGCAACGTCAAAGAATCATGAAACCAATTATTGAATAAAGTGAACCTCTGGATGCACATCGTGTCTAGAGGTTCTTTGCTTTTCTGAAAAATGATATAATGAAAGACTATCTAACAAGGTAAGGAGACGAATGAGATTTGATGAAGCTAGTTTCTTGGAATGTCAATGGCTTGCGAGCCTGTGTGAAAAAAGGGTTTTTAGATTATTTTCATGAAGTAGATGCGGATATTTTCTGCCTGCAGGAAACGAAATTGCAGGAAGGGCAAATTGATTTAGAGCTTAAAGGATATGAGCAATATTGGAATTATGCAGAGAAGAAAGGGTATTCTGGAACGGCAATATTTACGAAACAACGTCCTTTGTCTGTTTCGTATGGTGTAGGGAGTAATGAAGATGAAGTGGAAGGTAGAATTATTACGTTAGAATTTGAAGAGTTTTATCTCGTGAATGTCTATACACCTAATGCAAAGCGTGATCTTTCACGTTTGGCTGAAAGATTAGAGTGGGAAGAGGAGATGCGAGCGTATTTAAAACAATTAGATGAAGCTAAGCCGGTCATCTTATGTGGAGACTTAAACGTTGCTCATCAAGAGATAGATTTAAAAAATGACAAAACAAACCGAGGGAATTCTGGATTTACAGATGAAGAACGAGGGAAGATGACTAGACTACTTGAAGCGGGCTTTGTTGATAGTTTTCGTTATTTTTATCCAGATACGACAGATGCCTATAGTTGGTGGTCATATATGAATAAAGTAAGAGAACGAAATATTGGCTGGCGGATTGATTATTTTATCGTGTCAGAACGATTGACTGCTAAGTTGCAGGAGGCTTCGATTCATGCTCATGTACTCGGAAGTGATCACTGTCCGGTAGTTTTGGAGCTTCAGTGAAATCACCCCCTTTGGATTAAGGGGGATGAACTTATTTCATTGGAAACACTAACTTAGCCGCAAGATCCGGCTGATCGATAAAAGGGTTGCGATTACCTTGAATGCGATAGATTGCTCGGTTTCGATGTTTTTCGTAAATAGTGACAGGAAATTGTTCATGCCAATTAATTAGTAGGGATAGATTGATTTGTTTTATAAATGATTTTCTAATCGTTTTAGGATAACGCAACAAAAAGTAAATGTTGAGATAAAGTAAAAAGAAAATTAAAAATTATAAGATAATGTAAATCATTTGTTAAAAAAAGGAATGGTTACTTCTATTTTTCTCTAAATCTAGTATGATTAGTTATGTAATATTGATTGCTACTTTAAAGGAGGAAAAGAGAATGAAAAGTTTAAAACAATGGTTTATGTTATTATTAGCTTCTCTAATGATCCTAGGTGTTGCTACAGGTTGTAGCAATGACGACGCAACCAATGAAGAAGATACGAACACAGAGGAAACGGATACTGAACAAACAGAAGATACAAACACTGAAGATGCTGAACAAACAGAAGATACTGAAGAAGAAGGTCAATAATAATCGTGAAAAGCCTAGATCCGTTTGGATTTAGGTTTTTTAGTTTCTGTATTCATCTTGGTAAAGGCAATCATATAGTTTGGCTTGAAGCTACCTATATTCCAGTCCGAAATGAAGAAGGAAAAGTGAAGGCCATTCTTAAAATTGCGACTGATATTACAGAACGTGAAAATAATACGAAAAAAATTATCTCTCAATTAAAAGATGTGCCTGTAGAATTAGTAAATATCGTGGTTGCAAATTCCACCAAAAAAATACAAGCGATTGAATCACTAAAAAAACAAATTGATTTAACATAATCCGAGAGAAGTCTTCTTCCTTAAAGAGCGTGAAGGGCACAGCCCAGCGAGTAGGAAGGGGAGAATCTCGGTTCGGTACAGCCGAAAAGCGTTTGGTGGAGGATCTCCCGAATTTTGTCGAGAGAAAAAAGGATGGGATTTTCCATTTGTTATTGATAGGAACGTACATTCGTTTTATAATGATGACAAGGGAGGGGAACTCATGTATCGAACGTTAAAAGCAGGCTTTACAGCGCCACAATCAACGCTTCAACAGTTATTTCACATACGTCGGATCTGCGGAACGATTTGGAATGACTGCGTGCAGTTGGCTCGATATTATTACCGAATTTACGGCAAGTGGATCAACAAAAGCGACCTTCAAGCTGAACTCAAAGGCTTGTATCCTCTTCACAGTCAGACGATCCAAGCGGTGTGTCATAAGTTTTTACGTGCCCGAGAAGGAGTTCGTCAAGCGCGAAAAACGAACAAGTCTATCCGGTATCCATACAAAGAAAAATTCGTGTTTCATCCTAAATGGGTCGACAAAGCCTTCGTGTTGAAAGGACAGAAACTGATACTTAGCTTAGGAAGATGGCAGGGAAAACAACAGGCACCGATTGTGTTGAAGCTCGCCTCGGTTCCGACTGGCACGATCAAAGAAGTGGAACTCGTCTATGACGGTCGATGGCATGCCTGTTTATCGTATGAAGATGGCATCGAGCCTGTGCCGATTCAAGACGGTCATACCGCCGCAATTGATCCAGGTGAGATTCATACGATTGCCGCTGTCAGTACTAATGGACAAGCGCTAGTGATTTCGGGCAGAAAGATGCGTAGCATTCACCGGTTGCGAAACAAAA
>NKXN01000060.1 GCA_002261155.1 Bacillaceae bacterium SAS-127 | reverse complement strand
ATTTCCCATTTGTTATTGATGGGAACGTATATTCTGTTTATAATGATGACAAAGGAGGGGATCTCATGTATCGAACGTTGAAGACGGGCTTTAGAGCGCCACAGTCCACGCTGCAACAGTTATTTCACCTACGTCGGATCTGCGGAACGATTTGGAATGACTGCGTGCAGCTGGCTCGGTATTATTACCGAATTCACGGCAAGTGGATCAACAAAATTGACCTTCAAGCTGAACTCAAAGGCTTGTATCCTCTTCATAGTCAGACGATTCAAGCGGTATGCCACAAATTTTTGCGTGCCCGGGAAGGAGTTCGTCAAGCTCGTAAAACGAACAAGTCCATCCGATATCCATACAAAGAAAAATTCGTGTTTCATCCTAAATGGGTGGACAAATCTTTCGCACTAAAAGGGCGCAAGCTAACACTCAGCTTAGGAAGATGGCAAGGAAGACAACAGGAACCGATCGTGTTGACGCTCGCCTCGGTTCCAACCGGTGTGGTCAAAGAAGTAGAACTCGTCTATGACGGCCGATGGCATGCCTGTTTGTCGTATGAAGACGGCGTTAACCCTGTACCGATTTCAGACGGTCATACAGCCGCGATTGATCCAGGTGAGATTCATACGATTGCCGCCGTCAGTATGAGCGGACAAGCGCTAGTGATTTCGGGGAGGAAGATGCGCAGTGTTCACCGATTGCGAAATAAAAAAGTGAGAGAGCTACAAATCCTCATGAGCCGGTGTCAAAAAGGGTCGAGGAAATGGCGCCAATACAACCGGGCGAAGAAGTACATTCTCTCCAAAAGTGAACGACAGCTAGGGGATCTCCTGCATAAGACGACCCGTGCTTTTGTGAACTGGTGCGTGGAACAAAAGGTCGGACATGTCGCTCTTGGCGATGTGGAAGGAGTTCAGCGGCACACAAGCAAACGAAACAAAAAACGAAAACGTACCCGTTCCAAACAAGTGAACCAAAAACTCAGCAACTGGAGTTTTGGAAAACTCACGAAACAGTTGACCTATAAATTAGAAGCGGTTGGCGCCTCCTTATCAAAAGAAAACGAAGCCTATACGACGCAAGCATGCCCTGCTTGCGGAAAACGAAACAAAGTCCGTTCACGAAACTACCAATGCTCCTGCGGCTATGAACGGCATCGGGATGTCCACGGTGCAGGGAATATCTTATCCCAGTACTTGCATGGGAAGTTTCGAGAAGTGATGTTGACGAACATCACGTATCTACGTCCTGTA
>NKXN01000006.1 GCA_002261155.1 Bacillaceae bacterium SAS-127 | reverse complement strand
GAGAGGTGATGCTAACTAACATCACGTATCTACGTCCTGTACAGGCGTAGTAGATGGGCAGAACCGCCCCAGGGAGAATGTTCTCTCTGTTGCTTACGGTGGCAGCAAGCTGTCGAGAGACACTTTGCGTCAAGACCACTGCTTCCATATGGGAGCGTCAGTCCCCGAGAAAGACGAGGGTGTCGTGTACACCTATGGACATCGTCCAGCTTCTGATATCGAGGGGATCGACAAGAAACCCCTACCTCAAAGTGCGAAGCGATAGGTGGGGGAGGTTCATCAGCATCTTGTTTCAGTAAATAAAACCAAAGTAGCATCGTAGCGATCGAAATAATCAGTACTAACCAAATAAGGGAACCGAGCAAATAATTATCCGTATGCAAAAAGTATGTTTCGCTTTCGAGAGTGTAAGTAATAGGGACTAATAGGACACCACCAATGATGACTTGCCAAGTGTTAATGACGATATTAGGAAGGTCTAACTTGACCTTTTTGAAATACACACTGCCAATCGCCATTGCTAGCATCCCTATCCCTAAAATGATCAGCGGCTTCCATTCATGTAATCGCGGCCAGCGGTATTTTTTCTTTATTAGATAAATATAAACGAACAATAAGCTTCCGGCTAATAGTAAGCGAATGGTGGCCAATGCTAACGGTGTAGTCGAGTACAATCCAAATTTCGTGGCAATCGCTGCCGACGACCATAAAAGAGCAAATAATATACCTAACATGGTGTGCATCCAGATCAACGTCCTTTCTTTATGTAAGGATACGCCATGTTGATGTACTGGATTTGACCGAATGTCGGGTCTATTTTTACTTCCATTCTGTATTTTTACGATATTGACTCGGTGTCATGCCTTCGTACGTTTGAAAAAGCCTCGTTAACGATGATTGATGCTCCAATCCGACTTGAATAGCAATGTGTAGGATGGGTAAATTCGTCTGACGGAGTAACTCTTTCGCTTTATTCAAACGTACGTCTCTTATATAGGAAGCTGGAGACTTTCCGGTTTCTTTCATAAACCATTCGGAAAAATAGGTACGATTATAATGTTCAAGGGCGGCGAGTTGGCTGATTGAAATCGGTTCATCATAATGTTCATGAATATATTGGATTGACTTCGGCTGTTGTGCTTGAAGTAAATGATAGGAAATGTAAGGATAGAGTTCCTTGAGTGCCGCTTTTTTGCCCGTTTCATTTAAAAGTAGGTTTCGAATCCCTTTCCAATGGTCTGTTAATCCGATAGAAGTGCTTCTATTTTGTAACTCTTTCAGCGATAGCATAAAGTAAGGAATATCTAATACTAAACATTCATTTCGAACAGCTGAATGAAAGGTATGATCGCACTGAGGTGGAATATAAAATAAAGTTTGATCATCTAGCTGAAGAGTTTGCGTCTCTGTTTGAATGGATAACTCTCCTTGAAGAGGGAAAATCATTTGAGCGTATAGATGAGCATGTGTATCTTGAATCGCTGAATATGTTCGCCGTTCCGCTATGATTTTTTCGATGGTCTCCATTTGATCACTCCTGTCTTGGATCGATATCAATAAGCTAAAAAGAATTTACTGAACATTATACATCTTGGTGTGTAGTACGGTTTAAATTGAAGCACTTAGAAAAAATGATCAATTTATCAAAAAACCTTTTATAATGAGAAGGGGGCATTGTTTGTCTAAATTTGGCGAAAAAGATCCAATACTCTCAACTATTTTTTCTCATGGTTAACTAATGAGGGCTTCATTTAGTAATACGAGCAAATGGAGGTGAAAAAAGTAAAGGAAAAGTTACATAGATTGTAGCAATATTTTTAGAAGAATTAAATAAACAAGAAGGGAGGACCGTTACGTCAAAATAGACAACTGCATAAAAAATTATCTGAATGGATTTCTATGACTTGTGATTCAACTGAGATTTTGACAACGGTATGGTGATGAGAGAGAACATAAAAATTATCGCTGCTATTATTATATTATTCCTTGCTGTCTTTTTGTTTGAGCATAGGAGCTATTTCCAATCCAACCAAAGACAAGTGGTTCAAGATGCTGAATTCATATTAACGGAAGCGGATTTAGAGGAAGCTTCGGTGTGGGAGTTAAATGGAAAGTGGTCGTTCTATCCCGATGTACTCATTCCACCAACAGATTCCCTTGAACAATATGAAGCAAATAAGGTGCTCGTCTCCGCTCCGCATCAGTGGAATAATTATGTGAAGCCAAATGCTGAAGGGGTGACAGTGGGCACATACCATATAAAAATCCATGTGCCGCGAGATGACGAGTATGGTTTTTACATAAAAACCATTCATCAAGCAAATCGCATATTTATTAACGGTGAGGAAGTCGGTGGGATAGGAAATCCTAGTCAGTCTTTAGCGGCATTTGAACATGAAAATGATGATAAATACGTCGTGTTTGGGAAAAGTGAGGGTCGTGTGCTCGATCTTATAATCCACGTAGGCAATCACTTTTATCCGAAAGCGGGCATTTTATATCCGATCGAGTTTGGTGAAAAGAAAGTGATCCAAAAGGAGTATTTACTGAAACTGTTGTTAGATGGAGCAATTGTAGTCGGGTATATTGTATTTGGTCTCATTTATTTTGCTTCATATATCCAAAATAGAAAACGAAAAGAAGAATTATTTTTCGGATTATTTGCTATATCGCTTGGCTTGTATATGTCGCTGATTAATCAAAAGTGGTTTTTTCTTATTAATCCAGGTATCGATCTTTCCTGGCAATTGAGGATGCAGCTAGGGATGTTTTTAGTTGTTGTCGCTAGTTGGACTTATTTTCTTTATTCGATGTTTCCGCAGTTGGCCAATCGAAAAATCATGGTAGGAAGTATAGTCGTGCTGGGCGTCTATTTTCTAGCTTATACTGTTTTTCACCCCTTTCAATATGATAGCACTGCTACTGCTCAAAAGGCTCTTTTTTGGCAGTATGTGTATGTGTCTGGGTATATCTTTACGGTTCCTTATAATATCTTTGTGTTAATAAAGGCGATGCTTCTTCGTATGGAAGGGGCGAAGTACATCTTAATTATTTTAACTTCTTTCTTTTGTTATATTACGTTGTTAGGGACCAATTTTTTAATGGGAGTGTCGGTAGACTATTTGGCATTGTTGTTGTTCTTTGTTCTATTGTTTGGCTTTGCTTCTTTGTTAAGCTATCGGGCTAATTGGTCGTATGAAAAGGTGCAAAGGCTATCCGAAGAGATGATGACACACAATCAAATGAAGGATGAATTTTTACTTAAGACCTCCCATGAACTTCGGACACCATTAAATGGTATATTGAATGTATCTAAATTGTTAATGGAAGGGGCAAAAGGGCCGCTGAAACGTGCACAACAAGAGAACGTGATGTTAATTTATAATGTTACAAAACGCTTAGAACATTTGGTTGAAGACTTATTATTTTCGTCCAATTATATGACGGGGGAAGTAAGGGTTTCACCACACTGTGAATGCTGTGCGTGGCTTGAACTAGCTGATTAATCCGTAATTAAGTGTGTTTTTTAACATACGCTTTATTAGGATGGCTCTTAGGTATATCTAATTTAATATTTGTTGAAACATAAAAAGCAGACGGTTTAGAGGTACGATAGTGTACCTCTAAACCGTCTGCTTTTACAATTATTTTACGAATGAACCGAGCTAAAATCGTAGGTGTTAATTCCTTGAGAGGCTCATTCATATCTAAATGGTTGAGTACATATTCTTTTAGATCGTCAATAGCACCGTTTGTAGCTTTTGATTCAGCTTGTAACTCCTTTAATTCGGCTTTAAGCTGATCGATTTGAGGATTTAAAGTAGTGATTAAACCGTCATGTGCATCTTGGTCGATCTTAAGTGGTGTAGAATTAATTTCTAAACAAGATGAAATTTTAATCGAAGAAATTATAAATGGTATTTACGATGTCGATCTTATCTTGAGGTTAATGGACGAGTGTTACAAACAACGAATTTCAAAAACAACTGCGGCGGGCCAGGGGGCGGCAAGCATTTGGTCTTTTAAATATTTCTACAACTATATTGTGAAGGAATATGAAATCATGATTAATTCATATAAGGAGCCTACCTTTACATGGGAACCGTTTTAAATGTAGGGTCTAACAACTGTTTTAGAAATATGTTATATAAGTAAGATGAAATTTGTAAGGGATTATTAAATGGATTTTGAATAAGTAATTCAATGAAGCATTTCTTAGGAAACTAAGATGTGCTTTTTATTATTAGCTTTTTTAAGAGGGATTTTTTATAATGTTTCGAATTTATATTAATAGATACGGTGCGTTATAAATATCTCTGACGTACATATTTTAAATTTTGTCATAAGATTGTGAGGTTAAATTTATGGTGGAACTTGATTTTACTCGTATAAGGTCTTTTGATAGTAGTAAAGATGGGGGCTTTGAAGAGTTAGTTTGTCAATTAGCACATTTAAATAAACCAGAACAGGGGAAGAACTTTATTCGAAAAGATGGGTCTGGTGGAGATGGAGGTGTTGAATGTTATTGGATACTCGAAGATGGTTCAGAACATGCTTGGCAAGCAAAGTATTTTCCTGAAAGGCTCGAAAGTAGTCAATGGAGTCAAATAGATGATTCAGTTAGAACAGCGATAGCTAAACACCCTAGATTAACTAAATATTATGTTAGTGTGCCTAAGGATTTAAATGACAGTAGAAAAAATGGTCGTGGTGGAAAGCCAGTTGTATCTTCATTAGATAAATGGAATCAATATGTTCAAATCTGGACTGAATTAGCCAATAATAATGGAATGAACGTAGAGTTTGAATATTGGGGACGCCACGAATTAAGCATGATGCTACAAAAGGACGAAAGTAATTACATTGGTAGAGCATTATACTGGTTTAATGAACCAGTAATGTGTACAGAAGTTTTTAGAGAGTTAGCTAATAAATCTAAAATTTCTTTAGGTGAACGATTTTCAGAAGAATATCATGTTGATTTACCAGTTAAGAAAAAAGTAGAGGGATTATGCATATCTTATGAGTGGGAAGAAGAAATTAACAATCAAAAAGCGATATTGTTCGACTTGATACATAGGATAGACCAATTGGACCGTTTTAAAAATAATACATTGAATAAAGGACAAATTTGGACTGATTTCAAAGATAAAGTGATTAAATTTGAAGAATTATATTTAGAAATTTTGAATACTAAATATGATGCTATTAAATTCACAAATATTAGGGTTGAATTTGAGTATTTAAGAGAATTAGCCGCGGATTTCAATAGTTTTACTTGGGATAATATTGACGATAATAACGAACCATGGAAAGAAATTAGATATCAATTTAGAGGGATAATTGAGGCATTAGACGACATTAAGGCATTTATTTTTAATATTGCTGTAGAAGCGTATGAAATAAAAAGTGCAGTAATATTAGGGGAGGCTGGGATAGGAAAGTCACATTTATTATGTGATATAGCTCAAAAGCGTATAGCTGAGGGTTTGCCTACAGTATTTTTATTAGGCCAAAAATATTCTGGTGGTAATCCGCTTAATTTTATTGCTGAAGAACTTGATTTGAAGGGAGTTAATTTTAAACAGTTATTAGGGGCTTTGGATGCGGCTGGAGAGGCGAAGAAAAGTAGAACATTAATCATTATTGATGCATTAAATGAAGGTAATCATCGGTTTGACTGGCGAGACCAGATGATGTCATTTATAGCCGAATTAAAAAATTATCCTCATATCGCATTACTTTTAAGTTGTAGGTCAACTTATAAAGATTTTATACTTCCTGCTGAAATTAAAGGAAATATAGTTGAAATTTTGCATACAGGTTTTAAAGGATTTGAACATCGAGCAGCTATGAAGTATTTAGCAAAACAAGGGATAGACAAGCCCTCTATACCATTGCTATCTCCAGAATTTAGTAATCCGCTATTTTTAAAAACGTGTTGTAAAGCAATAAAATCAAAAGGGGTGTCTTCTTTTCCAAAAGGCCTGGAAGGACAAACCGCAATATTTAATTTTTATTTAGAAAGTATTGATAATGTTATTAAACTTAGAAAAAAGTATATGGGTAATAGAAGTGTTTCTACCAGAGTCTTATCGAACTTAATCGAACTAATATATCCAAATAATTTGTTTGGTATTGAAATAAATTTAGCAGCAGAAGTTATTAGAGCCGTGGACCCAAGACCAAATTTTGATGATGATTTAATCGATATACTGATTTCTGAAGGTTTACTAGCATTAGATATGATAACTGATGATAATGGTAAGGCAGTTGAGGTTGTTAGGTTTACGTATGAAAGATTTAGTGATTATTTCATTGCGGAAAACATTGTTAATAATCTGAATGCAGAAGATCTTGAAGCAGAGTTTAGAAATAATGGGAAATTAGAAGAAATAATAATGAAACCATATACGTATTCAGGAATTATTGAAGCTTTAGGAATAGTTTTCCCTGAAAAATTCAATATAGAATTTATTGATATTGTTCCTGAAGAAAGTACACACTATAGTTCGATTTTTGAAAAATCGTTTACGGATGTTCTTTTATTACGTAGCAAAGATTCTATTAATGATAGAACAATTGAATTGTTAAATAAAATTTCCAGTCACGGTTATTTTAATAATTCATTAGACAAGATATTAGCTTTATCTACAGAACCTAATCACCTATTAAATGCTGAATTTTTACATAAGAATTTAAAAAGGCATGATATGGCAAAAAGAGACCATTTTTGGTCTACACATATAGCAGTAAGTGATTATGAAGAGGATGAGGAACAACCAGAATCAATAACACGTACATTAATCAATTGGGCATTATTTGCGAATTTAGATGAAGTAGAAGATGAGCGTATAAGGCTGCTAAGTTATACACTTTTATGGATGACAACAACAGCAAATAGAAAAGTAAGGGATCAAGCGACTAAATCATTAGTGAGGATATTAAGTTCTCGACCATTTATTGTTCAAGAATTATTATCTGAATTTAATGATGTTGATGATTTATATCTAAAAGAAAGGTTATACGCAACTGCTTATGGCGTAGTATGTAACATTAATAATCTTACAGAAGTAAAGCTAATTGCAGAGAAAGTTTATGAACTGCAATTTGCTGATAATACACCAGATATACATCTTCTATTAAGAGATTATGCACGTGGTGTGCTGGAATATGCTTTATATAAAAATGTGATTGATGAGAAAAAGACTGTTAACTTTAGACCACCTTATATAAGTGAATGGCCTATTGAAAATCCTACAGAATCAGAAATAGATGCTTTAGATAACGAAAAATATTCTTCAATTAAGAGTTCTCTAATGGGATTCCCAGGTGATTTTGGAAATTACACCTTGTCATGTGTACACGACTGGTCAGCTACACCATTAACTGAACATCGTCCAAAAACAGCATATGAATTACATTTAGAATTTGCAGAAAAAGTACCTAGTGATCTAAGAGAAGATTATATAAAAGAAATAAATCAAAGAATCGAGTCATACGGTCAACCAATGACAGTTACTGTAGTAGATGATATTTTAGAAGGTTCAGATTGTGATATTGAAGAACTAATTAAAGAAGCCGATGAAACACCTTGGAAACTTTCATTTGTCACAAAAAATATAGACAGACCAAGTGATAATTGGGATTCCTTAAAAGAAAGAATTAATAATTCATTATTAGATGCAGATAAAGAAAGTTTTAGGTGGCTAACAGGTTTAGGGATTACGGAAAGAGTAGCGATTTTTAGTAGGAAGTGGGCGCAAAGATGGGTATGCAAGAGAGCGTATGAATTAGGTTGGACATCAAAAATGTTTAGCGATTTTGAAAAGACACATAGTAACACATACGGTAGAGAAGCTTCGAAAATTGAACGAATAGGTAAGAAATATCAATGGATTGCATTTTATGAACTTTTAGCTAGAATGTCAGATAATTTATATTGGGCTAACAAATATGAAGATGAAAAAGAATATGAAGGTCCGTGGCAATTATGGAAACGTGATATCGATCCTACCGTATGGTTGAGGTCGACAAATGATTCAAAATGGGGAGAGTTTGGAAAAATATGGTGGTCATCATTTACACCAATTTTCAGTAATAATGACTCAGAGAGTTGGGTATTCGATGAAGCTACACTTCCTGATTTCAAGGATTTATTAATAGTAACTAATAATAAAAATGAAAAGTGGTATAAATTAAGGGGCTTTAGAAAATGGACGAACAAAACGGCTGATAGTAAATCCAAAGAAGAGTTATGGTATAGAGTTAATACATGCATTGTAGCAAAAGATGATGTAGCTAAAGTACTTGAAGAAATGAAGAATAAAGCTTTGTTTGACCCTTCTATTTTTGAGCCACAAGGTTCCTCACATCAAGGTTTTTTGAGGGAATATCCATGGCATCCTTATTATAAGAATTTTAATAGTTGGCGTAATAATGAAGATAATCGTACTTTAAATATTCAACATTTAGTACCAGTTAACGAATATGAATGGGAAACTGGTGAGAGAGATAAATCCATTGACCAATATATTTCTATATATTTGCCTAATCGACAACTAATTAAAGATTTAAATTTAGAATGGTCTTTAGGGAATTTTAGTACATGGGAGAATTCCAACGATGAAATAATCTTTATGGATCCAAGTGAATTAGAAAAAGGTCCATCGGCAGCTTTGGTTAAATCAGATCATTTTGAAAAATGGTTAGAAGAGAATGATTTACAGTTGATTTGGTTTATCGGTGGAGAAAAGCAAATTTTTAATGATAAAGGATACGTATCAAAAAGATTAGAGTTTAATTTCGTATACTATAACGATAATGAAGATATGAAGAGCGAATATTGGAGTAACGAATTTAATTTTAATTAATAAAACCATTCATAGCTATTAATCATTTACCTTTAAGTTATAGTAGTTATATTACGGTAAATCATAAATATATTTACTGATTTTGTGAAAATTATATATTATTAGATGTTGATTTATGGTTGTATAGTAATAGATTAAATATTATCTGGAAGGATGTTTGTAATGGTTAAAAAAAGTAATGCGGCTAAAGAACAAATTTTAATTGAAAGTTTTGAAGTTCTGAAAGAAAATCTTGAAAAACATGATAGAAAGATGGCAGACATTGTGGCTAAAATGGCTGCAGTAAATTTGGATTTAGCAATTGAAATGTGGAAATTCTTAATAGTGAATGGTCAATCTATAGTTAAAGAAGATGGATATAGATTCACAGGTGGAGTAATTTATGATTTAGAAAAAAGTAGGTTTAATGAAGGTAATAATAACTATAAAAGAAAATGAAGATATTTTACAAGCTTGCTATGGAATTTCAAGTGATGTATATCATTATCTGATTAGTGATGCTATAAAACTTGGTGAAGTGGATCTTGCTGATAAAATGTTAGAGTTAACTAAAGCAAACAAATATAAAGATAATAGCTTTGCAGAGATTTTAGAAGAGGTGTGTGAATCATTCGTTGGGAACTTTGAGGATATCCAGACATTTGATGAAGATTGGGACGATAAAGATGAACACGATCAAAAAGTTGCTATTGCAAGTGAAGGCAGTTCAGTTTTATTGAAATGGGTTAAAACAATTAAGGATAAAGAACAAAAAGCACGTTTGAATGTGACGTTGATTGATTATGTTTAATACTCTGCAAACTGTGATTACTGAGCTAAGTAACGAATTTTTGGCTGAAGCAAAAAATTCGCCACAACTATTCACAGATATGGCTGCAATGGAAACATATATGGCTGAAAGTTATGGAGAACGAGTGTTTATTGAAATGTTAAAAAATGCTGATGATGCAAAAGCGACATCTTTCTATGTTACAGAAGAGAACGGGCATGTATTTATTGCGAATAATGGTAAGCCTTTTGATGAGGTCGATATTAGAAGTATTTGTAGATCTGGGGCAAGTGAAAAGAAGCGAGGGGAAACAATCGGATATAGAGGGGTTGGATTTAAAAGTACGACGCACTTGTCTAATACGATTTATATCCATTCTAACGATTGTACATTTTCATTTTCTAAGTCACTTGCTGCTGAAAAATTAAATGTGACAGATGAAAAAGGTGTTCCGACAATCCGAATACCTTTTCTTGTTGAAATTTCTGATAGGGATATTGAGGATACTTTAGAAAAATTGAAAAGTGCTGGTTTTACAACAATATTTGTATTTTATAACGCTAAATCAGAAATTTTACATCAAGAAATAGGTTCTATTAGTGCTGATTATTTTCTGTTTTTACGTAATATTAGAAACGTAAAAATTAGTGTTGGAAACTCTGAAATAATAGGAGAAATCAGAAAAAATCCGGATAACATCTTAGTAAAATTTGATGGTAAAAACTATTTATGGCGTGTATTCGAAGGTGAAAAATCACAGATTGCATTTGCTTTAAATATGACAGAAGAAATGGTTCCTTGCCGTAAAGAACAAGCTGTATTTCATTGTTATTTACCTACATATGAGCCTAGTCCTTTTTTATTTAAAATTAATAGTGATTTTTCAACTGATCCAAGTAGAAAACATATTACGCTAGATCCTCGTACGGAAAATGCTATAAAAGATAGTGCCTTATTATTATTTAATACGTTGAAAAATGCAGTTAATCATCAAGATAAAAATATGATAGCTATCTTAGAAATCATTAAACAAAAAAATACATTTGCAAAAGTTCCACGCTACTTTGAAAAAGAGTTTATAGGCTTAATAAATTCTAACTGGATTGAGACAAAGAACGGAAAGTTAATCTCTCCAAGTGAATATATTAAAAAGGCTAGTTTCCTAGAAGAGTCTGAGTGGAACTGGATTCGTCAAAATTCTCCGCTCATTGAAACGTTACCTTTAGTCAAAGGGGAAGCTTTAAATGCACTAGATAATTACTTGAAGGATTTTGCTAAAGAAACATATTCAATTAGCGAATGGCTTACCATGCTATCTAATAAAACATTTGTGTTGGCTTTGCCCGATGCATTATTGGTTAAATTATATGCAAATATTTTAAAGCAAATTAGAAACAAAGTTCTTATTACACGTGAGGACTTTGATATTAATAACTGCTGGGTAAGCAATGCAGATGATTTAGTTCAAATTGGAAAAGCAAGTAAAAAAATATTAGCTATATTTATCATTCAATTAGAAATGCATTTAATATCGGGAGAAGTTAAATGGCTTCAAGAAATTTTCGGTGTTTCTGAAGATGATTTGAATTCAAGGAATTTAGAAATGAATTCGAATGCACTAACTATAGCGCCGCAAGGTGATTTTAGGGAATTTATTTCAACATCTAATATAGATTCTAAAAATAAAGTTATTTCTAAATGGAGAGCAGCAGAAAAACAATGCATAGAATTTGAAGAAATGCAAGGGAATAAAGCTAAAGATGTTAGCAAGCAAAACCTTGGTTACGATGTCCTAAGTGTGTCACCTAGTGGAATTGAAAGATATATTGAAGTTAAATCTGTAAAAAGTCGTGGTACAAAAATTTCTATAACAAATAATGAATATACAGCCGCACATATTCATGGTGATAACTATTATATATGTATCGTTTATGAAGATGAAGACAAAATAGCTTTCGAATATATTCAGAATCCATTGCGCAATCTAGAATTAGAAAAAGTAGTAAGACAATGGGAATGGGTTGCTGAAGGGTATAATGGCGAAATATTTAAAGTTAGTTATGAGTAAAGATATTATTATATAAACATATGAAGCAGACGATAAATTAATTTATAATCGTCTGCTTTATTAATATGAATTTTTGAAGCCAGATTGATAGGAAATTTATTTACTAAAAGTTCTAGAAGATAAATATCAGATTTTACTGATACAGAATTAAGGGGGATAAAAGTGAGTAAATATAACTTAGGTCAAAATGAAAGTGAAAAATGTGCATTAACAATTGCTGACTTGTGTAAAGAAATTGCTGAAGAAAATCCAAATTCAGAGCATTATTCGTTTGACACATTAAGAGACAAATTTAAGAATCATGATAAAAGTGGAATTATTGATAAATTAGAAATTAAATTAGGATTTAGAATTGAGAATTTTGATAAGTACGATCAACTAAAACTATTAAAGTATTTATTCCAATTAGAAAAAAGTAGTCTTAGTAAAAGTATAAAATCGTATAATAATGCCAAAATTAGAATTATTGATATTCTCAATAAACCAAGACTAGATAATATCAACACACATATAGCAGAAAAAAATATTTACGGCAATATTCTTTCTGAAATGAAAGCAAATATCGAAAAAGAATTGAGCAGAGAGTCTATAGTATTAAAGATTGAACAACTTGAATATATTACACTACAATGGGAAATAGTAATTCAAAAAACTTTTGATTATGTAATGACTGAAATTGCTCTTCATAATAAAGAGTTTGCTTATAGTGAATTAGAAAGAATCGAATATTATTTGAAGCATAAAGTTTTAGAAAGATTACCAAACGTTTTGGAGTTAAAACTACAGTATAATGAAAATCTTTTTAGCACCTTTTATAATATCTTAATTTTACATGAATCATTATGTTTTGATCATGATCGATTAAGGATTAATTATCAAATAGTGATAGATGATCCTCCAGAAAATGATTATATTAAGACGTTTATTGAAAACGAAGATAAATGGTTAGTGAAAGAAGAATATTTTGAAATACTTCTGAAGAAACTGTGTAACTTAGATGAGAGGTACGATTCAAAACTCGGAATTATTATATTCTTGATATTCAAGAAAAATAAGTTGTCGGATGAAGATAAAAAGAATTTGAAATTCGCATTTAGGCATGTAAAAACACTTTTAATATGGTTAAAAGAATTTAAAAAAGCAGATTTTAGTGAAGGCTATCATTTGGGGATATTTGTATCTGTAATTCAAGAAATTATCTATGCAAGTAAAACTAAGGAAATATTGAAAAATGACTTTTATGGTAATAAATATTACCAAAAGACTTTGATTTCGAGTTTAAAAGATGGAGTGGAAGCAAGTGCTGTAGCCAAAACTGCTTGGTTATTTAAAATAGAGAACAGGTATTCAGTAAATATTGGTGCGTATAAATTAATAAAGAAAAAGAGAGACGTCGAGAAATTAATTTATCAGATAAAAAGTAAGTTATATCAATATCACAATATGTCGGATTTGGAATTGGCAAATTCTATGATTATCAATTTTACATCAAGGAGCTTAATAAGTAGAAAAATTGCAGAGGATATACTTCTTGAATTTGTTCAACAGGTAGTTGAAATCTGTGGTCTATATGAGTTCCGAATATTCAAAAAAGGGATAAATGTTCTAAATATGTGTAGAGAATTTCTTTTATGTAGAGAAACAATGCAGGTGGCTGCAAAAGATATTGGTGAAATGATCATTGAATTCGATTTTGAAAGTCCAACAAATAGTTATTCAAAAATTATAGCTAAAAGTATGTCATATAGATTTTGTTTAAAGTCAAATGATAGAACATTTTTGGTTTTGTTTTATGTTGATCGAGAAAGAAAAGTTGTTGATTTTAAAAATTTTATGGAAGTTGTTGATGATGAATATGCAAATGAGCAGATTAGGATAGGTCTTGGGAAATTCATCTACTGTTAATGTCCAGAGAGTTGTAAGTCTGCTTTTTATACGATTTACTCACATACAGGATTATAAAAATGTATTAACTTATATTTGTAACAAATTTTTATAATCGATACTGAATGGAGGAATTTTTATGTGTCATCAATACAAAGGAAGAATCGTAAATATAGAAAAATATCAAGTCAGAGCGACTTATATTGAACAAGGAGTTAAAAAATCTAATCAAGGTAAGTTTAAAAACTATCCAGGTGGAAATGGAACATATGTTATTGGTGGAGAATACTTAGGTACAGCGTTGGATATAAAAATATATGTATATGATTTAAATAAATGCGTTACATTGGATGTTTATGATGAGATATTACAATATAGCGGCAAAAAACGTATATCTCCACAACTTATGGCGAAAATAGAGTCGCGTGAGGGTTGTAAAGTAGTTTTAGAATCTATGGACCATAAAAATTTTAGCCTAGATGTTGGTCAGCTAGTAGATTAAGCGATTTTAATTTTAAATTAGGTGATTCTACTACATTTTATTAATTTAATGTCCACGCTCAGCACACACGGCAAGTCGTGCCTGTGACAGTGATTAATGAGGTAATAGAAGAAGTGGCTGCCTTCGTACAAACTCCGGACATTATTCGCTTAGTATGCCATATAGATGAAAACTTACCGCCTATGTATACCGATGAAGTACGATTTAAGCAAGTGTTATATAATTTATTGTACAATGCATTCCAATATACAGAGCAAGGAGAAATTGCAGTTTGTGTAGAAGTGCAGGGCGAGATGCTTGAAATTCAAGTAAGAGATACAGGTATTGGTATTTCAGAACGTGATTTAGAAGGTATTTTTACTGCTTTTTATCGAGTGGCTCCTAAGGAACACCAACGTGGTTTAGGCCTTGGCTTAAGTATTGTGAAAAATATTGTTGAGGCGTTAAATGGAAAGATTGATGTCTCGAGTCAGCTAGGGGTGGGAACAACTTTCACTTTTACTATGCCAATAGCGATAGATGCACAGTTGCAGGTAGCAGCTGCAAACTTGTCTGTTGTTGATCATGTGGAAGTATTGAAATTGTCACTCCCGATTGAACATCTAGTGAATGGGAAAACGGTCTTAATCGTGGATGACGACCATGTCAATATTAAAGTGTTAGTAGATGTTCTTATACAAGAAGGGTATTCTATTATTGCTGTTGACAATGGTTTGGATGCGATGGATTATTTGAAAACAATGAAAGTTGATCTGTTGCTAGTTGATTTAATGATGGATGGAATGTCTGGATATGATTTATGTAGCAATGTGAGAGAACACTATGACATGCTTGAACTACCAATCATCATTTTAACAGCTGTTGTAAAGCATTCAGATTTAGTATTATCGCTGCAAATCGGGGCTAATGACTATCTCCAAAAGCCAATCAATATGGATGAGTTGTTTATACGCATACGTTCTCATCTTGCTGTACGTCAGTCATCTGTTGAGGCGATTGAGGATGAATTGAATTTTTTGTCTACACAAGTGACACCGCATTTTGTGTATCATACGTTAAACACAATTATCGATCAAACACGTGAAGCTTTATATTGTTTATCGACGTATTTTCGAGCAAAGCTAAATGTTCATTATCGTCATACGTCTGTTTCACTAGAAGAGGAACTAGAGCTTGTGCAAGCATATTTATATATTGAGAAAATGCATTTCGGTGAACGGCTTTCTATTAAATATGATATTGATGAAACGATTGATTTGAGAATTCCAGCGCTAACCATTCAGCCTCTCGTTGAAAATGCTATATTTCATGGTATTTCAAAAAAACAGGAGGGCGGTACAATTGAACTTAGCGTACAGCGCGATGGTGGTTTTGTGCGTATTAAAATTCAGGATGATGGTGTTGGAATATCAGAAGCCGATCAACAGCGGCTTGTGAATCAATAAAATCCAAGAATTGGGTTTTCTAATTCTTTTAAAAAGATTCAATTAATCAAGAATGCTTCGTTTCAATTATTGAGTAAAGAAGGAGAAGGAACCACCATTATGATCTTATTGCCAGAAAGGGATTTCCGATGAATATCGTAATAATTGATGATGAAAAAATAGCCATCGACGTACTAACAATTATGTTAAATAAACTGGAACAATTTTCTGTTAGTATTAAAGGGACATTTATAAACGCAAAGGATGCTTTCCCGTTTTTGGATAAAGAATCAATTGATATTGTTTTTTTAGATATGGAAATAATTGAATTACATGGATTAAATGTTGCGCAATATTTGTTAGAAAACTATCCATCTATACAAGTGATCTTTGTCACTGCTCATTCTCAATTTACGGTTGATGCTTTTGAAGTGAATGCGGTAGATTATTTGTTGAAGCCGGTGCATGAAAAGAGACTAGTCAAAGCTCTTAAAAAAGCAGAACAGTCGATCATAAACTCCACTAAACTAAAGAGAGACGAACCAATAAAAAATACGTTTCATGTCCATACATTAGGCAGTTTTCAATTGCTCAACCCAAATCAAGAAGTGGTAAAATGGCGTACACGAAAAGTGCAAGAATTATTCTTATATTTATGGGTCAATAAAAATAGGCCAATGCTAATTTCTGTTATCAAAGAAGAACTTTGGCCTGAAATGGATCAGGAAAAATCTTCGTTCCACTTACATACAGCGATTTCCCACTTAAGAAAAATATTTAAGCACCCTGGTGTTGAACAACCAATCAAATTGGTGAATAATCACTATCAGTTAAAAGTAGAACTTACTAGTGATTATGGGGAATTAAATTCCATTCTAGAACAAGAGCGACACGATGAGACTTCGATTCGGCAAATACTACATTTGTATAAGGGTGACTTCTTATCAGAAGAAGGCTATCAATGGGCTATACAGTTTAATCACCATTTGAAGCAGCGAGTATTGCATGCGCTTGAGAACTATACACAAAGTCAAAGTGCGAAAGCTCAGGGTCAGCTACTATTAAAATTAAGTTGTTTACAGAAAATGCTAGAATTAGATGAGTATAATGAGGAGTATATGTATAATCTACTCATACTTTTCATTGAACAAAATAAAAAATCAGATGTAATAAAGTTTTATCAAATAGTGAAGCAGCGACTAGAAGATGAATTAGGTGTTATTGTGCCGAAACGAATTCAACAAGAGTATCAAAGCTATTTGCAATAATAATGATATGTGGATCAGTTATGTCCATAACGTTTAAGAGGAGCGTAGAGTATAAAACTCCAGCTGTATCGTGTAGCTGGAGTTTTTCATACTAATTTACTTCTTTGATCTTAGCTGCTTCTCCACCAGTGGCTCCTGTAAACGCTAGAATAAAGTGGCTCTTACGCTTTTTTGGTGAATGCATCTTTTAGAAGTTTTTGGGGTATAGGAAATGTAAAAGCGAACAGGAGTGGTCCAATATGATGGACAGGACACAACTACTTT
>NKXN01000059.1 GCA_002261155.1 Bacillaceae bacterium SAS-127 | reverse complement strand
CCTCTCTTATGGGCAGTCGGTGATTTTTTCATGTCAGAGGGGGTTTTGTCCCAGCCCCTTCCTATATTATTCCCCTAAGTCAACGTTGTGGTACACTTGTTGAACATCTTCTAAGTCTTCTAATACATCGATCAGTTTTTCAAATTGGGCTTGTGCCTCTTCTGAAAGCTCAATATCATTTTGCGCCAGCATCGTCAGTTCGGCCACTGTAAATTCAGTGATGCCTGCTTGCTTGAATGCTTCTTGCACCGCATGGAATTGATCAGGCTCAGCGTAAACGATCACCGCTTCGTCTTCTTCTAAAATATCGCGTGCATCGACATCCGCTTCCATTAATAATTCAAGCACGTCATCAGCCGTTTTTCCTTCTACACCGATAACGGCTGTTGCATCGAACATATAAGCAACTGATCCGCTTACACCCATGTTTCCGCCGTTCTTACCGAAGGCTGCGCGAACTTCTGATGCTGTACGGTTAACGTTATTCGTTAATGCATCGACAATCACCATTGATCCGTTTGGTCCGAAGCCTTCATAACGAAGCTCGTCGAAGTTTTCTTCTGACCCGCCTTTCGCCTTTTCAATCGCCCGATCAATGATTGCTTTCGGCACACTGTACGTTTTCGCACGCTCAAGTACCACTTTTAATGCCTGATTAGATTCCGGATCTGGCTCGCCTTGCTTTGCTGCCACATAAATTTCCCGTCCAAACTTTGCGTAGATCCGACTAGTATTGGCATCTTTTGACGCTTTTTTTTCCTTAATATTGTTCCATTTACGGCCCATTATGACCACTCTCTTTCTGAATTAAGTCTGCACCCATAATTATATTATAAAAGTGGGTAACTTCTTCAACATTTTTTTCTGGAAAACCGCAGTTACTTTCATTGTAATATTTCATTTTCAAGCAACATAAACTCAAAACCTTGCTCTCGTAAAACTGGCACCGCTTGCTTGACCCCTTCAGCCGTTCCGCTTTGTGGCTGGTTCATATGTAAAAGAGCAATCGAACCTGCCTTCGCACCCGTTAACGCTTGTTTCACTTGCTCACTAGAAAATGTTGCTCCCGCATCACCGAGCACATCATAGTTAACTACTTGATATCCAAGCTCCTTAGCTAACTGAACAGCCACCTCATCATAATAAGCTGTACCCGATCGAAACATCATCATCTCTTTTCCCGTCAATGCTTTGACCGTTTTATGATTGTTCATAATTTCATCGTAAGCCTCTTGGGGTGAGGAGGTTGCTTTAATCCCCCACGCTTCCCCACCTGCCACAGATAACGGAGCATGCTCCGTTCCATGATTTTCGATCTGAAACAAAGGATCGGCCGCTAATTCTAAAAAAAGCGCTTCATTCGTATGAATCCATCGTTCATTTAAAAACAACGTAGCCGGAATCTGTTCTGCTCGTAAAAAGGAAATGAGCTCTTCATCATAGCCACTACCATGAGCCCCTCCACAGGCATCAAACGTAAGTGCGACCTTCTTCTCATTCGTTTTCATTCTCGTCCTTACTCCATCTACCTGTTCGCCCCATTGCATTGGCTTGCGCTCAAAGGTACTTAAGTCAATCGG
Organism: Bacillaceae bacterium SAS-127; assembly: GCA_002261155.1. Classification (GTDB taxonomy): domain Bacteria; phylum Bacillota; class Bacilli; order Bacillales; family Domibacillaceae; genus Bacillus_CE. Next base: position 28,300 of record NKXN01000059.1, on the reverse strand, counting down.
CTTCACCGCTTCTTCCGGCACCTTTTCTAAAACTTCTACTACTTCCTTTTTCTCTACTGGAATCGATACTTGCTCCTCTTCTTGACTACATCCTTGAACCAACAATAAAGATAAGCACGTACTGATTAATAAAAATCCTGCCTTCATATTTTCCCCTCATTCTTTAATCTCAAACTGGATATTAGTTCTCTAAATAACGATACAGCGTCGATTTGCTAATACCTGTTTCTACTTTAATTTCTGCTAAGCTGTATTTTTTACTTTCATACATCACGATGGCTCGTTTGACATTTTCATCCGGTTTCCGTGGTCGTCCAGTAGTGACACCTTTTTGTTTTGCCTCGTATAACCCTTGCTTCGTTTTTTCACTGATCACATCGCTTTGGAAGGCAACTAAATGATGGACAATCGCTTTAAATGAATAGCCTCGCTCATCACTCGTATCAATTCCTTCTTTCAAGGTACAAAGAAACGCACCTTTTTCATCGATTTGTTCTAACAGCTCGACTAAATGACGAGTTGAATCCGCCAATACAAATAGTTTTTCTACAATGATTGTATACCCCGATTCAAGGTGAGCCATCATATGATCAAGCTCTTTCCTTCGTTTCGCGGATGAATGTTCCTCGATAAACATCTTTTGACACGAATAGTTATTTAATAAGTTCGCTTGAATCGAACAAGTTGGGTCGTCTTGAGATGGTCGCATATATCCTATAAGCATCTTTTTTCTCCTTCATTTTTGGTGAAGTTTTCTTTCATCTTAACATAATGTTTACGAATTTTTATTCCCAAAAGGGTTCTATTTTGAAACTGAAGATGTTACACTTCTCTTTATGAATGAACAAGATTGATATTAATAAATGAGGTGTTAACATAGTGATTGAAAAAATAAAAACAGAATGGTTTTCCAATGTGAGAGCTGATATCCTTGCTGGAATTGTCGTCGCACTGGCTTTAATTCCTGAAGCGATTGCCTTTTCTATCATCGCAGAAGTCGATCCGATGGTTGGGCTATATGCTTCTTTTTGTATCGCTGTCATTATCGCCTTCGTTGGCGGTCGACCAGCGATGATTTCTGCTGCGACTGGCGCAATGGCTTTGCTCATGGCTCCGTTAGTGAGAGAACATGGATTAAATTATTTATTAGCCGCTACGATTTTAACAGGAGTCATTCAAATTTTATTTGGGGTATTTAAAGTCGCTAAAGTGATGAAATTCATTCCACGTGCCGTCATGATTGGCTTCGTAAATGCACTAGCTATTTTAATTTTCATGGCACAAGTTCCTCACTTTATTGGCATTTCCAATATGACGTATGTATTTGTTGCGATCACGTTAGTCATTGTTTATACGTTACCAAGATTCATTAAAACGATTCCGGCACCATTAATTGCTATCGTTGCTTTAACGGCTGTAGCGCTTTTTAGCGGAGTAGAGTTGCGAACAGTCGGTGATTTAGGGAATATTACGCAAACATTGCCATCGTTTTTCATCCCAGATGTTCCCTTTACATTAGAAACGTTGCAAATTATTTTCCCTTATTCAATCGCTCTAGCCATTGTTGGTTTGTTAGAAACATTATTAACGGCTTCGATTGTCGATGATATGACAGGGACAGACAGTCAGAAGAACAGAGAGGCACGTGGACAAGGTATCGCCAATATTGCCACTGGTTTCTTCGGTGGAATGGCTGGGTGTGCGATGATCGGGCAGTCCGTCATTAATGTCAAATCAGGTGGACGTGGCCGATTATCTACACTCACTGCTGGTCTATTTTTAATGTTTTTAATCATTGTTTTAGGTGATTTAGTGGTACAAATCCCGATGCCTGTTCTTGTTGGGATTATGATTATGGTATCAGTTGGCACATTTGACTGGTCATCCTTCTCTTACTTAAAGAAAGCACCGAGAAGTGACGCCGTTGTTATGTTAGCAACCGTTAGCATCGTGGTCGCTACTCACGACTTATCTAAAGGGGTTATTTCGGGTGTACTATTAAGTGCCATTTTCTTTGTTGCAAAAATCTCAAAAATTAAAGTTAACGGCTTGAAAGAAAAACACCAGCTTATCTACGCGGTGGAAGGTCAATTATTTTTTGCCTCCGTCGAAGGGTTTGTGGACTCCTTTGATTTTAACATGGAAAATAGCAAAGTCATTATTGATTTTTCTAACGCTCATATTTGGGATGATTCCGCTGTCGGTGCGATCGACAAAGTCGTGATGAAATACCGTGAGAACAACAATCACGTAACGATCAAGAACCTCAACTCCGCCAGTAAAAAGCTTGTAGATCAATTAGCGATCTATGATGACTTACAAGCAAAAGTATCGACCCACTAAATGGAGAGTGATAGTATGTATAAACGTATTTTATTAGCTGTCGATGGATCCGATCATTCTTTGCGCGCTACGGAAGAAGCAATCAAAATCGCTTCGTTCACAAGTGACTGTGCCATTGACGTCGTATTCGTCGCTGATTATGCAAAAGCGAAAAATGAAGTGCTTCATGCCCAAAGCCAAGAAGAGTTAACGCTTGCTCGAAGACAACGACTGTTACCGATTGAAGAACAACTAAAAGCAAACAATATCAATTATCAACTGAATATATTACATGGTGAACCCGCCCCTACGATTGTCGATTACGCCAACAAAGAAAACTTCGATATGACGATCATCGGAAGCCGCGGCCTTAACTCCTTGCAAGAAATGGTGTTAGGCAGCGTCAGCCATAAAGTCGTCAAACGAGTGAATGGGCCTGTTCTTATTGTAAAATAGTAACTAAAACGGACTGTTAGAATATTGCAACAGTCCGTTTTGCTGTTTATCACGATACATTGCTTCTCTTTACACATCCCCGATATAATGAAGCTACCACGTATTTGGAAAGGACAAGATTTTCATGACGATTACCCGAGCATTATCGATTGCCGGTTCAGCCGCTAGAGGCGGAGCTGGGATTCAAGCAGATATTAAAACATTTCAAGAGCTAGATGTATTTGGCATGAGTGCGATTACAGCGATTGTCGCTAGCCATCCATGCACCGAGCAAGGGGTCTTTCCTCAATCCATTGAAGCAATTGAGGCACAAGTATATACCGCCTTACAGGACATTGGCGCTGACGCGTTGAAGACGGGGATGCTTTTTACCGAGGAAATTATTACAAAAGTAGCACAGTGGGTTAAGGAAGCCGATGTAGCTAATATTGTTGTGGATCCCGTAATGATTGGAAAAATGGGCTCTGCCTTACTCAAGGACGATGCCATTGATGCGATGAAAACAAAGCTTTTGCCATTAGCGACGATCATTACACCGAATATGCCAGAAGCAGCAAAACTATTAGAAATCGATCCACTAACATCTGTCGAAGAGTTAAAGGAAGCCGCACAAGCGCTGCATCGCCTCGGACCAAAATATGTTCTCGTCAAAGGTGGTCGCCTAGAAGGGCCAGCCATTGACGTCCTATTTGACGGGGAACAATTTTATTTATTAGAAGCTCCACGCATTGATACGATTCATACAAACGGAGCAGGTTGCACCTACTCGGCAGCTATTACAGCTGAGCTAGCTAAAGGGCGCACCGTGCCAGAAGCGGTGGAGAAAGCGAAACAATTCATTACTGCCGCTATCCGTTATTCCTTTAGCTTTAAACGAGGCGTCGGGCCAACGAACCATGCAGCTTACGGAAAATATAGTGAAACAGGTTGTAAAGTGACGGTGGAATAAAAAATTAAAGGAGAACTTCACTCGAAGCTCTCCTTTAATTCTTTGTTAATCCTTCCTTCATCATATTTAACAGAAAGATAGTTAAAGAAAACATAGCTACTGGTAAAAGAACAATCCAAGGTGCTACAAATACTTCTAAACGATCCATAGAGATTAGACCACTCCATTCATTACTCAAGGAGCGATGTTCTGCTTTCTCAATCCCGGATCTCTCCACTTGCCCACCTAGAAAAATATTAAAAAAACCTAAATAAATGAACAATAAGCAAACGTGCACACACTGTTGGAGAAATAAAATAATCACTGGACCTTTTAAGAATGGCCAAATATGCACTCTCCACAAATGATATTTACCTGCTCCAAGCAGAAGAGAAGCTGTTATGTATAACTCCTTCATAATCAACTCAATCTTATGTGCAATTAATACGGTTACTGAAGGCAACATGACAAGAACGATAATCATACATTGCAACAACAATATTGGAAAACTCACACCTTCCAACTCTATCATCATCATTGGCATCATAAAAATAATAGCTAGAAAGATGGTGGGGATATATTGAAAGGATTCCAATATAGTATATATATGCTTTTTTAACCGCCCTCCCCATAAAACGAGGATACCTGCGAGAATCAACCCTAATATCACTTGGAGAAAGCTGACCACTAACATTAAACCGATTGTATATTTTGCTCCGTCCATAACTTTGTAAAACATACTATTACCATATTTATCACTCCCAAATGGCGGGAGATCTTTTGGGTGGTAAGGGGCTGATAGCCAAGTTCCATCTTCCTTCTGTTGAACAGAGGGATTTGTTCCATCTTCTACAAATGGAATAGCTATACTAACTGCTAATAACAACATGATACCAATGAATCCCACTAAAAATCCCTTAGATTGAAACGCTTTATTCATATTTTAACCCCCCTCCTCTTTAACCAAATAGAGCCCACCTGGAAGTAAAGAAAAAAAGTAGTGAACAGCAAAGAAAGCCAAACAAACAATGTGGCTGGCGTCATAATACTACGTAGCAAAAATGACATATAACCGTTTATATTGAACGCATATTCAATAATCAGCATCGAAGATAACATAAATAAAAATACCGACTTAGAGTGATAAAAAAGTGGCGGTATGATATTTCGAAATAAATGCTTATAAAAAATCAAATGATGATCAATCCCCTTTGCATAAGCAAATTCAATATAGGTTTTCCCTGATTCATCATGTAGATAATGGATCGCCATTTTAGTAAGTTGAATCGTTGGAATGATCGTCAAACAAAACACCGGCAACACAATTGGACGACCATCCCCTGAATCTGCAATACTCAACCATTTGATCCCTGTTGATTGATAAATATAAATAACGACTAACTGAATAGTTAAAATAATCAAGAGATCAGGAATCGATTCTATTACTGTTAAGCCTTTTCTCAAAGCACGTCTCCAACGTTCAGAAACATAATAATAGAAATTTAATAAAATAAAAGTTCCTAAAAGAGCCATTCCAAAAGAAAGAAAAAATATAGAAAAAGAATATGAAAATAAAGAAAGTAAATAAGGAAATAAAGCATGCTCTGTAAAACCAGAACGACTCATATAAGTCATTGACCATGGAGACTGTAATTGCTGAAACGTTTCAGCAAGAGTGGGGAGAAATGGTTGTCCTCCAATCAGCAAAATAAGATGTGACATCAAAAAAAACACAAAAATCGTTATCATATATTTAGCCAAACATATCCCTCCTAAAATATTATTTTTTTAAAAATTTATATTTTCAAAAAATAAAAGTGATACAAGCAGCTTATACGATTAGCAACTGCTTCATTGGATATCATTATTTTACCATAGAGTATTAACTTTTTGGATACAGCAACCAAATGAACGATCTATAGAAAATAAAAGAGAGACTTAGAAAAAACATAAGTCTCCCTCTTCATTAATTGGAACGATGGTTTTAGCCCATATTCTCTTCTAATTTTTCCTTATCAATGCTGGATTTCACCCACTTCGAACTAATGAACAAACAAACCATGATAATAATTGATCCGAAAATATAAGGCAAGCTTAAATTAATGTCCAATAACGCACCTGCAATAGCTGGGCCAACAACGTTTCCAATGCTCATATAAGCATTATTCATTCCAGCCGCAAATCCTTGTTCAGCACCAGCCATTTTCGATACCATCGTATTAATGGCGGGACGTAATAGAGAAGCAGCACTGAAAAATATAGCAGAAATCACTAACACCGACCAAAACCCTTGAGCTAATAACAATGAGAGCATCGATGTAGCAGCAACGACTAGACTACCATTAATAATCCAACTTTCTCCAAACCGTCTAATCAGTCGCTCTAGAACAAACGCTTGCACGATGACACCCATTAAGCCAGCAACAACGATTAAGATGGAAATATCCATTGGTGTGAAGCTAAATTTAATATCAGAAAATAAACTAATCGTCGATTGAAAGTTAGCTAAGCCGAAAGATAAAGTAAACATCAGGATCAACAAAGGAAAATAAGGCGTTTTTACTGAGTAAGCAAGCTGTTTCAATAAGCTCTCTCTTTTCCGTACAGTAGAAGTTTTCGATTTTTCCTTTAGAGCTTGATGAGTTTCTGGTAAAAAGAATATCGATAGAACCGCCGCCATAGCCGCCACTACTGCTGCAGTAAAGAATGGAGCTCGCAACCCAAACTCTGCTAATATGCCCCCCATGCCCGGCCCGATGACAAAGCCTAATGACATAGAGGCTCCTAAACTCCCCATACCTTTCGCCCGATTGTCTATCGTTGTAATATCAGCAACGTAAGCCATCATAGAAGGAACGATGAACGCCCCTCCGATACCACCAAGCATTCTGGATATAAATAACACTGATAAATGTTCAGAAATAGCAAATAGCAACTGTGAAAAAGCAAATAATACTAGACCGATGATAATGATTTTTTTACGACCGAATCGATCTGATAGATCACCAGCAAGTGGCGAGAAAAGAAACTGGGCAAGCGAGAACGTAGCAATTAATAAGCCAAGCGTTTTTCCACCGGCACCAAACTCATGAATAATCGTTGGCATAATCGGAATAATTAGGCCGATACCCGTCATTACAATAAACATGTTCGCCATCAAAATCCATAACGCAAATTCATTTTTTCGTTCTATTCCCAACAGCATCTCCCCCCTCATATCACTTTATTACATAGGTTTCCCTAATCATGTTTCGTTGCATTCAATGAAAAAGAGTGTAACACATTTTACTTTTTTCAGCACTTAAAATGATTCGACATCCGAAATAAAAAAATCCTAATAAGAGAGTTTTCTCTTATTAGGATTTATCGTGTTAGCCAAGCAACTGATGATATAGCTTTTTCGCGGCGGCTATCTCTTTCATTCCGTGAATCAACATCCGTCCATCTTGAAACAACACGATTCGGTAATCATGGAGTTTCACTGATAACAAAAATCCATTTGATTTCACATCAATGCTTTGTTTTTGAAGCAAGGAGGCAAGCTCATCGAGTTGATAACTTCTTCCTTCTGGCGGGCGAATTTGCACCGTTTCTCTGCCACATAGTACAGCCACTCTCGTTTGGTTTTCCTTTTGTAAAAAAGGATAGTGTGGTTGACTCCCACATGAAGGGCAGTCTTTCTTTCGCAAAGAGGCAACCCGAATCGATGAAAATGTATTTTTCCACAAATCAAAAGCAACGAGCTCTTGGCGAACATCAGACAGCTTTCCTGAAAGAATTTTCAATGCCTCCGCGCCTTGATAAGCGACAGTCACTTGAACAGCCGGTGCAATCACTCCCGTTGTATCACATGTCATCCCTTCCGCCGGCAACACATCGAGTAAACAATGAAGACACGGTCCAACTCCAGGTATGATAGGAAAGCTGATTCCTTGACTACCGACACAAGCTCCGTAAATCCAAGGAATATGATACTTTTGCGATAAATCATTGATCATAAAACGAGTTTCAAAATTGTCTGTCCCATCTAGCAGTAAGTCGGGCGAATACTTATTAATCAGATCGTCTAACTCCACGGACCCTGCATCTGCTGTAATCGCTGTAATTTGAATATCAGAATTGATCTCTTCTAATCTTTGCTTCGCTGCAACGGCTTTCGGAAGTCGATCCTTGGCATGCTGTTCAGTAAATAACTGTTGTCGCTGTAGATTCGTCCAATCAACATAATCGCGGTCAATCAGTGTAATATGCCCAACACCTGCACGAGTAAGCATTTCTGCCAACGCCGAACCTAACGCACCTACTCCAACTAACAGAACATGTTTATTCGTAAAGGAACCTTTTTCTCGTAAAAAAAGCTCCTGTCTAGAATAACGATCATTCATGACCTCACCCCCCGCCGACAAAATGAACGATTTCAATCCGATCCCCGTTAGCAATTGGAGTCGTGTCTAGCTCCGTTTTTGACACAGTCTCCCCGTTTCGTTCAACGATGACCGCTTTGCCATCGAGGGCATATGTGCTCAACAATATCGCAACAGTCGGTGAATCAAGATGTATCGTTTCTTGTTTTCCATTAATGATGACATTCATTTGAAAGTCTCCTCCTCTTTCTGTATCGCTTCACGATAGGCAATCGCTTGCTCTAGCGGATGAGCATGACCGAAGATTCCCGACATAACAGCGATACCAGCTGCTCCAGCCTGCTTCAATTCCTTCACATGGCAAGGCATAACTCCCCCAATAGCGATGATAGGTGCTTTCGATAAAGCCGAAGCTTCTTTTACTGCCCATAAACCAACAGGCGAAAGGGACGGCTTGCACGCCGTTTCATAAATATGTCCAAGTAGGATAAAGTCAGCCCCATGCTCTGATTGTGCCGCTGACGCTTCTGGATCATGAACGGAGCACCCTGTCATAAGAGAAGGGACGATTTGTTTCGCTGCAACGACAGGCAAGCTATTTTCTGTCAACTGTACACCTGCTATTCCTGAGGCGAGCGCCACATCTAGCCGATCATTAATGATCATTTTGTTAGCAGGCACCCCTACTTCAACAAAACTGTTCCCCCATCCCAATAGCTCTTTCGCTGAGCGATGCTTTTCACGAATATGAATATAATCGACAAACGGATGAATTTTTGCGGCGATATTCGCTGCTTGCTGTTGCTCTAGTGTTCCTGTTGTTATCGCATGAAGTTGAAAAGACATCGTCACCCTCCTACACCATTAAAATATCCCAGTCTTTACTTACTGGCTGATAGCCTAGTTGCTTCAACCTTACTTTTACCTCTTCCACTGTACGTGCATCTGAGATTTCAAACTGACTATTTTCTTCTTGTTTAACCGTCGTATAACCACCAACGACTGTTGAAGAAGCAGCGGACATTTTCGTCACACCTAATTTGATTAGATGATCACGAAACCCTGCCTCTTCCCGTGTCGATAATGTAATGCCAGCACGTGGCATAAACAAACGGAACGCAAGCATCGCCTGCACTAAGTCTCGATCACTGACCTCTACTTTCGGAGCGAATCCACCCAGATTCGGGCGAATACGTGGAAAAGAAACCGCAATATCCGTTTCGAGATATTTTTTCTGTAAATATTGCGCATGGAGAGCGGTGAAATAAGACTCTTTTCTCCAATCATCTAATCCTAATAATGCGCCGATATTAACGGAACGCATGCCTGCCTGGCATCCTCTCTCCGGGGCATCGAGGCGATATTGGTAATTTCTTTTCGGCCCTTTCACATGAAGCTGTTTGTAAATCTCTTCATTATATACTTCTTGAAAGACCGTCAGTCCGTCGATTCCCGCTTGAAATAATCTCTCATATTCTTTCGTATCCAACGGTTGCACTTCAATTGAAATAGAGGCGGCGTGCTCCTTCAATATTTGCGCACCTTCGATTAAGTAATCAACGGACGAATGAATGCGCGATTCTCCCGTTAGCAAAATCACATGCTGAATGCCCACTTCCTTGAGCGCCTTTGCCTCTTGATCGATTTCTAAAACCGTTAATTTTCTTCTTGGAAAGTCATTATCAAAGCTAAAGCTACAATACGTGCATTTATTAACGCAGTAATCGGTTAAATAAAGCGGTGCAAATAGCACGATCACTTTCCCAAAGTGCTGAGTTGTTAGCTGATGGGCTTTCTGAGCCATTTCCTCTAATCGATGCCCGGCAACTGGTGATAATAAAGCCAATAAATCATACTGATCAAGAGTTGATTTTGATAAGGCTCGATCGACATCTACTAGTGTCATACGTTCAAATAGTTGGTCGTACGGCTCATGTTTAATATCGTTATATAGATCGTAAAAACTCATGATGCCACCCCTTTTTAATTTAAAAATCCAGTTAACGGTGAAGAAGCATGTGCTTGTTGAGAAACAGGCCCTAACCCTGCCAAATAGGCTTTTCTTCCGGCTTGGACAGCTAAATGAAAAGCGACTGCCATGTTCACTGGATCGTTCGCCGTCGCAATCGCTGTATTGACTAGTACAGCATCAGCTCCCATCTCCATCGCCTCAGCCGCTTCAGACGGTCGACCAATTCCAGCATCGACAATGATTGGCAATGTTTTCTCCTCAATCAAAATTCGAATCATTTCCTTCATCTTAATTCCTCTGTTCGAGCCAATCGGTGAACCAAGAGGCATCACGGCGGCTGCGCCGGCATCGGCTAGCTTTTTCGCTGTCATCAAATCTGGATTGACATAGGGAAGAACAACAAACCCCTCCTTCGCCAATACCTCTGTCGCTTTGATCGTTTCCTCGTTGTCTGGTAGCAAATACTTTTGATCGGAAATCACTTCGATTTTAATCCAATTGCCCATCCCAGCCGCTTGAGCTAAACGAGCAATTCTGACCGCCTCCTCCGCCGTTCTCGCACCAGAAGTATTGGGAAGTAACGTGACTCCCGCTGGAATATCATGCAAAATATTTTCTTGACCTGCATCCAAATCCACTCTTCTTAAAGCAACCGTAACAACTTCTGTACCTGACTGCTCAAAGGCTTGTCTCATCACCGCGTGATCAGCAAATTTACCTGTACCTGTAAACAATCGATTCGTTAACTTCTTTCCGCCAATAAACAATTCATCCATGTTCTTCTCTCCCTTTATAAATTAAAAACGAAAGGCGTTCGCCCATCGGCGACAAGCAAAAGACGAGCTGGCTGAAAGGTTGCTCTTTAACCTTTTGGACAGATTGGCTTTTGACCTCGAGCCGATAACGCCTGTAGCTAGACACCAATAAAAGCGAAAGGCGGGGTACAAAGTTCAGCTTTTTCCTCAAAAAAAGAGCCTGCCACAACGGCAGGCTCAGTTTCTACGCATACAAAAAATAAGCATAAAAAAGTAAGCTTCCCTCCGTTGGTATTAACCAAATCAGGTTCAAGAGTTGGATTAAATCCTCTCAGCCATGACGGCACCCCTAGCTTTTATTTGTAATATTCAATTATCAATAGTATAACGCTTATAGTTACTTTTGTTAAGAGCCTTTTGTACATTGCATGAACGATAGCTAAACAAAAAGAGGAAAATAAAAATTCACTAAACAGACAAAAAATATACCATTTTAGTTCAAAATTACTGACTCTTTATCTATATAAAATATTATATAATAAAAAAGATTTTTGTGTTTGTTATTCCAAAAATGCCATTGATTTCTTTGGTGAAAACTATCATTACATAAGGAGCGGTGTAATATGGAATGGATTGCTATTATTATAATATCAGGTATTATCAAATTATTAATGAGTCCTCCAAGTATACTTGTGGGATGGATTGTAAGTAAATTTGCACTTCATCCAAAATTGGATTCGAAAGATGTGACTGTAACATTTAACGGAAAGCACTTAAAAGAAGATGAAAACGCTAAATTTATTGACCATTTCAATAAAGCTTGCTTTCTAAAAAAACATGATATGTTTCCGGGTAGTGAAAAATCATTTCTACATCCAGAGACTAATGTTACCCCATTTGTCATCAATTTAAAAAAAGGCAAACAAAATGTGAACTTCTTTATTTATAATTACGATCATCACGTTGATGTCGTTAAGCAGTACAAGGAGAAAATTGTTTCTTATAGTGTTAGCTCTGATCATCTTCAGAAATTCCCCACACCAACTATATAAACGTAGTAAATTTGATTTATATAATTACACAAAGCGAACACTTTACTGTGGCTTAATAATTACCACGATAAAGTTTTCGCTTTTTTCACCTCTAATTGAAGTTTCACTTTATAAATCTTGAGACAACCGAACCATATCTCGACACTGTATCCCGTTCTCAAAAATCTCTTCCGAATAATGTCTAGTGAAAAAGTCTTGATCTATACCAATCATTCGAAAGCCATATTTTTGATAAAGAGCGAGCTGTCCAATACTAGAATTGCCCGTACCGATTTCAATCGTTTTGTAACCTTGTACTTTCGCTTGTTGAATCGCATCCTTCACTAACTGCTTCCCGATTCCTTTGCCATGTTCACCCTCCGCCACGGCAATATTCACTAATTCCACTGTTTCCGGCCTTGTCGGAAGCAGAACGTACACACCCACAATTTTTTGACCGACTTGAGCAACAAAGCATTCCCCTCTGCTCACATATTCTTTCACTAGCTTTTCAGAAGGGTCGGCTAACAATAATAATTCAATCGGCAGTTCCTCGTTTTGATTTAACTTTCTAATCTGCATCGTATGTCCCCTGCCTATTCACTGAAACTACATCATATTTTTCATGCTTGATAATCATTTTTAACGTCGCATAAGCGAGAATTAGCATAAAAAATAAAATCGGGAAGCCCGCAATCGTCGCGATCTGTTTCGTCGCATCAATGCCGCTAATCTTGCCGCCAGCTGACAATAAGTTAATGATCGCCACGGAAGACATCACGATCCCCCAATAAATCTTGATTCTTCCTGGTGCTTCCGTCATTTCGTTATTGGAACTATTGATTGTTAAAGAGGAAACAGTAGAAGTCATCGAATCTGCCATCGTCACAATCGAAATAAACACAGTGAAGATGAAGATTAGACTCATCACTGTCGTTAAAGGGTAATGCTCCAAAAAAGAAAAAACAGAAACCTCCATACCATTTTCTTGTATCGACTCCCAAATACCGGCCCCATTTAACTGAAGGTTGATGGCCGCTCCCCCGAACACAGAAAACCAAATGACACCAGCCGTCCCTGGCATGACGACATTCATCAACATAAACTGTTTAATTGTACGCCCTTTTGATATTCTCGCTAAAAACATGCCCATTAAAGGAGCATACGCTAGCCAAATCGCCCAATAATAAATTGGCCACCATCTTGGCCATTCAGAGCCATCAATCGGACTTAAATATAAAGATCGAACGAAAAAATCATCCAAATAATGACCAATCGACTGCGTTCCGAACGATAAAATAAATGACATCGGTCCAAAAATAAACACAAAGATGACCATCGCAATAAATATTTTGGAATTTTTATCTGAAAGCCAACGAATCCCTTTATGTAGACCGGTATAGCTTGAAATAATATACGTAGCCACAATCATACTAACAATAATAATCCACGTCATTTTCCCATTAGGAATGCCCGTAATAATCTGTAAACCGGTGGCAATTTGCATCGTGCCAACCCCAAGGACAGCTGCCACACCGCCTGCCATCGCAAATAAACAAATATTATCAATCACTGCCCCGACAGCACCGTTCATTCTTTTTCCAATTAGCGGATAAAGAATCGAGCTTACTTGATAAGGAAGCTTTGCATTGTACACAGCAAAAGCAATCCCCACACCCGCTAATCCATAAATGGCGTACGGTGAATACGTCCAATGGATAAAGGTTTGAGTCATTGAAAACATCGCCGCTGCTTCACTTCCAGCCTTTAACCCAAGCTCTTCTGGTGGACTCATAAAATGGGTAATCGGCTCGGCAATCCCCCAAAACAAAATGCCCGTCGCAATACCCGCTGTCAACGTAATTGCAAACCAATTCCATGTAGATAATTCAGGCTTAGCTTCCGGCCCACCAATCTTAATGTTTCCATACTTCGAAACCATCAAATATAAGCAAATCACTAAAAATAATACACTCGCTAGTTGAAACAACCATCCAAAGCGTTCAAAAGCAAATTGTACAATCGTATTTTCCGCCTCATAAAAAGCTTCAGGGGCGATCACTCCGACAATGATAGCTAATACAAGAATGATACTCATCGGCACGAATACTGACCATCTAACGTTTAAAGACCTCATTCTTTTCCTCCTTTATTTTCAAATTAAAGCTATACTATTACTAAGCTTAGTGTTACATAAAAACTGGTTCGAACAAAGCATAAATAGGCAGGTTTCCTATACAAATAACGGTTATGATTTCATTAAGGAGTGAGCGATATGGGATGGGTTGAATCGATTCAGACAGCTATTGATTACATGGAGGAGCATTTGCTTGAAAATATGACAATTGAAAGCATAGCAAAACAAGCTAATTCCTCTCCCTTTCATTTTCAAAGAACGTTTTCGATCTTAACAGACATGTCGGTTGGCGAATATCTTCGGTAGAGACGCTTAACACTCGCTGCGCAAGAGTTAGCCAATACCGACCACAAAATTATCGACATCGCCTACAAGTATGGCTATGAAACTCCTGAAGCTTTTTCTAAAGCTTTTCGTAGACAACACGGCATGAAACCTAGTGATGTCCGCAAAAACGTCGGCAAACTAAAGTCTTATAACCGCCTGGCCATTCAGGTGAGTCTGAAAGGAGCCGAACCCATGAAGTATAAAATTGTTGAAAAAGAAAGCTTTCAAGTAGTAGGAGTCAAACGAGAATATTCATTCGCTAATGGTGAAAACCTTAAAGGCATTCCTAAATTTTGGAGTGATGTTCATCAAGATGGAACTGACAGATTACTAGCTACATTAAACAGCGGGGAGCTAAAAGGAATTCTTGGTGTATGTGTGCCTAATAAAAACGAATCCTCTAATCAAATGATGGACTATTGGATTGCTACGGCACATATTGGAGAAGCACCTGAAGGGTTACAAACTCTTGAAATCCCTGCCTCTAAATGGGGCATCTTTGAAGTTCATGGTCCAATGCCAGAAGCTATGCAAAAAACATGGCAAATGATCACCTCGGAATGGTTTCCGTCCCATCAGTATGAATACGCTGGCACCCCCGAACTAGAAGTATACACAAATGAAGACCCATCTAGCCCTGATCTCTACTCCGAAATCTGGATACCGCTAAAATAAGAAACACAAAAACACGCAAATGTAGCTTTTACACATTTGCGTGTTTTCACGTTGTTGAAAAAACGTGTGAGAAACTCTATCCATTCTTTGTCGATTTCCCCACAGCTTTTTGCTGTTTTAGTGGGCATTAAGAGCAACCGCCTTAAATTATTCTTCTTCTGGCACTAATGAAAATACATACATATCAACATCTATAGCCGCATCAATCGCAGCAACAAACGCACTGAATGTTGGATAGATCACTAATGCTGGCGTATCGCCATCATACACTTCTATTACTAGTGTTACACTTGCTTGTAAATCAAATTCTTCTTTTAATTGATTAATGACATCAATCTTTGATTCGAATAAATCAAAAATAGGGCGAAACACTTCCTCCGTATCAAGGGTTTCGATAGTATCTGTTCTAAACTCCCAACGCGTGTAGGAACGTTCTAATGGATTATTCGGATTATTGGGATGAATTCGATCTCCTGTTTTCCATGTTTGAGTCGGTTCTATTCCTAGACGTTCCGTGACGATTTCTAATGGAAAATCACTGAATTCTTCACTTTTTAATGCAATATAAGCATATAAACTCGTTTTTTCCATTGTTACCTCCGAATATTACACTCTACGAAATAGTAAACTACATACATTTTACGTTAATGTTTGTATAATAACAAAAAATATAGAATAAAAAGTTACATAATGTTTGGCTCTACTGCACAATCGGCAACGGATCGTCTAATCGTTTCCAATCAATTTTCATTTCACTATCTGTTAATAAACAAGCGTCAAGCATCGCTTCAACCTCAGCGGCATCCATTTCATGACCGATGATCACTAGCTGCTGTTTACGATCTCCAGTAACTGGGTCCCACATTTGCCACAACTCCGGCTCTTCTTTAAATAACTGCTCTCTTTCTTCCTCTGATAAATCAGCCATCCATTGACCCGCATATTCAAGCATGATCGAAGGGCCAGCTTGTGAAAGCAAAATCGTCTCACTCGGCCGAGTAGCAAGCCAAATAAACCCTTTCGAACGAATCACTTCCACAGGTAAGTCATGCCAAAATTGCTCAAATCGTCCGGGATGAAACGGAATATTTCGCTCATAGACAAAAGAAGAAATGCCAAACTCCTCTGTTTCTGGCGTATGCTCGCCGTTTAACTCCTTGAGCCATCCTACACTTTGACTAGCACGGTCAAAATCAAATAAATTCGTTTGAAATAACTGATCAATTGGCACTTTTCCAAAAGATGATTCTAGAATATTTGCTGTTGGATTTAACTTTTTCACAAAGCCATATAAAGCGATTTTCGTCTCTTCATCAATAAGGTCAATTTTATTCAACACGATCACATCGGCAAATTCGATTTGATCAATTAGTAAATCAACAATTTCTCTCGCATCTTCTTCGCCTGCTGCCTGCTTGCGATCAATCAGCGATTCTCCAGAAGAATAATCATGCCAAAAACGAAAAGCATCGACGACTGTGACCATTGTGTCTAATTGACAAGAGGTCGTTAAATCGATTCCCAGTTCTTCATCTTGATACGTAAAGGTTTGCGCGACTGGCAATGGTTCACTAATGCCAGTCGACTCAATTATAATTCCATCCAAGTCGCCTTGTTTCGCCAATTTATCGACTTCAATCAGTAAATCCTCCCGCAGTGTGCAACAAATACAGCCATTTTGCAGTTCAATAAACTTTTCCTCTGTTCGTCTGAAACCGTTTTGATTGACAAGATCAGCATCAATATTAATTTCACTCATATCATTGACGATGACCGCTAGCTTTTTTCCCTCACGATTAGTCAGCAAGTGATTCAACACGGTTGTTTTCCCTGCACCAAGAAAACCGCTTAAAACGGTTACCGGTATTTTCCCCATCTTTCTCCCCCTCTCAATTCGAAAAACGTTATTATTACGTTTTATAGATGATGAATCATTCGTCTGCATGCACTTCTAGCTCCAGAAATGTTGCGAGCACTTGGCCCGAGCTCAAGTTCTGCCAATGCACCTATCGCATAAAGACCTTCCTTCCATTGCAAGCTTGTCGTCAAAACTGGATACCCACAGGCGGCAGTTGGCAGCTGTTCCTCTCTAATCAAAGTTTGTAACCAGTCCATAGTTGATAGGTTCAGCGAAAAACCTGTCGCTAAAATGATTTGTGCAGCACGAATTCGTTTTCCATGTTTTGTTTTTAGTTGGATCATAGTGTGTTTCAGTTTCTCACATGATGATACTTCATCATAAAGCACTTGAATAAGTCCTTGCCGCATATATTTCGTTAATTTTCTATATAGCATAGGTGGCAAGGAGCCTCGATGACGAGCGGTCGTAATCATTTCTCGCCTTTTCACATAATCATTAACGGATAAAAATCCACTCATATATTTCGGTCCAAGCCAGCCTGGATCACTGTCAAATTCATGAACACGGAGAGCATGACGGCTAATCATGATGACTTTGCGACCGGCTCGAATAAGTCGGCATGCAAAATGAGCCGCGCTAATTCCCCCACCGATAACCACAATTGGAGCATCGCCCGGCAACAAGTCCAGCCCTTCTTTTTGAAATAGATGAGCCACCCGCTTTGGAGCTTCTTTTCGCCACGCTGCTGCCCACTCTGGCCAAGCAAATTGTTCGGTACAGCCCGTCGCGAGCACCACGTTTTTAGCTTTTAGCTGATGCTCCTTCGTCTCTATTTGCCATAATGAGCCCTCTTTTTTTATGTCTGTCACTTCTCCTTTGATCCAAGTGGCAGAAGATAAAGCAGATTGAATGGCCGCTTCTGAGTGCTCATTAAATAATTCAATCTGCGGCTTTTTATAATAGCCTACTAACTGATTGATTTTTTGCTGTTTGCGAGCAAATGTATGTAAGCTCGCTGGTTCATAATCAAGATGATGAATCTGAGGTGAACGCAAATAATCCATCCCTGTTCGCATCGTATACATTTTCCAATTCATTAATGGGGCTTCATGACGATCTAAAATCGCCAGTCGTTCAGGTGTTACTTTTCCTGATCGGACAAGGTGAATTGCCAATGTACACCCCTGTATTCCCCCGCCGATAATCAGCCAATCCACCATCGTTTTATTTCGTCTCGCGATGAAGTGTATAACGTTTTAAGCGTGGACAATATTTTTTCAATTCTAACCTATCCGGATTATTCCTTTTATTTTTCGTCGTAATATAATTACGGTCTCCCGTTTCTGTGCATTGCAATGTAATATTTACTCTCATATTTGTCATCCTCCCTTTAAATCGTAATCATTTCGATTTATTTTATATGGTATTGACTATGTTATGAAAAGTCAAGGGTTTTTTAGAACCTGATAGCGATTTAAAAAGGAGTTTTTCCAGTAAAAGCGAATAAAGAGTCGTAAATATAAAAGAGGAGGAATTAAATGTTTCCTGTATTAGAGACAGAAAGACTTATATTGAGAGAAATAACAAAAGAAGATTCAGAAGGGATTTTTGCTTGTTTTTCCAACAATGATGTTACACGTTATTATGGACAGGCAACGTTAGAAAGTATCGAACAAGCTGAAAAATTTGTTAATTTCTTTGCCCAAAACTACAATGAAAAAAGAGGAATAAGATGGGGCATTGAAAGAAAAGACACCAAAGGAATCATCGGAACGATTGGTTTTAATGCTTGGGTGCCTAAACATAAAAGAGCAGAAATAGGTTACGAACTTCACCCTACTCAATGGAGAAAAGGATACGCCTTAGAAGCGATATCTAAAGTTCTTTCCTATGGATTTGAAGTAATGGACTTAACTCGGGTAGGCGCCGTTGTATTCCTTGAAAATGAAGCATCTAATAACTTGCTAATTAAAATGGGATTTCAACAAGAAGGTATTTTGCGGAACTATATGTATCAAAACGGGAAATCATATGATACGAATGTTTACTCGCTACTTAAACAATAACATTTTCTCAGAACATTAGTTGAAGAATCAGCCAAAGCTGATAAGGAATTAGAAAAACTCCTTATCAGCTATTTCTTTTGGAAAAATAAGTTGTAAAACAATTCAATTTTGTGTATATTGTACATAAAGTATATATACATTATTCTCTAGGAGAGATTTTTGCATGCAAATTATAATTTCAAATAATTCGAAAGAGCCTATCTATGAGCAGATTTATGCTCAAATTAAGAAGCATATTTTAACGAATGAATTACAAGCTGGGCAATCATTACCTTCCATGCGCCAATTAGCAAAGGATTTGGATGTTAGTGTCATTACGACAAAGCGTGCCTATGAAGAGCTAGAAAAAAACGGCTTTATCTATTCGATTGTTGGGAAAGGCTCTTTTGTATCAGAGCAAAATAATGAAATGATTAAAGAACGAAAAATGCAAGGAATTGAAGAACAATTGTTAACAGCCATTCAAAATAGCAAAGAAATTGGTGTCAGTCTTACAGAATTAAAGGAACTTCTTACAATGTTATACAGGGAGGAATAATGGTGGAAAACGTAATAGAATTACAGCATGTTAATAAATCATTTAATGGTTTTCAACTAAAGGATTTTTCAATGACTGTGAAGAAAGGGTTTGTCACTGGATTCATCGGTGGAAATGGTGTGGGAAAATCAACAACGATTAAAATGATGATGAATTTATTGCAACCTGATAGTGGAACGATTTCAATATTCGGCTTGAATTATAAGGAACATGAAAAAGAAATAAAGCAACGAATTGGTTTTGTGTTCGATAAGAATATTTTTTATGAAGATTTAACGTTAGCAGAAATGAAAAGAATTATAAAACCCTGCTATTTAAATTGGGATGACCATTTATTCGATTATTATGTTAAAACATTTGAACTACCACTAAACAAAAAGATTAAATCATTTTCTAAAGGGATGATGATGAAAGCCTCGTTAACAATGGCTTTATCGCATCACGCAGAATTAATTATTATGGATGAACCTACATCCGGATTAGATCCAATGTTTCGTAGAGAATTGTTAGACGTACTACATAATCTAATGCAAGATGGGGAAAAAACGATCTTCTTTTCTACTCATATCACAACAGATTTAGACCGCATTGCCGATTATATTACGTTTATTCATAAAGGTGAGCATATTTTCACGAAGGAATTTTATCAAATTGAAGAAGAGTACGCCATCGTAAAAGGTGGAATTGAGTTATTAGACCGAGATACAGAACAAGAATTTATAGCGATTCGCCAATCCACTCATGGTTTTGAAGCATTAACAGCTAATAAAGCACGCATAGAAAATATTTTTAGAGACATGGTTTTGATTGAGAAGCCAACCCTTGAAGAAATTATGTTCTATACCAAGAAAGGGGCTGAGCAGTTTGTGTAATCTGATCCGTAAAGATATCCTTTTACAAAAAACGACGTTAATGATTTTATTACCAATTTTATTTATGTGTTCAGCTCTAGCTTCTTCATCGATCTGGTTAGGAATTGTGTTTAGTCTCTCAATAATAATGACTACTTTTACAATCGATGAAAAGTCTGAAATCAATTCCCTACTAAATTCTCTACCTTATACACGTAAAGAAGTTGTCAGCTCAAAATACATTGGTACATTTATTTTTACTTTTATAGTTGTTTTTACAATTTTCACGGAAAATTTAATTATCCATAAAGAAATAACAGCATGGAAAGACATCATGTTTATCGTTAGCGTTGTGATGGTGTCTGTCTCATTAATGTTTCCGTTTTCTTATCAGTTCAAAACCCGATATTTGCATATAGGCGGACTTGTTTTAGTTGGTATTTGTGTGGTGGTGATTAATACTTTGATCCCGAATTGGCTCGATATAATTAGAGAAAATGTACACATATTATTAACGTTAGAAAATGTTCAGTTCTATTTGTTAATTGCATTTTCGATTATTACTCTATATGTGTGCTCATGGCTTCTATCCATTCGTATCTATAGTAAAAAAGTGTTTTAAAAGACAAAAAACCAAGTATCTTGATAACATACCAATCAAAATACTTGGTTTTTTTAGATTTAAACATAATTAAAAGCTCTCCCTTATTCCATAAAGTATTTCAAGTTTCTTAGTCAATTTTCGGAATCTATATAGTAAAATAGTTAGAGAAAACTGATTATAATGACCTAAAGAAAGGAATCCGATTACTTTGCAACTGACTTTAACTTTTGTCATTTTAGGGATTACGATTGCTTTGTTTATGACGAATCGTCTGCGGACGGATCTTGTAGCGATTCTCTCTTTGCTTGCCTTTGTCTTAGTTGGCATTTTAGATCCAACGGAAGCTTTTGCTGGTTTTTCTAATTCTGTTGTGATTATGTTAGCCGGCTTATTTATCGTGGGGGCTGGAATTTTTCGAACAGGCCTTGCGCAAATGGCAGGAAACCTTCTTCTTCGTTTTTCAGGGGATAGCGAGAAGAAATTATTTATTTTGCTGCTCGTCATTGTCGCTTGTGTAGGTGCTTTTTTAAGTAATACGGGAACGGTTGCTTTAATGATGCCGATCGTTGTAAGTATTGCGATGAGTATGAATAGCAGTCCATCTAAATATTTAATTCCATTATCTTTCATGGCTAGCTTTTCTGGTATGTTAACGCTCATTGCCTCCCCGTCTAACTTAATTATTAGTCAAAGTCTTGTCGATCACGGCTATGAAAAACTTGGTTTATTCGACATCACGCCAATTGGAGTTCTCGGTTCTATCGTCGGAATCATTTATTTATTCCTCGTCCGCAACCGATTGCTTCCTAAAGGAAAAAACAATAGCCAATCGAAAGCTGAGCATACGCTGTCTCCTAAACAGCTTGCC
This sequence comes from Bacillaceae bacterium SAS-127, assembly GCA_002261155.1. Classification (GTDB taxonomy): domain Bacteria; phylum Bacillota; class Bacilli; order Bacillales; family Domibacillaceae; genus Bacillus_CE. Next base: position 6,545 of record NKXN01000059.1, on the reverse strand, counting down.
CTTGATTATCAATTAGGTGATCGTTTATACCGAGTAAATGTACCTGACGATTCAGAAATGATCGGCAAGCGATTAGCACAATTGAAAATTCCCGTTAATTATCAATTATGCATATTGCAAATTCGTCGAAAATCAACGGAAGGAATTAACCTTTTGCCGGTCACTTATCAAGAAATGGCCGGTCCAGGAAGCATTATTCAACCGAAAGACTCGCTTTATATTCAAGGTTCTCTCGAAAACATCCAAAAATTGGCCGAAGATTATTCATTAATTTTAGAAGTTGAACAATCAGAAGCAGGAGAACTCGTATCAAAAGAACTCGGTATTGCCGAAGTGCTGTTAACTCCTCATTCTAGTCTGATTAATAAAACGGTGAGAGATATTGGCTTCCGTGAAAAATACAACTTAAATATTATTCGGATTAATCGCCAAGGCGAACATGTGTTAAAACAAACGTCTAAACAACGACTTCGCTTCGGTGATGCCCTGTTAGTCCAAGGGGCATGGAATGAAATTGAATTACTGGCGAAAGAGACGAAAGATGTTGTCGTCATCGGGCAACCGAAGGAACACGCCAGTATGGCAGCCGCTAGCGGAAAAGCTGCGATCGCCGGTGGAATTATGTTATTGATGATCTTATCGATGGTGTTTGAAGTGTTTCCTGCCGTTATCTCGGTATTAATTGCTGCTGTGTTAATGATTGTGACCGGATGTGTTCGAAATATGGATGATGCTTATAGTCGAATTAACTGGGAAAGCATCGTCTTAATTGCAGCGATGTTACCGATGGCTACAGCCTTAGATAAAACTGGTGGAATGAAGATTCTTTCAGAAGGAATTGTTCAATCGCTCGGTGGATATGGAGCGATGGGCGTGCTAGCAGGCATTTATTTTTTAGCGATGGTATTCAGCCAATTCATTAGTAATACCGCTACAACCGTACTATTTGCACCTATTGCTTTCAATGCTGCAATGAGCTTAGATGTCAATCCTGCTACGATGTTGGTTGCGGTCGCCGTCAGTGCCAACATGGCGTTAGCTACACCTGTTGCTTCCCCAACAAACGCACTCGTGATGACAGCTGGAGGCTATAAGTTCATCGATTTCGTAAAGATAGGCGTACCGTTGCAACTAATTATGATGGTCGTCATGATGATCATCATCCCATTGTTCTTCCCGCTATAACGAAAAACCAGTGTATCGAGCTACACTGGTTTTTCCGTTTCAAAAATTAAAATTTTCAAAAAAGTGTTTGACAATCATACTAAAGCATTTTATTATATAGAACATACCTTGAAACAAATTACTTAAAACACATTTGAATAATTGGAATTTATCACGAGTGACTGAGGGATAGGCCCGATGACGTCCAGCAACCCCCATATGATGGGAAGGTGCTAATTCCTACAGAATGATTTTCATTCTGAAAGATAAATCGACCGCTTCTTAAACGATGCTTCTTTCAGATATGGAAAGAAGCATTTTTTGTTTATCAAGAAATTTACCAATAGATAAGAGGGATTCCTTATGTTAGAGATTCAGAATCTTACAAAAATATACAAAACAAAAAAGAAGCAAGTAAAAGGCATCGATAATGTATCACTCACAATCCAAAAAGGAGAGGTTTTCGGCATTGTCGGTTACTCAGGGGCAGGAAAAAGCTCCCTTCTACGCTGCATTAACTTATTAGAGCGCCCTACAAGCGGTAGCATCATCGTCGATGGGCAAGATTTAACGAAATTAAGCAGCGTTGCCCTACGTCAAGCTCGCTTGAAAATCGGGATGATCTTTCAACACTTCTACCTCATTAGTCAAAAAACGGTCGGTGAAAACATCCGCTTCGCTTTAAAAGCAGCGAATACACCGAAAGAAAAAATTGATCATCGAGTACGTGAACTATTAGAGATGGTCGGTCTCTCTGAAAAAATTGACGTCTATCCTGCTCAACTTAGCGGCGGACAAAAACAACGAGTAGGAATTGCAAGAGCATTAGCTAATAACCCATCGATCTTGCTTTGTGATGAAGCAACATCCGCACTTGATCCAAAAACAACGGTATCGATTTTGCGATTACTAAAAAAAATTAACCGTGAACTCAATATCACTATCGTTCTCATTACACATGAAATGAACGTTGTGAAGGAAATTTGTGATCGCATGGTCATCATGCAAGATGGAAAAGTAATTGAAGAAGGTTCGGTGTATGATATTTTCGCCAATCCAGAAAAACCGCTAACAAAAGAATTTATTAGCAGTGTCGTATCGTTTGACTTACCGCCATCGATTGTACATAGCGTCACAGGAAAAATCGTGAAAGTGTTGTTTAAAGGTGAAGTCGCTGGTGAAGGAGTCATTTCCGATATGCTTCAAAGCTTTGACGTCCGTGGGAATTTCCTACACGGCACCATTGAATACATTCAAGAAAAGCCACTAGGAATCTTCTTAATGGAATTACAAGGACAAACAGATAACATTACAAAAGCGCAATCCTATATGGAAAGTCGCGGTGCTTATGTGGAGGTGATTGAGTATGCTATTTGATGTCCAACATTTCATCGAGATGCTGCCAGACATTTGGAAAGCATTCGGTGAAACTTTGTTAATGATCGGTATTTCTTTAAGTATTTCACTCATTGTCGGTTTACCGCTTGGCATTATTTTATTCGTCACCGACAAAGGTCTCTTCTGGGAGAACCGCTATGTGAAAGGAATTCTAGGCTTTATCGTCAATATGGTTCGGTCCATTCCATTCATTATTTTACTAGTGGCCTTATTCCCTTTAACTAAATTATTAGTCGGAGATACGATTGGACCAATCGCAGCCAGTGTCTCCCTATCTGTAGCAGCGATTCCATTTTTCGCTCGCCTTGTCGAAACATCTTTGCGAGAAATTGATAAAGGCGTCATTGAAGCATCGATTGCCGTTGGAGCAACCCCTTGGATGATTATCAAAGACGTGTTATTACCTGAAGCAAAATCAAGTGTTATCCAAGGAATTACACTAACGATTATTAGCCTCGTTGCCTACTCTGCGATGGCTGGCATCGTTGGAGGTGGCGGCATCGGAGATTTAGCGATTCGCTTCGGTTATTACCGCTACGACAACACGATCATGATTGCGACCGTCGTCATTTTAATCATTATCGTACAACTGATTCAACAAACAGGAGATTTAATTGCTAAAGCAATTGATAAAAGATAAAAAAGGAGAAAGTAACATGAAAAAATTTTTACTAGCAGCACTTGTATTAATCTTAACTACTGCGCTAGCAGCTTGCGGTGGAAAAGATGACACGAGCAAATCAACTAGTGACAGCAAGGAAATCAAGCTTGGAGCAACAGCGGGGCCATATAGTGATATGTTGAAAAAAGCGATCATTCCGCAACTAGAGGAAAAAGGCTACAAAGTGGAACTCGTTGAATTCAGTGACTATGTTCAACCAAACAAAGCATTAGACGCCGGTGACATCGACGCCAACCTATTCCAACATACCATTTACCTTGAAAACTTCGCGAAAGAAAACAATATGAAACTAACAGATTTAATCATCGTCCCGACTGCACCAATGGGCTTCTTCTCTAAAGAATATCAGTCGATTGATGACATTAAAGATGGTGCTCGCGTAGCGATTGCTAACGATCCATCAAACGCTGCACGTACACTGCTTTCTTTGCAAGAACAAGGTTTAATTAAAATTGATCCGAACATTGAAGAACTGAAAGCATCAGAGAAAGATGTAATTGAAAACCCGAAAAACCTACAGCTTCAACCAATTGAAGCAGCCGGCCTACCACGCGCAATCGAAAGTGCAGACATTGCCGCTGTTCCTGGTAACTTCGCTTTAGCGGCAGGACTAGACTTACAAAAAGCTTTATTTTTAGAAAATATGCCTGATAAATTCCGTAACATTGTGGCGGTAAAAGAAGAAAACAAAGACTCACAGTTATCAAAGGATATCGTCGAAATCGTTGAATCAGCGGAATTTGAAAAAGTAATTGATGACGAATTCAAAGGTTTCGGTAAACCGGAGTGGATGCAAAATCGTTAAACACTAACTTTAAACTGTCGACAAATCTTTCGAATCAGGATTTGTCGACAGTTTTTTATTTTTCTCTACTCTCTCAACCTATCTAACTCCCAATCAATCATGGAGCCTGTTAAATTCACTTTTCCAATGCATGAAAGAAGAATCTTCTTCTAATTGCTTTAAATAACTTGAGATTTGCGGCCCATTATCGTATTTCTGGCTAATAGCCATTTTAACTGTTTCCTCCGTACATGGTATAACAAATAGCCTTTGCGTTTCTATTTTCATATTTTTTATTCCTCCATAAACTTTGATAAAAGTTTATATAACTTTACTCCGATTTCCTTTCTCCGAGTCACCAATGAAATCGATCTCTTTTCTCCAAAATTAGTAATGGGTAACGTAAAAATCTGTTGATGACCAACATGCTTAACTAGCATTTCTGGTGAAATAGTGATACCCATTCCAGCCGATACCGCTCCAAAAACAAAATCTCCAAAAGCTACTTCACTTACGATGTTTGGTTTATAACCTAGTGATTCCATTTGATTAACAATCCGCTTTCTCGTATCACATGGAGCTTGATGAACAATCAATGGCTCTTTGCACAAATCAGCAAGTTCCACAGCTTTTCTTGATTGGAAACAATGCCCTAACGGAAAAACAGCATAATAAGGCTCCGTAAACAATTCATGACTCCATAACGAATTTTTCGTATAGAGGCTATCAATAAAGACAGCATCTAACCTTCCTTCCTGCAATGACTTTACCAATTCTTCAGAAGTATTTTGCATCATTAAATGGAGCGGTCTACCTAGAAAATTAAACCCTTTAATTCTCGAAGGTAAATAATAAGTGGCTAAGCTAGGCAAACTTCCTACCGCTATCGGATGATCTCGACGAAATGTCCGCAACTCTCGACGAATATCCTCTACTTCCGCCATAACAGGTTTTATCCGAGCATAGAGTCGTTCTCCCGCTTCTGTCAGTTCGACCCCTTTAGACGTCCGATGAAATAATAGGACATCCAGTTCATTTTCCAAATGGCGAATATGTTTACTTAATGCTGGCTGAGAAATGTTATTTACGTTTGCTGCTTTCGATAAACTTTTTTGATTAGCAGCCTCAACAAAGCTTTGTAACCACTCTGTATTCATTCATCCTTCTCCCCAAACGTTATAACTTTTTGTTATATCCCTCTAACATAATGATCGTTCTTTTTTATTTAATAAAATGATAATTTTTTACATATGGATACGATTTCAAGTATAATATATCGTTTTATCTATCATTTTTGCATATTAAAGGAGCGATCGTATGAGAAATGTTTTCTTCCTCACGATAGGTATGTTCACCCTGGGGTTCGATGCCTATATCATTGCCGGTCTACTTCCTGGAGTAAGTGCAACCTATGAGAAAAGTTCTTCACAAGTAGGACAAGCTGTCAGCATCTTTACTTTATTTTATGCCGTATCGGCTCCGCTTTTTACTTCTTTTCTAGCTGGAAAACCGATTAAAAAGGTTTTATTATTTTCCATGTTGATATTTGGATGTGCCAATGCATTGAGTGCTGTAGCTCCAAATTTCACTATATTTCTATTATCAAGAGCAATCGCCGGAATGACAGCTGGGTTATTTTCACCATTAGCCGTAGCAGGGGCTGCTTCATTAGTTCCTTTAGAGAAAAAAGGACGCGCATTAAGCTTAACCATTGGAGGCATGAGTATGGGAACGGTACTAGGCGTTCCTATCGGTCTATATATTGCTAATCTATTTAATTGGCAATTGACAATGTGGGTGGTCGTCATACTTAGTTTCATTGCTACCGCGTGCATGTTCAAATTCCTACCTACAATTCCTGTTACTCCACCACCTGCGATAAAAGAAAGACTATCCATGTTCACGGATAAAAGAGTGGCCATAACAGTCTTAGTTACGTTTTGCGCCAGCATTGCCAGCTTAGGTTTATATACATATTTGGCTCCCTTACTACAAGATCTTGCTTCCACTAGCAATCTAACAATTTACTTATGGTCTTGGGGGTTAGGCGGTTTAGTTGGAAGCTTATCGATTGGTTATGTCATCGATTACTTTAAAAAGTCAAAAACATTAATGGTAATCATTTTAACGATATTAACCGTCGCTATTATCTGCCTGCCGTTGCTGATCAATGTACCGTTTTTGAAATATGTATCGTTTTTTATTTGGGGAGCGATGGGCTGGGCATCTCAAGCGCCTCAGCAACATATTTTATTGTCTTATCAACCTAAACAAGGGAGTACAGCCGTTGCTTTAAATAGTTCTATTAACTACTTAGGAAGTTCAGTGGGGGCTTCATTGGGTGGTTTAGTGATTTCCTTAGGGATAGGAACAATGGCATTAATCTATTTTGCGATTCTATTTATGGCGATCTCTCTCTGCCTCCAATTTTATAGTATGAGAAAATTTAGTCAGCCCTCATAACTGCACCAAAACAAAAAGCCGTGCAAAAACACGGCTTTCAGACTGTAGACAAAC
>NKXN01000058.1 GCA_002261155.1 Bacillaceae bacterium SAS-127 | reverse complement strand
AATGATTCGTACAAGTGGAGGAACAAGCTTTTTCTTTTATTTAAACGGCCGGACATATCGGCGCGTGCAACGAGCGTTTCCGCAGTTGTTTATGAAAAGAAGCTGAAAGAAAAGGTTGTCTTTTTTCGTAACGAATTCGGTTGAAGGGGAAAATACTAAAACCATTGCAAATAACCACCTTATTAGCAATATAAATGACAAGTAAAAACGCTCAGGTTTTTCTGAGCGTTTTTGGATGTGAGTAAATATTTAATCGAATATAAAGTTCCTACTTTAACTTAAAATGTGGAGGCTGTTTAACACCCTTGTATATCAATATTTATTAAAGTACACAGTATCATTAAATGTCATTCCAAAATGAGTATATTGTATATGAATATTATTTATTTCTTCATTATGAATAACACTTATCCCGTAAATTTTATCCTCTTTTGAAGCAGTCCCATCATCTAATTTTTCATAATTAAAGGAAGGTGAAGTTCCTGTTTTTATGGATACCCCATCTATATTGATAAAACCATATTTTTTCGCTTCTTCACCGTTATAATCATCCGTTATAATGAAACCTTGTAACGCATTACTAACTTGCAATCTTGTTTTTAAAGGTTTTTCATTATTATTTACTGAAACATTTAATATTTTTATCTCGCGAAAGCCATTATTACCAATACCAACAACTACTGATTTATTATCTTCACTTGAAGCGATAGTACCAGTCTCCAATGGTGGATTAAATTTCAAAGACAGATAAGTGCCGCCTATTATTATTAAAAGAATCAGTATTCCAGCACCTTTCCAACCTAAGCCGCCTACTAAATCAGCAAAATTACTCCCATGAATACTGCTAGAAGGACTTTTTAATTCTTCTTGTCGCATATCTTCTCTTCTTATTTCAGGAGTTTCTTTATCTTTATCCATTTTAATCCCCCTTCCGTTATTTAATGTTGTCTGCTCAATAACTGAACCCGTACCCTTTTTTTCGGACAGCCTTTTCTTTTATCTTTTTTCAATCGCGACAATAAACGGTGGTTGGTTCGCTTGGTTAATGAATTGATATTGCAGCACATGGGCTTGCTGCTGATCTAGGGTAGCCACATACTTCAGTAGTTCTTCTTTTTCAACCGCTCCTTCTTCATGTCCATGGTAGATGACGAGAACGATAATGCCACCGGACAGCAACATCGAAAAGATTTGTTCTACTGCCGTAATCGTTGTATCTGGTTTTGTGACAATCGTTTTATCACCTTTTGGCAAATAACCAAGGTTAAAAATCGCCCCACTCACGTTCCCATGAAAGTTTTCTGGAATAGAAGCGGCTACGTGTTCGTGGCCGCAGCTAAAAAGTGTAGCGCGATTGCTTAATTGATGTTCTTCTAATCGAGCCTTCGTATTGGTTAGGGCGAGTTCTTGCACATCAAAACCGAATACATGTCCGTTATCGCCAACAAGTTTGGCAAGAAATAACGTGTCGTTACCGTTGCCGAGTGTCGCATCAATCGCGATGCTGCCGTCTGTGACGGTTTCTTCTAATAGTTTTCTTGCAAATGGTAGGATTCCATCAAGATTCATATTTAGTCTCCTCATTGTTAATTAATCATCTTTGCTGATTATATCTATACATCCGCTAATTGAAAACTATTTCCTCAAGCAAAATCATGTGTTGTTGTGTTCAACCGTTCATAACTCGATTATAATGGTTGGAAAACAATTGAGATAGAAAAGGAAGTGTTGGTTTGCATACGGCAGTTACTCACCCATCACAAATTAAAGAAATTTCGCAATTGATTGAAGCCATTCGACAATTATGGGAATTAAAATCATATAAAGCGTTAAAAAATTGGCTGGCACAAATGGAAACAGAAGAGGAGTATTATCGATTAATTCGGTTGGCGGATGCTGGTGCGATGTATCAGTATAGCGGATTTTTAGCGGCTATGGCCAATCGGCGCTTTCGTTCTGTCCGCACGCTTGCTTGGTATGGCTATAACTTGTTAGAGCAAGGAAAAAGCATGGAAGCAGAAACGAAAATGAAGCAGCGTTTATTTAATGAAGATGTGGAGTCATTGACCATCGTGGAGCGTACATCCGCTTATCTCTTGTTAGTAAAAGCGCTTTGTCAGCTGCATCGCTACCAAGAAGCGGAACAATATATGAAGCAGATTCAAGCGGAAGGCGGTACGCTATTACCGGATCAGTTGGCTGACTTTTATTTTGATAAAAATGATTGGGCTCGTGCGGAACAAGAGGTGAAAAAAGGGCTTGATTTGCCGTTCGAACAGCGAGGTGATGTATGCTGGCTCATTTATGCAGATGTTTTATCGAAACAAGGGCGACAGGAGGAAGCACTTGCTGCATTGCAAAAAGGAGCTGAGCTTTTCCCCGAGTATCCAGTCTTTCAAATAGCCCAATTACGCCATTTACGCCTCCTTGGAAATTATCCAGCGGTTGTGAATAGATTTGATTCATTAGTTGAAGAAACCCCATTTCACGCTAATGCTTCCTATTTTATTCATTTAAAGGCGGAAGTTTTATATAAATTAGAAAAGTGGGACGACCTCCAGCACTGGATTGAAAAAAATCAGTCCGTTTTAAAAAAGACCGTATTTGGTGAAAAAACGATTGATCCGAATGCCGCTTATAAACAATTAACTATTCAGCCAATAGAGCAAAAGTTGAATTATTGTGTACCCGCTACATTATCGATGCTTTTGCAAACCGCTGAATTGGAAAAAACACAGGATGAAATCGCTGAGCATGTGTTTGAGGCAACAGGCTCTAAGCTATGCAAAGCGATGGATTACATGGATTCTCTTGGCTTTTCATCGAAATTTTTTAAAGGAACAGTGGAGAATTATAAACAGTTGATTGATGCAGGCTATCCAGTGATGCTAGATATGCTGATTGAAAATACGTCGCATGTTCAGCTAGTAATTGGTTACGATGATCGCTTAGGTGTGTTGCTTGTGCAAGATCCTAATGAACTTGAGACGGTGCTAGTATCTTATGAGGAAGTAGCCAAAGTTTACAGGTTAAAGGATGGTTTGTCTCTTGCATTTGTCCGTCACGAGCAACAAGAACTATTAAAACAATTGAATGAAAAAGATCATCAATTTTTCCAACAGATGTATGAGCATTTAGACAAGCTAGATGAGGATATGGAGTCGGCTGTTGATGGGTTCTTAGTGTATTTAGCGGAACACGATGACGAAATATTCTCCTCTGTGATTGGATTAGCGATGATTCAAGATCGAAAAGCAAAGCCGTATGTGGAGAAATGGGTCGAGCATCTGAAAGAACGTTGGGGAGAAGAGGATGAAGAAGTCCAGTTATTAATCGCCCATGCTTATTACATGCATAATTTAACAGATGAGAAATTTCAGCAGGCAATGAGTTACGTGAAGCAAAAAGGGGCTTATGGTCATTTTCTTCAAGGAATTGTTGATTACCAAAAAGATCGTACAGAACAGGCGATTTTTCATTTGAAACGCTCGCTTGAAAAGGATTCCTTTCAACCAAATGCTTACGCTTATTTAGCACGTTGTTACGCCGATTTTCCCCAATTTTCATTGGCGCAGCAATGGGCAGAGGTAGCGTTAGAACTAGATGAAACGGATGAGTTCATCCGCTCGACATATGCACTTGTTTTATTTGAGGCGGGGGGAGTGCAAGGGGCGTTAAAGCAGTTCGAGCAATTAGCTAAGGACTATCCGAATGATGATTATTATGTATATGAGATTGGTCGCTGTTACATGGAGATGGAGGACAAGCAAGCAGTTAAATGGTTTAAACAGGTGATTGATATGAACCCGGCGAGCCCCTACCCTTATTTGCGAATAGCAGAAATTCGAATGAATGAGGAGAAGTGGGAACAGGCTGAAGCTGATTTGCGAGTGGGAGCGGAAGAGTTGGTGCCAGAAGAGGAGGCGGGAATTCTTTGGCTGTATATTGGCCACACACGCAGGAACCGGGAGTTGTATGATCTGGCAGAAGAAGCGTATCATCGGGCAGCACAACTCGATGAGGATGGTGAGTTATTGACGCTTGTCTATAAAGCACAAGCCATTATCCAACAAGGTGATTGGGAGCGAGCGCAGCAGCTCATCCAACAAACGCTCACTCCGTCAGATCATCCAGAGGTTTATGTACGGGCTGGAGGAATGATGTTTGAGGAAGCGGAAAACGAAGAGGGGCAGATGATCGGTCTTGATTTCATGGAAGCAGGATTAATCGCAGATGATGATTGGCGGGAGAACATTTCGCTTTATATCGAGTATGTGGAGGAATCACCGTTTGTTCATCGCGGACTGATCTTTGTGCAAAAGCTTCGTGCTAAGCATCCTGTGAGCGAGCTCTATTGTTATGAAGCGATTTTACATGAACAGCTCGACAATCCTATTTTTGCTGAAAGGTTATTACTAGAAGCGGTGGAGCTCGATTCTTCAAGCACTTTCCCGCATTACCGTCTCGGCAAGCTGTACTTAGCACTTGAACGGTATGAAGAAGCGGAAAAACACTTGCAGGCTTGTCTTATGATCGACAGTGAATTTATCGCTGCTTATGAAGAATTAGTAGATTTATATGAAGAACTGGAGCAAGTAGACAAAGCGAAAAAATATTTGCTTCATCTATTTGAACAAATGCCGCAAGCTTGTGATAGGAAGAGATTAATAGATTGGATGTCCACGGAAAAAGAGCAGAAGACTTTACTTGCTCATTTGAAGCAGTTAGAAGGAAAGGTCGATGAAGGCTGGCGTTTGCATACATTAAGTGACGTGCTTCCACTAGAAGAAGCTATTCGCTTGTTAGAAGCAGAAAAGTCTCTTGAATTAAAGGCACAGCTTGCCGCTTTATATATTCGTAACGGTCAAGAGAAGCAAGCCTTTGCATTGCTACAAGAACTTATACAAGAAGAACCTGACAATGAAGTGTTGTATGAGCCATGGATCGCTGTACTTTTAAAGATGAAGAAGTTGTTGAAGCTAGAAAAAATTGTAGACAAGATGAAATTATCTTCAGAGGAAAGGGCACTCGTTTACCGCAATAGTGCGGCTGGCTTGATCCCGTTCGTCCATGAAGAAAGGGAAAAAGAGAAGCGCGGCCTTTTTAGAAAACTGACGGGTGGTATTAAATTTGTTTCGCTATTTGGAGCAGTAGTTGCTTCTTATGAAAAAGCAATCAAGTTAGCGCCAGATCATCAGGAAGGGTATAGCGAATTAGCCGCTTTTTACATGGAACAAGACGTAGCGGATGATGCTTTTAAAGTATTAAAGCGCTACTTAGCATGCCAAGATGATGATTCATTCCGCTTTAGAGCCGCTGCGGCTGCGCTCAGCTACGCTTCTGAAATGGGAAAAGAAAGATATGTAAAAGAAGCGCAAGAACAGCTCTTCTTATTGAAGGAGCGACGTTCCACCGATCCAGAAGTGCGTGAAATGCTTGCGGATACGTTTTTACTTCTCGATCAACTAGAACAAGCGATCGTTGAGTACGAAGCACTCGTTCGACTGGCGCCTTATCACATCGCGGGATATATTGGCTTGCTGATGATTTATCTTGATCTCGATCAAGTACAAGAAGCGAAAAGGTATGTAACAGCTATACCAGATTCCGTTCGTCAACGTGTATTGGAACAATTAGCAGAGATGGTCGAGGAACAGCCGCTAATTGAGCAATTATTGCAGTGATGATTCATAAAATGAAAGGAAGATCCAAGGATGTCAAAAGTATTGCAGGAGTTATCGAAAATGAATGAGACATCGCTTCGTTCGGAAGTGTTGGAACCGTTAAAGATGGTCTCGGGAAAGGTCGTAGCCTGTGAGCCTGGTGTATTTGATCAACAGATGTTTGAACGAAAGATTCAACCAGGTTCCTATCCAGTCGTTATTTGGTGGCATGAAGAGACTCAGCTGATTGCTGCCGCTGAACTGAAGTTAGCTGACAGTGAGCCGGTTCGTTGGGAGATGGCAACAAAACTAGGACAAAACATGGATGAGCTAGAAGAGGGACATATATTTGGTTATCCTGTAGATACTGGGCTAGGTTGTTTTGCGGATCAGGAAGCCATTTGTCAAATGTCAGAAATAGAAGCTAGGTTGGTCCGGGAACTTGGAGATGATTTTATTAGCTTCTATGATGATGCCTTGGACGATGTGTTGATGGAACATGACGATGAATGGGGCAACTTCATCGTGTCTAAGGAGAATGGATTAAACGCCATTTTGTTCCGCACTGGTTACGGGGATGGATTTTATGCATCTTATTGGGGATTTGATGAGGATGGACAGCTCGTTTCGCTTGTTACCGATTTTAATGTATTGTGACGGATAATAAAAGAGTCTTTCATAGCCACACACTATGAAAGACTCTTTTTGATTTCAAAAAACTTCCCTTGCCAACTATCGCGCCGCTTCAATTCCGCATCAATCGCATTCAACACCGCCCATTTATTTACACTCCACATCGGACCCACCATTAAATCAATCGGTCCATCGCCTGTGATTCGATGAATAATCATTTCCGGCGGTAAAATTTCTAACTGATCGCAGACGAGTTGGACATAATCTTCAAATGATAAAAATTCTAATAATCCTTTTTCATATTGCTTCACCATAGGTGTGCCTTTTAGTAAATGCAATAAATGAATTTTCATCCCTTGTACATCGAGCTGGCTAACGACTTTAGCCGTTTCCATCATCATTTCCGGTGTTTCGAGCGGCAAGCCGTTAATGATGTGAGAACAGATGCGGATGTTATGTTTTCTTAGTTTTTCCACACCTTCTACATACGTATCAAAATCATGGGCGCGATTAATGATTTGGGCTGTTTTTTCATGAACGGTTTGCAAGCCGAGTTCGACCCAGAGGTAGGTGCGTTCATTCAGTTCCGCTAAATATTCAACGACATCATCTGGTAAGCAATCTGGTCGTGTCGCAATCGATAAAGCAACGACATCCTCTTGCTGAAGTACCGATTCATATTTCTCTCGTAGCACATCAACTGGCGCATGAGTATTTGTATACGCTTGAAAGTAGGCCATATATTTGCCGTCTTTCCATTTATGATGCATTTTTTCTTTAATGTCATGAAATTGTTTTTCTAAATCATCGGCCCGGTTTCCAGCAAAGTCACCGGAGCCCGCCGCACTGCAAAAGGTACAGCCGCCAAAGGCAACGGTGCCGTCACGATTAGGACAATCGAAGCCGCCGTCTAGTGCGACTTTAAACACTTTATGACCGAATGTATGGCGTAAATGATAATTCCACGTATGATAGCGTTTATTATCACTAGCATAAGGAAATGGGTTGGCATTCATGTTCGTTTTCCTCCTTTATGTAACAAAAGTCTATCACGAAATTCATGTAGAAAAAACAGCGGGAATAAGTCAGAATTTTAAGTTTAGGAAAGTTGTTGAAAGAGGAAAATAAAACCCCTAAAATAACTTAGGTACACGAAATAGTTTGTCAAAGGAAAGGGGGAGCAGAAATGCCAAAAGCAGTTTGGTTGTTAGTCATTGGAATGGTGATCAACGTGACCGGGGCCTCTTTTTTATGGCCGTTGAACACGATTTATATTCATGAGCATCTCGGGAAATCATTATCGGTGGCGGGCGTTGTATTAATGTTAAATGCGGCGGCTTCAGTTGTAGGAAATCTTCTTGGTGGGGCGCTTTTCGATCGGTTTGGTGGGTATCGTTCGATTCTTTTAGGAACATTCATTAACGTCATTGCTATGGTAGGGATGACATTATGGCATGGTTGGCCGCATTATGTCATCTTTTTAACGATGGTCGGTCTTGGAGCAGGGATCATTTTTCCGGCCATGTATGCGTTAGCTGGTGCAGTATGGCCAGAAGGTGGCCGACGAGCGTTTAATGCGGTATATGTCGCACAAAACGCTGGTGTAGCGATCGGATCAGCACTTGGCGGATTTGTTGCTTCCTATTCGTTTAATTATATTTTCATCGCGAATTTGGCGATGTTTGCGGCCTTCCTATTATTAGCCGCCTTTAGTTACCGTCGTATGACCACAGTCCAAGGGGCACAGACGAATGTGCTGGCTGAACATAGTGCAGTGAAAAGCCGTAGTAAACTAACAGCCTTATTTATTCTTTGTGTCGCTTACATGCTTTGCTGGATCGGATATGTGCAATGGCAGTCTACGATTGCAAGTTATACGCAAGAAGTGAATATTAGTTTAAAGCAATATAGCTTATTATGGACGGTTAACGGAGCGTTAATTGTACTTGGACAACCACTCGTCAATTACTTGCTTCGACCATTGCAAGACAATATGAAAAAGCAAATTGTTGTTGGGATCGTTATTTTTATGGCGTCCTTTGGTGTCACAGCCTTTGCCGAAGATTTCAAAGGGTTCATGGCTGCCATGCTCATTTTGACTATTGGAGAAATGCTCGTTTGGCCGGCTGTGCCGACGATTGCCGATCAGCTTTCACCAAAAGGGAGAGAAGGCTTTTATCAAGGGATTGTCAACAGTATGGCGACAGCGGGGCGGATGTTTGGCCCAGTTCTCGGCGGAGTGCTCGTCGATGTATACGGCATGACGGCCTTGTTTATGATATTAATCGCTTTATTAATAATCGCTTTCGTATTAGCGCTCGTATATGATCGACCGCTGAAAAAAGAAGCGCCATCCGCTTCGATGTCCTCTTATTAAGCTTGCAACTGTCAGAATTTTTGTCTAGAATAGATGGTGACAAATCATATCAAAAAAGACGATGACAAGGAGTAGTAGTGGGGTTCTTCTGAACAAGAGAGCTAGCGGGTGGTGCAAGCTAGCCAGAGGGTCCATGAACTCGCCTTTTGAGTCGCAGGTGTGAAAGGATAGTAGCGTCTGCCGCCGATCTGCGTTATAGACATAAGCCGAGTGCCGAAGTAGGCACTAATCTGGGTGGTACCGCGGGAACTATACTCTCGTCCCAATTGTAGGGGCGGGAGTTTTTTTATTTTTATACAGTTTCAACAAGGAGGATGTTACAGATGAGTTTTGATCATCAGTTTATTGAGAAGAAATGGCAAAAGGTTTGGGAAGAAAATAAAACATTTAAAACAACAGAAGATAAAGAGAAGCCGAAGTTTTATGCGCTAGACATGTTTCCTTATCCATCAGGAGCCGGCTTGCACGTTGGGCATCCAGAAGGCTACACAGCAACGGATATTTTATCTCGTTTCAAACGCATGAATGGCTACAATGTCCTTCATCCGATGGGGTGGGATGCTTTCGGTTTACCAGCTGAGCAGTATGCGCTAGATACAGGAAACGACCCAGCTGAATTTACGGAGCAAAACATTAATAACTTCCGTCGTCAAATTAAGTCATTAGGCTTTTCTTACGATTGGGATCGCGAAATCAATACGACTGATCCTGAATACTATAAGTGGACGCAATGGATTTTCTTGCAGCTTTATAAAAAAGGATTGGCTTACGTTGATGAAGTCGCTGTGAACTGGTGTCCAGCTCTTGGAACGGTATTAGCGAACGAAGAAGTCATCGACGGCAAAAGTGAGCGTGGCGATCACCCAGTTGAACGTCGCCCGATGAAGCAATGGATTTTGAAAATTACCGAATATGCTGATCGTTTACTAGAAGACTTAGAAGAGCTTGATTGGCCGGAAAGCATTAAAGATATGCAACGTAACTGGATCGGTCGTTCAGAAGGAGCGGAAGTAACGTTTTCGATTGATGGTCATGAAGAAACATTTACAGTGTTCACGACACGTCCAGACACTCTTTTCGGCGCTACATACGCAGTGCTAGCTCCTGAACATCCATTTGTTGAAAAGATTACAGCAGCTGAGCACAAACAAGCGGTGGCTAATTATATTGATGAAATTAAATCAAAAAGTGATTTAGAGCGTACCGATTTAGCGAAGCATAAAACAGGTGTATTCACAGGAGCGTATGCGATCAACCCAGCAAACGGTGAGAAGATGCCGATCTGGATCGCTGATTATGTGTTAATGAGCTACGGAACAGGTGCGATTATGGCGGTTCCTGCGCATGACGAACGCGACTATGAATTCGCGAAAAAATTCGAGTTACCAATCAAAGCCGTTGTCGCTGGTGGCGAGATCGAACAAGAAGCGTATACAGGTGATGGCGAGCATATTAACTCTGACTTTTTAAATGGCTTAAATAAAGAAGAAGCAATCACGAAAATGATCGCTTGGTTAGAGGAAAAAGAGCTTGGTACGAAGAAAGTCACATATCGTCTACGCGACTGGCTATTTAGCCGTCAACGCTATTGGGGCGAGCCGATTCCGATCATCCATTGGGAAGATGGCACAATGAGCGCTGTTCCTGAAGAAGAACTACCGCTTGTATTGCCAGTCACGACAGAAATTAAACCGAGTGGAACAGGTGAATCACCATTAGCGAACATTGACGAATGGGTACATGTTGTTGATCCGGTCACAGGCAAAAAAGGCCGTCGTGAAACGAATACAATGCCGCAATGGGCAGGTAGCTGCTGGTACTATTTACGCTTTATCGATCCGAACAACAGCGAAGCGATTGCTGATCCAGAAAAATTAAAAGAATGGATGCCAGTCGATATTTATATCGGTGGAGCCGAGCATGCCGTTCTTCACTTATTGTACGCTCGTTTCTGGCATAAAGTATTATACGATTTAGGTGTAGTGCATACGAAAGAGCCATTCCAAAAGCTATTTAACCAAGGAATGATTTTAGGCGAAAATAATGAAAAAATGAGTAAATCTAAAGGAAATGTCGTTAACCCTGACGAAATCGTAGGTAGTCATGGAGCGGATACGCTTCGTTTATACGAAATGTTTATGGGACCTTTAGATGCATCGATCGCTTGGTCGACAACAGGTGTTGACGGTGCACGTCGCTTCTTAGATCGCGTATGGCGTTTAATCGTTCAAGAAAACGGCGAATTAAGCGAGAAAATCACCGATGCAGGCACAGAATTAGAAAAAGTGTACCATCAAACAGTGAAGAAGGTAACAGAAGATTATGAGCATCTTCGCTTTAACACAGCGATTTCACAAATGATGGTGTTCGTCAACGAAGCGTATAAAGCGGACACGTTGCCAAAACCATTTATTGAAGGCTTAGTCCAATTACTTTCTCCAATTGCGCCGCATATGACAGAAGAACTGTGGGGAAAACTAGGTCATAATGAAACGATTAGTTATCAACCATGGCCAACATTTGATGAAACAAAGTTAGTTGACGATGAAGTCGAAATCGTTGTTCAAGTGAACGGTAAATTAAAAACAAAACTAATGATTTCCAAAGAAGCCACTCGTGAAGAAATGGAACAAATCGCGATGAACGATGAAAAAGTCAAAGAACAAATCGAAGGCAAAACGGTACGTAAAGTGATTGCTGTACCAGGCAAACTTGTTAATATCGTAGCTAACTAAAGAAAGGATGTTTCACATGGAACCAATCGAAATCATTACTCCAGAAGAACTGAAACAAAAGCTAGAGAACGGCGAAGCGCTAGAAATTGTCGATGTTCGTGAAGATGAAGAAGTAGCTGGTGACATGATTCCAGAAGCGAAGCATATCGTGATGGGAACCATTCCTGAGCGCCTCGATGAATTTGATAAAGAGAAAGAATATATTTTCGTCTGCCGTTCTGGACGCCGCAGCGAAAACGTCTGCTACTACTTGCGCGACCAAGGCTTCAAAGTCCGCAACATGGTCGGCGGCATGCTTGAATGGACAGGTAAAACAAAATAATGTAGTTGAAGCAGTCTCCCAATGATACTTGGGAGGCTGTTTTTTTGCGTAGGGTTTATTTAGTTGAGGAATCGGGCGCGAATTTAGTCGAATTGGTCGGAGTGGTTAAGGAATCGGGCGCGAATTCGGTCGAATTGGTCGGAACGGCTGAAGAATCGATCACCGAGTATACTCACTCGTCATTTGACACATTCTATAAAAGATATTCATTGTGGAATATCGACAATCCATTCCTTTGAGGTGAGGACATGAGTCATAAAGACGGGTTAGATCCACACTCACAATTGTTTCATCATAATTGGACGAGGCCAAAGCGAGCGAAATCGCAAGTGAACGGGCATACGGAGGAATCGCAAAAAACGATTATTTTAAAGAGAACCGTGAAAAGTCATCGTTTTTCTTAAACAGCGAAAAAGCAGGAAAGAGACGATGCTCTTTCCTGCTTCTATCGTTGTCCCGCATTCGTACCAGCTAGTCTTCCCGTCACAAGGGCAGAAGTAATGTTGTAGCCACCTGTGTATCCGTGAATATCTAATACTTCTCCGCAAAAATACAGGCCAGCCATTTTTTTCGATGCCATCGTTTTCGGTTCGATTTCTTTAATCGACACGCCACCACCTGTTACAAATGCCTTTTCAAGCGGAAGGGTCCCGTTAACAGTGAAGCAGAACTCTTTGCAAAGGTGAGAAAATTGGCGGATTTTCTCAGTTGCGATGCCATTACAAACCATTTCTTCTTCGATGTCGGCTTGCTTTAGTAAAAACAATAAATATCGTTCAGGAACCATTCCTTTTAAACAATTTTTGACCGCTTTTTTCGGGTTATCCTTCATTAAACGATGGATTTCTTGAAATAACTGCTCTTCATTTTTTTCAGGGAAGCTATCGATTGTCATCACGACTTCGGGCGATTTTTTCAATGCTTTGACAACAAATTGGCTACAGCGTAAAACGGCAGGGCCGGACACACCAAAATGAGTGAAGATCATATCCATTTGATGGGTAATGATTGCTTTTCCTTTCGGATTGAGTACGCTGAGCGCGATATTTCTTAACGACAAGCCTTGAAGTGTTTTCTCTTTAATAAAAGCTTCATTAGACGTGACGGGCACTTCTGTTGGATACAGCTCAGTAATTTTATGTCCTGCTTGTTCAGCCCAAGGATAGCCATCACCAGTTGAGCCTGTTTGTGGAACCGAACAACCACCAGCTGCGACAACGATCGCTTCACTCAAAATGGTTTGTCCATCTCGTAACTCGACACCAGCTGTTCGTCCATCTTCATACAATACATTCGCAACGGCTGTATTCACACGAACCGTGACATTCAATTCATCAATTCGGCGAAGCAAAGCATCCACGACCGATTGGGCTTTATCCGTTACTGGGAACATCCGTCCATGATCCTCTTCTTTTAACTCGATACCGAGATCCTCAAAAAAGCGGATAATGTCCTCATTGTTAAAAATCGAAAACGCACTATATAAAAAACGTCCATTACCAGGAATGTGCTTAATGATTTCATCCACTGGCAATCGATTCGTTACATTGCAACGGCCGCCTCCAGAAATGGCGAGCTTTTTCCCTAATTTACTGCCCTTATCTAATAACAGCACGCGCGCTCCTTGTTCGCCAGCGGCAATCGCTGCCATTAAACCTGCGGGGCCTCCTCCGATTACAATTACATCATACGTCATTTTTTCACCTTCTCTTTAATCAAACCATTCTTTTCATAGTAGTGGATAGACTTTCATCTTGTCAATAAAAGCAAAAGAAAGAGAGAAGCGGTGTGCTTCTCTCGGATCATTCCAGTCCATACGTCGCTAACTAGCGCCTTCCGCTTTAGCGTCAAAAATGCCCGAGGAATTCGTTGACGTGTGGGATGAGGTCTGGTGCGGTCATGATGTAGTTCAGGCCGTTTTCGCTGTTTAATGCAGGGACTAGTTGTTCTTCATAGCCTGGGTACATCGGAATAATCTGTAATGGGATCGAATGTTGCTCGGCGATGGTTTGTACTTCTTGCATATTTGATTCCGACATCACGCTAGGTGAATAAAGGAGAATGAGTTGAGCGACTCCGTTACTTAAAGCAAAAGAGTCGTATTCTTCCTTCGACAATATCGGTCCGATGACCATATTTCGATCTAAAAAGATCGTTGCTCCATTGGTTAATGTTTGATTTTTCAATGTCTCTCTACCGTTAATGGAACCTAGTAAAAGCCCTGTGACCATCTTTTCTAAGCGATTCATTGTTGCTTGATCAGAAACGCTAATATAAGTTAATTGTTTGCTTTCGCTAATTGCTAGCGCCTGTTTGTACAGGTCGGTTGCGCTTGCTTTCGGATCAATGGACACGAAGGATTCAATTCCGCTCGTCACTAGCGCGTTTCGTTCACTAGTTGTAGGCGAGAAGCCAACGATGACACGCGCGCCAATGGTACGCATCCGCTCATGATTTGGAGTGGTGGAAAGAAATTTCCCCCAGCTTACATATGCATGTAGCTTTTCGATCGGCACTGGATCGTTAAAATTATGCACAAAGACTTTGTGCTTACGTGATAACAGCTCATCACCTATTTTTTTAATTTCTTGTGTGGACGGATTTTTGCTGATCGGAATATGCGTAAATTGAATTTGCATTTCTTTCGTCACATGTTTTTCTTGATCGAGCCATTTCGTTTGGTTCGGTCGCAATAAAGAGACGACTTCTTTTACTTCTGCTCGTTTAATGCGAGTGAACCACTCTTCATCAGTAGGAAAGGGGCCAAAAAGGATGTTTTGCTTGTTCGCATGATATAGATTTCCACGTTCAAAAGTCGTCGGCTGCATAAAATTAACTTTATACGTTTCGTCTAACTCTTGGTTAATCACTTGTTTAATGACATCAACACGGTGTTTTCCTAAATAACAGTGAACATAATACTTTTTGTCATCTTGTTTAATAAGCTGCTTCACTGTTTTAATCGAGTCGCTATTATTCCCAACCCACGGAAGCATCGGAATGGAGTGTAATTCAATGTCGACGTTTTTCGCATTCTTTTTTTCCTTGTCGAGCAACGGTTTTTCGATTGGAAGGGTAGGGTTTAATAGGGTGATCACGCCGTCATATCCTTCCTCTTTTAAGGCGGCTAAATCATTTTCTTCTGGGTAAGGGCCAAATGTAAAACGCTCCCCTTTTTCTACTTCTCCTTGCGAACCTTGAATGACGCCGTTACCGGTATTCATAAAATAGTAAAAAGACACGCAACACAGTAAGATCGAGCTAATGACTAACGTATACGCCCATTTATAGCGTTTCATTTTTACGATATAGCGGTAATAAAGGAATGAAACGAGGAATCCGAACACAACCCAGCCGATAACGTAATATTTCATGATGTTATCGATTTTATATTGTGACCACCCGCGATCGACATACCATTGCTCAATGGGGACGACAGCAAATAATAAGAATAAAATGCCACCTCCTACACCAAAGGTACTTAGCAGAATGAACCACATGGAAAAATGAAGATATTTCTGTTTGTTTTTTCTTTTTTTCATTGTTCTCACTCCGCTTTCTCTTCAGCAATATCTGTTAAAATGTGACGCATTAAAGGTACATAAGAGTGCCAATAAAACTGACTTTCATTATCAGTAAACAGCCAAAATAAGTAAGGTGCCCCACTCCACTTTGCAAGCGATTGTTTCGGAAAATCAGCATAGTCTCCAGCAAAATAATATGTTTTTTCCTGTTCATGATGAACGATTGCTGGAAAGTTCGTTGGGATTTGGGCATCTTTGAGCTGTTCTTTTTCTTGCTGAGACAGATGCAGGTCGTATTCTGCTTCCACGACCGCTCCCTCTTGCGGATGAACGATATCAAACCAATACATATAGTGAGAGTCGTTAACATGTTCGTAATGTTTCGTGCCTTCTTTCGTTAGTTGAAACTGTACGAATG
Source organism: Bacillaceae bacterium SAS-127 (assembly GCA_002261155.1). Lineage (GTDB taxonomy): Bacteria > Bacillota > Bacilli > Bacillales > Domibacillaceae > Bacillus_CE. Next base: position 4,732 of record NKXN01000058.1, on the reverse strand, counting down.
GTCGCTTCTCTTGGTCACCGAGGACGACAACTTGATCGGATAAATGAACAAAAGCAATACCTGATCCCTCAAAGCTCCACTTCTTTTTGTATTGTTTTTCATAATTACGGATGAGCCATGGTGGAATTTCCTCGCTATTTAAATCCGAGAAATATCGTCCAGCCCAGCCAGTCCACTCGACATTTAAGTTTTCTTCCATGACCGATCGAGTCGTTGAATCGGTGGGGGTAGCGAAGGAATTGAACTCCGCGATTAAAGTGGATTGTTGATCACGGCTATTCATAATTTGATTCCACTCTAATAAGTCCATCCCTCCATATATATGTTTAGAGCGTTCTCCGTCAGGTGTTTCTTTTAAATCATTGCTATAGACACCATACGTATCGGCGATGTAAATAAGGTCAAATGGACCCGACGCACTAAATGGCGGAAATGGTTTCTGATCATATGGATCGTATCCGAAATAATCTCGCCCAATATCGTACGTGTCTCCTCGATCGTTAAAAATCTTCTCATTATCTAAAATCCAAAATAACCCATTGTGTTCTCGGTAATCCGTTTTTGGGACTGTTTTATCGACCACGGCTATGTCTAAAGGAGTTGGCGTTTTCAAACTCCAAAGGATTCTAGGAGAGAAGATGAGTAATAGTACCGCGATTAATATGAGAATTCGTTTCATCGTTTTATCTCCTTAATTTATATACAGTCATTTACCCCGCATGAACGGGCAGTAAGACCCCCACCTCAAAATTATTTAGGTGGGGGATGAAGAAACCCCCGCTGATTGAAGGTTCGTTTTATGATTGGGACACGCCTTTACGTTTCATGTCTCCCCAAGCTTTCTTTTTAAAAATGATTTGGAAGAAGCCTTCGACACGAAAGAAGGTCATTAATGGTCGATACCAAAAGGATTCAAGCAGGCTAGATAGAAATAAACGGAAGAAGTCCTCTAGCTTTTCATACCTGCGAAAACTCCATTCTTCCAGCAAAATCGAAAACATCGATAGCATTGAGCCTAGTAATAAAATACAGAAGAAGAGAGCTAAAGAATATATAATATGAACCCCGCCTAGAAATGGTCCTAGTAGGATAATGACATATCCTATCATTTCGACGAGAGGTCCTAGTAGCTCGATCAATAAATAATAAGGAAAACTGATTAAACCAATTTTTCCGTAGCGAGGGTTGAAAAACATTCGTTTGTTATGCCAAAGGCTTTCAAATAATCCACGATACCAGCGATTTCGCTGGCGCCGTAATACATCGAGTGTTTCAGGAGCTTCTGTCCAGCAAACTGGCTCGGGTATATAAGCAATTTTTTTATTTAATTTATTTTCCTTAATGTGCCGGTGAAGGCGAACGACTAAATCCATATCTTCACCGACCGTGTTTGTTCGGTATCCTCCGATCGTAATACAGTACTCTTTTGAAAAGACGCCAAAGGCTCCTGACACAATTAATAGTAGATTACGAGAGCCGAAGCCGATTCGACCAAATAAGAAATCACGTAAATACTCAATGACTTGATGAACAACGACTTTATTTTTACTCAATGCGACACTCTTTAACTCTCCACGTTCGATGACGCAGTCGTTCGCAATTCGGACACTGCCGCCACTCGCTACAATGTCGTCGTCAGAATCAATAATTGGTTTCATAATTTTAATAAAGGCTGTCCGTTCAACAATCGAGTCAGCATCTAACGAGCAGAAGAAAGGGTATTGTGCGAGATTCATTCCCGCATTTAACGCATCCGCTTTTCCACCAGACTCCTTATCCATTAAAAATAAATGGGGATAGATCCTCGATTGATAAACTTGTTTCACTGGTTTAGAAGCTAAGCGTTTGCGGTAATAGCTTGTGATCGGCTGCAGGTCAAATGCATCCACCATCGTTTGCAAGGTGGAATCGGTCGAACCATCATTAATGACGATAATTTCAAATTCTGGATAATCGATCGCTAACAATGATCGAACTGTATTGACGATCCCTGTTTCTTCGTTTTTTCCAGGAACTAAAATCGAGATCGGTTTCGTGAATTCAGAACGTAAATGTTCATTATACGGCTCTTCGAAATCGAGAAGGTGTGTTTTTCGTATTTGTTTAATCGCAAAGGCCATTAAGATCATCATGATCAAAATAATAGCGATCGTATAGAAGAAAATCACTTGTGAAAAGATCTCCACTACTGTACGCATGAATTCTAAAAACGTATACATTAAAAGCCAATCCCCCTCTCTAAACGCTCTTTCGCTGCATCTCTCGCATAGGTATCCTCGCTAAATTGAGCTATTTGTTTTAATTCAAATTGTCCCGTTGGATAGCTTAATAAAGCGTTAGCCGCAGCTCGGCGTACATACCATGATGAATCAGCTAACCATTGTTTCAAATAGGGAATACAGGCCTCGTGATGATGAAGCATACTGAGCTTCGCTAGCCACATTTTTTTAGGCCAATGCTCAGTTTCAAAATGAGGAAGCAATGGGGTCATATCGGATAAATAATGAAGCTGATATAGCGCCTTCATCGCCCGAATATTCATCTCTTGATTATTATGGTCAATCAGTTTTAGTAACAAAGGTTCATATTCATTCCAGCCTTGAGCACCAATATACTCAATAGCAGCATACTGAAGAGGTGGTGTTAAATCTTGAAAACGGTCAATCACGTTGTTAGTGACAATAGTAGTAGGAAGTCTCGTTAAAATATCGGCATAGTAAAAATCAGGGTATTCTACTCCTTCTTTATTAAGAAGCTCAATTACTCGCTCATCTTGAAATTTCGCCAAGATTTGCAAAGTGAGGATTTTTTCTTCCATAGTCATTTGGTTTAACAAATAACGATGATATAACGGAGCTTGAAAGCTAGTACAATGAAATCTTTCAATCCGGTACAGTGTATTTAATCGAATCGCCAGCGAACGACTATTCAATTGCTTACGATATCGTTCGGCAAAATGAGTTTCTACCCATTGTTGAATGTGACGTTGCGATTCGGGATCATTCACAGTTTTTAAAAAGTTTAAGAAAAATTGTTCAATCGCTTCATAAATAAACTGTTTGGACAAGTTTGTTCGTATCCGCCATTCGCCAGTAGATAAAAGGTTAAATAAATATTCCTCATGCTCCTTAGTCCAAATTACTTGCTTTTGTGTCATTTTCGAACGTTGTTGTTTGATACGAATAAGAGCAATAAAAAAGATAAGGAGCGCGACTAACAAGATCACAATGGTGTAAAGCAATATGTGAAGTGGTATAGCCACCATGATCATCGCTCTCCTTCAATGATTCGTTTTAACTTCGTCAAAAGTTCATCGATCGAAAACGGCTTGACGATATGGTCAGCAATATCGTATGCCAGCAATTCAATTAACTCGATGTCATTCATTCGATTCGTTAACGAGAAAACGGCATATTGATGTTTCGGATAAGATGCTCTCAGTTTCTTCACAAATTCAACGGCGCCTATTTGCGCGGTTTTTGTATCAATAATAATTAAATAAGGATCATAACTGCGACTCCAAGTGGACTCAAAAAACTGTTGCCCATTATCAAATGTCTGAATTTCAAACTTATATCGTTTACTAGCTAACCGTTCAACATATTTAACGAGCAAACTTTTCGTAAAGGCATCATTTTGAACAATGGCTATGCGATACGTTTCTTTTTCATCTTCGCTTAGTAGGTGTACAAATGGTTGAAAACTAACTGTTGGTTCATCGCTTACCGCAATATTTGCTAGCTCTAGCTGTAATTTTTCCACAAATGTTTCTAGTGAATCGGCTGGCGACACCATTTCTGAGCCGATCATTCTAGCAGAAAAGTTTTTCTCGTATGATGACAAAATCCGATCAAAGACGCTTGAGAGCATTTCCTGTTTCAAATTAAATAAAATGAAAATAAATTGCCCGTGACTCCAGCGAATGATTAAATCCTTTTTGCGTAGCTGTTGTTGGAAAAACTGGACAAATGCTTGATCCGATTCAGTTGTTAAATGATCTATTTGACAGAAAATCACAGAAAATAGATAGTTTTTTTGTCGTTCATCCGATAAACATTGCTGGGTAATAAACGGTAGCATCGAGCGCGAATAAGCAGAAGTGGTAGCGTCGAACATCTGCGACTGTAATGCTCGTCTTATGTTAAGGATATTGTTTAACTTTTCGGTCATTAATGCTGGCTCATTGATCATGATCGTCGTTGTTGCACCGTTAGCGAGTGCGTCCATTTCTTCTTGAACAGAAGAAACAAAAGCAATTAGCTCTATATCGTTTGCCTTAGCTAATTGGCTCCATAGTTGATTGGATGGTAGTTCCATCGACATAGCTTCATAAGCATAACAGATAGCAAGAGCCTGTTTGATGATTTCCTGATCATTTAATTCAGAAAGGTCAACGGTTGACACAGCCTCATCAGTTAATTGAAGAGAGGATAGTACTTGGTAAGAAAAGGGATCATTTAACCATAATATCTCTCTAATTTGCTTCATATTTATCATTGCATACAACTTAAGATCTGTATGCATCTCCACCTCCTTACCTAAAAAAACATAAAATAGAATAGCATACCTTTCTTTACAAATTCTCAACGATATGAATATAATGTAATTTTTATCAATTGTAAATAAATATAAAGTGAAACTTCAATCAGTGGGGGCTTCATCCCCCACTGATTGTTAGTTGAACCAATCGGGCGTTTACGGGCTGTTGATCTCCCACCTACATGTCTGCGCT
>NKXN01000057.1 GCA_002261155.1 Bacillaceae bacterium SAS-127 | reverse complement strand
GCTAATAATGAATCAATCAACTTTGAAAATTATCTCTCACGGTGGTCATGAATTAAATCGTGAACAGCCGAGGGAATTTGCAAAGGCAATCAATGATTTTTTTAACAGCATATCCTAGACACTCGAGTCAAATAACCTGCTACTTCCAAGGCTCGTCGCCTTTCCAGTGTCAGAACATTTGCTTGTCGTGTCTGGGCAGTCGGCTCCGCATTTCGTTTGTCCAGCTCCAGGCGCCAGCGACTAGTGTACTTCCATGCTCCTCCTTGCGATAAGTCAACATCGGTTCACTATCGTTCACCGTGTTTCCTTTATCTTGATCGGATCATTCCAGTCCATACGTCGCTAAACGGCACCTTCCGCATTTCAGTGTTGACATGGGGGGGTTTAGGTTTAGAATTAAGAATTGTATGAAATCGTGAACAAACATCGGAAAGAAGGAAACGGTGAGTGGGGGTTGTTATGGATTTTTATCGTGATACTTGGGCAGAAATAAATTTGGATGATATTGACTATAATGTGAAAGAGACGTTGAAGTTACTCCCCGCGAGTGAACGTTTATTTGCGGTTGTGAAAGCGAATGCATATGGCCATGGAGATGTACCGATAGCCGAGGCGGCTGTTCGAGCAGGAGCTCATGGTTTAGCTGTTGCCTTTTTGGATGAAGCTTTGTCTTTAACTAAGTCAAAGTTGGAAGTACCGATTTTGGTGCTTGGGGCTAGTCGATCAACTGATGCCGCTTTGGCAGCCGAACATAATATTTCACTGACTGTTTATCAATTGGAGTGGCTTCAAGAAGCAGAGAAACATTTATCTAGTGATCAAGTATTAAATGTTCATATTAAATGTGATACAGGTATGGGGAGGTTAGGAGTGAGAACGACGGAAGAACTGCAAGAGATAGTCGCTTTCATTGACCAATCACCTAAGTTCACATTTGAAGGTCTCTTTACACACTTTGCAACGGCGGATGAGCTCGATACAATGTATTTTGAACAACAATTAGTTCGTTTCAATGCTATGGTTGAATCGTTAGAGGAAAAACCACCTTATATTCATTGTGCCAACAGCGCCACTACTTTACGGCATGAAAAAGCTTATTTTAACACCGTTCGTTTGGGGATTTCGATGTACGGATTAGCTCCTTCGCAGGAAATGAAATCGGTTCTACCATTTTCTTTGAAACAAGCTTTTTCTCTTTATACGAAAATCGTTCACATCAAAAAAATCGAAAAAGGTGAAAAGGTAAGTTACGGCGCTACGTATGAAGCTGAAGGTGAAGAGTGGATTGCCACTTTGCCGATCGGTTATGCGGATGGTTGGATTAGAAAGCTTCAAGGTCAACATGTGCTTGTAGAAGGGGAGCGAGTACCGATTGTAGGACGGGTTTGCATGGATCAATGTATGATTCGATTGTCTAGTGAAAAGCCTTTAAGTACGACTGTTACTCTCATTGGTAAACAAGCGGATGAAGAAATTTCCATGGATGAAATTGCTGAGCGGTTGGAGACAATTAATTATGAAGTGCCTTGTGTGATTACAGCACGTGTGCCAAGAGTATATAGACAACAGGGGAAGGTCGTTCAAGTAATTAACCCGCTACTAGGTTAACATTTTGTGTGTAGTTTCTAGCATGACGGAGACGTTTCGAGGGATTTCTGCAATTGTCTTAAGAAATTAGCAGGAATTTGGATTTCGTCTTCCATCAAGGATGAAAAGATGGTATTATGAAGTTGACAGTTAAGGAGACGGGTGTAGTGATTGGTGGAGGTGTAGTTCGTGTCTGAATCTAGCGCAACAACAGAGGTATTTATTCGCTTACCGCAACAATTTGTGAAAGAGTTAGACAGTTTTGCAGAGCAAGAAAATATTAACCGCAGTGAGTTTATCTACAGAGCAACGAAAATGTATCTTCGTGAGAGAAAGAAGCGTCAAATTACAGAATCGATGAGACGTGGTTACATGGAAATGGCGAAGATCAATTTAGCTATTGCCTCTGAAGCGATGCAAGCGGAGTATGAAGCAGGTAATACTGTAGAACGTTTAGTAAGTGGAGGATAATCCGTGTGATAGTTAAACGTGGTGACGTATATTTCGCAGACCTGTCCCCTGTTGTCGGTTCAGAGCAAGGCGGAATGCGGCCTGTGCTAGTAGTTCAAAACGACATTGGGAATCGGTTCAGTCCCACTATTATTGTTGCTGCTATAACAGCGCAAATTCAAAAAGCTAAGTTGCCTACACATGTTGAAATTGATGCAAAGCGTTACGGCTTTGAGCGAGATTCCGTTATTCTTCTTGAACAAATTCGAACCATTGATAAACAAAGGTTAACGGACAAAATCACTCAGCTTGATGAGGAAATGATGGAAAAAGTAGATGATGCCTTGCAAATTAGTTTAGGCCTTATTCAATTTTAGAAAGACGTTTGCTAGAGTAATCTAGTAGGCGTCTTATTTTTTTATGCAGAATTAGGAGTGAGGGCATTTTGCAGGCTTCTGCTTTTTAATTAGTCCGATAAACATTATAATATTTAATATGAATATAGAGGAAGAAAAAAAGTAAGTGCGGAAATAAGGGAGAGTTGTATCAGCTTTCGGTCACTGTGACCTTTCATATAGTGCTGATCTAAGTGTGAAATTTAGTGAATTGGAGATGTCTGTATGCGTAAACTTATTTTTAACTATGTGCAATCAAATAAAAGCGAAATATTGGATCAGTGGATCCTTTGGATGAAAGAGGAGGCCGATGATCGAGCGGTTACGATGATGTCTGATCGAATGTTTACTAAAACAAGCAGAGAATTCATCGAATTGTTGATCTCCAACTTTGTTGAAACGGAGCAGGAGTTTCAATCTAGAGTAGCGGAATTTGCTAGAAAGATTGTCCACTTAGGCTGGCCGCTAACCGTTGTCAATCTAGGTTTGAATACTTTTAGTCAAATTGTATCTAACGACATGAAGGAACAAGGAATTATTGATAAAGAAAATTATATTGAATTTTCGTCAGAGTTAAACCGCTGGATGTTTCCAATGAATAATACGATTATTGATTCTTATTCGGACTCTTGGGAACGGACAGTATCGTTGCAAAAAATTGCTTTGCAGGAGTTATCTGCTCCGTTGATCCCGGTGTTTGAAAAGATTTCAGTGATGCCGCTTGTCGGTACAATTGATACAGAGAGAGCGAAATTGATTATGGAAAACTTATTGAATGGCGTCGTCAAGTATCGTTCGGAAGTGGTACTGATTGATATTACCGGTGTGCCTGTCGTTGATACAATGGTGGCTCATCATATGATTCAAGCAGCTGATGCGGTTCATTTAGTAGGAGCGAAATGCATGATCGTCGGGATTCGTCCAGAAATCGCCCAAACGATCGTTACTTTAGGTATTAACTTAGAACAAGTACTCACGACAAGTACGTTAAAGAAAGGGATTGAACAAGCTTTAGCGTTGACAGATCGAAAAATTATTGAAGTGGGGGGAGGAATGTGAGAATCCCGATCTTAAAACTTTATGATTGTTTGTTAATCTCCATTCAATGGGAATTGGATGACCAAACAGCTTTGCAATTTCAAGAGGATCTTCTCCGAAAAATTCATGAAACGAGTGCTAGAGGGGTTGTCATTGACTTTACCTCGATTGATTTTATCGATTCTTTCATTGCGAAAGTTCTTGGAGATGTGATTAGTATGTCTAAGCTTATGGGAGCAAAAGTGGTTGTTACAGGGGTTCAGCCGGCCGTCGCTATTACTTTAATTGAATTAGGTATTCGTCTCGAAGATGTCTTGACCGCTCTTGATTTAGAAAAAGGCTTGGAGAAACTTCAACAGGAATTGGAGGACTAATCTATGGGTTCTAGCGTCAGGATTATAAGTGAATGGGACATTGTAGCGGCTAGGCAACTCGGAAGAAATGTGGCTAAAGATCTTGGCTTTGGTACAGTAGATCAAGCTCGAATTACAACTGCCATTAGCGAGTTAGCTCGAAATATTTATTTGTATGCAGGAGAAGGGGACATTCAGATAGAAAAGACAGAGGCAGTAGGTAAAGTTGGTTTAGTGATTATATCAAACGATCAAGGGCCAGGGATTCCTGATATTCGAAAAGTCATGGAGGATGGATTTTCCACATCAGGAGGGCTCGGAGCTGGTTTGCCAGGTGTGAAACGACTGATGGATGAATTTTCAATCGAGTCCAATCCGGGAGAAGGAACGTTCATTAAGGCAATCAAATGGCTCCGTTAGGAGGGGGAAACATGGACTTTAAAGAAAGCATTCAGGAGCAATATAAAGAACTTCTAGAAAGCTATATAGAAGAACAAGACGAACATGCTCTATATTTGAGTCAAAAGTTTAGTAGACAGGCGATTGAACATAAAATATCCCCTGAAGAAATGATCAGCATTCATAAAACAGCCATCATGGAGTTAGAATCTAACATTCCTCAGTCTGTTCTTCTCGCTTTAGATATCCTGTTAGAGGTAATGATTAGCTACGGTTTAGCTTATCGGGAACATCAAAGCTTGCGTACCTTCCAGCAAGAGCTACAGAGCGAAATTGAAGTAGCTGCTAGGATGCAACAAACTTTATTAGGTACGCAAATCCCGGACGTTTCTACGCTCGATATAGGTGCTATTAGTGTGCCTGCTCGGCGGATGAGTGGGGATTATTATCATTTTGTTCATGATGAAAATCATACGGTCAGTGTAGCGGTAGCAGATATTATTGGAAAAGGAATTCCGGCTGCTTTGTGTATGTCGATGATTAAATATTCTATGGATAGTTTGCCTGAGGGGAGTCTAGAGCCAAACCTTGTGTTAGAAAGTTTAAATCGTGTCGTTGAACAAAATGTTGACCCGACGATGTTTATTACGATGTTTTATGGAATGTACAACATTCGCAATCATACATTTTATTATTCGTCAGCAGGTCATGAGCCAGGGTTCTTTTATAATCATCAAACGAAGAAATTTGAAGAGTTGTATGCAAAAGGCCTCGTGCTCGGTGTAGATAAAAAGACAAAGTATCGTCAGTATGAAAAAAGAGTGGAAGTTGGAGATGTCATCTTACTGATGTCTGACGGTGTAACAGAGTGTCGAACAAAAGAGGGGTTTATTGAAATAGAGACACTCATTAGCTACATCGAACAATATATCCACTTAGAGGCACAAGAGATAGCGAACAACGTATATCGCGACCTCGAATATTTGCAAGAATTCCAATTGCGTGATGATTTCACGTTGATTATTTTAAAACGAGTGCAATAAACAGAGGTTTAGCGGAAGTAATATTGGGTAGAAATTTAAGATGTGAAATCGATCATGTGGCCGAAAGAGGTGGATGAAATGAATATTACGATTAATGTAGAAGAAATGGACCAATATACAAAGGTGTATATTGGAGGAGAGCTTGATGTGTATACAGCACCTAAACTGCAGGAAACCGTTTTTCCGCATGTTAAATTGAATCAAACCTTAATCATTGATTTAACGGAAGTTACTTATTTGGATAGCACGGGTTTGGGGATTTTTGTCGGTTTATTCAAAAGCTTAAATGCCAAGAATGGAACGCTTCAATTAGTCGGGTTATCTGGAAGGTTGAAACGACTGTTTGATATTACGGGACTGTCCGGTATTATGAATATTCATTCTGAAGTAGAAGGTGGCGTATAACAATGAAAGACTTTGAATACATCGAGATGAAAATTCCTGCGAAGCCAGAATTTGTAGGAGTGATTAGACTGACATTGTCGGGGATCGCCAGCAGAATGGGCTTTACATATGATGCGATTGAAGATTTAAAAATAGCGACAAGCGAAGCGATTACAAATGCTGTGCAACATGCTTATCAAGATAGTGATGAAGGAGAAGTTATTGTTGGCTTTGCGTTGTATAGTAAACATTTAGAAGTGATGGTAGCAGATCATGGTCAAAGCTTTAACTTTTTAAACACAAAGAAAGCTTTAGGTCCGTATACCGATCATTCTGTCGAGTTTCTGCGCGAAGGAGGCTTAGGGTTATTTCTCATTGAAACATTAATGGATGAAGTGAAAGTTCACCAAAATGAAGGGATTACTTTGTTGATGACAAAGTATCTTGAAGGAGAGCAGGTGGAGAGGGATGCACAGGTCGTCTCAACCTAACCAGGAATCGAAAAAGCAAGCCATTGAATGGATTCAAGCGTATCAGCAAAGCAACGACGAAGAAGCACAGGAAAAGCTAGTGAAACATTATCAAGGACTGGTGGAGTCGATTGCACGGAAATATTCAAAAGGAAAAAGCTACCACGAAGATATTGTGCAAGTGGGAATGATGGGTCTCCTTGGGGCAATTAGAAGGTACGATGATTCGTATGGGAAAAGCTTCGAGGCGTTTGCTATCCCTACAATCGTAGGGGAAATTAAGCGTTTTTTACGAGATAAAACGTGGAGCGTGCATGTGCCGCGAAGAATTAAGGAGCTTGGACCGAAAATTAAGGCGACAGTGGAGGAGTTAACGACAAACTTGCAACGATCACCAAAAGTAGAGGAGATTGCTCGCCATCTTGAAATATCAGAAGAGGAAGTGCTTGAGGCAATGGAGATGGGGAAAAGCTATCAAGCATTGTCTGTCGATCACTCGATTGAAGCGGATTCTGATGGGAGCACAGTCACTCTTCTTGACATCGTCGGCAGTCAAGATGAAGGCTATGAAAAAGTAGATCAACGCCTCGTCCTTAATAAGGTTCTTCATGTATTATCTGATCGCGAACGGCAAATCATTCAATGTACCTACATAGACAATATGAGCCAAAAGGATACAGGTGAAAAGCTAGGGATTTCGCAAATGCACGTATCTCGATTGCAGCGAAAAGCCATTAAAAAGCTAAAAGAAGCGATTGAGAAGGAATCTCTTACAACGGAGCGATTATCCTAATGATTCATTATCAAAGTAAGCAAATAGAAATTTATGCGAATCAAGTAGCCAAAAATGGCAATCTGTTATGCGGTGATAGCTATTTTATTTATGAAACAACAGGTTATTTCATTTGTGTACTTGCTGATGGACTCGGAAGCGGTGAATTAGCTAATGAGTCTGCTGATGCGGTGATCGCAACGGTTGTTGAGAATCATCATGAAGATGTCGATGAATTAATGCGCCTAAGTAATGAAGCGCTTCAGCATAAAAGAGGAGCAGCGGTTGCGATCATGAAAGTCTATTTGGTAAGGCAAGCGTTTGAATACAGCTGTGTCGGCAATATTCGTTTTTATTTATATACGGAAACAGGAAAATTAACGTATCCTCTGCCTGTGAGGGGCTTTTTATCAGGACGTGCACAAAAGTACCGAACGCAAAGATTTGCTTACGAATCTAATTGTAAATTTATTTTGCATTCAGATGGTCTTAACCTCATGAATGTCAAATCATTGTTAAGTAAGGATAAACTAGCATCAATTGCGGATATTCTTGAAGAAGAGTCGATGCAATCAAATGATGATTGTACGTTTATCGTTGGTAGCCTGCTTTAATCATTGCAGGCTTTTTTCTTGTCGTTTCATTTTAATTGACCGGGGTAAATCTGTTAAAATAAAGAAATGAAGAAATGGAGGGCGAAAGTATGTCTGAGGAAAAGATTCAAGACCGCGAAAGTATTTTGAAGAAGGTTGCTCAAGAAGAAAATATTGAGTTAAAAAAGGTACGTGCGGTTATTTCATTAATTGAAGAAGGGGCAACCGTACCTTTTATCGCCCGATATCGTAAAGAAATGACGGGAGCATTGGATGAAGTAGAAATTCGCACCCTTATGAATCGTTATACATATGTACAAAATCTCGTTCAGCGTAAAGAAGAAGTACTTCGTTCAATTGAGGAACAAGGAAAGCTGACGAATGAATTAAAAGCGAATATTTTAGCAGCTGATAAGATGCAGGCTGTGGAAGACTTATATCGACCTTACAAGCAAAAGAGACGAACGAAAGCGTTTGTTGCAAAGGAAAAAGGACTAGAGCCACTAGCGGAATGGATACTATCGTTACCTTCTTCACCTCCTGTTGAAGAAGAAGCGAAAAAGTATATTTCAGCAGAGAAAGAAGTTGCTTCAATAGAAGAAGCGATCCAAGGAGCGATGGATATCATCGCAGAAACAGTGGCAGATGATGCACAAATTCGTGAGTGGATTCGCAAAGAAACCTTCCGTACGGGTGTGATCCAATCTGCTCTGAAAAAAGATGCAGAAGACGAGAAGAACATTTTTGAAATGTATTATTCATATGAAGAACCAGTTGCTCGTATCGTTCCTCATCGCACCCTTGCTCTCAATCGTGGAGAAAAAGCAAGCGTGTTAAAGGTGGCTATTCAAGCGGATATCGACAGGGTTATCCACTATTTAACAAAGCGATATATTAAAAATGAACAGAGCCCAGCGGCTACTTTTGTATCTGAAGCTTTGCAGGATGCCTACAAGAGGTTGATTCAACCTTCCATTGAACGAGAGGTTCGAAATGAACTAACGGAAAAAGCGGAAGACCAAGCGATTCATATTTTTTCAGAGAATTTAAGGAAACTGCTGCTTCAGCCACCATTGAAAGGGAAGATGGTGTTAGGTGTAGATCCAGCCTATCGGACAGGTTGTAAGCTGGCAGCTGTTGATGAGACAGGGAAAGTACTTTATATCGGTGTGATCTATCCGCACCCACCTAAAGCGAAAAGAGCAGAGGCAGAAAAATATTTAAACAAATATTAGATCGATACAAAATCGAGCTAGTGACTGTTGGGAATGGAACAGCTTCAAGGGAGACGGAACAATTCGTCGTTGATATGATTAAATCAAGCGACAGACCAATCGCTTATATGATTGTCAACGAAGCAGGAGCAAGTGTTTATTCCGCGTCAGATATCGCACGCGAAGAATTTCCTGATCTTCAAGTAGAAGAAAGAAGTGCTGTTTCTATTGCTCGCAGATTGCAGGACCCACTAGCTGAACTGGTGAAAATTGATCCGAAATCAGTAGGGGTTGGTCAATATCAGCATGATGTGTCTCAAAAGAAGCTAAATGATTCGTTAACATTTGTCGTTGAAACGGCCGTCAACCAAGTAGGTGTAAACTTAAATACCGCTTCTGCTTCTCTTTTGCAATATGTAGCAGGTCTCAACAAAACGGTGGCTAATAACATTGTTAAATTTAGAGAGGAAAACGGTAAATTTACTCAGCGATCTGAAGTGAAAAAAGTACCTCGACTTGGAGCGAAGACCTTTGAACAAAGTATCGGCTTTTTAAGAATATTAACAGGAAAAGAAAAGCTTGATCGGACAGCAATCCATCCAGAGAACTATTCAGCGGTGAAGAAGCTACTACAAAGTATGAACTTTTCAACAGTAGATATTGGCACAAATGAACTTAGCTCGGCTCTTAACGCACTGGATATAGAACAAACAGCTAAATCACTAGAACTTGGTACGTTAACAATGAAGGATATTATCGAAGCGTTGCAAAAACCAGGACGTGATCCGCGTGATGAATTGCAAAAGCCATTATTGAAGACAGATGTATTGAAACTAGAAGATTTAAAGCCAGGAATGGAATTGCAAGGAACCGTTAGAAATGTCGTCGATTTCGGTGCATTTGTTGATATTGGAGTGAAAGAAGACGGTCTAGTCCACATCTCTAAGTTGAAAAAAGGATTTGTGAAACATCCGCTTGATGTCGTGGCAGTAGGTGATGTCGTGACTGTGTGGGTGGAGCAAGTTGATCAGAATAAAGGACGAGTATCGTTAACAATGATTGATGGGAAACAATAAATAGAACAGGGTGGACGAGAAATGACGGATGAAGAACTACAAAGTTTAGTTGAAAAGATTTCACGAGAAAATTTCGGTCGCCCTTTTCTTCATCAGGCGGTGTTCAATCACCGCCTGAAAACAACAGGTGGAAGATATCTGTTACAGTCGCACAATATTGAAATTAATAAAAAATACTTGGAAGCATTCGGAGAAGAAGAACTGGTCGGGATTATTAAGCATGAATTATGCCATTACCATTTGCATTTGCTCGGGAAAGGGTACAAGCATCGCGATCATGATTTTAAGCGATTAATGAAAGAAGTAGGTGCTCCAAGACACTGTACGCCATTAACAAGCGATCGTCCTAAAAGGAAAAGCCGTCAATTGATTTATCAGTGCACAAGTTGTTCCTTAACTTATAGGCGTGCGAGAAGAATCAACACAAGTCGTTACGTTTGTGGAAAGTGCAGAGGTACACTTGTGTTTAAAGAAGAAAAGGGTTTATGAAAATGATTTGCTAGTTGACATTCCTTTTGTTTACTGATAACTTTAGTAAGCACGTAAACAGAAAGAAGATATTCTTTCAAAAAAATTCACTGTTTTTTAAAAAATGTGTTGACTCTCTTGTGTCATTTTAATATAATATAAATTGTCGATGAGACGAGTTGATTATTCCGCAGTAGCTCAGTGGTAGAGCTATCGGCTGTTAACCGATCGGTCGCAAGTTCGAATCTTGCCTGCGGAGCCATATTTTGGGGAAGTACTCAAGAGGCTGAAGAGGCGCCCCTGCTAAGGGTGTAGGTCGGGTAACCGGCGCGAGGGTTCAAATCCCTCCTTCTCCGCCATACTGGCCCGTTGGTCAAGCGGTTAAGACACCGCCCTTTCACGGCGGTAACACGGGTTCGAATCCCGTACGGGTCATTTTTGTTTTTTTGAAAAAATTGGGCTATAGCCAAGCGGTAAGGCAGCGGATTTTGATTCCGTCACGCGAAGGTTCGAATCCTTCTAGCCCAGCCATTTTTTTGAGCCATTAGCTCAGTTGGTAGAGCATCTGACTTTTAATCAGAGGGTCGAAGGTTCGAGTCCTTCATGGCTCACCATTTATCGGTGGAGTTATGTAAGAGATAAAAGCATTTATCTATATAAGTTTTTAAAAAAAAGATATTGCTTTAGTTAAAAAGAAGTGTTAAAATGAAATTCTGTCGCAGTAATCAAGCGGTCGTGGCGGAATGGCAGACGCGCTAGGTTGAGGGCCTAGTGGGGGAGACCCCGTGGAGGTTCAAGTCCTCTCGGCCGCATATATAATATAATTTGCGCCCGTAGCTCAATTGGATAGAGCGTTTGACTACGGATCAAAAGGTTAGGGGTTCGACTCCTCTCGGGCGCGCCATATAATTTTTTTATACGGGAAGTAGCTCAGCTTGGTAGAGCACTTGGTTTGGGACCAAGGGGTCGCAGGTTCGAATCCTGTCTTCCCGACCAGCTGTTCATTTCATGCGGGTGTAGTTTAATGGTAAAACCTCAGCCTTCCAAGCTGATGTCGTGGGTTCGATTCCCATCACCCGCTCCAATTAAAATTGATCTTTGAAAACTG
>NKXN01000056.1 GCA_002261155.1 Bacillaceae bacterium SAS-127 | reverse complement strand
TCTCCCTCTGGGGCGGTTCTGCCCATCTACTACGCCTATACAGGACGTAGATACGTGATGTTCGTCAACATCACTTCTCGAAACTTCCCCTGCACATACTGGGATAAGATGTTCCCTGCACCGTGGATGTCCCGATGCCGTTCATAACCGCAAGAGCATTGGTAGTTTCGTGAACGGACTTTGTTCCGTTTTCCACAAGCAGGGCATGCTTGCGTCGTATAAGCTTCGTTTTCTTTTGATAAGGAGACGCCAACCGTCTCTAATTTATAGGCCAACTGTTTCGTGAGTTTTCCGAAGCTCCAGTTGCTACGTTTTTGGTTCACTTGTTGGGAACGAATTCGTTTTCGTTTTTTGTTTCGCTTGCTTGTGTACCGCTGAACGCCTTCCACATCGCCAAAAGCGACATGCCCGACTTTTTGTTCTATACACCAGTTCACAAAAGTACGGGTCGTCTTATGTAAGAGATCCCCTAGCTGTCGTTCGCTTTTGGAGAGAATGTACTTTTTTGCTCGGCTGTATTGGCGCCATTTTCTCGATCCTTTTTGACACCGACTCATGAGGATTTGCAGCTCTCTCACTTTTTTGTTTCGCAACCGGTGAACACTGCGCATCTTTCTGCCTGAAATCACCAGTGCTTGTCCATTAGTACTGACGGCGGCAATTGTATGAATTTCCCCTGGATCGATCGCCGCTGTCTGACCATCTTGAATTGGCACAGGCTCGATGCCGTCTTCATACGACAAACAGGCATGCCATCGGCCATCATAGACGAGTTCTACTTCTTTAACTCGACCATTGGGGACGGACGAAAGCTTCAATACGAGCGGCGCTTGTTGTTTTCCTTGCCACCTTCCTAAGCTAAGGATCAGTTTCCGTCCTTCTAACACGAAGGATTTGTCGACCCATTTAGGAGGAAACACGAATTTTTCTTTGTATGGATATCGGATGGACTTGTTCGTTTTACGAGCTTGGCGACCCCCTTCTCGGGCACGCAAAAACTTATGGCACACTGCTTGGATCGTCTGACTGTGAAGAGGATATAAGCCTTTGAATTCAGCTTGAAGGTCACTTTTGTTAATCCACTCGCCGTGAATCCGATAGTAATAACGAGCCAACTGCACGCAATCATTCCAAATCGTTCCGCAGATCCGACGTAGGTGAAATAACTGTTGAAGCGTGGACTGTGGCGCTGAAAAGCCCGTTTTCAACGTTCGATACATGAGATCCCCCTCCTTTGTCATCATTATAATAAGAATGTATGTTCCTATCAATGACAACTGGAAAATTTCATCCTTTTTTCTTTCGACAAAGTTCGAGAGGCCATCAACGCAACGCTTTTCGGCTGTGCCCTTCACGCTCCTTGAGGAAGAGGACTTCTCTCGGATTATGTTAAACTCACCTGACCATCTTCCACTAAATATAAATAAGTAACATGCGTTTCATCGTAAAAAACAACCTTCACTGTTTTACTAGAAGCCAAAAAACTATCCTACGCTTTCTCCACAATAAAGCAATTCCAGTTAGTACAAAAACAGGTACCATGAATAAGAAAAATAGAATTAACCCGTTAGGCCCCATAAATATCATCCTTTTTGGGAATTTTAACATCATTATACTAAATGAAGCGCCGACTTCTCCTAATAAAAAAGCCCACGCCCCATACGACACTACCTATTCGCCTTCCAATTTACCATAAAGATCCCGACAAAAATGAATGCTCCTCCAAGAATAATATACCATTGTGGCTGTTCTCCTAGCAGTAGCCAGCCTGTTAGTACGCCAAAGAATGGGGCTAAAAACAGAAAAGCACTTGTTTTTCCTGGGTCTCCTTTTTGGATTAAATAAAACCAGCCAGCAAATTGAACAATAGAGGCCATGAAAGCCAACCAAAGTACAATCACTACAGAAGTCATATTGAGCTCAATCGAAGGTGTTTCTAATAGAAAGCTAGCCATGAATAAAATGATGCTACCAAAGAGCATTTGATAAGCAGTAAGTACCCACGTGTCTAATCTATATCCCCAAGCTTTAATTAATAATGTGGCAACCGCCCAAGTGACTGCCGAAGAAAGACCGTATACCGTTCCAACTTCTAGATTTAATTGTCCACCCATCGTGATAAATACGCCCACGATGCCAAAAACGACACCAAGCCACTGCAACACCCGATACTTAATTTTGAAAATGATTGTCCCTAATAACACAACGAGCAATGGATTCGTGAACGTTAATATCGCTGATTCTCCTGAAGTGATCGTTCGCAAGCTCATAAAGATACAACCCATCACCGCCGCCGTTTGAAAAAAGCCGATGATCGCCATTTGTAGCCATTGTTTCAATGTTCGAGGGTGCGGACGATTCAATACACGAACCGCAATAACCATCACCACACCAGCAATCGAAAAGCGAAGAGCCACCAGTAACAACGGTGACACATAATTAAGACCTATTTTTCCTACAGCAAAAGAAGAACCCATTAAAGCTGTCGTCATTACCACTAATAGACCAAAAACGAACGGATGGATCGCTGCTTCCTTACGCTCGTGCAACTTCGCAACACTTTCAGCTTGAACTCCCACACACTCACACTCCTACTTGTCCTAAAGAGACTAATTCACATTATATTATACAGAATTTTCTAACTTTTAGAAATAATAAAAAAGAGGCACCACTAGGGTACCTTCCTTTTTACATAATCGTCAGCTTTTCTTCGACTGGCGTTCGCGGTCTTGCATCTGGAATCTGTTCTGAATCAAAATAGCCTAAATGCAAGAAGCCAACAACTTTTTCTCCAGGCTGCACATTCATTAATTGTCTTGCCTTTGGATCCCAATTATGCGGATTCGTTTTCCACACTACACCTAAGCTGCGTTCCCAAGCGAGCAATTGGAAGTTTTGAATTAATGCACTCGTCGCCGCGAAATCTTCTTCCCATTGCTTCTGACGTGGATCCTCTTTCATCACAACGACTAAAAAAGCTGCTGGCTGACTAAAATAATTTCTTCTATTTTCATGCATATCTTTTGGGTATGTAAGAATTAACTGTTCAATAAATGCTTCTTTATTTTCCGTTGGCACAAAAATAAAACGCCACGGCTCTCTCAGTCCGTGATTCGGTGCCCACACCGCATCATTTAGTAGCTCTACTATCACCTCTTTAGAAACTGCCTCACCCTTATATCCCGTTTTAATAGATCGTCTCTCACGAATCGTTTTAGCAATAGACAACTTAACAACCTCCTAATAATCTATCAATCAACTTTATATTACACCTATTTTAAATGATAATAATTTTCATTAAAAACGTCAAAATAGATGCCTGTCTCCTCCCATTTTTTTCAATCAGACAATACAATTCCTTTACTTACCGATAGTATGTGAAAAAGATGATTACCATTAATCATTCATTGACAGTCTGTATTCAAAAGGATAAGATTTAATCATTAATGAGAATGGTTATCAAAAAATGAAGCAAGCATTATTATTGATTAGTAACCTGGATATCCTAGTGATTTGACCCAATAATTCATGTGAAAAATGCGCACTCACTTAGAGATCTTGCTATAAAGGCTTGATCTCTTCTTGCATTTTCAACTATTTAAGCAAAAGGATGTTGCAGCTATGAGCTTTGAACAACTTTTAACGAGTATTCCCTTTTTAAAGGACATAAAATGTTTTTCTACCACACAAAACTATACACCTAAGCAAAGGAAACATACGATCATCATCGTTAAACAAGGACATATCACCATTACAGTGGAGAATGAGCCTCCGATTACTTGTGTAGACGGTTTTATGCTACACGCAAATAAAGGACCAGTCCGTATAGAAACCCCAAAAACCAAGTCTGCTACTTATATATTGATCACTTATCAACTTTTTCCTGAAAATCAAGACTGGGTGTTACATGGTCCAGTATTTTCCACTAGCAAAGAGAAAATATATTATATGGTGGACGAGCTTATTCGAATACGTAGTCAGGAAAACACTATGAAACTAGTCGAAGTTCAACAATTTCGAGAACGGCTTATGCTTGAGCGGATTTTATTTATTTACTTATATGAATCAGAAATGAAAACGGACAAGGCATCAACCATGAATTATATTGAGGAGACAGTTTCTTATTTGAATCAACATTATATGTTAGAAATAAAATTGCCATTGTTAGCAGAAAGAGCAGGATTAAGCGTAGGGCATTATACAGTGTTATTTAAAAAATATACAGGAGTGACAGTAAAAACATATCTATTGAAGCTACGAATTGAAAAGGCCAAGCAATTCTTACTTCAATCTAATTTAACGGCAAAAGAAATAGCACTAAAAGTTGGATTTTCTGATTATTTTCACTTTAGTCGCAGTTTTAAAAAAGAGGTGGGGTGTTCGCCAACAGCTTTTCGAAATATGAAAATCTAAAGATTTGACATGTTACTTCTTAAATAAAGATATGTTCAGTGGCAGTAATAACACATACAATCTAAATGATAATAATTATCAAAATCATTTTAGGAGGAATAACATATGCACCATTGGACAAAACGGATGCTTAGCTTTGCTTTTATTAGCGTACTTATTTTAAGTTTATTTGCTTGCGGCAACTCCGATAAAAAAGAAACGAAAGAAGACACACCTGACAAGACGAAAGAGGCAATTGAGATTAAACATGCCCTCGGAACGACTGTGCTTGATAAAAAGCCAGAAAAAATTATTGCTTTAGAATTTAGTTACACCGATGCCCTGATCACTCTTGGCGTTCAACCAACAGGTGTAGCGGATGATGATAATCCGGAGCTTTTCATGGATACAGTAAGAGAACAATTAAAGGACTACACATCCATCGGCTCTCGCTACGAACCAAATATTGAAATGATCAGTTCTTTGCAACCAGATTTAATTATTGCTGATTTAAATCACCATAAAAACGTTTATGATCAATTAAAAGACATTGCACCAACTATTGTTTTAGACGACCACCAAGCAGATTATAAGCAAATGCTTGATAACTATTTAGTGATTGCAAAAGCTGTAGGAAAAGAAGCAGAAGGAAAACAGCGTTTAGAAGAACATCAACAAAAAATGGAAGAAGCACAGCGAAAATTAGGTGAAACGGCTCTAACTGTATTACCTGCTGTAACAAATCCAGAAGGATTGTTTGCTCATTCAGATCATTCTTACACAGGCTCTTTTCTAACAAGCATCGGCTTTAATGATCCAGTGCAAAGTGAGGATTCTTATCCAAAATTAAGCTTGGAGCAATTGGTTGAAACGAATCCACAAGCTATTTTCTTGCTACCAGCTACAGAAGAAACGATTGTAGATGAATGGAAAAACAACCCTTTATGGCAAGAAATTGATGCTGTGAAGAACGATCAAGTATTTATAGTGGAACGTAGAGATTGGGCGCTATCACGCGGATTGATTGGTTCTGAAAAAATGATTGAGGACATCGTAAAGCATTTAGGGGAACAGTAAAATGAATACGTTTTCCCTTAGAAAGCAGAAACCTAAAATGTTTCTGCTCTTCCTTTTTTCCATCACATTTCTTCTCATTGTCATCGGTTTCTTCATTAGTTTGAAATGGGGACAAGCGACCATTTCATGGCGTGCTTTACTAGAGGCAGTGACCTATCAAGGACATGACAAAGAGCATCTTTATATTCAAACATTAAGAATGCCAAGAACATTTATGGCTTTTGTTATTGGTTATCATATGGCGTTAGCAGGGCTACTGACCCAGCTTGTGACGAAAAATCCAATTGCATCGCCACACGTTTTTGGTATAAATGCTGGCGCTTCCTTAGCTGTTGTTCTTGGATTAATTTTGTTTCCGAGCTTAACTTTAACCTTTTCTATTTACTTAGCATTCATTGGGGCCATCATCGGTGCTTTTCTCGTCTTGTCGTTAGTAGGAGTTCACCAAAAGCAACCTGTTCGAATCGCTTTAGCAGGAATTGCTGTTCATTTTCTTTTATCTTCTTTAACAGAAGGATTGATGATCATGAATCAACATTCAACGGATAGCATGATCTTCTGGCTAGTTGGAGCTGTCGATCAAGCAGCGTGGTCAGATCTACAAACGATCTTTCCTTGGTCTATCATTGGGAGTGTTGCTTTATTATTAATGTTGCCTTCGTTTAAGCTTTTACTTATTGATGATGAGGTAGCTATTGGTCTTGGGCAAAGGGTTTTGCTAGTCAAATGGATGGCGCTACTCATCGTTACCTTGTTAGCAGGATCAGCCGTCGCTATTTGTGGACCAATCGCTTTTGTGGGACTATTAGTTCCTCATATTGCACGTTTATTAGTCGGCAACAAGCTAGAGGTACTTTTTCCATTTACTGGGCTATTAGGTGGTATGCTACTTATTTATGCCGATTTCTTCAGTCGTTTTATTGCCTACCCTTATGAATCACCAGTCGGGATTTTAACAGCAATTATTGGTGGACCTTTCTTTATTTATTTAGCCCGTAAGAAAGGAGGAGCCATCTCATGAAAAGAACGCTCATATTTATTTGTTCTTCTGCACTGCTAATAGCTTTTTTTCTTTTGTCCTTAAGTGTTGGCGCTGTTTCTATTCCCATTCAAGATTTATGGCTTAGTCTGTTTCAAACGGATACCTCTTTCACTTTTATTATCTGGGAATATCGATTGCCTCGTGCTGTCATTAGTATTCTTGCAGGCTTTGGATTAGCAGTAGCAGGCGTCATATTACAAAGCCTTGTTCGCAACCCGTTAGCAAGCCCTGATGTCATCGGTCTAACGAAAGGAGCGGGGTTTTTTGCCGCGTTGGTCATCTTTCTGTTCCCTAGTGCTCCTAAATATATTTTGCCAATTTCCGCCTTAACGGGTGCATTTTTAGTATTTCTTCTGCTTTTGCTTTTAAGTAAGCGTTTGACATTAAGTCCAGCATCCTTTGCATTAGTTGGTATAGCATTAGGCGCAATTTTTCAATCAGGCATTCAATACTTACTTGTTAAGTACCCTACTGATATTAATATGGCGTTATTATGGATGTCAGGGAGTTTGTGGGGCAGAGGTTGGAGTGAGGTGCTATCCCTTCTTCCATGGATCATCATTCTTCTTCCCGTTGCATGGGGGCAATACCCTAAGTTAAATATTTTTCAGTTAGGTGATGAATATAGCCAATCTTTAGGGCTTGATCTAATTCGGCAACGTTTTTGGTTATTGCTACTCTCTGTTACATTAGCAGGTGTTTCAGTAGCGGCAGTAGGTTCTATCGGTTTTATTGGATTAATTGCCCCGCATATCGCTCGTCAGCTTGTGGGTGGGCGACATCAGCTATTAATTCCGTTAGCAGCATTAATTGGCGCTAACTTAATGTTATTAGGTGATAGTATAGGTAGAATGCTCATTATTCCTAGAGAGGTTCCAGTTGGTGTAATGACCGCCATCATCGGTGCTCCTTATTTTATATTTTTATTAAGGAAAGAATATAGAAAGAAAGGGTAAAAAAAGGTACTTATCAATCCCCACCCTTGACAAACTAAAGCTTAGAAATCACTATGTAGTTAGTAGCTTCCATATCAAAATTGAATAAAGCGCAAACAGTGAATTTTGTTTGTGAAATATGCTTTCTAGGGTTCCGCAGATAATACAACTGGTCTGGTCCGAGAGAAAGCTCACAGCGCTTTGCTGTGTCACGGAAGGATAAAAGCCTGGGAGATTATTTTTGATAATCTCTCAGGCTTTTTTACTTACATATTAAGGAGGAAGATGAAATGGATAAGGAATGGTTGAAAGTATTTATAGCCGCTTTTTTTGAAGTGTTCTGGGTGATTGGATTAAAGTATGCGGATTCTTTTTGGACTTGGGCTGGCACGTTGATTTCTATCTTCATTAGCTTTTATCTGATGATTATGGCCGGAAAGAACTTACCTGTTGGAACGGTCTATGCCGTTTTTGTAGGGTTAGGAACGGCCGGAACCGTTTTGTCGGAAATTTTATTTTTTGGAGAACCAGTGAAAATAGCGAAACTACTACTTATTCTCGTATTATTAATCGGCGTGATCGGCTTAAAGCTAGTCACAAAAAGTGATCATTCGGAAGGAGCGGAATCGTAATGGCTTGGATGTCTCTCATTTTAGCAGGTATGTTTGAAATGCTTGGAGTTGCGATGATTAATAAATTCCATCAAAACAAAAACTTGGCCTCATTTCTATATATGATCGTTAGTTTTAGCGCAAGTTTTCTATTCCTTGCTATAGCGATGAAATCGTTACCGATGGGTACAGCCTATGCAATCTGGACAGGAATTGGCGCTGCTGGTGGGGCAATTTTAGGAATGCTTTTATACAATGAACCAAAAAATTGGCCGCGATTGCTTTTTATTAGCATGGTGCTTGGAGCAGCGATTGGTTTAAAGCTTATTTCTTGACCTCCTTTAACAAGCGGTCATGTAGCTTTGAAAGGAAAAGTAACGCAAGGATCGAGCCCACTAATGTTAAGGACATATCCCATTGGGCATCCCATTGATCTCCTTGCATGCCTAAAAATCCTTGTGTCACCTTTCCTCCTTTCGCTATTTTAAACGCCAGCCATTCAATGATTTCATACAAGGCGGAAATGGCAAGCATAATCCCTGTTACAAGGGCAAATAGCCAGTTTCCTACAGTTAATGGCGTTATTCGCAATAGGATTTCCCTAATGACAATAGCGAATAATCCCTTCAAAAAATGGCCCAACCTGTCATAGTCGTTTCTTTTTAAACCGAACTGATCTTGAAGCCAATCAAAAAGAGGAACGTCAGAATATGTATAATGCCCACCGACAAACATTAGCATCGCTAATATCGCCATGATCGTATAAGAAAGCGTAGTAAAACGAAAACGATGATAGAGCGCAACGACAACGATCAATCCAATTAATGCAGGAACCACTTCTAATGCCCATGATGAATAACTCACTGGCTTAATGACAGACCAGATGAAAACAGCGATCACGACCAAAAGCAAATATAGGTGAACTCTACTTTTTTGAGGCAAATGTTTCACTCCAATGCCAGAAATTATTGCTTATAGTATATGAAAAAAACTATTTTTCATCCGGAATAAAGATCAGGCGTACACTCCTCTTGCAACTACAAAAAAAGAAGGGTATCACTCGAGCGAGCAATACCCTTCTTTCTTAATTTACAATCCTAAAGTTTGAAATGGGATAAAAAACAAATCATTCTTCTTTTATCTATGAATTTAACACTCCTTTATCTATTTTTCATAATCGTTCTCTTCGCCTTTTTTACAATGCGTTTTGTTTCTTTCGTATCTGATACCTTCTCCCATTCATCGCAAACGGAGAGCACCCATTCCGGTTGTGTCTTGCTTGCATCGTTTAGCCAATTGCCAACCGAATCTTGCACATATTTCGATTCATCAGATTTCACTTGTTCTAAAATAGGAAGAGCAGTTTGCGGTTCTTTTTTTAATCTTTCAATATGTTTGCACCAAACACCACGAGGCCGGATCGATTCAACAGCAAATCGACGGATATTCTCATTGGAGTCGTTTGTCCATTCTTTCAATAGCTTGATGCTGATCTCAAGCTCCTTCGCAAGCGCTTCTCTAACAGCCATCCACGCAATCTCTCTCACCCCAAAATGATGATCCGCCACAAATTTTCTAATCTTGACTAGTAGCTCTTTAACTTCAACATCCATAGTCGAACCAACTATAAAGGCCGCCCAACACCGAACACTGTCTGATCGATGATTGGCTAGTAAAGAGAACGTTTGATCAGCCGTTTCCCCATCTACTTTTTGGAGTATTTCGTACAAATTTTCTCCGATCATCCGAATCGCTTTCATGCCATTCATCATATTCGCCACTTCTAATTTGAATAAAAGGTCATCCAAATGCTCGGACAATCCAGCTGCAGGCAACACTTTTTTCAATAATACTCTTTGATCTACTGCTAACCATTCAGTCAGATTAACACTTTCAATCTCGCCTAGGTTAAGTAAATTCAGCACCTGTTCTGGAATATTCGCAGCTTTAGTAGCTCCTTTACGATCTATAATAGATTCTACATCACTCACCCCTTCATTATCCCAACTTAAACATAGTTTACTATTTTCTATACTATTTCTAATCATTATCTTTTTATAAAAACATTGGTAATTACTATAATAGGAAAGAAAATATAAATGTTCAAATAAGAACTAACCTTCTATGAATAGGAGAAATGATTATGTTATTGAAACAACGCTTTACCATTGGTGAGATGGCAAAAATGCATCGCATCGCAGAATCGACCTTGCGCTATTATGATGAGAAAGGGATTTTCAAACCGAAAATGGTGGATGCCAGCACGCAATATCGCTACTATACTATCGAGCAATTTTCAATGCTAGAAACGATCAAATTTTTACGTCATCTTGACATTCCGTTAAAAGAGATTAAGCGTTTTGTTGACGAGAGAACACCAGCAACCGCACTCGATCTTTTAGAGAAACAGTCACAAATAATGGTTAAAAAGCAAAAAGAAATAGAGTATATGCTGGCGAAAATGGACAATAAAATTCACCTGATAAAAAAGGCTTTAGAGAAGCCTTCTATCTCCTTATTCTTTAATAAGCTTCCTAAAAGGCATATAATCTCCATGCCCATAGCTCCTAATGCCACGGACGAGATGTTTGAATTTTATATTCATTCTTTACAGAAACAACTACAAATCGCTAATGTTGCTCTTTTCTCTGGAGACATTGGAGTAATGATAGCTAAAGAAGCACTATTACAAAATGAATTTCAATTGTATAGCAGTATTTTTATTCTGCTTGAACATTTGCCAGACAGTATCGAGCATTTAGATACTATTGCAGAAGGAACATACGCCTGCATGTATCATCAAGGCGCTTATGAAGAAGCAAGACACACTTATGAAATCATGCTGCGTGAAATAAAGCAACAAGGCTATGAGATCACTGGATCGGCTATTGAGTTAGGGCTGATTGACCTAGCTGTAACAAGCAACGAAGCTGATTTTTTGACAGAAATTCAAATTCCCATAGCAAAGAAATAACTACAATCCTCCCTCTTGACCTTCAAGTTACTTGAAGGTTTAAAATGTGGACACAGAGAAAGGGAGATGATCGCATGAGCACAACCATCAATTTAAAAGAAAAACCGATAAACCAATTATTTATTTCTTATTTAATCCCAGCCGTTCTAGGCATGGTGTTAATGTCCATCAATATTATTATCGATGGAATTATGATCAGCCGCGGGGTCGGCGCGAATGGCTTAGCAGGTGTCAATGTTGCTTTGCCAGCCTTTTCAATTTTCTTTTCAATTTCTTTATGGATCGGTATGGGGGGAGCAACTTTATATTCCATCTCCTTAGGCCAGAATAAAATAGAAGAAGCTCGCTCGATTTTTTCACAATCGATGACACTGGCAATGATAATCGTCAGTGGTTTACTCGTGATCTGCCTCTGGAAGATAGAGGAGCTTGCCTATTTATTTGGGGCTAATGAAGTGATTTTGCCTTATACACTCGACTATTTACAAATTTTATTAATGTTTGGCATGATCTATGTGCTAGAAAATATCCTGAGCATTTTTATCCGCAATGATGGCAACCCGAATCTTGCAATGACAGGATTAATCGTGACCGCTGTTTGTAACATCATTTTCGATTATATATTTATCTTTATTTATGGCTGGGGTGTGAAAGGAGCGGCCGCTGCAACGATCCTTTCAGCAGCTATCGGCTTTCTTGTTTTGATGACTCACTTCTTGAGAAAA
The DNA here is from genome assembly GCA_002261155.1 of Bacillaceae bacterium SAS-127. Classification (GTDB taxonomy): domain Bacteria; phylum Bacillota; class Bacilli; order Bacillales; family Domibacillaceae; genus Bacillus_CE. The sequence goes on along the minus strand of NKXN01000056.1, from coordinate 11,060 downwards.
GATAGTTTGTTAAAGTGGACGACCATTCGGTTCCAAAAGAAAACCGTATGCCAAATCATAACGATTGGATTTCCTAGCTTTACAACTGAGTTCTCAATGGCGCTAATTACCATTGGCTTTAACATCGCTTTCGTTCGTTACGCTGGAGAAATAGGAGTTGCTGCTTTCGCCATCGTAAATAGTGTCCATTCAATGATGCTACTTGTCTTCTTCGGCGTAGGTGCAGCTTTACAACCTATTTCTAGCTTTCATTACGGAGCTAAACTGTATGACCGATTGAAACTAAGCTTACAGTTAACCGTTAAAACAGCACTCATCATGGGGATCATTGCGGTTGGCACGGGTTGGCTCTTTGCCGATTACATCGTCACGCTGTTTCAAGTTGAGTCTGAAGAGTTGCTGACGCTTACTATCAGCGGAATGACTTTATTCTTTATCCATTATTTATTTCTAGGCTATAACATTGTCTACGCAGAATACTTTCAATCGATTAGACAAATTAGAAAATCGGTGCTGATCATTTTATCCCGAGGATTATTTCTTGTCATTCCTTTACTCTTCATTTTACCAGCTTGGTTTGGTGTCAACGGCATTTGGCTCGTACTACCTGTTGCTGAGGCATTAGCCGCTTTGATGGTATTTATCATGAATCGTTGGAGGCATCCTGTACCAGCAGAGTACGTGAAAACTACTGCATAACTTTAACCTAAAAAAGCCCTGTTTGAAATGACTCAAACAGGGCTAAATTGCTTATCTCATTTGCGTTTCACTTTATTTTTTCTCAATAAAAAATGTCGTAATAACAAACAGAATGAAGCTTATTAATAAAGTAACCCCACCACCGATATAAAATACTAAAGAAATGCTTTTAGAAATATTAAACGGTTGAAGAAACGTCATCCACATCCCTATCGTTAAACCAGTAGAGCCAACAATAGCCGTCCATGTATGCCATACTGCTAATTTTTTCGCTTCAATTGTAAACACTTGATAATAAATACCCCAGGCAAACAAGGTTAGCCAACCAACAACAAGTATATGGGCATGAATCGGACGAAAAGCATACGATCCCGAACCAGCCATATGTGCTCCCAACATTGCTCCGATCACCGCAAAGATAGCTGAAAACCGGATGAGTAATAAGTTTCTTCCGTTCATAAGTATCCTCTCCTACAATTATTTTCTACTAATATTGTAGGGAATGAAAATGAACGGAAGATGAATGCGATGTTACAATTTATCTTCCGATCATTTTCTTCTTTTATTATCAAACATCATTATGTATCCCGTAATTAACAGCACATGAGCGACTAATAAAAAACTGGTCATTCGTTCCTTTTCGCTGTAAATAGAGAGTCTTCGCTTGATTGGTTAATTCATATAACTGATCTAAATGGTAAACTCCGGTCGGAAGATGACTACTATATAAAGAAGCGCCTACAGCAGCAGCCACTTGAGCTGTGATCAATGATTCGTTTTCTCCGTGCAAAGATAAACCAACTCGTTTCTGTTCTCCCTCTTTAGAGCCATATGCATCCACTTTTACTGCGTATTGTGCCGTCCCTATTCGTAATGAACTTAGCAACTTAATCATCAAGGAACGCACGGCTTTTTTCTCAAGAAAGCGACTTATTCCCATTCTGCGTAATAAGGCCATCGAAGTAGTCATCCAACGAGAATCAAAGCATAAACGTGTAGCTACCGTCGGGACATGCAAAGTACGGGGAAGTGTTTGCTGATCAGAGAAAGGAAAGCGGTATGCTACATGCTTGCCCAAACTTGAACCAAAATCAGTTAGTTGCCTATCTGTAAAACTATCAACAGCGACTAATTGATTATTTTGCATCACTTCAAAACGACTGTTCACTTGATCTATCGTCCACTCTATAGCCGCTTTCCCATGGCTATCTCCTAAGCCTAGCATAATAGCAATATCGATACGATCCGCCTGATCGAATGCCTCCTTCGCCTTTTGTGCTAATAAATTTGTCAAACCAGGGGCTAGCCCAACACTTAGTAGCCCCGTTGCCTCACAAGACTCCGCATTCAGCTTTTCCAACTGAGATAAAAACGAACCCTTTGCAGAAATATCCACATAATGAGTGCCGTTCATTAAACATTTTCTAGCAAATGCTGGACTCTCCTGATCAATGCACATAATGACTAATTTTGTCCGCTCAAGCCACTGCCAATCAACTGACTCATCTGTCGCTAGCTGTAGAGGCTTTACCTTTCCATTCATCGTTTGGCAAAAGCGCTCCGCCTGTTCTAGTCGTCTCCCTGCTGCATAGACACGACCCGGATAAACCTCCCCTAACATCTTACATATTTGTCCTCCCACATGACCGTACCCGCCAACAACTACAATATCTTGTTTCATCGTTTGTCGTTGTCACCACCTTTAATAGCAAACCAACCGTCGATTAAATACGCACTAAAAAATCGTGTGACATTCATAAAACCAGCTTCCTCGATTAAACCTTCCATTTCAGACGATGGAATCGGATGAGTCGTTTCACCAATCGACTCCTTGAACCGCTCCCATTCCTGTTCAGGTATACCATTCGCCAACATATGATATTTCCAAGCTTGCATTTGCCACTCAAAAGCTTGCGATCTCGAATCTCCGTTAATCGATGCGATAAAAAGCGGCGCGCCTACTTCCAACCTGTCAGCGATATTTTTTAAAAGAACACGCTTTTTTTCCATATCAAGAAAATGTAGAACGAGCATACACGTAGCAGCCGCATAACGTTGATCTAACTGATCTACTTCTCCTTTCACTAATTCCACTTGTAGCCCCATTCCAGATAAGTTCACTCTTTTCTGTGCCAAATCTAGCATTTTCGCTGATGGGTCCACACCAGTAAATAGCCAATCGGGATGGCGTTCACCAAGCGTCACAAGCTCTTGTCCCCCTCCAGCACCAACAACGAGAACACTCGCTTGTTGATTCGTAAGCTGAACGGCAAGCAAACGCTCCATCATATCATATAGCAACTCATAGCTAGGAATTTTCAACGTGATCTTTTCTTGATACGTATAGACATCTGAGTGATTCCAGTTTAAGTTATTGAATTCTGACATTTTCTATCCTCTCCCTTAATAGATGAACAATTTTATTTCTATCCTGCACCATAACATCTGTCTGAATCTTCGCAGGGCTCCCTTCAAGCATAATGATTCGCGAACCAAGTTGTACCGCTTCTTCTATTTCGTGTGTCACCAACAAAATCGTTGGTCGGAATTCGCTCCATAGCTGCCATAATAATCGTTGCATATCTGTTTTAGTCGCCATATCTAGTCCTTGAAAGGGTTCATCTAATAGTAAAAATTCTGAACGAGCAAAAAATGCTCGAACAAGAGATACTCTCTGCCTCATACCGCCACTTAATTGACTAGGATAGGCATGTACCCAATCCGCTAATCCGGCCGTTTCCAACAATCTTCGGGCCTGCTGCTCCTCTTGTAAAAGATTCTCTCCTACCCACATCACATTTTCTAAAACGGTTCTAGTCGGCAATAACCTTGGTTCTTGGAACACGCAACCTACTTTTATCTGTTCAAGATGCGAAACTTTTCCTCTCTGCGGTTTCTCCAAACCTGCTAACACGCGAAGCAATGTTGTTTTTCCAATCCCAGAAGGTCCCATCATACAAGTAATACTCCCGCGCTCCAAATCCAATGTGAAGTTTTCAAATATCGTTCTTTTTCCACGTATGATTGTTAATTGTTCTAATTTCATCAAATCCCATTCCTCTTTCTTCTCGATATACACGCGCGAACAGTTGCTTCAATGCCCATACCTAGCAAAACAACGACAAATGTCCACGCCATAACCTCCGCCGTTTCCAAATAAATTCGGGCACTATTCATCGAAGCACCTATCCCTGTATATCCGCTGATCAGCTCTGCCATAACAACCGTTTTCCATCCAACACCAATGTTAATGGTCAATGCTGACAGCCAAAAAGGAAGTAATGCTGGCAAGTAAATATCCCGGATTTGTTTCAATCGGCTGACTCGGAATACATAGGCCATTTCTAAAAGCGGTTTCGAAACTTGACGAATTCCTTCCACAGAATTGAAGAAAAACACTGGAAATAAGGCGATCGTCACCACTAAAGCTTGTGAGCCGCCATCAACCCCCAACCAAATAATTGCTAGTAGAATCCATGAAATTGGGGGAATCGCTTGCAATAGCAAAACGGCTGGCCTGATAAATGCGCAGGCATTTGTATTGAGCCCAGACAATACACCTAGTCCACACCCTAGAAAAAGGGCTATACTAAACCCCACTCCGAACCGCAGCAATGTGATCGACAACGAATCCCATAACACTCCGGTTTTTATCAATTTTTCTAGAGCTTGCACCGTTTCATATGGACCTGGAATGACAACAGCTGGGTACTGCTTGGCAACTAGTACCCATAGTACAATCAATATCATAAAAGTGAAGAAAGACCGCCAATGATTATAAATCGTAGTAAAAATCGTCATCTGGTTGTTTTCCCCCAACTGCTTCAGGAGCTATTTGTAATAAAACATCAAAATAACGTTCTACCTCCTGCCTTGCAGTAGTAGCATCTTTAAACCCAAGTATAATCTTGTCCATCGATTGAGAAATCACAGGCTCTGGCATACTAAGTAAATCAGCTGCCGGTTTTAATACCTTTTGGGGCTGCTCGTGTATGTCTTCAACACCTTTACGATATAATTCTTGAAAATCAGCAACCTCTTTTGGATGCTTCTCTGCCCATTCTTTATGAACAAAGATGCCTGTCGAAGGTAAATCTTCTCCAAATGTACTTTTCCACATTGATTGATAATCAACAACTTCATGCAACTCCCCTTGCAATTTGACCCTTAAACCACTAAGAGCTGGCTCAGGTAAGACCGCATGCTTAATCGTACCGTTAGCTAGCTGTTGCATAATATCCGGAATGGCTCCATAAGCTAACTGAATTTTCCCATCCAACTGTTCTTTATTTATTAAAAATTCCGTCAAAATGCTAGGAGGTCCACCTGGTCCCGGTAAATAGATCGTTTCTCCTTCTAAATCCCTTAAATTCCTTACTTCTGAATCAATAGAGGCTAAATACATCGAGCCCCAAGTATTAACGTGAATAAGCTGAAGCGGAATCCCTTTTGTATACATATTTGCTCCAACATTAAGCGGGGCAGCAAAAAATTGTGCCTCTTTCTCTTGAACTTGGGCGAGAAATTGCTCTAAAGTATCCCATGTTTTTACATCAATATGTAGTTGAGCATCCGGTTGCTCAGTAGCTACTAATACCGGAAAAACTGCCGGAGCTTTCGGAGAAGCTAGGGTAACTGTTGACTCTTTACTTTCTGTTGACTTCTTCGTTGGCTCAGTGCGCTCTTTTTCCTCGCATCCTGTTGCTACCATCATGAGAACAAAGCATAGACATAAGATTTTAAATGAATGAAGCCGTATTCTTGACATATTCTCTTTTCAACTCCCCATCTTTTTTGTAAAATTAATTAATAATTATTCTCAATTATAATAAGATAGCTGAAAAATTCTATCCCATAAACATGGGGTTTTACTACTTTAAAAGCCAAGATGAGGAGGATGTTATGAATAACATCGTTCAACGATTTACCAAATTAGAGCGCACATCACCAACCTCTCAATGCTATCGAGAAGGCATGATCGCAGAACTACGAAAAGTGATTCCTTTCGCGGCCTCTTGTTGTACAATGGTCGATCCAAATACATTACTGTCTACGGGAGCCATCACAGAGGAGAACGTTGAAAAGATCCACCCGCTCATCTTTAAATATGAATTCTCACAGAACGACTTCAATCATTACGACGAGTTGGTGCACTCACAAACAACCGTTGCCATTTTAAGCGAAGCAACGGAAGGACAACTGGAACGAAGTCATCGTTACCGGACGATTTTGCAGCCTGCTGGATTTCGTGATGAACTGCGTGCTGTATTGATGAGCGAGGGGAAATGCTGGGGATATTTAACCTTATTTCGAGGAGAACATCAGCCTCTTTTTACTAAAGAGGATCAAAACTTACTATCTACGATCACCCCTTTAGTAGGTCGTGCCTTACGCCAATACCGGCTAGAGCTTTCACACAAAGAAGCCGATCATCAAGTTCGGAGAAATGGGATTCTAATATTATCCGCTGACCTTCACCCTTTATCATGTAATGCTGTTGCAGAAGATTGGCTAGCGGTCCTGCGACGCTTGGAGAAAATAGATGATAAAACGCTGCCAAGGCCGATACGAGCTATCTGTTCCCGCGCTTTGGAGGAAGTAGAAACAGCAACCGCTCAAGTCTTTTTGTCGATCCCTGGTCATTCTTACTTATTGATCCGAGCAAGTTGTCTTCATCACTTTGATCACTCAAAACAAATTGCTGTTTCCTTTGAGCCTGCCTCTCCCTCTGATATCCTGCCATTCATTGAAGAGGTCTATCATTTATCTCAGCGTGAAAAAGAGATCATCAGCCAAGTGATCCGAGGCTTTTCTACAAAAGAAATCGCTGCTGCTTTTCATATTTCTGCTTATACCGTTCAAGATCACTTGAAATCGATCTTCTATAAAACAGGTGTGGCAAGTCGAAGAGAGTTAGTTTGGAAAATGTTTTCCCAGTATATTTTGAAATGAAAAATCGAAAAAGGCTATTGTCAAATAACTTCAACAATAGCCTTTCTTTTGATTACTGTCCTTCTTCTATAACTGCCTGTTCCTTTTCAGCAGGAGTAGAGGCGAAGTTCAATGTCACAACTCCAACAATGATCAGCAAGATCGCTGCCACTTTCAGCATATTCATCGTTTCTCCAAAATAAAGAATACCGATAATGCTAATAATTGAAATGCCAACACCCGACCAAATCGCATAAGCGACAGATACTTCAATTGTTTTCAAAGCAAGAGCTAAACAACTAAAGCTTCCTAAATAAAACACGATCATTAACAAACTAGGAAGCATTTTTGTTAATCCTTGTGATTGTTTCATAGAAATTGTTCCGATCACTTCGAATACAATTGCTAAAGACAAATACATCCAATGCATATATCTACTCCTTTTTCTCCTTATTTCTCTACCTCAAAATCAGGTGCGACTGCTTTTTTAATAAATAAAGCAACCAAGAACGCTACAACACATAACCCTAAGGCAAACCAGTAGGCATGATGAACACCTATCGTCATCGCTTCATTCATTAACTGTTTGGTTATAGGAGCTGATTGTTCTTCCAAATGACTTGTACTTCCTTGTGTCATAATACTGACAAAGATCGATACTCCCAGTGCGCCAGAGACAGGCTGCAATGTATTGGAAATCGCTGTTCCATGGGGATATAAATGCTTCGGTAATTCATTTAACGCATTCGTATGAGCAGGCATCATAATGGCCGATACCGATAGCATCAAAACAATATAAACTAACACAAACGACCAAGTCGAAATCGATGGACTAATATTGCTATAGAAAATCATCACCATCACTAACGCAATCGTACCAGGGATAATTAATTTCCTTGGGCCGTACTTATCAAACAAAGTCCCCATTACTGGTGACATGAGGCCGTTTAATAGGGCACCTGGTAATAATAATAATCCCGCTACCTTCGCTGAATAGCCTAGAGGACCTTGTAAGTACATCGGCATGACGATTTCAGAAGCAAACATCGCCATAATGACAATAACAAATAACACTACTCCTCGCGTATAATTTTTATACTTAAACACACGAACGTCTAACAACGGCTGCTCTAACTTTAACTGACGAAGTACAAATAAAATCAAACTGATCACACTAACCGACAAAATAGAAAGAATCGTTATCGATAAAAAACCGTTTGCATACTCCCCCGCACTACTAAAGCCATAAACAATTCCGCCGATTCCAATCGTCGAAAGGATGATAGAGAGAATATCTACTTTAGGACGAGTCACTTCCCCTACATTTTGTAAATATTTAAACGCAAATACGATGGAGAAGAGGGCAAATGGAATGACAGAAATAAATAACCAACGCCACCCTAATAAATCAACAATCACTCCAGATAAAGTCGGACCAAGTGCAGGAGCGAACATAATAACTAAACCAAACGTACCCATAATTTTCCCGCGAACTTCAGGAGGATAAAGGAAAAGTAAAGCATTCATAATCACAGGAATTAATAATCCTGTCCCAACCGCTTGAATCATGCGTCCTGTTAACAGCATAGGAAAATTCACCGCACAAGCCGCAATAACCGTTCCCACTAAAAAAACAGTCATCACACCGATAAACATTTGCCTCGTTGTAAACCATTGAATGAGCAAAGCAGAAATAGGCATTAGCACACCCATGACAAGCATAAACCCCGTAGCTAACCATTGAACAGTTGGTGCATCAACATGAAATACATCCATTAATTGTGTTAATGCAATATTAAGCAAAGTTTCATTTAATATCGCAAAAAACGCACCGATCATAAAAGTAATTAATATCACTTTTTTATTTATATTAGGTTCCATATAATCCTCCATGTAAAAAATTTTTAATTAGTTATGAGATGCCACTTCTATTTATATGCACGAACAAAACCTCCTATCCATCATCGAATAGGAGGTATAATGGGGAAAATAAACAAAAGAAACCTAAACAGATTTCTTATCATTTACATTAGCACATTACAAATCCTATTCAGAAAACCATTCCAAAAATAATAACGAATGTTTTTTCTCGTAATAGGATTATAAAATCATGTGCTCTTCCACCTTCCGTGTTTAGTTATTTCTATTAAAACAAATAATCAGGTGCCTGTCACTCCTCGAGTTTTGTCGAATGATCACCTTTAGTTCCCTCTCAACAGCTGCAAGATCAAACTCGGCTGCTGGTTAGCTTGAGCCATCATCGCCATTGCGACTTGCGCCAAGACGGATTGTTTGGCGTATTCCATCATCTCTTTTGCCATATCGGCATCTCGAATACGTGATTCTGCTGCGGTTAAATTTTCTGCTGTGTTTTCTAAGTTGTTGATCGTGTGTTCGAGCCTTCTTGTATAAGCACCCAGCCTAGAACGTTGAGATGATACTCTCTCAATGGCTTTATCAATAAAAGCAGAATCAGCGGAGGACATATCAAGTGTACCGTTTGTTGTGTATCCTGTCCCAGAGCCAGTTAACCCGATCGCTTCCGATCGCATGTCAGACATTCCAAGAGTCATTGTTTGCCCAGCATTAGCCCCGACCTGAATGTTAAATTCATTTTTCGAACCATCGAGCAATTTCATCGTATTGAATTCTGTATCGCCACCGATTCTCGTGATTTCTTCCGTTAACTGATCAATTTCTTCCTGGATCGCTAATCGATCTCCCTCACTAAGGGTATCATTGGCTGCCTGTATAGAAAGCTCGCGCATTCGCTGCAGAATCGCGTGCGTTTCATTTAGCCCGCCTTCTGCCGTCTGAATTAAAGAAATAGCATCTTGCGCATTGCGCGAAGCTTGATTCAGCCCACGAATTTGCGCTCGCATTCTTTCAGAGATCGCTAGTCCCGCCGGATCATCGGCCGCTCGGTTAATTCGCAAACCTGAAGACAATCGTTCCATCGCTCGTCCTTGGGCGGCTAATGCCTTATTAAACATCCGGTAAGAATGCATCGCCATTACATTATGATTAATTCTCATATCAATATCATTGTTGTCAAAAATCACCTTGCATTGACAACAACGCCCTCCTATCTATCTTGCTATCCGTTGTCATTTCTTGGTGAATGTTCTTTATATCGGTCGGATGAACATTTTCTAAATATATACAAGGGGAGTAATGTAAAGCGTAACATTCTAGACTTCACAGTTTCACCATCATCCGTCCACTGTCCTGATATGAAAAGTCTTCCTCATCAAATTTTAAAGTATAGGAATAAGTCACTAGATTGTCATCTTCTGACTGAATGAAAATATCCATTGCATCAATGCTTTGAAGCAATTGTTCTGTCAATTGTGCAACCTCAATATTATTTATTCTTTTATGTTGTTGTACACGTTTATGTAATTCTGCTTGAAATCTCAATACTTCCTCTTCTGTGGCTTTTCTAATGACTTGTGGACTTTGTTTTAGTAACTGATCAATCTCCTCTTCATTCAAATTCATATACTTCCTCTCCAATTCATGTTTCCGTTTTCGTCTCCCCAAAACCTTTGCCAAACTTTATCGAGTGCAATTGGCCATCAGATGCCCAGTTTTCCCGATCATACTCTGCAAAAATAACAGTCACCCATTCTTCTTTCACATTTAGCTTTTGCGCCGCTTCTTTCGTCACAACTGCAACGAATTGCTGTTTTTGCTCAATCGTTCTTCCTTTTGCTAATTGTACCGTGATAATAGGCATTTCCTTGCTCCCTCCTATGCTACTTTTAACATTCGTTCTTGCTTTTAAATCCCCTCCTTTTTCAAAAAAATAGAAAATCTCTCTTGATTCTTCAATTCAATAGTGGAAAAATCGTGGATATCAATATTTCTGCCAGATGATGAATATAAAGAACGAAAGATGCTATTTTTCTTAGCAGAGTCAGCCGTAATCATGTTTTTATTACTTTTTGGACTACTCATTTCGCAAAGTGTGATGTCCAATTTTGAGTTAGACCCATTTATTGCGCTGCTCATTCCTTGCGCAGTGTTTCTATTTTATACAACCATGAGATATATGCTGTCTGGCATTGAATTTTCAGATGTAATGACCGAACAAGCTTTTAAGCAAAAAAAACGACTCGCTATTTTACAATCGATTGCTTTTTTCGGGATCTTTACTATTGCTTCCTTTATCTTTGGGATAAGAGGCTCGGATACCGTTGGACCTGCTGGACTTGCTGCTATTTTTCTTTTTCTCATGAATTACATTTCCTTGCGCCGCTCTTATCGAAAAAATAAAGAGCTTTTATAAAAAAAAGGCTGGGACATAACTAGCTTCAAATAGGGAGAAGGGTGAAATTGAGCGTATTCAAATTCACCCTTCTTTTATTTTTGTATGTGTTTTTTCTAATACCTTAGTTGTTGGCAGTGAATTTCCTTAAATTCACTGC
>NKXN01000055.1 GCA_002261155.1 Bacillaceae bacterium SAS-127 | reverse complement strand
GCTGTTTTTATCACGAAAAAGCACCTACCTGAAGCAGATACTAGTCAATACGCGGACGTCTATTTAAACTCCCCCGTTCCCATTGTCTTTATCAACTCGGACAAAGTATACTTAGCCTTCATAGATAAAGACCTGTCTTATGAAGATGCACATGACTCAAAGTCCGGTGATTATTTGATCGGCTACTATAACGAGAAATATTTCGGCATCGGCTTGTATGATCACAAAGAAACTAAAGAATCTATCGAAGACTGTTACTCCAGAGTATTTGAACTGATCGAAACAGCAAAAAAACACCAGAGAAATTATTGTTTAAAAAACCCCGCATGATGAATGCGGGATTTATTAATTTAGCGCACCTAAGTATAGATCAAGTGAATCATTGACTTCCTTTTTCACTAGATCTATAAAGTCTGAATAGTCCTCTAATGTATGAGCTTTATCCAGCGCTTCATAATAAGCTAGGCGATTCTCTACTTTAATAATGACTGGCGGAAAGCCCCCTTTCATCAACTCTAAGTTTAACAGTAATCGTGATGTACGACCGTTTCCATCAATGAACGGATGAATACCAACGAAAATAGTATGAAGCATAGCCCCTCGTGTAACAGGATGCAAACGTTGCCCCTCTGACTCGTACCACTCCATCAAGCTCTCCATCTGTTCTTTAATTAAGTAATGGACTGGAGGCGTATGCTGCGCGCCAGCAATAAACACTTGTTGATCACGATAAACTCCCGCATACTCATCGTCGATTCCTTTTAACACGAGACGATGTAAGCCTTTAATTTGCCATTCCGACAACTCTTCAGCACGTTGAACAATCTCCTCGACATAGCGAATCGCCTCTCGATGGTTAATGACTTCTAAATGCTCTCGCATCGTTTTGCCACCGACTGTAATTCCTTCTAATACGACTTTTGTTTCGTTCAACGTCAACGTGTTACCTTCAATAGCATTTGTATTATATGTCCATTCTAACAGAAGCTTCTCTCGCAAACTTTTCACCATATATTTCGGCAATGGTCGTAACGCGTCCAATTGAGCTTTCTTGCGATCTATTTGTTCAAACATCGGCTTCACCTCTCTCTCTTTTTATTATAGCCTTCTATTCAGTCTTTTACCTTATTGTTATAGCTTTTAGCAGAGATGGGGAGAAACAATATTTGCAAACACATGATAAAAAAGGAACTGTCTAAAAAGTTCAAGGCCGACTAATAAACATCCACATTAAAAGCCCAAGAATGTTGATGAAGTGACCCCTAAAAGTTAGACACGGTTATTTCATTTAGGCAGCTTGAGTAAAATGAGTTCGGTATTGCACCGGACTCATTTTTAATTTTGCCTTTATCCGTTTCGTATTATAGTAATTGATATATTTTTCTAATTCTAATTTAAAATGTTCTACACTTTCAAATTCCTTTAAGTAAAGGAATTCCGATTTCATAATACCAAAGAAATTCTCCATTACCGAGTTATCGTAACAGTTGCCTTTACGAGACACACTTTGAACAATGCCTTTTGATTCAAGGGCATCGCGATATTGTTTCATTTGATAATGCCAGCCTTGATCGGAATGCATGAGTAGCTGATGTTCCTCTGGTAACCTTTCTCCAGCCTTTTCTAACATCTCTGAAACCAATAAATACGTTGGCCTAGGGCCAATTGTATACGTGATGATCTCCCCGTTAAACAAGTCTAAAACAGGCGATAAATATAGCTTTTCGCCAAACAATTTGAATTCGGTAATATCCGTTACCCACTTTTCATTCGGGGCTTCAGCTTTGAAATTACGATTTAAAAGATTCGGTGCGATTTTACCTTTATGTGATTTATACTTCTTCATGCGCACAATGCACTTTAAATCTAGTTCTTTCATAATGCGTTGAACTTTCTTATGATTCACTTTTTGCCCGCGATTCGCCAGCTCATCACGAATACGACGGTAACCGTAACGGCCTTCGTGTTCTTCATAAATCGCTTTGATTTCCACTTTCAAATCGGCATCTGGGTCTGGTTGATTCATTCGCTTCACTAAATCATAATAGGTGCTGCGTGGAATGCCCGCGAGTTTCACAAGTGCTTTCACCGAATATTTATGCCTTAATTCATAGATGACTTTTACTTTGTCTTCTTTGGTGATTTTCCCTTGGCTTGAACTAAGGCATTCAACTT
>NKXN01000054.1 GCA_002261155.1 Bacillaceae bacterium SAS-127 | reverse complement strand
TAAAGAAGTAAAAAGTCTCGCTTTGCGCCAATGGACCTGTCCTTCTTGTGGCACACACCATGACCGGGATATTAATGCAGCTACAAATCTTAAAAAGGAAGCATTAAGGCTAATAAATTGAAATAGACTGTCGGAGGCGTAAGCCGTTTGGACGACCTAACCGCAGGAACTGCGGAGGAAAGCCTGCTCAATAACTGGTGGATACACGGGTGTTCGCAGGAAACAGAATCCCCCACTTCAAACCACTCGTAAGAGCGTTAAGTGGGGGAGGGTTCAATTAGAACATCAAGGAGAGTGCGTAGGTGTGATAGGCTTAGTGAGAAGCACAGAGGAGCAACTATTTGTAGAAGCAGATCGTATCAAATTGAGTTTTCTAGCTAAACAAATTGAAAGTGGCTTTAATATACAGGGTGTTCTAAAGCTGAACCAGCAAAAACAAAGTGATCTATTAACTGAAAGAGAAAGAGAGCTCGTCAACTACCTTGAAAAAGGGTTGAAAAATAGGGACATAGCGAAGAAACTTTATGTCAGTGAGCATACGATCAAAAAACATTTACAAAACTTATATAGAAAATTTAATGCCGGTAATCGAACGGAACTGTTGTATAAGATGAAATAGGATCATTCACAAGACTCAACAATAGCTTCAAAGTTCCTCGTTTTGGACAACTACCAACAACTTGTCCAGTATTTTAAAGAAGCGACTCAAAATGAAGAAGGAATGTTATTGCTGATTCATTAAAGTAGCAATATACAGTGCCAAGCGTATATGACGCTTGGCACTAGAAGGCATGTTAAAAATATTCCGGTATATGAAAGGGCGTTATATCAACATTTTTTCCATTGGAATAATACATACAAGTGCTCTCTTGATATCTTTGTTTAGAAGCCGGAACTTCAACAAACTGTAATCGTTTATAAAATTCGGTACCGATATCACTATAAAGGAAGACAAGCTGACAGTTTTCATTTTCTTCTAATTGCATGATGACTTGTTTGACTAATAAAGAAGCATACCCTTTTTGTCTTAACTGTAGCGGTGTAGCAATGGAACCAATACCTTTAACCATTAAGTCGCCTGATGGAGGCAATGTATAGACGATAAGGGAGCTTAACAGTTCTTTCTTACCTGTATCTTCAAGCACGTACCACTGTCCTTTTTCATATTTACTAGACTTGCGACATATAGTGACGTACTCTTCAGAAGGCATAGCATCTCCCCAAACATCATAGCCCATCATATATACTTCATTCATATCTTCATTTGTTGCTTCTCTAATGATTTTCATAAATTCACTCCTAATTTAAAAGTGACTCCGCCAATTCTTTTCGGATTTGCGTAATATGCTTTTCCATCAGCTGTTTCGCTAATTCTCCTTCTCCGGCGACGATCGCCAAGTACATTTGTTTATGTTCATCAATTGTGTCTTGCAGTCGTTCAGGGTTCGCAAGTCGTTGTCTTCGTGTCGCTCGGATCGTATCTTGCATATGCTCGCTCAGTGTTTGGACCAATTGTAAAAAGATTGAGTTATGAGAGGCACGAACGATGCTTAAATGGAAATGGAGATCAGCCTCTAATCCGAGTTCGACGTCATTTTCAGCGGCTTTCATTTTTTCGATGGCTTGGCGAATGTGTTCTAAGTCTTCGGAGGTGGCTCTTTGAGAAGCTAAGAAGGCACATTCTACTTCAAGCGCTCGGCGTAACTCTAACATTTCATAGACGAGTTTATTTTCCGCATGGACGATTGTTGTGGATAGTTCGTCGCCAAGTAGTTGAAATTCGGATGTTTTCATAAAGCTTCCGCTACCTTGTTTAATTTCAATAATTCCTTTCATTTCTAGCTTGCGTAACGCTTCTCTAACCGATGTTCGACTAACATTAAAGCGGCTGGCGAGCTCTCTTTCCGTCGGCAGTTTATCTCCCGGTTGTAATTGTTCCGTTAAAAAATATTCTTTTATTTGATCAATAATCACTTGATATGTTTTTTTCTTCGGCTGTGGAATCAAAAAATCTCCCCCTTATGTTGTATTGTAACCAATTTATTGAAAAATTTTAATTATTGATTTTTTCAGATAATTTAGTACAATAGGAAAAAGGTTAGACCAATTTTCATTTGGTTAGACCTTAAAAGGATTATATATGACGATGGAGGAAAAGAAAATGAATATAACGAAAGAATGGATCGCGGCTTTACGTGAGGCTCTTTCTGATCATCAAGTATCTATCAATGAAACGATTTTGGAGCAACACGGCAAAGATGAATCTTACCATGCTACAAGCCTTCCCGATGTCGTGGTGTTTCCGACGACGACAGAAGAAGTGAGTGCAGTTATGAACATTGCGACAGAATATGAAGTGCCGGTCGTACCATTTGGAGTGGGATCGAGCTTAGAAGGGCATGTCATTCCGTATGAGCAGGGAATCACGGTTGATTTCTCACAAATGAACAAAATTTTAGAAGTGAGAGCTGAAGATTTTCTCGTTCGTGTGCAACCAGGGGTGACGCGTTCGCAATTGAATAAAGAGTTGAAAAAACACGGATTATTTTTCTCGGTTGATCCCGGGGCTGATGCGACACTTGGAGGAATGGCTGCGACGAATGCGAGCGGAACGACTTCAGTAAAATATGGGGTGATGCGTGATCAAGTACGCGATTTAGAAGTCGTGTTAGCTGACGGTACGGTGATGCATACAGGTAATTTAGCGGCGAAATCATCATCGGGCTATCATTTAAATAGTCTATTTGTCGGTTCAGAAGGAACGTTAGGCTGCTTTACGGAATTAACGCTTCGTGTGTATGGAATTCCAGAATTTATTATGGCGGCGAGAGCCTCTTTTCCAACGGTCGATGATGCAGTCGGAGCGGTAGTTGGCATTTTGCAAGCAGGGATTCCGATCGCTCGAGTGGAGCTTGTCGATGAACAGTCAATGAAGCAAGCTAATCTTCATAGCGATACATCGTATAAGGAACAGCCGACATTATTTTTGGAGTTTCACGGCAATGAAGCGGGATTAAAGCAAGATGTGGACTTTATGAAGGAAATTGTGGCGGAGTTTCAATGCGAAGGAATCGAATTTGAAACGGACAATGCCGCTCGTGTACAGCTTTGGGAAGCACGCCATAATTTAGCTTACGCCTATGTACATGGCTATCCAGGCAGAAAGATGATGGTAACAGATGTATGTGTGCCAATTTCTGAATTAGCGGGAGCGATTCATTATGCGAGAGAAGAGCTTGATCAGTTGGAGCTGATTGGCGGAATTGTCGGTCACGTTGGTGATGGGAACTTCCATGTGTTGTTAATGATTGATATGAATGACGAGAAAGAGAAGCAGAAAGCTGACGAACTAAATGAAAAAATCGTAATGTATGCGATTGAAAGAGGCGGTACTTGTACGGGAGAACACGGCGTTGGCGTCGGCAAACAGAAATACCAAGAGAAAGAGCATGGTAAAGCCCTACTTGTGATGGGAAAAATCAAACAAGCACTTGATCCTTTGACACTATTAAATCCAAATAAAATTTTGAAAGCGAAGCGATAAGAGGTGAGTGTATGAAAGTTTTAGAAGCTATTAGTAATGTCGCCGGAAAATATTTTGCTGTTTGGGTCATTTTGATTGCCTTAATTGCTTTTTTCGTTCCGGCTCCTTTTCTTGTATTTAAGGGCTATATTACGATTTTATTAGGTATAGTAATGTTTGGGATGGGGCTCACGTTAAAGGCGGTTGATTTCAAAATTGTGTTAACGAAGCCGCTGCCTGTTATCATTGGTGTATGCGCTCAATTTATCATTATGCCACTCACGGCCTTTGGGATTGCTTACTTATTGAACTTGCCAGCAGAATTAGCAGCAGGACTTGTTTTATTAGGTTCTGTCCCAGGAGGAACGGCTTCAAATGTAATGGTGTATCTAGCGAAAGGAAATGTAGCTTTATCGATTGCGATGACCTCTGTTTCTACGTTGTTGGCACCGATTGCGACGCCGTTTATTTTATTATGGCTCGCTGGTCAGTGGATGCCGGTCGATCCGATGGCGATGTTTATGTCGATCATTCAAGTGATCATTATTCCGATTGTGTTGGGGATTGTTGTGAGGAAGCTTGCTCCAAGTTTTGTCGATAAAAGCACCCACGTTATTCCATTAATTTCTGTTTTGGCGATTATTATCATCGTGTCGGCGGTTGTAGCAGGCAATGCGGCAACGATCGCGTCGGCTGGATTGATTATTTTCATTGCGGTTATGCTACATAACGCATTCGGTCTTATACTTGGCTATGTGACCGCTCGTTTACTTGGTCTTGATGAAAGTAATCGTCGTGCTATTTCCATCGAAGTCGGTATGCAAAACTCTGGTCTTGGCGTCGCCTTAGCTACCGCTCACTTTGGCCCGCTAGCTGCTTTACCGAGTGTGGTCGGAGCGGTTTGGCATAATATTTCTGGTCCGATCTTGGCTACGTATTGGTCGAAAAAGCGAGTGAATACAGAGGTGGAAGTTCCGGTTCAATTGGAGAAAAATAGAGTATAAACACGAAAGTGCCTTCTCAATAAGTAAATACTTTTGAAAAGGCACTTTAGCATTTAGATAGCTTCGTATTTCAGTGGGTTTCCTTGGAAGGGCTGGTGAGCAATTTTGATCGATTCGGTTGGGCATCCTTCGCAAGCATCTTCTAAATCTGCTTGCCAATCTTCTGGTACTTCGACGGTTCCATGATTTTGATCGAGTCGTCCATAAGAGATTCCTTCCTCAGTGTAATCAAATAGGTCAGGAGCTGTAATTCCACATACTCCGCAGGCAATGCAAGTATCTTGATCAACAATTGTATATAAAGCCATACTACTCTCTCCTTTTCATGATAGTGTACTTGCTGTTTTTGGTTTTTTTTCGCCCATGACACTTGTGCTGTGAAGCGGTTGCACTTTCGCTTTTGGATCGATGTATACTTTGGCGTTGCTGACAGCGGTAGGGGCTTCACCAAAACCGCTAGCGATTAGTTTCACTTTTCCCTCATAGGTACAAATATCTCCAGCGGCATAAATCCCTGCGATGTTCGTCTCCATTTTAGAATTCACAACGATCGCGTTTTTATCGATATGCAGCCCCCAATCTTTAATAGGTCCGAGGGAAGAGACAAATCCATAAGTCACTAATACAGCATCAATATCTATAATTTGTTGTTCCTGATCCTTCACATTTTCTACGATAACCTGCTGAATTTCTTGTTCTCCGATTAATTGTTTCGGTACAAAAGGGGTTAGCACTTCTATTTGAGATTGGTTTAAAAGCTTGACACTATGTTCATGGGCTCGAAATTGATCTCGGCGATGGACCAGTGTCACTTTCTCTGCAATCGGCTCAAGCATTAATGCCCAGTCCAAAGCGGAATCTCCACCGCCAAAGATGACAACTCTCTTGCCAGTGAATGGCGTCATATCTTTTACGAAATAATGCAGATTTTCTTGCTCATAAGCTTCTGTCTCTTCTAGCGACAACTTACGTGGTTGAAAAGCGCCATTGCCGGCAGTAATAATGATCGTTTTTGAGTAATGCACTTCTTGATTCGTCGTTAATTTGAATACGCCATCTTCTTGCTTTTCAATAGAGTCAACGGCTTGTCCAAGACAGACGGTTACATCGAATGCATTCATTTGCTCAATTAGTTGATCTACTAGCTGTTGTGCCGTTACTTTTGGAAATCCAGCTACATCATAAATATATTTTTCAGGATATAAAGTAGCTAGTTGTCCACCTAGCTGAGGCAGGCTTTCGATGATTTTGACGGATGCTTGCCGTAAGCCTGCATAGAAGGCAGTAAATAGTCCAACAGGTCCTCCTCCGATAATCGTAATATCAAATACTTGATTGTTTAATTCCATTTTATTCCCTCCAAATTAATATAAACAGAATATTTTGCATTTACAAAAAATAAAGAATCTACTACCATTAGGGAGAAGTAAAGCAGTCTGTTAGTCATCTAGCCTCGGTAGAGTTTCTTTCTCACTACTTACTTCAATGCAACATTCATGCCGGAATAAGATGATATAGCTTTCATATTAATTAGCGTTAACACAGTGACAATAAAGTATTTATTGAGTGTAAAAAACTCAAGATGAGTTCATTTGCACTCGATGTGACGAAGGGGGTGTTGTAATGTATTCCTTTTCTAGTCCTCTTGAAATGACAATGGAAACATTAATAAAAATATTAGACTATTCTTCTGATGAAATATTTGTCCTTGATGGGGATAGGCAAATTATCTATGTCAATAATGCTTGTGAAAAGCATTATGGATTGAAAAAGTCGGAGGTTTTAGGACGATATAGTGTGGAATTATTTGAAAAGGGCTATTGGAAACCTTCTATTGTTCCGGAAGTCTATGAAAAGAAAAAACCTTTATCGATTAAACAAACGACGAATATTGGTGCTGAACTTTTAACAACCGCTATTCCCATTTTAAATGATCAAGGGGAAATTGATTTAGTCGTGACCACCGCTAGAGAGCTACAGCATTATAAGCTGTTAAAAGCAAAAGAGGATAGTTATACACAAGTCTCTTTGCCTCACGATCCAAGTGAAGTGGGTGTGATTACTAACTGCGAAACGATGAAGCAAATTTTGAAATTTGCTCAAAAAATTGCGGTTACGAATTCGACTATTTTAATTCACGGAGAGTCTGGTACAGGGAAAGGTGTGCTGGCGCATTTTATTCATGAAATTAGTAAAAGGAAAGAAGGGCCATTTTTAACGATTAATTGTGCAGCCATACCAGCTGACTTACTTGAGTCCGAATTATTTGGCTATACGTCAGGTTCATTCACCGGAGCTAACCGTTCAGGAAAAATGGGGTTATTTGAAGTTGCTAACAATGGCACTCTATTTCTTGATGAAATTGGGGAAATGTCGTTAGCCTTGCAAGCTAAGTTACTTCAAGTGATTCAAGATAAGAAGTTTATTCCAGTCGGAGGGCAGAAAGAAAAAGAGGTGAACATTCGTATTATTGCGGCCACTAATCGCAATCTTATGGAAATGGTGCAAGAGAAGAAGTTTCGAGAAGATTTGTTTTATCGATTGAATGTGATTGATATTGAAATGCCACCTCTTCGGGAGCGCAAAGAAGATATTGTTCTGCTTGCTTATCATTTTTTATATAAATTTAATCGAATGTATGATGTGAACAAGTTGATTTCACAAGAATGTTTAGATGTGTTGACCTATTATTCATGGCCCGGAAATATTAGGCAGCTGGAAAACCTAATAGAGAGACTAGTCATTACGAGTGAAGACGTAATTGATGTACAAGACCTACCAGAAATTTTATACCAAAATGCGCAAGAATCGTCAGAGCGGGAGAAACCAGCCTCGCTAACGGAAGCGATCGAACGAGTGAAAAAGGATTTGATTCGCAAATCTTTTAAATTACATGGCAGCTCGCGGAAAGTAGCGAAAGATTTGCAAATTAGTCAAACTCATGCCGCGAAGTTAATTCGAACATACTGTCAAGATTTAAAAAAAGAGTCGACCTAGCTTTTTAAATTGAACGAAAAAAGACATGATTCCTAATAAGAGGTCTCATGTCTTTTTGATTTAACTCGATTTCTTTTCATCTACATATTGGTTTACAGAGGAAGTTTGAAAGTTTCCCTTCACTTGCTCATCTTCCTTTAACCACTTATGTAGGGAGATGGCTACTAAAATAAAGATAAAGAGGATAGGGAAGCCGGTAATGACAGACAGTGTTTGTAAGGCAGATAATCCACCACCATACATTAAAATAATGGCGACAGAACCGATCACTCCCGCCCAAAATAGTCGAATCCATCTTGTCGGTTCTTGGTTCTCAGTAGATGCTTTTGAAGACATAAAAGATAGTGTATAAGCAGCTGAGTCAATCGTTGTTGCCAAAAAGATAAAGGCCAGAACGATAAATACGGCTAATAACACAGTTGAACCTAGTGGCATAGATTTAATCATAGCGACGATGGCTACTGGTGCTCCTTCATTCGTTAATATATCCACGACTGGTACAATATTATTTAGCTCGAAATAAAGGCTCGTATTTCCGAAGACGGTAAATGCTAAGGCACAGCCTAATGTGCCAGCCACACACATAGCAACAATGACTCCGCGGATCGTTCGCCCTTTAGAGATTCTTGTCGTAAACATCGCCATAAACGGTGCTAAAGCAAACCACCAACCCCAGTAGAAAATTGTCCAGTCTTGGGCAAACGTAGAACCGCCGACGGCATCTGTGTATAAACTCATTCTTATAAAGTTTTGAATGAGCAGCCCCATGCTATCCGTGAATTTCTCTACAATAAAAACCGTTGGACCAA
Source organism: Bacillaceae bacterium SAS-127 (assembly GCA_002261155.1). GTDB lineage: Bacteria > Bacillota > Bacilli > Bacillales > Domibacillaceae > Bacillus_CE. The sequence goes on along the minus strand of NKXN01000054.1, from coordinate 14,002 downwards.
CGATGAAAAAGAAAGCAGCAAAGGCAAGATAAATATAAATATTTATATCGCTTAACACTTTCAATCCTTTCTTTAACCCAAAGTATAAGCTAGCGGAGAAAATCCCGGTCCATAAGACGATAATGATGATATCGAGTTGCAATGAACGTGGAACGCCAAACAGTTGTGAAATGGCCTCAGCTAACATGGGAGTACCTAATCCAAGTGACGTTCCGACTCCACCAACAATTCCGAGCATGAACATGACGTCAATGCACTTTCCTAGCCATCCGTCCACTCGATCTCCTAAAACGCCACGACAGGCAGAACTCAAGCGTAAACTAGGTACTTTTTTGACATATAGCACGTAAGCTAAAGCAATAGTCGGTAAACAATAGATGGAAAAGCCGATAAAGCCCCAATGAAAAATGCCATATGTCGAAGCCCATTCTGCCGCTTCTGTACTCTCAGGTGAAATGCCAAAAGGGGGAGCAGTGAAATAATAGGACCACTCAATAAACCCCCAATACAATAAGCTAGATCCCGCAGTGGAAGTGAAAATCATAGCTAACCAACTAGTGGTGGAAAATTCAGGTTTTTCCCTTGGGTTACCTAAGACGATTTTTCCGTATTTACTTACTGCTAAGAAGATTAATCCGACAAAAATTAAAAAGGCAGCTAATAAATAAAGGGTGCCAAATTTTCCACTGATAAATGATAGAATGTGACTTAGAAATTGATTTCCTTTTTCGGGACTGATTAAAACTGGCACAGTGAAAATACTAATGACAGCTAGAGCGGCAAAGAAGATTCCCCTATCTACCTTTGTTTGTTCCATATGAGCCCTCCTCCTTATTGAAATCAGAAAATTCAGTTTTCTAAAAAGGGATTTCCTTTTATTGTACTTCAAAATCCCACTTGAAACAGTGATGAAAAATGTTTTAAGCAGGATTTTGAAACGCTTCTATTACGGGCTGATCGTCATCGCTTCTTTAATGAGATTATGGAAATGCTTTAAGCCATTCTCGCTTGGTGAATAAATACCTTGACTAAAAGCTTTTGTATGCAAGCCTGATTGCAACAATTCAACGAGTTCAAAATCTTCTTTGCGAACTTGATCTACAAACTTGATTAGCTCTTCCTGTTCTTCAGAGATTTCATTCGTTTGAAAATAATAGTTATAGATGGCTAACGATTGATTCGGAGAGATAGGAATAATTTGACTTGTAGTTATATTTGCTTCATCCCCCGGATAAATACTGATCATCAAGTTAGGCCAGATCCAATAAAATCGAGCTGGAGCTGCACTATCTCCTTTTGTAAGCTTCGAATATTGACAAGTATAGCTTTCGTGCGTATCAATATGATAATTTTTCATATCGAATGTTTTTGAAAAGGCAGGATGAGCAATTTGGCAATGATCACATTCTAAATAATTATCAATGATCGCTTTCCAATTTGCCTGGATCATTCTTTTCGTCGTTCTTACTTGCTTTAACGACTCAAAAAAAGTATAACTATCTAAATTTTCTGTTAATTCTTTATAAGAATCGACTAGCGGTTTTGCATTAGGGTCAAAGTTGATAAAGATTAGCGAGCGATAAATTTCTAACTGAACAGATGTCATACAACTATGTGCACCTAAATCACTCGTTTTAAAATTAGGAGCTTTATTCAATGTGCCATCTAAATGGAAGGTCCATCCATGATAAGAACACATAAATACTTTTTTATTACCTTTTTCAGTTCGCTCGACCTTTGTCCCACGATGAGGACAAATATTATAAAACGCCTTAAGATTATTTTCTTTCTCTTTCGTAATAATAATTGATTCTCCACCAATTTCAAAGGTGAAAAAATCACCTACTCGTTCTACTTGACTAGTATGCCCAACGAATATCCAGCTTTTTAAGAAGATTTGTTTCCTTTCTTTTTCAAACACTTCAGGATCCACATAATCATTGTAAGGAAGCGTGTAATTCAATTCTTCTATACATTCTTTCATTTCCATAATAAATGCCCCTCCTTAGAAATAATCCATATAATTCATTCATAAATTATAAATGCAACAACTATGCCAAGAGTGGATCTTCCCTAAATAACGATCATATTAGGAGGTAGTAGCGCATTTTTGTGGAAAAAGTGAGTTCAATTCAACTCACCTGAGTATGTTTAAACTATATTCATTGTGAAATTAGAAAGATAAAGAAAAGAGAGCGACTTTTTTGCCAGTCACTCTCTTTCTTTATCTTCTTATTTTTGTAGCATTAAGCTAACAATTTTCGCTGCTTGGGCACGAGTAAGTGATTGTTTTGGCTGGAATGTTCCATTGTTGTATCCAGAAATGAACCCGTGGTCTACGCTCGCTGCAACAGCTGCTTGATATTCTTTGCTGATTTGATTGGCATCTTTAAAGTTTCTTTTTGAGGCTTTCATCATTGTATCCGTGTGTATTTCGTAAGCTTTCATTAACATCCAAGCGGCTTCTTCACGGTTTAATGCCCCATCTTTGTTTGTTTTCAATAAACCTTTTTCCATAGCTGCTTTTACTTCATTTGTTCCTGATAGGTCAAGTGAACGAGCTAAAATAGCAGCAAATTGGTAGCGTGTTAGCTTAGCGCCAGGTGCGAATTTCTCTTGTGTTGTTCCGTTTAAAATGCTTTTGCCATATAGGTCAGCAATGTACGTATGTGCCCAATGGTTAGCAGGAACATCTTTAAAAGGCATAGGTGCTAGTGCTTTAGCTGTTGGTAGTCCATGAATGTAACCAACGGCTCCGGTTTTTAAAATGCCATAAGGTGATTCTTCCATTGCTTTCACTAGCTTATCTTTGTCGACAGCAGTAATAGCGCGGTCTGCAACTTCATCACCTGGATGCTGGAAGTTACTCATAATGTAAGAGAAGCCGTTGCGGTCGTCTGCAAATTGTAGGCCTGTCGCTTCAGCACCTGCTGGAACGGATAGAATACGGCTTAATTGTTTCGTGTCTAGCTCGTATGCCCAAACGAAGTTGTTCGTATGCATGCCGCTGTCTTCTCCGATAAATACTGTACGAAGCTCTTCAGAGTAGCTTAAGTTATCAGGATTCGCTACTTTGTCCACGTTTGCTGTGTTGCCGTATGCATCTGGTGTTTTTAAGTCTTCCCCAATTACTAATCCGTTCATAGATGTTGCTACGTAAGAGCTGTTGATCGCTGAACCACTTTGATCTTTTTGTCCAGATGTTAAAGACAATTCATATGTCGCACCGGATTTCATTTTTGGAAGTTGCATATGGTCAGTTGGATCTGCACCTTTTGCGTCTTTCTCCATCCCTTTGCTTTGGTCAGCAATCGCCATATATACTTTTTGATCTGCTGCGTTCAGTGCTAAACCTTCCATTTTGTTGAATTCAGATGTAGCACCTAGCATAGCACCGTAACGTCTTGATTCAAGGAAAGCGGCTGCTTTTTCCATACCTGGTTTCACTTTTAAGTGTTCTACACGATCGTAATCTCCGCCACCTGAAGCGTATTGTTTAACCGTTGTGAATCCTTCTTTCGGCGTATCAGATGTTTCAAAAATATCGCTGAACTTCAAGTTTTGATCAACAAGTGCTTCCACTTCATCATCTGTCGAATGACCGAGTTCGATCCATTCTAAGTCTCCAGAACCGCCATTATTTGTTCCTGTTTGATCAAATTTAGCTGCATATAATGTACCGGCAGATAAATCTTTTTCTTTATCTGCTACGTACATAAATAGCATTGTATAATCGCCGTCATCACCGAAATAAGCGGTACGGTTATCTGGCATCATCATCATGATTTCGTTTGAGCGACGACCGACGCTGTAATGTTTCACAACTTTAGACTCGCCTTTTTTATCCACGATGACTTCTGGAATAAAGCCGTATTGATAAGGGTTGGCATGTTTATCATCGCCGAAATAAAGCTTCGTGAATTCGCGTGTATTTGTTTTATCCGTACGTTGATCCACAGGCATTGCTTCTTCTAATTCAAATTGACGAGCATCTGGTTCGTATTCTTCTGATCCAAGATGCGTATTCCATGGCGTTAATGAACCATTACATGGCACCCATAGACCGTCCGCGTCAGAAAAATCAACTTTGTCTGCTTCCATCACTTTCAGTTCGCCTGTTTTCTTGTTTTGGAATAGCTTTGTCAATGTCATAGAAGCAGGCACTCGTCTCCATGCACCGTTTCCAGCTTGGTCTTGAGAAGCATACTCTAAGTGAGAAACAAGATACATTTGCCCGTTAATCGGACGTAATAAGCTGTTGGCATCCGGAGCATCAGATATGTAATGAACAGGTTGTCCTGTTGAGCTCATATCAGTAATCGGTTTTCCATTTACGTCAATCGGTGTACCAGCAGCGAATTTATCGCCATTTTCGCCAATGAGCTCATCTTCCGTTTTGTATAATTCTTTGTATGATAGTGGGAACGATTTTGATGTTCCATTTGTATATGTAACTTTTAATGAAGCGTTTGAATAGACACCTACCATTTCATCAATTGTTTTCGGTGCTTCCATTCCTGTGAATGACATGCTTTTAATCGCTGCTTGTGGTGCTGGAGCTGCTTCTGCGGGAGTGACAGCCGGTGCAGCAAGTGTTGCTGTGACGGCAGTAGCCATCAATAATTTTGCTTTCTTCATCTTCAATCATCCTCCTGAATAATCAAGTATATTTTCAAACATAGCACCCAATCATTAAGGGAATGTATAGGAGTTGTAAAAAATGTTAAGCAGCTATTAAATAATTGTATTTTATGCATAAAAGGTTGCTGAAGTTGTAATATTTAATTGACAATCAATATCATTCTGTTTACAATATAATTAATAATGAAAATCATTATTAATTATGAAGGCGGTGGCTCGATTGAAAAAAGTTATAGCATTCATGTGTATCTCCTTCGTCGTTGGACTATGTTGTTATGACATTATGACTGAAAAATTTTATGGCAATCGAGCCACTAGTACAATCGTATTGACTGTTGCGTTCATGCTTCCAATGATCAAGATGATCGAAAAGAGACGAGCTTCCTAATCAAGGGAGCTTTTTTTCATATCTCCAAGCGAAACGGGCATATTAGTGGTAGGAGGTGATTCGTGTGGGCAATCCGAAAAGAAACAGTAAAGATTTCGCACCGAACCAACTAGGCACACAGCAAAAGGCAGCCGGCGGAAATAAAGGACAAAAGATGCAAGATAAATCTGGAAAACAGCCAGATGTTATCAATGGATCATGATACTTACTTGGAGGGAATTCAATGAGCCACTCAAATGAGCATCAAATGAAAAAAAATACAGCCCAAAATATTGCCGCAGCGAACGAGCATGCAACGAAAGTCGCCAAGATGGAACAAATGGTTAATAACACGATGGACAATATCCACGAGGCAAATGAGTCACTCGATCATGCGGAAAGTGCGGCACAAATTGAGAAAATTAAAGCGAATAATGAAAAGCGACAAGAAAGTATCGAAGGATTTAAGCGAGAGATTGCGGAAGAACAATCCTTCTTATAATTTTCAATTCCCACTGCTCAGCGGTGGGAATTTTTGTGTGCTTGAAACTTTTCGTATGGACAATACGTATAGGAAGGAAAAGGGGGATTGGTGATGGCCCATTGTCAAAACTGTCAACATAAGTGGAAAAGGCGAGAAATATTGCGAGTAGGATTTTCAAAAAATGGCCTCGCTTGTCCATATTGCGGGACGAAGCAATATGTGTCGGCTAAAACGACCAATTGGCTTACGTTAACGTATTTGAGTCCGTTGTTTTTTCTGATGGTCTTGTTTCCGTCGTTTGTGGAGTTAAGTAGTGAGAAAGAGCCGTATTGGTAGTAATAAACGCTTGGGGTTTCTTAATTTAAAAATATCATTCACTGTACCTGTCGTTTCGCCTTTGGTGCGGAATAGACCGTCTCAATAATTGATGAGGCGGTCTTTTTTTTGTTGACATATATGTTTATACTGTTTATGTTTGGTATATACAGTATAAACAGATTGAAAAGGAGGGGGATGGCAGTGATCAAAGCTGTCCGGATGTAATGGAGCATATTTTAGAGGTGCAGCATGTATCAAAAATATTTAAAAATTTCCATTTAGACGATGTTAGTTTATCGATAAGGAAAGGCTTTATTATGGGGTTTATCGGTCCGAACGGTGCGGGAAAATCAACATTGATTAAATGCATCATGGATTTCATTCCTTATGAGCAAGGAACGATTAAACTGTTCGGCAAAACGCATGAGGAAGCAACGAAGGAGATTAAAGATCGCATCGGCTTTGTAGCGGATGAAAATATTTATTTCGATCATTTAACGATTGAAGCGAATAAAAAATTAGTCGCCCCGTTTTACTCGCAGTGGAGTGATACAACCTTTTATCATTATTTAGATAAATTCGGATTAAATCGCAAGCAAAAGGTGAAGAGTTTATCAAAAGGGATGAAAATGAAAATGGCGTTAGCCTTCGCTTTATCGCATGAAGCGGAATTGATTATTATGGATGAGCCAACGGCGGGGCTCGACCCAGTCTTTCGTCGCGAGCTTTTAGATATTTTGCTTGAAGTGATTCAAGACGAGAACAAAGCGATCTTTTTCTCTACCCATATTACGACGGATCTTGAGAGCATTGCTGATTATATTGCGATGATTAATAACGGGCGTATCGTCTTTAGTAAAGAAAAGGATGAGCTGCTTGACCATTTTCAAATCGTAAAAGGCCCAACGGAAATCGTCGAAGAAGTGAAGTCACATTTGATTCATGTTAGAAAAACAGCTGTTGGTTTCGAAGCGTTAACGGAAAAAGGAGCATTATTGCGCGAACAATATGGAGACCACCTTTCATTTGAAAAGCCGACGCTCGATCAAATCATGTACTTTTTTGTGAAGGAGAAGGCGCAATGATTCAGCATGTCATTCGAGAATTGAAGCTTATTCGCCCGATTTTTTATCTTATTCCTTCTGTCATGGTACTCATTTTTGTCGTATTGATTGATACGAGCGAAAACATGGATGTAGGTGCAAGTATTTATATGTTTATGATTTCTTTTGCTTGTATTACTTCTTTTAGTCAAATCATTCGGGAGCAGCCAGAAGTAAGTTTTCTTGCCCAGTCATTGCCTGCGTTTCGAAAACAACTAGTGGGCGCTCGCTTTTTAGTGGGTGTACCTGTGATTATGATTAGTTTTATTATTTATACAGTGATCATTGGTGTGATGTCTTTAGCTAATTTTGGAGTGGTTGCTTCTATTCCCAGTTGGAGAGCCGTAGCTGTTGCATGCGTCTTTCATTTCGTGGCTAGCTCTTTCTATCATGTGATACATTATCGCTTCGGATCTAATATTAGCCAATTTTTAACGGTTTTTCTCTTAACTTTCTCTTTCAGTTTTATGTTTGGCTTGGGAGCAGGAGGAGGACTAATTGAAAAATGGATGCTTTGGCTCGATAATCCATTAAATGTATTGGGAATGTTAGCCGTAACGGGACTGATTACTTCGTTTAGCTATTGGCTATGCATTCGTTTGTATGAAAAGCATCGCTCTTAACGAAGAAAGGAGGAGATGTGATGTCTTTGCATATTCGCATTATGAACAGTGGAGATGAGCCGATTTATGCACAAATTCAGCGGCAAATTAAAGAGCATATTTTGCGTGGGGAGCTTCAAGAAAAGATGGCACTGCCGTCGATTCGCAAACTAGCCAAAGAGTTGCAAATTAGTGTGATTACGACGAAAAAAGCGTATGAGGAGCTGGAGCGAGAAGGTTTTATCGAAACGTATCCCGGCAAAGGCTCTTACGTATCTGCGCAAAATCCGGAATTATTAAAGGAGAAGCAATTGAAGATTATAGAAGACCAATTAACGGAAGTCGCCAAGCAAGGCAAAGCTTTTCAAATTTCTCTTTCTGAACTGACAGAGATGCTGGCACTTATTTATGAGGAGGAATGAATAATGATAAGACATTTAATGAGGCTCAACGTTCAAAGCATGAATCGACTATTATTATTTATGACACCATTCATTTTTTTATCGACGATAACAGCCAATGATTCCTATCAGTTTATCGTATTTGTTTTTGCGGTTTCTGGTTATTATGTGATGATTTCTAATTTGCCGAACAAGGAAAATCCTGATAGTTCGCTTCTTATTCATACGTTGCCAGTCACTCGCGCACAAATCGTCGTTGCAAAATATATCGGAGGCCTAAAATGGTTTCTGCTTGCGTTCATCATTTATATCATTATTGCCGGGGGGCTTGGTGGTTTTATGATCGCTCCTGCTCCTAAATGGCAAGAGGTCATCATCGTGTTGAGTATGCTCCTAGGCGTGATGAGCATTTTTTATCCGTTATATTATCGTTGGGGCTACTATGCGGCGATCGCTTTGAGTGGGCCGATCATTTTATTATTATTTATGTTAAGTGTCTTTTATCCAAGTGTGCTTCCAAACGTATTTATTTTGTGGGATATGCATCCATTATTTTTATTCACTTTTTTCGGATTAGCGATGATGGCATGGGTGATCTCGCTTTTCTCGTCGATTCGGCTGTTTGAAGCGCATCGGTGAAGAAAGATGGGATGTATTTCGCATGAATAAACTTCTATAAATCTCCTTATTTTCTAAATAAAAGGTATAGCCACTATGTTACACTGAAAACGAATACATATATCGTAAAAGGCGGGTGTTAGGATGCAACCAGTAGAGACGTTAAAACCAAAATGGATGTGGTTTTTTCTTTTAGCAGGGGTGATCGTGCTTGGCAATTATTCGGCTCATCACTTGTTAACAGTTCCTAGTGAGGATGTACAAGGGATGACGATTGGGTCACTAGTCGACTTTGTGATTGTCCTTCCTTTGTTAACTTACTTCCTCATACTTCGTAAAAAACGGTCGGTTGTTCCGATCATTGGTGTAGCGCTTCTTGGCTATTTGACAGCTAAAGTGATGATTCCGGCTGAGCGATTAGACGGAATGGAATGGATTGGCTGGGTGTTGGCAGCTGGTGAAGTGACGCTGTTCGTAGTGGAGATTTGGCTGATAGTTAAAGTGGTGAAATTTATTAGAAGTGTTCGAGCAGAGGCGCGGCAAAGTAGTGGAAGGTTGACTCCAGCGATGGCTGTGTTACAGCGAGCAGATGAGAGGTTTTCTGATCATCGTTTAGCGCAAATCGTGGTGTCTGAATGGGTGATGCTGAAACACGCACTCGGCAGTTGGAAGCAAAAAGCGCCAGCATCGACCCGACATTTTACCGCTCATCAAAAGACGAGTGTGATCGCTTTTTATGTGATGATGATCCACGCGATCGTGCTTGAGTCGGTAGGTCTGCATTGGTTGCTTCATTCAGTCAGTCCTATAGTTTCTTGGATTTTGTTAGTGATCAATATGTATGGTGTGCTCTTTTTTATCGGTGAGATTCAAGCAATTCGACTCAATCGGATCACGGTCGATTCACATGAAATCAACATTCCAATCGGGTTGATGAAACGAATCACGGTACCGCTGGAGGCGATTCATTCGATTCGTCGACCGGAACCGGGAGAATATCATCCGAAAGATAAAACTGCTTTTCACGGAATGTACGTCGATTTTGAAAAGCCTGAGCCGCAAATCGTTATTGAGTTACAAGAACCACTAACGGTGAAATACTTATACGGCTTTAGCAAGCAAGTGGATAAAGTATATTTAAAACTGGACCAACCACAGGAATTTTTGGCGGCAGTGAGACATGAGTTAGCAGATCAGACCTTTCTTTGAGAGAGGTCTTTTCTTTTTGTTTAGTATATAATGATAGAAAGACAAAAAGGGGGGCACGGATGGGGTTTTATATTGAAAATATTATTTTGATTTTTGCGGTGTTGTTATTTATCGGTGTGTTTACGGCTAAGTTTTCGACAAGGTTAGGGTTACCGTCACTCGTATTCTTTATTATGGTAGGGATGGTGCTCAATCGTTTTATTTTCTTTGATAATGCTTGGTTGACGCAGTTATTGGGGACAGTTGCCTTAATTGTCATTTTGTTTGAAGGGGGATTGCAAACAAAATGGACGAATATAAAGGCGGTGTACAAACCGGCTGTGTCTTTGGCAACGTTTGGAGTACTGGTTACTACGATAGTAATTGGGGCGGCAGCAAAGTACATTTTAGGAATTAGTTGGCTAGAAGGAATGTTGTTCGGTGCGATCGTCGGTTCAACGGATGCAGCCGCTGTTTTTGGTGTGCTAGGCAATAAAAATATTCAAACAAAACTAACCTCGATTTTAGAAGCGGAATCAGGCACGAATGATCCTATGGCTGTTTTTCTAACCATCACCCTTATTCAGCTGATATTAGCGCCGTCATTTGAGCCTTTCCATCTTCTTGCTCTCTTTATTTGGCAAATGGGAATGGGATTGTTGATGGGTGTGTTGCTTGGAAAAATGTCTGTATGGGTTATTAATCATATTAATTTGGACTCATCTGGTTTATATCCGGTGCTTTCCGTCGCCCTTGCGATATTTACATTTAGCACGGTGACAATCATGAACGCGAGTGGTTTTTTAGCGGTTTATGTTATGGCCGTGATGCTTGGAAATGCGGATTTAACGTATCGTCGTTCCATCGTGGGCTTTAATGAAGGATTTGCTTGGATGATGCAAATTCTGATGTTTGTTTTGTTGGGGCTGCTCGTATTTCCAGGGGAATTGCTAGAGGTTGCTTGGGAAGGGATCGCGCTTTCTGTTCTATTAATGCTTGTTGCGCGTCCGATTGGAGTGTTTGTTAGTCTCATCAAGAGTCGATTAAATGTTAACGAGAAATTATTTATCTCATGGGCAGGGTTAAAAGGAGCTGTACCCATTATTTTAGCCACCTATCCATTAGTAGAGGGCTTAGAGAATGGTCAGTTAATGTTCAATGTGACCTTTTTCGTTGTTCTTTCCTCGGCACTCGTACAAGGAGCGACGATTTCACCTATTGCTGCCTTACTTGGAGTGGAGGGAAAAGGCAAAAAACTTCAGCCACCACATAGCTTAGAGCTCGTCTCCATTGGAAGAACAAACAGCGAAATCATTGAAATTCAAATTTCTGAAGATTCTATTGTCACTTATCAAGAAATTCAACAACTCAATCTTCCGCAAAAAACGTTAATCACAGCTGTCATTCGCGGGGAACAATTAATCACTCCATACGGCGGAACAAAGCTACTGCCAGAGGATGTATTATATATTTTAGTAGCGAAGGATCAGAAAGCTGAAGTGAAGAACATCATTATGGCCACTAATGAAACCTCTAGGGAAGAAAAACTTCTCTAGAGGTTTTTCTCGTTAGGCAGCTTTTTTGCTATTTTTCTTATTATCTTTCTTTTTAGCTACTTTCTTTTTGTCGGCTTTCTTCTCAGCTTTTTTCTTAGCTACTTTCTTAGCTAATTTCTTCTCAAGTTTCTTTTTGTCTGCCTTTTTCTTGTCCTTCTTTGTTAATACCTCTTCGATTTTGTTTTTCTTATCTTTTTTAGCCATGTTATATAACACTCCTATTCTATATTTTTTAAATCATAGCGTTCTAGAAAATAGAACGTCTATATATTCTAGGATATATTAACCAATTATGGAATGCAAATTATATGATTGTATTCTGGTTTACATAAATGTAAGCTAGAAGGATTTGTGATGGAGATAAGCAAAGAGCGCGCCAAGTGGCACGCTCTTTGGATTCATGATTCTCGCATTTTCTCAGGCAATGTTTGAATCGATTGGATGACCGCATCTAGCTTTGCTTCCATTCGGTATAAAAGATAGAAGGTGACCGCGATCGGAAAGCCGACATCTTGAATAAAGGGCAGCAATTGCTCCATTTTGATCCTCCTCGCATATAGTGGGAAAGTCAGACACGCTGACTTTCCCACTTTTTTAAGTTTTGCATAGACTGTTAGTGGTTACTCGATAACGACGTTTGAGACAGTGCGATCGATTAAGTTGGCTTCTTTTATTGCGACGAATTTTCCGCTTGTGGAGTTAAAGACGCCAGCAGCGATGATCGCCTCCATTGATTGTTTCACAAGAACAGGATCGATCGGCTCTTTTGGGTAGTCGAGCGTTAAAGAGGCTGTTTTGCCAAGGTCAGTAGTGAATTGTAATTGCAGTGTCTTTGCCATTTTTTCTCCTCCTATTAGTTAATTTCTAATAAATCGTTGCGGGCGATTGTGACCATTGGTTTGTCCACTAAAGCGGCAATGGCTTGAGCCGCTGCTTGTAAGTTGTCTGTGCTCGCCATTTCATCGATGTTTGAGAATGTTTTTGACTTCAAAATCGGCTGGCCCTTTGCATCAACTCCGTGATTAAACACTAGGCGTAAAGTGGATTTCGTTAGCGTTGCTTGTGCCATGTTGATCACCTCCTTTCACCCTCTATATAGAAAGAGAGGAGCGAAAAGGACACCTTATGTGAAAAATAATAGACTTTGTTACTATTTTGTTATTTTTGTAACATTAAAGTAATAATGGGTGTATAATGAATGAAAATGATATATTACCAGATTTTATGGGGAGGTAAAGGGAATGAGAAAATGGGTTACAGCAATCTTTTTTTGTATCCTTATGTTCGCATCTGCTGGAACTGTTTCGGGAGCGCAGGAAAAAGGGATAGATCTTGGGCTACATGACAAGATGCTTCCTTTTGCGAAAGGGGAATCCTTTATTGTCAATGGTCAGGCAGTGGCACCAATGGCAAAGCTTCATCGGTATTTATATGTGAAGCAATCGTTTAATCAAGCGGATGGTACATATACATTAGAGAAGCATGGGGCGAAATTAACGTTTAATGAAGTAACGAAAGAAGCTTCCTTCAATGGGAAAAAGACAACACCTGCTATTTTATATACGAAAAATAATGAACTGTACATTGGGATTCGCTGGGTTGCTGAACATTTTGGGTTAAAAGTAGACTATTTAAGTGCGTATAAAACGGTGCGTATTTATTCGTCTCAAGGCGCGAAATTATCGAATGAAGAATTTATTCAAGCGAACCAATCGTTCTTTGATCGAAATAAGCCGAATCCACCATCAAAGAAACCGATTGCTTATGTTACGTTTGACGATGGACCAAACGTTTATTCGGCAAGTATTTTAAGTACATTAGCCGCTCATAAGGTAAAAGCGACATTCTTTTATGTAGAGCCAAACGTTCGTAAATATGCTACTTTTGCGAAAAGAGCAGCGAAAGAAGGACATTATCTCGGCTTACATAGCGTCACGCATCAAGCGAATCGACTGTATCGATCACCGCAAAGCTTTATGGGTGAAATGAATCAAACGCAGCAAACCGTTAAACAAATAAGCGGGCAATCTTCTATTTTGATTCGTGCTCCATATGGAAGCAAGCCTTATTTAAAACAATCTTATCGTGATGCGATGGTGAAAAAAGGGTACCGCTTATGGGATTGGGATATAGATAGTTTAGATTGGAAGTATAGTCCAAGTGCGAAGTATCGAATTTTACAAAATGTAAAAGCCGGTGTGCAGCAACAAAAGAAAAGAGGCGATCAGCATGTCGTGATTCTTCTGCATGAGAAGAAAGCGACGGCCGATATTTTGCCAGAGATCCTCAATTATTTGAAAAAAGAAGGATATGAACTGCGAGCATACGACCCGGCTACTCATGTGATGCAAAACTTTTGGAAAGATGGAAGGCTTTAATGAGAATAGAAAAAAGCTACCTTTAACAAGTAGCTTTTTTTAGCTTCAAGACGTTATCAGCTAGAGGTGAGAAGCTGATAACGTCTTTCGCTTTTCATTGTCTAGCTGCAGGCGCTATCGGCTCGAGGTCAAAAGCCAATCTGTCCAAAAGGTTAAAGAACAACCTTTCAGCCAGCTCGTCTTTTGCTTGTCGCCGATGATCAAGCGCCTTCCGCTTTTCATTATCTAGCTCCAGGCGCTAGCGACTAGTGGACTTCCACGATCCTCCTTGCGATAAGTCAACATCGATTCACTGACGTTCCTCGTGTTTCCTTTATCTCGTGCGGCTCGTTCCAGTCCATACGTC
>NKXN01000053.1 GCA_002261155.1 Bacillaceae bacterium SAS-127 | reverse complement strand
GAGAACATCACGTATCTACGTCCTGTACAGGCGTAGTAGATGGGCAGAACCGCCCCAGAGGGAAGATGGCAGTGTCTTCGATTCTCTCTCTGTTGCTTACGGTGGCAGCAAGCCGTCGAGAGACACCTTGCGTCAAGACCACTGCTTCCGTCTGGGAGCGTCAGTCCCCGAGAAAGACGAGGGTGTCGTGTACACCTATGGACATCGTCCAGCTTCTGATATCGAGGGGATCGACAAGAAATCCCTACCTAAGAGTGCGAAGCAATAGGTGGGGGAGGTTCATTATATGGGAAAATAACTAACTTGTTTATAGACGTTAGCAATAAGGCGTTACTATTAACAGGTGTATTAGGAATCGTATTCTTACTAGGGTCTTGGCTATCAGGACGTGAATATATTTCAAGGAAGAGGAAAAAGGAAATGGAGAAAATCGAAGTTCAAAACTTGTAATGTTTGCTGAAAGTGAGTGAAGCAAAAAGTTAACATGGTTAGAAATGAAGAGTCCATTTTTGCAAACAGATGAAGCAAAACGGGCTCTTCATTTCATACATAGACATAGTTGTTCCATTTCGATGGAGCTTTTGGAAAAAAAGGGGTTGACGGATCGTTTTGTCTTAGTGTACTATGTAACTAGTACAGTGATACACGGAGGGATCATCATGCTTCGCGGATTGTTAAAAAAGGATTTTTTATTAGTGAAAGACCTGTTACTTATCGGGTTAATAGCGGAAATAGTGCTGTTTATCGGAGGAGCGAGCTTCTTTGCTTCTCAAGGTATTTTTGATTACATTTTTGTTTTTCTCTTTTTCGCTTATATGGCTCATGTCGTGATTTTTCCGGTTGTGCTAATGGTGCTGCTGAGACAAGAGGAGAAGGGACAATATTGGCTGCATGGAACAGCTCGGGCATCTAAATTGATGTTTTCTAAACTGCTGATTGCTTTAGTTGTGACGTTAGCTTCTTTAGTAGTAGTCGATGTGTTGGTGCTGATCTCCTTCTTTATTGAATTTCCAGTAGAGTTTGTGAACAGCCCCAATCAAGAAATTCCTTATGTAGAAGGTTTTCTAGTTAATGGGATGATTTTACTAGTGTCGTTTTATTTCACTTTTTTAGGCTTGTTCTTTTGGTCGGTTTATCATTCTCTCAATGTGTTTCCAGCATTAAAGAAAGTTCGTTGGGTCCTCTTAATCGTTCTTTATATCGTAATGAACGCAATCATCACTTGGATAGTCGATCAGCCTTTTATTCAAAAGTTATTTAATAGTTGGCTCATTCCAGTGGAAGATTGGTTAGAACCGATGATAATAGGGTTTACGATTACTAGACCTCCAGAAGGTATTGCAGTGTGGCCGATCATCTTTTCTCTGTTATACATTGTTGGTTTATATGTTATATCTTGCTGGCTGCTCGATCGGAAAGTTGAGGTGTAAGCAATGGTCGAACAATTCAAAACATCAAAGCCAATTTATAGTCAAATCGCCGATCGAATTATTCAACAGTTTGTCCGAGGAGAAATCCAGTCTGGAGAAAAACTGCCTTCTGTTCGAGAAATGGCGATTCAGTCGGGAGTCAATCCGAATACCATTCAAAGAACGTATGGGGAGTTGGAACGCATGGGTGTCGTAGAAACGAAAAGAGGGCAGGGAACGTTTATGACAGAACAAGCAGAGATGAAACGAAAGTTAAGAGTGAACATCCAACAAGAAATGATTCACCAATTCATTCAAAACATGCGTGACATTGGTGTGAAAGATAGTGAAATTACGGAAGCGATTGATCAGTTTTTAAGTGGAGAGGAGGGAGACAATGATTGAATTTAATCATGTCTCTAAGCAATACGGCAAAAGAAAAGCACTAGATGACATGACTTTCACTTTTGAAAAAGGAAAAGTGTACGGCATTCTTGGGCCAAACGGTAGTGGAAAGTCTACGATGATGAAAATGGGTGCCGGACTTGTGTTTCCAACAACAGGAGAAGTGTTAATTAACGGTCGTCGAGTAGATCGAAGTATTGCTTCAGAGGTCGCCTTTCTTGCTAGTGAAGGAATGATTTATCCTAGTTTAAAAGTAAGACAGATGATCGATTATTTTTCTTCGCAATATCCGGATTTTCAATTGAAAAGTCGCAACAATTACTCGCATTTTTAGAACTAGATCTTGATCAAAAAATCGCGAAGCTGTCGAAGGGGCAACAAGGCCGTCTCAAGCTGTTGCTTGTCCTCTCTCGTCAAGCGTCTGTGCTGTTATTGGATGAACCGTTTATCGGTCTCGATCCAATGGTGCGCGATACGATTGTGAAAGGGCTTGTTTCATTCATCGATTTTGGTGAACAGACCGTCATTATTACGACTCATGAAATTACGGAGATTGAACCAATTTTGGACGAAGCACTGGTAATTGAAGAAGGAAGCATCAAGGCGCATTGTCATGTAGAAAGCTTGCGTGAAGAACAGGGAATTTCTGTTTTACAATGGTTGAAAAATAATTTTGTGAAGGAGGGTCAATTATGACCGCAGTAGTGGAATTGAAAAACGTCTCAAAAACGATTAAAGGCAAAAAAATTATCGATTCGCTTAGCTTTACTATTCAAAAAGGAGAAGTATTTGGCTTTCTTGGACCGAATGGAGCCGGGAAAACGACTACAATTCGCATGATTGTTGGATTAATGAAGTTATCAGAAGGCGATATCGTGATTTCCGGACACAGCATTCAAAAAGAATTTGAGAAGGCTGTCGAGAATGTTGGAGCGATCGTTGAAAATCCGGAAATGTATAAGTTTTTATCGGGCTATGAAAATTTGCAGCAATATGCTCGCATGCATAAAGGGATCACGAAGGACAAGATTGATGAAGTTGTGAAGTTTGTCGGATTAAGTGAGCGTATTCACGACAAAGTGAAGACGTACTCACTCGGGATGCGCCAGCGTCTTGGAATTGCTCAATCCCTTCTTCATGACCCGAAAGTATTAATTTTGGATGAACCAACGAATGGATTAGATCCAGCGGGGATTAAAGAAATTCGCCAACACGTGAGAGAACTAGCAGAAAAGAGAGGCTTGGCTGTCATTGTATCGAGCCACTTACTATCAGAAATGGAAATGATGTGTGATCGGATTGCCATTATTCAAAAAGGGAAATTAGTCGATGTGCAGTCGGTTCACAATTGGATGGAAGATGAATTGGAAATGTATTCTTTCGAAGTGAATCATGTCGAGGATGCGGTGAAATACGTGAAGCAATTCTTCCCAGGTGGACAAGTGAAAATTGTCGAAGGTCAGCTTGTGATGGAAAGTGATAAAGAACAAGTTCCAGATATTGTGACACTTCTTGCGGAACGTGGCATTCGTATTTATGAAGTGAAACCAGTATCCAAGTCACTAGAAGAAAGATTCTTAGAAATTACAGAGAAACAGGGGGTATTAGTGTAATGTTTCGGTTAGTACAAAATGAATGGATTAAAGTGTTTAAACGACCGGGAACGTTCGTCATGATTGGGTTGTTGATTCTAATGGTCAGTGCCGCTGCTGCCTATACAAAATACGATGAAAGCAAACAAAAAGGAAAGCAGCCAACATGGGAAGAAATAGTTCAAGCAGATATAGTCGCTTTACAAAAAGAACTAAAAGCTAACCCAAATATGTATAAAGAAGGAAAAGAACGAATCCAAGAGGAAATCAAAATTAATGAATACCGTTTAGCGGAAAATGTTCCATTAGATACGAAAACAACGATGTGGTCATTTGTTGAAAGTAGTAAGAATTTCATTAGTTTTTCTGGATTATTTATGATTATTATTGCAGCCGGAATTGTCGCTAGTGAATACAATTGGGGTACGATTAAACTATTATTAATTCGCCCGCTGAGCCGTTCGAAAATTCTTTTTTCTAAATATGTTGCTGTCATTTTATTCGGATTATTAATGATTAGTATTTTATTCTTATTCTCTTCTTTAGTTGGAGCGATTTTATTCGGAACAGATGGTCAAACGGTTCACCTAACTTATGAAGGTGGAAAAGTTGTTGAACAAAGCTTAAGCTTGTATCTATTGAAATTTTACTTATTAAGCTCGGTTGATATCTTTATGATTGCCACGATGGCCTTTATGATTTCAGCGGTTTTCCGCAATAGCTCGTTAGCGATCGGAATTTCTTTATTCCTATTATTTATGGGTGCGAATGTGACGATGTTAATTGCTATGAAATACGATTGGGCGAAATACTCACTATTTGCTAATACGAACTTAATGGGATATGAAACAGGTCAAGTGATGGTAGAAGGTATGACATTGCAATTCTCCCTTGTAGTCCTTGCTGTTTACTTCATTATTTTTCACTTGCTGGCTTTCTTTATCTTCTCGAAAAGAGATGTCGCTGCTTAATGTTTAGCACCTCCATTGATTGGAGGTGTTTTTTTCTTGTTAAAACTGGTATGAAAGTAAAGCTTTACAAACAAGAGTACCTTCCTGATAATTACCAATAGGAGGGATCGAGATGAAGAAGCAAACACCCATTTATGTGCAGACAAAAATCAATACAACAATGGAAGAGATTTGGAAGTATACACAACAGCCAGAGCTACATACAGAGTGGGACGTACGATTTACGAAAATCTCTTATCTTGATAAAAAAGAGGGTGAGCCGCAGCAGTTTTTATATAAAACAAAGATTGGTTTTGGCCTTGAGATTGCTGGAAAAGGAGAAGCGATAGGGGAGGTTCAACAAAAAACAGGAGAGAGAGTGTCGTCATTAAAATTTTGGACCGATCATCCACTTTCTTTGATTCGTTTAGGGCGCGGCTATTGGAAATACACACCGGTAGAAAATTCTATCCAATTCGAAACACAATATAACTATGAGACGAACTTTGGCAAACTCGGAAAAGTGATGGATGCTTGGCTGTTTCGGCCACTACTTGGTTGGGCGACGGCTTGGAGCTTTGAGGCATTGAAGCTCTGGCTTGAAAAAGGCTATCATCCAAAGTTGCTTCTTCAAAAATCCTTAACTTATTCGTTCGTTTGTGTTTTGCTGAGCTTTATCTGGATATATCAAGGGCTTGTACCGAAAATTATCGCTGTTCATCCAGAAGAAGTGAAAATGTTACTTTCACTTGCTTCGTCTGGGGTAGCGATTCGATTGGTTGGCGGAATAGAAATAGCATTCGGCCTTGTATGGCTCCTTCCTTTTCAAAAGAGAAAATTATTTCTATTTCATGCGATGTTAATCGGGGTTATGACTCTATTAGTTTGGATCGCCAATCCGGCGAGTTTTGTGCATCCGTTTAACCCGCTCTCACTTAATATGGCACTCGTCCTTATTTCAATACTTGGTTATGTCAACAGTAGCGATTTGCCACAACCAAGTAAGACGGTTAGAAAGAGAAAGGGGATGAAGTGAGATGCCATCGATTTATCAAACTATTTTAGGAGATTCATTTACTAAGCTGCATCCGATGTTACAACATCGCTATACGATTACGACAGAAAAAAGTTTTTATGGACAAGGAAAGATGGAGGAAATTTCCGGAGGGAGTCGCTTTGTTCGGCCGCTATTTCAATGGGGAGCAAAGCGGCGCCTCTTTTTTTCAGAAAGAGGAAGAGACATTCCGTTTTTTATTAAAAATACGGCATATATAGCGGATGGCGATTGTGAGCATGTGAGGTGGAATCGCAGTTTTACCTTTGATAAAAAGGAACGGCATTTTGATGCGGTCATGTATTTGGATTCGAAGAAAAGGAAGATTATCGATGATTTCGGAGTTCCGCCATTTTTAGTATCCACTCTCGATTTTCACGTCGATACAGAGGGGCGTTTACACATTTCATCCGATAAACAGTGGTTGAAACTTTTCGGAAAGAACATTCCTTTACCTAAATTTTTGTATGGGAATGCCTCAATTATTGAATCATTTCAAGCGGATAGGGATTGTTTTCATGTGGAAGTACATGTCAGCAATCCATTAGTTGGTACTTTGTTTTATTATAGCGGCTATTTTCATGAAGTGGAGAGTGAACAAGTATGAGAAGCAAAGTGACCGTAGGGATCATTCTCTTTTCGCTATACATCATTAGTCAATGGGAGTCGATTCACCCAGCAGAGATGTTGTTATTATTATCGATGTTGATATTCGTACCAATCACTTGGGAATTGACGGATCAGCATAAAAGAGATGGACAGCGAATGCGTCTTGCGAAAGTTCTTGCTATCTTTTATGTTCCGGCTGTTCTCTCAGCCTATTTCGCTATCATTGGGCATTTTACGATACTTGCATGTATTTGGTTTGCTTATACGATTTGTGCATCTTTGTTTGGAGTTTTTCGGTTGTTGGAGAGAGGTGTACGGCCGATTGCAGAAGTCGCCATCGACAGTGGCTGGATGTATTTGGGGCTTGGTGGCTTTTGGTTTTTTGCTTATGTGAGTGAACTACCGATCATGCATTTTTCTAGAGAAACGATTTTGTTAACCGTCATTCATTTTCATTATTCAGCTTTTATTATTCCAATTATTAGCGGGCTGCTTGGAAGAAAGATCAGTGAAAAAAATTCACTCTATTCGTTCATCTTGATGCTCATCATCGTCTCGCCAATGACGATTGCTGTAGGTATCACGTATTCGCGTTGGATTGAATTTATTGCTGTTGTCGTGTATGCCGTCGCTCTGTATATGTATGGTTTCTTTGTTGTTCAAGCTGATTTTCGCAACAAATCGGCAAAGTTGCTTGTATCATTTTCTTCAGCTGTGTTACTTGTAACGATTTTCTTTTCCTTTCTTTATGCGTATGGCAGACTAGGCTTTTCAGGAGGGGTGACTATTAAACAAATGATCTTTATTCATGGAGTAGTCAACGCGTTTGGAGTTGTTTTGCCCGCATTAATTGGTTGGCTTATAGAAGGGACATCTAATGGACGTGCTTATTATGGCAAGCCGATGAGCCTGATTTTTGGCGATTCGATCATTAGTGAGCGGTTTCTGACAAGGGAAAAATTAATAGATGAACGTACATATCATGGGCTTGTTGACGATATGGAGCACTTTTGCTCCAAGCATTTTGATAAACAAAAGCTAGCGCCATCGATTTCTCAGTTTTACGAACAGACAGAAAATTATCAGTTGAAGGCATTTATTCAATGGGCTTCATGGTTTAAGCCTTTAGCCTTTTTATATGAAAAAGTCAGTCGTCACGTACAGCAAATCCATCTCTCAGCTGGTGGGCGCTGGGAGATGATGACGGGTGAGGTTGTGGCGGTTCAATCAAGTAAAGACGGCAGGGAACATGTCCGTGCTTGGGTTCGCAATAATGATAAAGGCGAAACGATTTTTGTTGCTCTTTATTCACAACATACATATAAAGATGAAACATATATGAATATCGCTTTGCCGCTGCCATTCTCTAATATGACCGGCATTTTGCGTTTTGAAAATGAAGGGAAAAATTTAATTCTTTCGAGCAAAGGCAGAACAACAGGAAACGGAGACGAAGGAATTTATTTGCGCACTCCACTGGCTGTGATTCGTTTACCACTTGCTGAAACATTTATCATTAAGGAAAAATCAGCCGATCAATTAATGGCTCATCATCAAATGTGGATCTTTGGGGTGAAATTTCTTGAGATCAATTATGAGATTGAGAAGAGGGCGGTTGAGGAAAGCTCCTAACTCTTCCATGAAGAAAGCCTGCTTCATTTAGCAGGCTTCACTGATCAATATAAATCTTTCTCTACGATGATCTCACTGTTTACCGCTTCAATAAACGCTAATTTCCCTGTAAGGTTTGGGGATACTGGTTTATAAACAAGCTGATAATAATCTTCGGAGTCTTCGACGTATTCTTTCTCCCATTGCAGCTCGACATCAAAAAAGCGAGTGAACAATTGTTTTGCTTTTTCCTCAGAAACAGTTGGTTCGAGCGGAAGAGAGGTAATCAATTCAGGGTGAATTTCTGGCCCGAGATACTGATCAATGTGTCCCGTCGTTCGATTGACGGTTATGCTGACGAACCCAAATCTTACATGAATGCCTCCGTGGTATAGCTCAAAGTGGAACCAAGCGCTTGTTTCGTCCGCTTGGCGGTCTGGCTTCATCCGAAAATACTGATCCGTTTTTGGGTAAAGATGATATAAAAATTGCAGAGCGATATCTTCACACTCAGCAAGACTTAATTGTAAATCTCCTTCTCGTTCCAAGAAAGAAAACATCCCTTTTAGCTGTTTACTATTTTTATCCACCTGCAATTTAATGGTGTGGTCATTTCGTTGCTGAAAGAAATCATTTAAACTACGACTAGAGACCTTCTCCGGTTCATCTTCGTCCATCCGCCAAACTGTACCGATCACATCTCCCATATCTTGCTCGCGAATCAATTTGAAAGCCGATCGATCTAAGCCGATAAAAGCATCGATGTCCTTCGTTGATGTTTTTATCGGCTTGGCCAATGGGACGAGCTGTTTAGGGGTGTCCACCTCTTGTTCAAATTGTGGAGCTGTGCCATTAGCTAGTAGTTGATGGAATCGCAAGTTCGGTTCAAATACGAGGTGGGGCAAATCATCACCATTTTCATATATTCCTTTGCTAAGAACGGTGATCATCGGCTCCATTTCTAATTCATTTAATAATGTCCTTTTCGCTTCCTCTTTATTGATGATCTTTTCAGGGGAAACGATTTTTTTAGCGATTCCATCGTAACGAAAGTCGACGATTTCTCCAGCTTTTGTGATACGAACAGAAAAGCCCGTGTTAGGAAGCGGTAGCTCTAATTTTTCGTGGTTAAAAGTAAATCGTAAGTCTCCATTTGTTAATTCATCTATTTTTTCAAAGGTAAAAAATTTTAGAGTTTCTGGATAATGTTCGAGGGCGAAATGCAAGGAGATTTCTTTTAACTGTTCGTTTGACAAAGGGCTTTCTTTGTTGTCTGAGATAGCATCCTTTGCCAATTTAATCAAATGACTATCTTTATCTAATTCAATCCAGATCCCCTTGTCATCATCATTTGGCTCTTTCCATAAAAACACGGAACGACTGTCCGTTTCATGTTCATGATAATCTTCAATTTCAAGCTCATAGTTAGTTGGGACACGTCCGATTGTTTTTGCTTTTTCTTTTAATTGGTCGGTTAAAATAGGAATCTTCCTCTCATGTTTAAACTGATGATTGTATTTCCTTTAATAATTGTATATAATATCAAAAATAATGAAAATTTCCATGATGAAGAGAGTAGTTTAGATAGAGCCTGAAAGCGAGTCGGGGGATGGTGGAAGCCTGATAGTCGAATCTAAATGAAGCGCACTTCTGAGAAGCTGCCTGAAATGAAGTAGGGTGGGCCGGGGATCACCCCCGTTATAAAGGAAAGCTGGTTCTTTAGGAACAATCAGAGTGGTACCGCGGGTTATTTCAATCTCGTCTCTATTTTTAGAGGCGGGATTTTTTATTTTTAAAAAAGGACGTGATGAGATGGAAGTGATGAACACATTTGCGGAAGAAATCGCCGTTAAGTTAGACAATGTAGTGGCACTAGAAGAAATTTTGTCGATGATCGAAAAGCCGAAATATGCAGAGCAGGGGGATGTCGCTTTCCCTTGTTTTTCATTAGCGAAACTGATGAAGAAATCACCTCAATTGATTGCCGCTGATTTAGCGAGCCAGATTGAGCACCCATTGTTTGATACAGTGATAGCGAATGGAGCGTATGTGAACGGCTTTTTAAAGAAACAAATTGTTAGCGAGTATGTGCTCACCGATATTTTGCAGCAAGGAGCGAATTACGGTCATTCAACCTATGGTCAAGGAAAAGTGATTACGATTGATTTCTCCTCGCCGAATATTGCTAAGCCATTTTCGATGGGGCATTTGCGCTCTACTGTGATCGGAAATGCCATTGCAAACATTGCCGAAAAGTCAGGGTATCAAACGGTTCGGATTAATCACCTCGGTGACTGGGGAACACAATTTGGAAAGTTAATCACTGCCTATAAACATTGGGGGAGTGAGGACAAGGTGAAACAACATCCTATCCAAGAATTATTGAACTTATATGTGAAATTTCATGATGAAGTGGAACACGAGCCTAGTCTAGAGGTAGAGGCAAGAATGTGGTTTAAAAAGTTAGAAGATGGAGACGAAGAAGCGAAGCGGTTGTGGAAATGGTTTAAGGACGAGTCCCTTATTGAGTTTTCTAAGATCTATGACTTAATGGATATCCGCTTTGATTCACTGAATGGGGAAGCTTTTTATAATGAAAGCATGGATGAAACGGTTCAGTTATTGCAAGATAAGGGCTTGCTTCAAGAGTCGGATGGGGCCGAAGTCGTCGATTTGCAACAAGACGATTTGCCACCATGCCTAATTAAAAAGTCAGATGGGGCAACTCTGTATGCAACGCGGGATTTAACGGCTGCGATTTATAGACAACATCATTATCAGTTTGACCAAGCTTTATATGTCGTCGGGCAGGAACAAAGTCTGCATTTTAAACAAGTCTTTCTCACGCTTGAAAAAATGGGCTACGAATGGGCTAAGGGCATGGTTCATATTCCGTTCGGCTTTATTCTAAAAGATGGGAAAAAGATGTCGACGAGAAAAGGGAAAGTCGTGCTTCTTGAGCGCGTGATTGAAGAAGCGATTGAATTAGCGAAGCAAAGCATTGAAGAGAAAAATCCGCAACTTGCCCAGAAAGAAGAAGTAGCAAAAGCTGTCGGTGTTGGAGCGATTATTTTTCACGATTTGAAACATGAGCGGCAAGGAAATATTGAGTTCTCGCTTGAAGATATGCTGAAGTTTGAAGGAACGACGGGTCCATACGTGCAATACACGCATGCGAGAGCTTGTTCAATCATTAGAAAATCGGCCTGTGAAATCGATTCTCCAGCTGGCTTGAACGATGTCTATAGCTGGGCCGTGATCAAATTATTAATGGAGTTTCCTGCTGTGATTGAAAGAAGTTTGCAGCAATACGAACCGTCTCAAATCGCTAAATATGTGATTGACTTATCTCAAGAATTCAATAAATACTATAGCCACATCAAAATTTTAGTAGATGATGCAGAAAAAGAAAGCCGGCTTGCTTTAGTGAAAGCGGTGACGATTGTGTTAGCGGAAGGGTTGAGACTGCTAGGGGTTAAGGCGCCAGTGGAGATGTAATCAATAAAGAGATCCCTCGCGTTGAGCGGTTATCGAGGGATCTTTGCTCTTACAGATCATTCAGGTTCCGAACAGATTCTAGATGTGAATTCTTGATCATCTTGTGTGCTATGTTGATTCATATACGTAAAAAAATGATTTTTATTTTTCTCGCTCATTTTGACCATTAAGTCGTTTGCTTGTATGTAATCAATAATTTTGGCGATCTTTTTATTTTTAAAAGTGACCGCCTCTCCGTCTAAAATTAACCATTGATTCGCTTTTCGAACTACTTGTAATATAGGGAGTGCTGAAGGTGTGATAGTTGTTTCTGTTTGCTGATTTGGTAGTGTCGCTGAAAAGCTTTTAATTAAAATAGATTTTTGTTGTTCTAGCATCGTCACTTTACTTCGCTTTTCATGATCGGCAATGGAGTCGATGAAGGCGGCGGTTTCTTTAGATCGAAAGTGATAGACGCTATTTTGTGCTTCCACTTGTTGGTCTGCTTTTTTGATTTGCACTAGTGTCTTGTCTATATCATCTTTTAACGGCTCTAATTTGGTTTGTGTAGTATGAACTTTTTTAATAAACTTCTTCAATTCTCGTCTTTTTTCGCGAAGCTCTCTCATCTTCTTGACCACTTTAGCAGATTCAGGAGCATTGAGACGAATGTTTTCAACGATGTGTTGCAAGTCTTCTAAAACACATTCAATTTCCTGACACTCTGCTATATGCTCATTTTTAGCCTGCATCACTGTATCAATTTCTTCAACAAGCTCATCCATTAATTCAATGATTTTCATTAAAGAAGCTTCTCCTGCTAGCATGAAAATCCCCCCTAATTCATATTTAAAATATGTCATACAATTTAAGTATATTTTAGTAGATTAGTAAAATAAAGAGGGGATAAAAATAACCAATTGTTCGCTTTAACATAATCCGAGAGAAGTCCTCTTCCTCAAGGAGCGTGAAGGGCATAGCCCAGCGAGTAGGGAGGGGATGAACCTCGATTCGGCACAGCCGAAAAGTGTTTCGTTGAGGACCTCCCGAACTTTGTCGAAAGAAAAAAGGATGAAAGTTTCCATTTACTCTTGATAGGAACATACATTCGTTTTATAATGATGACAAAGGAGGGGATCTCATGTATCGAACGTTGAAAACGGGCTTTAGAGCGCCACAGTCCACGCTTCAACAGTTGTTTCACCTACGTCGGATCTGCGGAACGATTTGGAATGACTGTGTGCAGCTGGCTCGGTATTATTACCGAATCCATGGAAAATGGATCAACAAAAGCGACCTTCAATCTGAGTTAAAAGGCTTGTATCCTCTTCACAGTCAGACGGTCCAAGCGGTGTGCCATAAGTTTTTACGTGCCCGAGAAGGAGTTCGCCAAGCAAGAAAAACAAATAAATCCATCCGATATCCATACAAAGAAAAATTCGTGTTTCACCCTAAATGGGTGGACAAATCTTTCGCACTAAAAGGGCGCAAGCTAACACTCAGCTTAGGAAGATGGCAAGGAAAACAACAGGCACCGATCGTGTTGAAGCTCGCCTCGGTTCCACCCGGTGTGGTCAAAGAAGTAGAACTCGTCTATGACGGTCGGTGGCATGCCTGTTTGTCGTATGAAGACGGCGTTAACCCTGTACCGATTCAAGACGGGCATACAGCCGCGATTGATCCAGGTGAGATTCATACGATTGTCGCCGTTAATACAAGTGGACAAGCGCTAGTGATTTCGGGCAGAAAGATGCGCAGCATTCACCGATTGCGAAACAAAAAAGTGAGAGAGCTACAAATCCTCATGAGTCGGTGTCAAAAAGGGTCGAGAAAATGGCGTCAATATAATCGAGCAAAAAAGTATATTCTTTCCAAAAGCGAACGGCAACTAGGGGATCTCCTACATAAGACGACTCGTGTCTTTGTGAACTGGTGCATAGAACAAAAAGTCGGGCATGTCGCTCTTGGCGATGTGGAAGGCGTTCAGCGACACACAAGCAAGCGAAACAAAAAACGAAAACGAATTCGTTCCAAACAAGTGAACCAAAAACTCAGCAACTGGAGTTTTGGAAAACTCACGAAACAGTTGATTTATAAATTAGAAGCGGCTGGAGCTTCCTTATCGAAAGAAAGCGAAGCCTACACGACGCAAGCATGTCCTGCTTGTGGAAAACGAAATAAAGTCCGTTCACGAAACTATCGATGTTCTTGTGGCTATGAACGGCATCGGGATATCCACGGTGCTGGGAATATCTTATCCCAGTACTTGCACGGGAAGTTTCGAGAGGTGATGCTAACTAACATCACGTATCTACGTCCTGTACAGGCGTAGTAGATGGGCAGAACCGCCCCAGGGAGAATGTTCTCTCTGTTGCTTACGGTGGCAGCAAGTTATCGAGAGACGCCTTGCGTCAAGACCACTGCTTCTGTATGGGAGCGTCAGTCCCCG
>NKXN01000052.1 GCA_002261155.1 Bacillaceae bacterium SAS-127 | reverse complement strand
TTTTCCTTTGGAGCGGGGGCTATCGTTTCATTCATTCATCCGCTCTCGTTTAAAAATGTTTTATATATGAAAAAGAAAGGAGGCATTCGCTGATGAAAAGTGCATCAAAATTTGAAAAGTTTGCGGCACGTTGCTGGAATTTACTGAATGAAGGCAAGCCGTTTACACCTATCTTTGTCATTGGTACGATGCTGATTTATCATTTTTTTGACTTAGGACAAGTAGAGAATTTGAAGGCGTTAAGCCTTAGTTTTTTGCTCGTGTTACCGCTTTTTGTTCTTTATTTCATTTATGATTTTCCGCTCTTTTTAAGAAATTATTTATGGATGCCATTCGTTGCTTTTTTGCTAATTGGGGGGGAGGTTGACTTTTCGCTATTAGCGCTAGCGTTAGGTTTATATTTTTTCTTCACGGTCTTCTTTTGGGGAACGATTTATTACCATTTACGGATCGGCATCACACTTTGGAACTTCACTCGTTTTTGGAAGCTTGTACTGAAAAATAGTGATTCGACAAGTGGGAATGCTCAGGAGCAGCTACCGAAATTTTTGCTGTTACTTATGATTTGGCAGCAGTTTTTTGAACAAAATGTTGCAGGTACAGCGATCGATTGGAACGGTATTGGCTGGTTTTATGCCGGAGTGTATCTATTTACTTTCATTCTTCATCGTTATTTATTCGATTGGAAGCCAAAGCCGTATGAACAATATGCGACGATGCCAGAAGCGGCTCCTGATCATCAAACCGATCGAGTCGTGGTGATTGTCATTGATGGCATGCGCAAAGAACGGTTTTATGAAGCGAACACTCCTTACCTTGATTTTTTGAAGGAGAACGGGACAGAATATACGAATATGGAAACGGTCTATCCCGCTCGAACGGTCGTCTGCTTTTCTTCAATGTTTACCGGCACTTATCCATTTGAACATGGTATTCAGTCGAATATGGTGTACAAGCTTGGCATCAAAACAGAAAGTATTTTCGATTCACTTAGAAAGGTTGGCAAAAAAGGACGTTTGCTTGGCATTGCTCATTTAGTCGATTCAATGGGAGATGATGTTGAAACGGTCACAGCTGTCATGAAAAATGATGAGGCCGATCCAAACATTATGAAGCGCGCGAAAAAAATCATGAAGGAGCAAGATCCAGACTTATTTATCGTTCAAATGATTGCGACCGACCAAACCGGACATAGCCGCGGTGTGTTTTATGACGAGTATATTGAGAAAATTCAAGAAGCCGATGCATTAGTGAAGGATTTTGTTGAGTGGTTACAAGCAGAAGGGAAGATGAACAATACGACCTTGATGATTTGTGCCGATCACGGTCAAGCAGACGGCATCGGTGGACACGGTCATTTAGATGAAGGCGAACGATTTGTCCCATTCTTTATGTATGGGCCAAATATTAAGCAAGGGGAGAAAGTGCAAGAAAAACGCAGTCTTGTGTCAATGGCGTCTACTCTTGCGTATATACTTGGTGCTCCGCTACCAGATCATGCCCGCGGACCGGTACTAGAAGAAGCGTTTGTAGAAAAGAGGAATGAATCCATTGACTAAAAAGAAAATTGTTATATTTTTGCCTGCTTATAATGAAGAAGAAGCGATTGCTGCTGTCATTCAAGAGGTGCCACGACAATTTGACCCTTCGGTTGCTGTCGAGGTGTTGGTGATTAATGATGGGTCAACGGATCGGACCGTCGAAGTCGCTCAGGCAGCGGGAGCCGATCATATTGTGCATATGGAGAAAAACAGCGGACTAGGTGCCGCTGTTCGCCGGGGGTTGCAAGAATGCCTTCGTTTGCAAGCCGATATTGGTGTAATGATTGATGCGGATGGTGAATATCCTGCTAGGCAAATTCCAGAGCTGATTGAGCCGATCTTACGTGGAGAAGCGGATTATACGATGGGCTCTCGATTTAAAGGAACGATTGATGGGATGAGAATTCATCGCCGCTTAGGAAACTACTGTTTTACTTTGTTGCAATCGATCTTGCTGCGTCAGTGGATTTATGATGGTCAATCGGGGATGCGGGCATTTTCGAACGATGTGATGGCAGAAGCGGAAATTATTCATGATTATAACTATGCCCAAGTAGTCACATTGAATATCGTTCGCAAAGGGTTTCGAATGAAAGAAGTACCGATTGAATATCAAGTGCGTACTACTGGGCAGTCATTTATTAAGTTTAAATCGTATATGATGAATGTATTGCCAGCCATCTATAAAGAGATGAGACGGCCGGTACAAAAAGTCGAGCGCGCGAACAAATATATAGCGACAAAAAACTAAATATTTGTGGCAAAAAAAATATTGACAATAAAATTGATAATCATTATCATCAAATAGATGGGAGGCGCGGAAATGAAGAAAAGTTCTCTTTTTTTAAGTTTTATATTGATGTTTGTCCTTCATTCTTTCGCTTTTCCTCTACATACAGTTGCCTATTCTTATGGCGATCCAAATGAAGAGAAAATGGCGGAAGCGTATAAAGAGTTAACTGTTCATCTCGATCATGATGACTGGGGAAAAGTGCGAGAAGTATACAGCACATACGAGAAGGATTTTAGTTTATATTTTAAGAAAACGGTACCAGACATAGAAGAGGCAATTGAGAATAAAGATAAAGAATTGATGCGACGTAGCTGGCAAGCAGCGATGCGTTTAAATATTGAACGGCGTCTCCATTTCGCACAAGAGCAATTTGATGATTACGGTCAAGCGAAATTGTTGTTGGCGAAAGCGCGGGGAACGTTTGCGGTTTTAGAGCCAGAAATGGTTGAGCAAACGGATCAAACAACTGTTGATAGCATTTACAAAGCATTTGACGATTCTTTGAAAGCGTTAGGGAATCCGGGATTGTTCGGAATCGGCGATCAACAAAATGACCCAGAGACATTTACGAAACAAACGCAATTGATTATCGATACTATCCAGCCAATTTTTCCAATTGTGTCGGAAGAACAAGATAAAAGTCACTTAACGAAAGACAATTTAGACTTTCTTGATCAAATGCAAGAGGGCGGGACATCGAGCTTTTGGTTCTGGCTATCTATCGGCCTTGTTGTTTTATTAATCGTAATGATTGTGATGAATAAACGGAAACAAAAGAAGCAATAGGAAAAGGCGCAGGGGGAGTGCAACATGGATTTTCAAGCATTTTTAATTACGCTACGTGAAGCGTTAGAGGCGATCTTAATCGTTGGTTTAATCCTTTCTTATTTAACTCGGTTAGATGCTAACCAATATAAAAAATGGATTTATGTCGGCGTATTTTTAGCAATTGTCTCAAGCTTTTTAATTGCTCTCGTGTTCCAAGTCGTGTTCACGGGGTTTGCCAGCTTTGGTTCAGAAGTTTATTTAAAAGTAGGAATTCTATTCGCCTCGGTCTTTTTATTAACGCATATGGTGATTTGGATGAAGAAGGAATCTAAAGATGTTAACGGCGATATGCAGAAAAAAATTGGTGCAGCCGTGACGGCAGGCAGTGTGTCCGCTTTAATTATTCACTCCTACTTAATCGTCGTTCGTGAAGGCGTGGAAACGGTCTTTTTCTTCGCAGCGATCAGTGGCGGAGATATTACAAAAGTATTTCAAAGTTCAGGTGCGTTAGCTGGTTTATTAATGGCTCTTGTGCTCGGCTATATGTTCTTCTCCGGTACGATGAGATTTTCACTGAAAACATTCTTCAATGTGACAGGAATTCTGATTATGTTCATTGCCGCGGGTTTGCTCGTTCAAGGGATTGGCGTGTTGCAAGACCTTGGAAAGATGGGCTCTCTTTATACGACAGCGGAAGGGAAGCCGGCGGAAGTGTACAATATTATCCACATTATGCCAGAGCATTATCAAGATGAAATGCACTATCTTCGCGATACAGGAAATGAAACGCTGATTAGTGGTCAAGTCGGATTGTTTATGGCAGCCATGTTCGGCTACAGTCATAATCCATCGCTCGAGCAAGTGCTCGGTTACTGGGGATACTTTGCGATCGTTCTAGTCATGATGCGACTGATTAGCAAAGGAAAAATCAGTAAACCGTCATTCAAGAAAAGAAAAGTTGTATAATGTTGATCTCTCTCTGCAAGACTCGCCTTTAGGCGGGTCTTTATTGTCGTTTAGGCTACTACTTTCATTTCAAAGGAGCTTTGTATGCGTACATTTTATGTAAAGATCATGATCATTGCCTTGCTAGTATTATGGGGATATATCTTTGCTTTGCCAACTGTCATTCCTTCTACGTGGGATCAAGTGGATTTTGCCCTTGGTGTCATTCGCTTTGACTTATTAACGATGCAACCGCATTTTCCAGGTTACCCCTTTTTTGTGCTAGCGGCTACAGTGGTGAATGCGGTCGTGAAAGATGCTGAGTTTGCCATATCGATGTGGAATAAAGTGATCTATTTGACGAGCCTTTATCCGCTTTTTAAGCTAGCGAAACATTCCTTGCCGACTGTGCCAGCTTTGCTAACAGCTATTGTCATTCATTGCTTGCCGTTTTCTCTTATTATGATGCAACAGCCAATTTCTGAACCGATGGCACTGTCTATCTTTTTCTGGTTTCTTTGGTCACTAATGCGCGCGTTTGAACGAGGAACGAGAGAGGCTGGCGTTTGGCCCATGCTATTATTAGCGATATTATTTGGGGTTCGCCTCTCCTATGTGGCTGCTTTTGTGGCTATTATTGTATACTGGATATGGTATTGGAAAAAAACAAATGATGGACGTGGAATTGTTTTTCAGCTTGTTCTATTGATCGTGGCCAATTTAGCTTGGGTGAGCGCATTAATTAGTAATGTTGGTAGCTTGAAAACATTTATTGACATTGCTTTAGGATTTACTGATGGTCATTTCACTGAATGGGGAGGCACAGCGATTGCGAGCGATGCTTCTTTGTTTGAAAGAATCCATTATTTACTGTTCTACAATATGTTATGGAGTGGCACTTTTGTTGAACATTTTGTGTTAATGCTCGTCTTAGGAGGGACATTGTTCGCCGCTTTCTTCATTAGGAATAAAGAGAAAGGTGATATCGTTTCGTTCAGTTGGCTTGCAATATTCCTTTCTTATTTTCTTTGGGTGCTCTTTGCTCAAAATATTGATAAGCCGCGGCATAGTTTGCCATTAATTTCATTATTACCGCTCTTACTTTTAACGAAAGTAAGTTGGAAAAGATGGTTTACAGTTGCTGTTGCAGTCACTATTGTTGTGGAAGCGACGGTTGCGATCCCGTTGTTGAAAGAGCAGGCAAACGATTCGCCAGCTGTGATTCAAGCTGCGAATTATTTAGAAGAAGTACAGGAACCATTTATTGTGTATACTTGGGAGGAAACGAGGGTATTTGAATATCGCCAAGTTTCTTTTCCTCATAAGGGACTGTTTAGTTACGATCACTTTATCGCGGATGCTTCATTACAAAGAAATCGCCACATTTATTTGACAGATAAAGTCGTGTATGGCTTTGAACAGCAAACCGGCCAATCGTTAACGAAACAACTGACGAAAAAAGCTGAATTCACGTCGAATCATTTGTTCGATCCTGTGTATGATCAAGTGATTCTTTATGAGTGGACGCCATCTGGAGGTGGAAAAAATGAATGATATCATTAAACATAAATTAGCGTTGCTTCCGGATCAGCCGGGGTGTTATTTAATGAAGGACCGGCATGAAACGGTCATTTATGTCGGGAAGGCAAAGGTGTTGAAAAATCGTGTGCGCTCTTATTTTACCGGCTCTCATGATGGCAAAACGCAGCGTCTCGTCAATGAAATTGAAGACTTTGAGTACATTATGACTTCTTCTAATTTAGAAGCATTAATTTTAGAACTGAACTTAATTAAAAAGCATGATCCAAAATACAATATTATGTTAAAGGATGACAAGAGTTATCCATTCATTAAAGTAACGGCTGAACGTCATCCGCGGCTACTCATCACTAGAAAAGTACAAAAAGATAAAGGGAAATATTTTGGCCCTTATCCGAATGCACAGGCAGCCAATGAGACGAAAAAATTATTAGACCGGTTGTACCCTTTAAGAAAGTGCATGAACTTGCCTGATCGAGTTTGCCTTTATTATCATATGGGGCAATGCTTAGCTCCTTGTGTGAAAGAAGTGATAGAGGAAGATTATCGACATATTACCCAGGAAATAAGTCGATTTCTACAGGGCGGGCATCAGCAAGTGAAAGAGCAATTAACAGCAAAAATGCACGAAGCTGCGGAAAAGCTGGAGTTTGAGCGAGCGAAGGAATATCGAGATCAAATTTCCCATATCGATGCATTAACGGAAAAGCAAAAGATCAATACAACCGATTTAATGGATCGAGATGTGTTCGGCTATGCTGTTGATAAAGGTTGGATGTGTGTACAAGTCTTTTTTGTCCGTCAAGGAAAGCTAATTGAACGGGACGTATCTTTATTTCCGTTTTACGATGAGCCGGAAGAGGAGTTTTTAACGTACCTCAACCAATTTTATGATCAGCCGAACCACTTTAAGCCGAAGGAAATATTATTGCCAAGGGAAGTCGATGCGACTTTAGCGGAACAGTTGATTGAAGTGAAGATGCTAAAACCGCAAAAAGGACAAAAGAAAGAGCTCGTCAAGTTAGCAGAGAAAAATGCAGCCGTTGCGTTGCAAGAAAAATTTGCGTTAATCGAACGGGATGAGGAGCGAACGATTAAAGCGGTAGAACGACTCGGTGAAGCGATGAATATTCATCCTCCTCTTCGCATAGAAGCCTTTGATAATTCTAACATTCAAGGGACGGACCCAGTTTCTGCGATGATCGTCTTTATCGATGGAAAACCGATGAAGAAGGAATATCGCAAATTTAAAATTAAAACGGTAGAGGGGCCAGATGATTACGGGTCAATGCGTGAAGTGATTCGTCGCCGTTACACTCGGGTGTTAAAAGAAGGGCTACCATTACCAGATTTAGTGGTGATTGATGGAGGGAAAGGGCAGGTTGAAGCGGCGAGAGAGGTTTTAGTCCATGAACTGAACTTAGACGTTCCAGTCGCTGGGCTTGCGAAAGATGATAAACATCGTACTTCTCAATTGTTATATGGTGACCCGCTTGAAATCGTTCCACTTCAACATAATAGTCAGGAATTTTATTTATTGCAGCGAATTCAAGATGAAGTGCATCGTTTTGCAATTACGTTTCATCGCGAGCTACGTGGAAAGAGTGCTTTCCAATCGATTTTAGATGACATTGATGGTGTTGGACCGAAAAGAAAAAAAATGCTATTGAAGGCTTTTGGTTCTGTGAAAAAATTGAAGGTAGCCACGAAGGAAGAGATTGTAGCGATTGGTATTCCAGAGCGGACAGCAGAAGTAATAATCGAAAAATTAAAATAAATAGCAGTGATTACAGGCAGCGGGGAGCGAGGTCCCTGCTGCCTATCTATAGATTAGTGTAGCGTGAAAGAACGAAGTATGTATAACACTCTTATTCGTTTATTCCCATTTCACAGTTAATTGCACTTTTTGATCGCGCTTTTGAATTTCACATATTGACTCGGCGTTCATTTGTGTTTGCAAGCTAATTTGTTCAGCTAAAAAACCACTTTCTAATGTGAAGGAAGGTTCAGTTTGAACAGAAAACCTTCGATCAATAAAAGGACCACTCAATATGAATGTTTTCGCATTTTTTGATTCTTTTAGTAGTACAAGCTCCCCCCAGCCGGCTTCGATGAAAAAGGAGGCGAGGTCGTCAAAGGTAGCACAAGGAAATTTGCGAGCAATCGATTTTCCAGCCCAGTAAAGGATGTCTGCTGTTTCTTTACCTAATACATCTGTAAGCAAAACGTCTCTGATAATTTCGTAACCGAAGACAGGGACGGAAAGAGTGTCTGTTTCTTGTTTCTCAGTTTGGTTTGTCAATTTTAATCCCCACTTTCTGCTTTTCATTATATACAACTTGATCGATAGAAAAAAGGTGAAACGTTCATCTTTCCAATTGTTATTTCGACATAATACTACAATGCTGAAAAAAAGAGGGAAAAAAGCGTGTTTCATAGCTTGTAGTTTTTTCAGAATATAAAAAGATGTATACGCATTCTTGACGCTCTGTGACGTTGGGAGTAAAATGGTGTTGTCACATAATTGTTATAATATGAAGCTATGCAGAGTAATAGAAATACTTTGCCGGACGCTTCAAAATTAAGGGGGGTAAATCGTGGCTGACAATCGAGAGTTTTTTTATCGCAGGTTGCATTCATTACTTGGTGTTATTCCTGTAGGGCTGTTTTTAGTACAACACTTAGTAATCAACCATTTTGCAACGAAGGGTGAGGAAGCGTTTAACAATGCGGCTCACTTCATGGAGCAGTTACCGTTTCGCTATTTCTTGGAAGTATTCATCATTTTTCTACCGTTATTATTCCATGCCATTTATGGCTTGTACATTGCCTTTACAGCAAAGAACAATGCGGGTAGATATTCATTCTTCCGAAATCAAATGTTCCTCCTACAACGTGTATCGGGTGTAGTGACACTTGTGTTTGTTGCGTGGCACGTATGGGAGACAAGAATTCAAGCGGCATTAGGCGCTGATGTGAATTATCAAATGATGGAAAGTATTTTATCTAATCCATTTATGCTTGGTTTCTACATAGTTGGAGTTGTGTCTACTATATTCCATTTTGCTAATGGTTTATGGTCATTTTGTGTAAGTTGGGGAATCACAATTTCTCCACGCTCTCAGCAAATTATGACTTACGTTACAATGGGTGTATTTGTTGCGCTTTCTGTTGTAGGTATTCGTGCCATTTTTGCTTTCGTTTGATTTAGATCATGATCTATTTAAAGATATTTAGTTCGGAATTTGGAGAAAAGGGAGTGAATCTCAATGGGTAAAGGAAAAGTTATCGTAGTCGGCGGCGGATTAGCCGGTTTAATGGCTACAATTAAAGCAGCAGAAGAAGGAACGCAAGTCGATTTATTTTCATTAGTTCCAGTAAAGCGTTCTCACTCTGTTTGTGCGCAAGGCGGTATTAACGGTGCTGTTAATACGAAAGGTGAAGGAGATTCACCTTATGTTCACTTTGATGATACGATTTATGGAGGAGACTTTCTTGCTAACCAACCACCGGTAGAAGCAATGACAAAAGCAGCTCCAGGGATTATTCACTTATTGGATCGTATGGGAGTTATGTTCAACCGTACACCGGAAGGACTTCTTGATTTCCGCCGTTTCGGAGGTACACAACATCACCGTACAGCATTTGCAGGTGCGACAACTGGTCAACAGCTTTTATATGCGTTAGATGAGCAAGTTCGTCGTCATGAAGTGGCAGGTCTTGTTACGAAGTACGAAGGATGGGAATTCCTTGGTGCAGTCGTTGATGATGAAGGAATCTGCCGCGGAATCGTTGGACAGAACTTAACAGATATGAGCATTCAAACGTTCCCTGGTGATGCCGTTATTATGGCAACAGGTGGTCCTGGTATCATTTTCGGAAAATCAACGAACTCGGTTATTAACACAGGTTCTGCCGCTTCTATCGTTTACCAACAAGGTGTGAACTATGCGAATGGAGAATTTATCCAAATTCACCCGACAGCGATTCCTGGGGATGATAAGCTTCGTCTAATGAGTGAATCTGCTCGTGGAGAAGGTGGACGTGTTTGGACATACAAAGACGGTAAGCCTTGGTACTTCCTTGAAGAAAAATATCCAGCTTACGGAAACCTTGTACCACGTGATATTGCGACACGTGAAATTTTTGATGTGTGTGTGAATCAAAAACTAGGTATCAACGGTGAAAACATGGTGTATTTGGATCTATCTCATAAAGATCCACATGAACTAGACATCAAACTTGGTGGAATCATTGAAATCTATGAGAAATTCATGGGTGACGATCCACGTAAAGTACCAATGAAAATCTTCCCAGCTGTTCACTACTCTATGGGTGGATTATGGGTAGATTATGATCAACAAACAAATATTCCTGGTTTATTTGCGGCTGGTGAATGTGATTATTCACAGCACGGTGCGAACCGCTTAGGTGCCAACTCTCTACTTTCTGCTATTTACGGCGGTATGGTAGCTGGACCGAATGCTGTGAAATATATTAATGGTCTTGAGAAAACATCTGACGCTATTTCTTCTTCTGTTTTCGATCGCTATACGAAGCAAGAAGAAGCGAAATGGAACGAAATCATGTCTCTTGATGGAAAAGAAAACGCTTATATCCTTCATAAAGAGCTTGGTGAGTGGATGACAGCAAACGTAACCGTTGTTCGTCACAACGACAAGTTGAAGCAAACAGATGATAAAATCGTTGAGTTAATGGAACGTTGGAAAAACATCAACATTAACGATACAGCGAAATGGAGCAACCAAGGAGCTACTTTCACTCGTCAGTTGAAAAACATGTTCCACCTTGCTCGTGTCATCACAATTGGTGCTTTAAATCGTGACGAAAGCCGTGGAGCGCATTACAAGCCTGACTTCCCAGATCGTAACGATGAAGACTTCTTGAAAACAACAATGGCAACATTTAAAGGTGATAATGAAGCACCTGCGTTCCATTACGAAGACGTGGATATTTCATTGATCCCTCCTCGTAAGCGCGACTACACTAAGAAGAAGGAGGAGAAATAAAGATGAGTGAGAACAAGTCCGTTCGCTTTATCATTACTCGTCAAGACACGATGGATTCTGCTCCGTATGACGAAGAGTTCGAAATTCCATACCGCCCGAATATGAACGTCATTTCGGCCCTAATGGAAATTCGTCGAAATCCAGTCAATGCAAAAGGTAAACAATCTACACCGATTGCTTGGGATATGAACTGTCTTGAAGAAGTATGTGGTGCATGTTCCATGGTTGTTAACGGCAAGCCGAGACAATCATGTACAGCACTAGTCGATCAATTAGAGCAGCCAATTCGCTTAGCTCCAATGAGTACGTTCCCGGTTGTACGTGACTTACAAGTTGACCGTAGCCGTATGTTTGATTCTTTGAAAAAGGTAAAAGCATGGATTCCGATCGATGGAACGTACGATCTTGGCGCTGGTCCGCGTATGCCAGAAAGAAAACGTCAATGGGCTTATGAGTTATCTAAATGTATGACTTGTGGTGTTTGCTTAGAAGCTTGTCCGAACGTAAATAGTAAATCGAACTTTATCGGTCCTCAACCGCTATCGCAAGTTCGCTTATTTAACGCGCATCCAACAGGTGCAATGAATAAAGATGAGCGTTTGCAAACAATTATGGGAGACGGTGGCCTTGCAAACTGCGGGAACTCTCAAAACTGTGTGCAATCTTGTCCGAAGGGAATTCCTTTGACAACATCTATCGCTGCGTTGAACCGCGATACAACGGTTCAAGCATTCCGTAACTTCTTCGGAAGCGATTATCAAGTAGATTAATATGTAATAAGAACGGTTTTACAAAAGCTTGCCTCCTACGAATGTACACGATCTAGAGATTAGATGCTGTTTCGTAGGAGGCAGCTTTTTTGTATACAAACAAAGGGGGAAATGGGAAATGAAAAAGGTTGCATATATTGAGGACTGGAGTCAGTGGGAACGTGATTTTCGTTTTTTTCATCCTGTGAGTGTTCGATTTTCGGAAACTGATATGTTTGGTCATTTAAACAATACGGTGCCATTCGTTTATTTTGAAGAGGCGCGCATCGAATTTTTCAAGGAAATCGGATTAATGGAAGATTGGGTCAAAGAGGATAGCGGTATGATCATCGTCGTGGCAGACTTACAATGTGATTTCATTCAGCAAGTATTCTTCGGAGAAAAACTGAAAATTTTCGTGAAAGCGGCGACGATCGGTCAATCTTCCGTCGATCTTCATTATAAAGGGGTCAATCAAAACGGAGACGTCTGTTTTGTTGGAAGAGGAAGAGTCGTTCAAATTTCTAAAGAAACGCACAAGCCATCGCCATTAACAGAGGATATGAAAGAAAAGCTTGCTCAAATTTCAAAGTAGACTCTACTAAAAAAATTTTACTCTTAAATGTCAAATCTTCACTTCTTAACATATGATACCGTAACGGCCGTACTATCTGTGTTGAGAAGCTGGCGGAGGCGAGGAGGGTAAATGTCAAGTGAGGGAGCACCGCTTTGTTCGAAAACCACTTTTAACGAAAAGAGAAAAAGAAGTGTTTACGTTACTAGTTCAAGATAAAACAACGAAGGAAATCGCGGAAGAATTATTTATTAGCGAAAAAACTGTTAGAAACCATATCTCTAATTCCATTCAAAAGTTAGGCGTTAAAGGCCGTTCACAGGCAATTATTGAATTATTGCGTATGGGTGAGCTGAAGCTTTAAGAAGAAAGGTGGCGTTGATACATTGACGCCATCTTTTTTTTGTTTATTTACGAGCACAGATTGCAGCTCCACTTTACAATGGAAGTCGCGCAACCCTTGCATTTTTGCAAAAAAAAGAGAAAATATAGGAATATACGTTAAATGCAAAAGAGATTGAGGAGTGCAAAAGGAATGACAGAAGAGCTAGACTGTTCATCTGAATTTGTTGCGGAAATTGAAAAGGAATTGCGCTATATAAATGTGATCATTAAGCAAAAAGGTCGCGAAATTTTGAGTGATTACCATATTACGCCCCCGCAGTTTATTGCGTTACAATGGTTGTTTGAAGAAGGGGATATGACGATTGGTGATCTATCAACGAAAATGTACTTAGCTTGTAGCACAACGACGGATTTGATTGATCGCATGGAGAAAACAAAGTTAGTTGAGCGTGTCAGAGATGTGCATGATCGACGAATCGTTCGCATCCATCTATTGAGTGAAGGATCGCGAATTATTAATGAAGTGATTGCGAAGCGTCAGCTGTATGTAAAACAAATATTAATGGATTTCACGACGGAAGAAGTGAAATCGCTTAAACGAAACTTACAAAAAATGCATCAAGAAATGAAGGAAGAATGAGGCGAATGTGTTGAATAGACCAATTGGAGTCATGGATTCGGGAGTCGGTGGATTGACTGTAGTGAAAGAAATGATGCGCCAGCTCCCGAATGAAACCATTTATTATACTGGAGATACGGCTCGCTGTCCGTACGGTCCACGGCCGGCTGAGGAAGTGAAAGCTTTCACATGGGAAATGACCCGCTTTTTGCTTGAAAAAGATATTAAAATGCTTGTCATTGCTTGTAATACAGCGACGGCAGTTGTGCTAGAGGAAATACAAGAGGAACTCGATATTCCGGTCGTTGGTGTCATACGCCCTGGGGCAAGGTCGGCTATTAAACATACGAAAAATGATCAGATCGCTGTGCTTGGGACGATTGGAACAGTCAAAAGCAGTGCGTATGAACACGCATTGAAGGCTATTAACGACCATGTGGAAGTCACTTCCATTGCCTGCCCTAAATTTGTTCCACTCGTGGAAAGTGGCGAGCATAAAAGTGCGATGGCTAAAAAAGTAGTAGCTGAAACGTTAAAGCCTTTAAAGTATACGTTCGTTGATACGGTCATATTAGGGTGTACACATTATCCGTTACTAGAAACAGTGATTTCCAACACGCTTGGCGATCAAGTGCAGGTTATTAGTTCAGGAGAAGAAACGGCGCGTGAAGTGAGTGCAATTCTTGACTACCAGCAAATCCAATCGAAGGTGAAGACTTCTCCTCATCGTTTTTTTACGACGGGTTCTAAAGAGTTGTTTTATCGAATGGCTTCGGATTGGCTACAAAATAAACAAATACAAGTTGAAACGATTCGCTTAGGTAGCTAAGCGGGTCGTTTTTTTTGCTAGAATAGAAGATTTTATTGGACCGGTTCTAACTTGGTAAATGGCTCGTATATTTAGTACAAACAGCTTTAGGAGGGGTCATTATGCTCAATAAGAAAATGACAGCTGTAGTCGCGATCTTGATTGCTTCGGTTTATGCTGCTGGGTGTGGCTTACTATCTGGGGAGAAAAAAGAAAAGATAGATCCGCCGCAATCAGTAACGTATACCGATAATTTAACAGGTGAGGAGAAGCCGCTGACGAAGCAAGATAAAAATATGGTGATGACGGAACTTTATTTAATTGATAAAAATGGTTACGTCGTTTCACAGACGGTGCCCCTTTCCAATACAAAAAGTTTGGCCAAGCAGGCGCTAGAGCATCTAGTAGCGGAAGGACCCATTACTAATATGTTGCCGAATGATTTTCGTCCAGTTTTACCGGCAGGCACTCAAGTGCAGAGCGTGGATGTTCAAAAGGGAGTAGCGACTGTTGATTTCTCACCTGAATTTAAAGAGTATGCAAAAGAAGATGAAGCTCGGATTGTACAAGCGGTGACATGGACGTTGACTCAATTTGATTCGATTAGTCGAGTGAAAATGAGAATTAACGGCCATGAACTGAAGGAAATGCCGGTTGCCAATATGCCGTTACATGCGAAAGGAATGACTCGGAAGTCGGGGATTAATTTTGATACGTCTAATGTGGTAGACGTAGCCAATACAAGACCAGTGACGGTATATTTTATGGCACAACAGGGAGATAACTATTATTATGTACCTGTCACTAGGCGGATTGCTAATAGTGAAGAGGATCAAATTACAGCTGTGATAAAAGAGCTGACGAAAGGACCGAAAGTTGGTTCAGGGCTGGTCACTGAATTTATCCCGCAGGCCGAGCTACTTGAACGCCCGATTGTGAAGGATGGGAGGGTGACATTGAACTTTAATGAAGCCATTCTTGGTAGTATGGAAAATAAAATGGTGTCTGATCACATATTAAAACTGTTAGCCTTGTCGTTAACTGAAGACGGTACAATTGAAAGCTTAGCAATCCAAGTGGCCGGAAGCTCAGAAATTATTACTGAAAAAGGGGAGCCGCTTAGCAGTTCAGTGACAAGACCAGAATTTATTAACCCGATTGGCTTGTGAACAACGAAATTTACGCTATTATATAGTAGTAGCGAATGAAGGAGCAGCATCCTTACTTGTACGGAACCGGGCAAGCGAGGATGCCTGTTCAATTAAAGGAGGACCCACATGAGAGTTGACGGTAGAAATCATAATGAATTGCGTAAAGTACATATAGAAAAAGATTTTCTAAAGCATCCGGAAGGTTCTGTACTTATTACAGTAGGAGACACACGAGTCATTTGTACAGCGAGTATAGAAGAGAGAGTGCCGCCGTTTATGAGAGGAAGCGGAAAGGGATGGATTTCTGCTGAGTATTCGATGTTACCAAGAGCGACGGAGCAACGTAATATTCGTGAATCGTCTAAAGGAAAAGTATCTGGACGAACGATGGAAATTCAACGTTTAATTGGTCGGGCGTTGCGAGCAGTGGTGGACCTTGAAGCAATTGGTGAACGCACAGTTTGGGTTGATTGTGATGTGATTCAAGCGGATGGCGGCACGCGGACAGCATCGATTACAGGTGCTTTCGTGGCGATGGCAATCGCTTTAGACCGTTTGCAAAGAGAAAAAGAATTGCCGACTTTCCCAGTGACGAGCTTTTTAGCCGCAACAAGTGTGGGGGTCGTCAAAGATCACGGAGTCGTGTTAGACTTGAATTATATTGAGGATAGCCAAGCGGAAGTCGATATGAATGTCGTGATGACAGGAGCTGGCGAATTTGTTGAACTTCAAGGAACTGGAGAAGAAGCAACGTTTTCGATGAAGGATTTGCAAAGTTTGCTAGAGTCTGCTCAAATCGGCCTGAAGGAGCTGTTTGACATTCAAGCGTCTGTTCTTGGTGAGATTGCCGATAAAATCAGTAAGTAAAAAGGAGACGCACGATGGACACAGTCATTATCGCCACAAAAAACAAAGGAAAAGCGAAGGAGTTCGCGGAGATGTTTGCTTCTTTCGGAATGAAGGTTGAGACGTTGCTCGATTACCCGGAGTATGCCGATGTAGAAGAAACAGGGAAAACGTTTGAGGAAAATGCGATCTTAAAGGCAGAGGAGATCTGTCGGTTAACAGGTCGCCTCGTTATTGCCGATGATTCTGGCTTAATGATCGATGCGCTAGACGGTCGCCCTGGCGTCTATTCAGCTAGATATGCAGGAGAAGAGAAAAGCGATGAGGCAAACATTCAAAAAGTGCTAGCGGAGCTCCACGGTGTTGCTAGCGACAAACGAACGGCTCGCTTTTATTGTGCGTTAGCGATTGCGATGCCTGAGAAGGAAACCGCAACAGTCGCTGGCACATGTGAAGGTAGGATTACGGAAGAAAAACAAGGGACGAATGGCTTCGGCTACGATCCAATCTTTTATGTGGAGCCGTTTGAAGCGACGATGGCGGAACTTGCACCTGAAACGAAAAACAGTATTAGTCACCGTGGCAATGCATTGAATCAACTAAAAGAACGTTTACCTGCTTTGCTTGAGGGTGCAGTGAAATGAAAGTATTAATCGTCAGTGATAGTCATGGCTGGAGTGAAGTGTTACAACAGTTAAAAGAGAGATATGAGGATCAAGTCGATGGGATGATCCATTGTGGCGATTCAGAGTTGTCAGCAGACGATCCAGCGGTGGAAGGGTATTTTATCGTGCGTGGAAATTGTGATACCGAAAATCAATTTCCGTATGATATTATTGAAGGTGTAGAAGGAAAGCGAATTTTCGTCACACACGGACATCGTTATAATATTAAAATGTCTTTAATGAATTTAATGTATAAAGCGAAGAAATATGCAGCGGACTTTGTGTTCTTCGGTCACTCGCATCTCGTTGGAGCGGAGCGCATTGATGACATGATATTCGTCAATCCAGGTAGCATCTCCTTCCCTCGTGGACGTAAAGAAAAAACATATGCCATCCTTGAAGTCGATCACGACACGGCAACGGTCTGTTTTTATGACGAAACACATCAAGAACTTAACTCGCTGCGACAAGTATTTCAATGAATACAATCTGCCAGCAGACAACATCTGCTGGCGGAAATTTGATGAAAAAAAGAAAAAGAATTTTTTCTTTGAAATAGTGTTGACATATAATATATATCTTGGTATCATAATAAATGTCTTCAAGATAAATAAATAAAAAACAAACAAACAAAACGTGTCCCAGTAGCTCAGCTGGATAGAGCAACGCCCTTCTAAGGCGTCGGTCGGGAGTTCGAATCTCTCCTGGGACGTAATTAAATCAGTCACAAACCGTTGATGA
Organism: Bacillaceae bacterium SAS-127; assembly: GCA_002261155.1. Classification (GTDB taxonomy): domain Bacteria; phylum Bacillota; class Bacilli; order Bacillales; family Domibacillaceae; genus Bacillus_CE. The sequence goes on along the minus strand of NKXN01000052.1, from coordinate 11,665 downwards.
AATTGAGTTTGTGAGAAAAAAGGAATTTTGTATCAGGACTTCGGTTGCTGATGCAGAATTCCTTTTTTTCTGCCCAAAATTACGTTCTCTATATAAATGAAAGTATCCTCTAATTCAATTGAATTGGAGGATTTTTTATGACTAAAAAAATCGAGATTATTTTGATGCAGATTTTAAACTGACACCGAAAGAGCTTACAACCACTATCAAAGGTGAAAAGGCAATTGCCACTCGCTACAAGCCTTTTTCAGAAGCGTTAGGAACTATCGTAAATCAAATAGAGGTTAGTGGTTATCATCCACGCACTATTAAGGACTACACTACAGTCTTGTTGAACTTTTCGAAGAGTACGAAAATTATCTACCTAGAGGAAATAACGGTTGATACAGTTTATTCTTGGTTAGATTCAATGGCTGTAATAAACGAAACAAAGCTTACTTGTTTGAAGGTGATGAAATCGTTCCTAAGCAAGTGTTCCAGGTTCGAACTTTTTGCAATCAATCAATGTGAAGGTCGATAAGGAAGTTAAAAAGGTGCTAAGCCAAATGATATTGCTACCTTGGTATCGTTGATTGATAAGACTACATTCATAGGTTTAAGAGATGCGATAGCTATATTGATATGTATAAGACAGGGATTCGCATTAACACATTAGGACAGTTAAACGAGGGGTATATTGATTGAGAAAATAAATGCTTAGTACTTGATGGGGCAATATCGAAGAATCACCAAGTCTTGAAGCTACCCGTGCCAACTAATGAATCTGTATCAAGTGTTGATTCGGTGCAACGACAAGCTAAGAGAGCACTATGAGGAGGAAAATAATAATTTATTTATTTTAAGTCAACAACATTAAATACAAAATCAACGAACAATGCTATCTCAAAGCAGCTAATGAAGTATGCTAAACGCTTTGGATTAGAGAACATCAATGCTCATACTATCAGAAGAGCCTACGCAAAGAACCTGCATGACAAGGGCACCAGTAATGCTTTAATCAATAAGGATCTTGATCATTCAGATTTAGCTGTCGTAACTTAGTGTCTAGATTTAGCTGTAGAGGAATTGGTAACGGATTTGAGGTAGTATTTATAATGTTTAATGGTTGTCTATGTCTTAAATTCAACTCTTATCTAAGTTGAGGGCAGTCATTTTTTTTTGAATCAAGCCGCTTTCGTTAATTATGGCCTCATGGAGAAGGGTTAATGATAAAAGTAAGAGAATAATTAAAGAGTATATTATTTTTGGGAGGGAATAACAGATGCAAGAAGTATTATATTATCCTAGTTTTTTTATTGAGGATGAAAAGTGGTTAAAATTTGCATTGTTGTACTTAGGAGAAGTTATAACAATAAAACCACATAATGTTGAAGTTGAATTAAATCCGACAAATTTATTGATAATGGATGAAACAAATTTATTTTCAAATCAGGCTCCTTCTCAAGAAGAAATAGATTTAGTAGCTAATAATTATAGTGATTTTATAATTAGAGTATTAAATAACCCAATTCTTCAGAGGGATTCACAAAGGTTAAAAAATAGAGAAAATATGATTTATGAAATATATTCAGGGAAAATGTCTTGGAAATTAGAGGGGATGTTATTAGATTATGGATTAGCCGAGCAATCGATAAATGGTGTAATTGTTCATAAAGAGTTAGCTCTTGAATACATGTCAATGTTAGCTAATATAATAGCAAGTAATCGAAATATGCCTACAATTACTGATAAGAAAATTTCAATTAAATACAGGGCGTTGAATCAAGTCATTAATAAAGAAGTTCAAGGAGCAAGAAGTATTAAAACGTTAGTAAATGAAATGGAAATATTTTTGCCTAGGGATTTAAAAAATATTTCTTTACAACAAATAATTGATTTTAGAAACAATCCAAGAAATCAAAGGGATTTAGAGGAACTACATAAAGCATTAAATAAGTTTAATTCTTTAAATGATTTAACTTCTGAATCGGAAATGCTAGATGCTAAAAAAGAGTTATTTGAAATGAAGAGAAAGTATAGAGCGCAATTAAGTGGAAGTTTCTTAGTGGGTAGCGGCTCTATATTAGGAATGTACCAATTATATCAAGGTGACGCATCAATTTTAGAATATATTAGTGAATTATTGGGTCTAGATGTTTTCGGAGGGGTTAGTATTGCTTATGGTAATTTAAATGATTATGTTACAACTTCAAGAGCCACGAGTTATATTTCAAATGTGGAGAACTTAGGTAGGTGTAATAGAAGAATTAATAATCCTATGAACAGACATTATATTAGATAACTATGTGTATCGAGAAATTAGTACCGATGAAACCTCAGCCAAAAAAGGTTACAATTATATAACGATTTTTATGGACCCTCAAAAAAAGAATGTTATCTATGTCAGCAAAGGAAAAAACTCTAGCATATGGAAAGCGTGTAAAGAGCATTTGGAATCTAAAGGCGGAAATGCAGATTTAGTAACAGAAGTGTATATGGATATGTTCCCTGCATTTATCAAAGGTGCAGAAGAAAACTTTCCGAAAGCCGCCATTACCTTTGACAAATTTCATGTAATCAAAGTTGTAAATGGAGCAGTAGATAAGGTGCGACGAAACGAACAAAAAAGTTGTGTGGATTTAAAGAACACAAGATAATGCTTGGTTGAAAAATGAGAAAAACTTAACGAAAACCAAAAAGCGACACTTGACCGATTAAAAGACAGTCATTTAGATAGCATTAAAGCCTATCACATGCGAATCAGCTTTCAAGAGGTATTCCAGTATCCGCATGGAATGGCATCCATGGTATTAAACAAATGGGTACAATGGGGACTCGGGACTCCGCTGCCGTCTAGAACCAATGATAGAAGTCGAAAAGATGATTAAAGCTCATTATAACAGGATTGTTTAATGGTTCACCTCAAAGCTTAATAACGGTTTACTGGAAGATATTAATAGTGTATTTCAAGCTGCCAAGCGCAAGGTGCGTGGTTATCGCTCAGATAAATATAGTTGCCATGATTTATTTACTTTACGGCAAATTGGATTTTGCGTTAAAAAGATAAAAAAGAATGAGTAACAGTTTGGAGTCATGCAGTGCTTCGCAACTGAACTCAGCCCCTTGCCCATTTTTAATTTTTTTACAAAAAGAGACGAGGTCTTTACTACAAAATTACTGTAATTGGCTAAGAGTTAGAGTTTTTTATGATAAGTATTAAAGTTGAATGAGGTATATTTAACCTATGATTACTATTAAAGAGATTCAAGCTATTGCAATTGAAAGAGGAGGTAAATGTTTATCTGAATCGTTTGATGGCTGGAAATATAAGCTTAAATGGGAATGTGAACTTGGACATGTCTGGGAAGCTACTTTAAGCAATGTTAAGTATGGAAAATGGTGTCCTATATGTGGAAGAAAAAATAGAGGATTGAAACGAAGAGATACACTTGAAAATATGCAATCTTTAGCAGTGAAAAAAGGTGGAGAATGCATTTCTAAGAGTTATCAGGGCAATAACAAATATTTAGAGTGGAAATGCCAAGAGAATCACATTTGGCAAGCTACTCCTAATACTATTAAAGCGGGTAAATGGTGTCCGATTTGTGGTAGAGAAAAAGCAGGTAAAAAGAGAAGGAAACTAATTGAAGATATGCAAAAATTAGCTGAGTTAAAGGGTGGAAGATGTCTTTCTAAGGTCTATTCTAATATGAATACTCGCTTAGAATGGGAATGTCAAGAAGGTCATAGATGGTCTGCTTTTCCAAGTAATGTTAGTAATGGGAAATGGTGTCCTTATTGCAAAGGAAAGTACAGAACGCTAGAAGATATGCGAGAATTGGCTGAATTAAAAGGTGGAAACTGTCTTTCTTTAGAATTTAAATCCATGACGAAAAAGTTGCTTTGGGAGTGTTCAGAAGGTCATAGATGGGAGAGCACACCTAACTCATTATTTAATAGCGACACATGGTGTCCAATTTGTGTAGGGAATGCTCGAAAGGATTTAGCTTATTGTCAAAGTCTAGCTCGTGAAAAAGGTGGAAAATGTATAAGCAAAAATTATAAAAGTGTCGATATGAAAATGTTATGGGAATGTTCGAACGGTCATAAATTTAAAATAACTCCATACTCAGTTAGTAAAGGAGTTTGGTGTTCAATATGTAGTAAAAATATAAATAATCTACATGAGGAGAAATGTAGATTTATATTTGAATCTTTATTTAGGAAGCCTTTTTACAAAGAAAGAAAAGTTTTAAAAGGAAATTTAGAGTTAGATGGATATAATGCAGAACTAGATTTAGCTTTTGAATATAATGGTATTCAACATTATGAATTTAATGATTATTTTCATGGAAATTTCATGGATTTTGAATCTCAACTTGAAAGGGATAAGAAAAAGAAGTTACTTTGTGAAGAAAAAGGTATAACTTTAATTACAATTCCTTATAAGGTTGAATCAGATAAGGGTAAAGTACGATTTATTAAAGATGAACTATCTAGAAAAGGGATAGTAATAAGTAATGTTGAAATTGATTGGACACTATTTTATAGAGGCTACGAGCCCTTAAAAGAATTAATTGAAATCGCAAAGCGTAAAAACGGAGAATGTCTGTCACTTGCTTACGATGGTGTAGATGGAAAACTTTTTTGGCGATGTAAGCAGGGGCATGTTTGGGAAAGTTCACCTTATCAAATTAAGAAAGGTTCGTGGTGTCCAAGGTGTAGTGGACGACAAAAGACAATTGAAGACATGCAAAAATTAGCTGAATTAAAAGGTGGTATATGTTTATCTACAGAATATGTTAATAACTCAACTAAGCTACGTTGGCAATGTAGTAAGGGCCATATTTGGGATGCAATACCTGCTTCTGTTCAAAAAGGAACTTGGTGTCCAAATTGTAACGGAAATAAACAATACAGTTTAGTAGATATGATAAATATAGCTAGAGAGAGAAATGGAGAATGTATCTCTATAGAATATAAGAATTTTGCTAGTAAGTTGAAATGGCGATGTAACCGAGGACATGTATGGGCAGCAACACCAGCAAGTATCGTTGCTGGTTCTTGGTGTAAAGAATGTTTAAAACCTTCCATAGAAGATGCAATGAAAATTGCAAGAAAGTATGGTGGAGAATGCTTATCGGGCAGTTATATTGATTCAATATCTAAATTGAAATGGCGATGTGAATCTGGACATGTTTGGGAATCTATTCTTGGAAATATTAAAAGAGGCAGATGGTGTCCTATATGTAATGGTTTGAAGAATAAACAGAAAAAATAAAGAAATTAGTAGAACTACAACAAATAGCTGAGGATAGGAATGGCAAATGTTTAAGTAAGATTTATGAAAACGTAGATAGAAAGATGCTTTGGGAATGTAGCGAAGGGCACAGGTGGGAAAGCTCTGCTTATAGTATTAAAAATGGAGCATGGTGTAGTAAATGTGCTACTAAAAGAAATGCTGATAAACGAAGAGGAACGATTGAAGAGATGCGGCAAGTTGCAAATGAACGAAATGGTAGATGCCTTAGTAAGATATACATTGACAATCATACACCTTTGCAATGGGAATGCTCAAATGGTCACCGTTGGATGAGTACAGCTAACACGATTAAGAGTGGTTCGTGGTGTAGACAATGTAGCATAAAGAAAAATGCTGATAAACAGAGGAAGAGTATTGATGATATGAAAATACTTGCCGCACAAAGGGGCGGATTATGTTTATCAGATGAATATGTGAATGCTCATACAAAATTAGTCTGGAGATGTTCAGAAGGACATATATGGGAAGCAAAACCTAATAATATTCAGCAAGGGAGATGGTGTCCAAAGTGTAGAGGAAAGTAAAATAAACATTCTAATGTTAGTATGTTTTTTATATTGAGGATATGGGGCATATTTGCGCATTTTCACTGGAGGCATTAGAGACATAAACCTGTGGTCGGTTCATCTACACGTCATGGATTTTTACAAAAGCATCGACAAGGTTACTTTCTACTATATGAATGCTTGAATTATAAAGCGTAAGCAAATATATATAGAAGTTAATTCAAACGGTCAGTATGACAGTCATGTAAGAAATTACACCTGTTGTTGACTTCAAAACTGAATGATGCAGGAGGTTTTTGTTTTTAGTAGTAAAAAAGCTGAAAGAAATAATAGTAAAGATCGTTTCTTTGAAAATGGTTTACTCCCATTACCTAATGAAAAAGCAATAGTAATGAAACCTTTACCTTTACCGAAAGATCCACTACCATCCCCCACACCAACACCACACAAATCAAAGGACCAAAAATAGATGAACGTTTTAGAGCACTCACATCGTGGGGTGCTTTTTCTATTTGATCGGAACCACAAAAAGGGCCCTTCCTTTGTAACATTTGTCCATTCCATTTCATCAAGCCCGAATAGCATATAGCAGTAGACAAAAAAGGAGGAAGCCGTCCCTCCCCAATAGGTCTATGTTGTGTGAGAGCAGTCGTCGCTAGTCAGTCTGATGGAATACAAAATAAATCGGAGGATGAGAAGATGAGTAAGAAATACTATGATGATTATGATAGCTATGATCATAATAAAAAAGAGTCGAAAAAGAACGATTGCGACAAAAATAAATGTGATGATCATAAGAAGCATGGAAGTAAGGAGATTCAGTGTGAATTTGTCAAAGCTGAGACTCTTTCTGAATGTCGAAATTACCCAGTTTATCCGCACGCCGAACATGGCCCGTTTATCGCGAAGCTTCCTGTCGTATTAGCAGAAGTGTTTATTCAAATCCCTGTTGAAGCAAAGGTTCCGATGCCGAAGTTCGTATATGAGATTAAGAGGATCAAGAAGAATATTCATATTACTCAATGTGAAGTAGTTCCGTTGCCGCCTATGAAAAAACATGATCAGTGTCACCATGAAGAAAAAATGGTGAAGTTGTTTTTAGAGGGGTATGTAGAGAAGAACATTGAGTATGTTGAGGACTGCTCGGGCCCTGTGTATCATCATACGGTGAAGGTGCCATTTAGATGCTTCACGGAAGTTGAAGTAGATGAGTTGCAACCTTTCAAGAAGAGCTTTAAATCGGGATTTGAATATAAATTTATTGCTAAAAATAATCTTGAAGGAGATAAAAAGAAGCATTTCCAAACAAGCTCTGAATTTTTCAATGAAAAACCATTCTGTGAAATTGTCGACGCAGATATTAGCGAATTTGATTTCCTTGAAAACGACTATTGCTCTCATGAAAGTATGCTTACAGAGAAAATGGCTATTCACTTAACGGTCAAGCTCCTTCAAGTACAACAAAGATGGATTAATAAACATCGACATCATCACGATCACAAAGATGAATGAAACTCGTACTTTTAATAAGAAACCATACCGTCAACGATAGCGGTATGGTTTTACTGTGTTTGCTTTTTTTTTGAAAAATATCATGCTACACTTACATAAGTAAAATCGAAAGAAAGCGGCTATTTACATAGTCGATTCGAACTTATAATGATCGGGTGATCACAGAATGAAGAAGAAAAAATGGATTAAAAAAGGAAATGTGTTTGTTTTTCCAGGGACCTCTGAGGTGTTGATTCGTAAAGGGAGAGAGGCGCTTGAGAAGAAAGATTACGACCAAGCGGTACTCCATCTGCAAGAAGCGCTTCAATACCCTTTAAATGAAGAAGACGATGTGAAAATGGCGCTGTTGCTTGCCTTATATGAAAGTGGTCAATATGATCAAGCACTTTCGTTATGCAAAGATATGCTGAATCAAGGGATTGGAGAATACTTTGATGTATTAGATGTGTATATTCTCATCTTGATGCAGCAAAAGCAATATGAGGAAATCTATACTACGTTATCTGCTTTAATGGAAGAAAAACAGCTCCCAGAAGAAAAAAGAGAGAATTTTGAGCAGCTGTTACTATTGAGCAGAAAGATGAAAGATTCTCCACCTATTGAGGAAAAGTCGCTGTTTACTGGAAGCGAGAGTTTAAGAGAGAGGATCATCATATTGATGGAGTTAGTGAATCAAAACATCCGTCCTTATAAAAAAGAGTTAGAACGGTTGTTAAAAGATCCACAAACACATCCATTTGTGCAAACGCTCATTTTAAATGTATTGAAGGAACACGGCATCGAGCAGCCGACAGAGGTGCGGAAATTTTATTTTCATAAGCAAGTCGTGCCAGCGGTGTTAAAGGATACGTTTGAAAGTGAGTATTTTCAAGAAGTGATTCTCCGCCTAGAGGAACAGCTTGGACAGACAAATCCGGTGCTGTTAGAGCAAGCGAGAGAATGTGTGAAACGCCATTTCTTCTTATTGTATCCGTTTGAGCCTGAAGATGTTTCTCCTGAAAGTTGGGCGGAAGCTTCTTTGCTTCTTGTTCAGTCCTATTATGAAGATGGACGTTTGAACGAGGAAGAGATTGGAAAAGAGATCAGTCGTAGCCTTGCCTTGATTAAGGAACTAGATGAAATTTCTTCGCCTATTATGTAGCCTTTTTCTTGAAAGAGAATAATCGTATGTTATAATGTAAAGGTCGTAAAGTGTCCTTTTTGTTTAATGAATGACATACATAGGGCGTTCGAACAAAATAAAATGTTCAATTTTATTATCAATTTATAGATTTTTGGAGGGAACTTTTTATGTCTGCAAAATGGGAAAAGTTAGAAGGGAACCAAGGCGTTCTTACAGTAGAAGTAGATGCAGAAGCAGTCAACAATGGTCTTGACGCTGCATTTAAAAAAGTAGTAAAAGATGTTAACGTACCTGGATTCCGTAAAGGTAAAATGCCTCGTGGAATGTTTGAAAAGCGCTTCGGTGTAGAGTCTTTATACCAAGATGCTCTTGATTTCATTCTTCCAGAAGCATACGGAAAAGCGATCGAAGAAGCTGGTATTGAGCCAGTAGATCGTCCAGAAATCGATATCGAGCAAATGGAAAAAGGTAAAGAGCTAATCTTCAAAGCGACTGTTACAGTAAAGCCTGAAGTAAAGCTTGGTGAATATAAAGGCCTTGAAGTGGAGAAAATGAGCACAGAAGTGACAGAAGAAGACGTTCAAAACGAATTAACTTCTTTACAAAAACGTCATGCAGAGCTTGTTGTTAAAGAAGACGGTAAAGTTGAAGCTGACGATACAGTTGTTCTTGACTTTGAAGGCTTTGTAAACGGTGAAGCATTTGAAGGCGGAAAAGCGGAGAACTATTCATTAGTTATCGGTTCTGGCACGTTCATCCCAGGCTTTGAAGATCAATTGATCGGCATGGCTGCTGGCGAAGAAAAAGACGTGGAAGTATCATTCCCTGAAGAATACCATGCACCTGAGCTTGCAGGTCAACCAGCTGTATTCAAAGTGAACCTTCACGAAATCAAAACTCAAGAGCTTCCTGAGCTTAACGATGATTTCGCGAAAGAAACAGATGAAGCAGCAGAAACGCTTGCTGAATTAAAAGAAAAAATCCAACAACGTCTAGAAGAGCAAAAGAAAAACGAAGCAGAACAAACTCTTCGCGACACACTTGTTGAAAAAGCAGTAGCAAGTGTAGAAGTAGATGTTCCTGAAGTAATGGTTGAAAGCGAAATCGATCGCATGCTTCAAGAATTCACACAAAACCTTTCTATGCAAGGTATGAACCTTGACCTTTACTACCAATTCTCAGGTCAAAGTGAAACAGATCTTCGCAACCAAATGAAAGAAAACGCTGAAACTCGCGTTCGCACAAGCTTAACTCTTGAAGCAATTGCAGTTGCAGAAAATCTTGAAGCAACAGAAGAAGATTTAGAGCAAGAGTTAACGAAAATGTCTGAGCAATTTAACTTGCCAGTAGAAGATATCAAAAAAGCATTAGGTAGCACGGAAGGCATGAAAGGCGATTTAAAAATTCGCAAAGCAGTCGAATTCCTTGTAGAAAACAGCAAAACTAGTGCATAATAGAATTAAGGGAAGACAAGGCGCGAATTTCTCGTGCCTTGTTTTCTACCCATTACATAAAAACTTTATATTTTAGTAATAGTTCCATCAATAGCCCATTATATATACAGAAAGCCTTTTTATTTTAGGTCGGTGTATAAATGTGGTACAATGCAATACATAACTTTTTAAGCACATGAGTGAACGATGGAATATAGTTGTTTACTTAATATTATTATTTATAAGGGGTGACACATTTTGTTCAAGTTTAACGATGAAAAAGGTCAATATAAATGTTCTTTCTGTGGAAAAACACAGGACCAAGTTCGTAAGCTTGTAGCTGGTCCCGGTGTGTATATATGCGACGAATGTCTTGAACTTTGCTCGGAGATCGTAGAAGAGGAGCTTGGAACAGAGGAAGAAGTAGAATTTAAAGACGTTCCGAAGCCAACGGAAATTCGCGATATTCTCGATGAGTATGTGATTGGACAAGAACGAGCGAAAAAATCGCTAGCTGTTGCGGTATATAATCATTACAAACGAATTAACTCTAACAGCAAAGTAGATGACGTGGAACTTTCAAAAAGTAATATTTGTTTAATCGGGCCAACAGGAAGCGGAAAAACCCTTCTTGCTCAAACATTGGCACGCATTTTAAACGTACCTTTTGCCATTGCTGATGCGACTTCTTTAACAGAGGCTGGATATGTAGGGGAAGATGTCGAAAACATTCTTCTTAAACTGATTCAAGCGGCTGATTATGATGTAGAGAAAGCCGAAAAAGGCATTATTTACATCGATGAAATTGATAAAGTGGCACGCAAATCAGAGAATCCTTCGATTACGCGCGATGTTTCTGGTGAAGGTGTGCAGCAGGCCTTATTGAAAATTTTAGAAGGAACTGTCGCAAGCGTTCCTCCACAAGGTGGCAGAAAGCATCCGCACCAAGAATTCATTCAAATTGATACAACGAATATTTTGTTTATTTGTGGTGGAGCTTTTGATGGTGTCGAAACGATTATTAAACGTCGTTTAGGTCAAAAAGTAATTGGCTTCGGTTCGGAACCGAAACAAGAAGAAGTAAGTGATCAATCGCTTCTTTCTAAGCTAGTGCCAGAAGATTTATTGAAATTCGGCTTAATCCCTGAATTTATTGGTCGTCTTCCAGTGACAGCAAGCCTAGAGCAACTAGATGAAGATGCATTAGTTGAAATTTTAACAAAGCCGAAAAATGCACTCGTAAAGCAATATCAAAAAATGCTTGAAATTGATGATGTGGAATTAGTATTTGAAGAAGAAGCTCTTCTTGAAATTTCGAAAAAAGCGATCGAGCGCAAAACAGGTGCTCGTGGACTACGTTCCATCATCGAAAGCATTATGCTAGACGTCATGTATGATCTTCCATCACGTGAAGACGTAAAAACATGCGTTATCACAAAGGAAACTGTGACGGACGGCGCCTCGCCGAAACTGCTAGGCGAAGACGGTCAAAACATCGACCAAAACACAAAAACACCTGCGTAAAGAAAAGCGGAAACGGCTGTTTAGACTCGGCAGATATAAGGCGGACCGCCGAAGTGGCGTTCTTTGCCACACAGGCGTGACGACTTATGTCCGAGAGTCTAGCCGTTGTAGCTGGACAAATAGAAAAGCGGAAGGCGCTGATCAGCGACGTATGGACTGGAATGATCCGCACGAGATAAAGGAAACACGATGAACGACGGTGAATCGATGTTGACTTATCGCAAGGAGGATCGTGGAAGTCCACTAGTCGCTAGCGCCTGTAGCT
>NKXN01000051.1 GCA_002261155.1 Bacillaceae bacterium SAS-127 | reverse complement strand
GCAGTGAATTTAAGGAAATTCACTGCCAACAACTAAGGTATTAGAAAAAACACATACAAAAATAAAAGAAGGGTGAATTTGAATACGCTCAATTTCACCCTTCTCCCTATTTGAAGCTAGTTATGTCCCAGCCTCTATATACTATATAAACACCTGTTGCATAAAGCCCTTTTTTTGTTGTCGTAAGACTTCAAGCTTTTGTTGTGCTAATTGTATTTTTTTGTCTAACTTAGTAAAAAATTAGATATCCTTTTTGTTCTACATAAGAAGGGATTTTCACTTTTATATCTTTTAAAAGGGGATATTTCAAATTCCACGTATCTGAAGTAAGCCCTTGAGAATATTTTTTAAATTCATATAACATGAAATCTGTTTTAAATAAGTATGCAAAAAATAGGCTATCAACATCTTCTTTTGGTTTTAGTATTGTATATGCCGGACTTACAATACCAGTGTATTTTGAATACCCACTGGCTCCTTGCCACATTCGCATAGAATTATAAGCTATATCTCCAGGTAATACCCTTTTATAATTTGATTTATCTTCACTAGATGTATCTTTCTTTATATCTGTACGATCTGTCACACCCTGACTAAGAGTAACAGCTAATAAATCATAATGGTTATAACCTCTCTCTGCTCTTTCTTCAAATACATCTTGCAGTTTAATTGATTTCCATGTCAAGTTGTTCTGCTTAAAAATCTTCTGCATATAACCCTTTTTCTGTTCTTGTAGCAAATCGATTTTTTGTTGTTGGAGTTGGATTCTTTTCTCTAACATTAACAAAAAATTTGAGATATATTGTTGAGTTGTTAAACTTGGAAGTAGAATTTGGGATTCTAAAAAATCTTTTTGATTTAAAGTTTTATTTCGCCCAGCTCCACCTGGTGAAGCATCTTCTAATAGTTTTTTACCTTTGGGCGTTAATAGATAGTGAGTTAGATAATCCAAATCTACATGATCAATTATCTTATACATCGGAAACCTGTGAGAAGCGATTAATCCATTCAAATCTGAAGTTGTTTTTGCAACAGCACGTTCCCAGGCAAACACAATATTAACTATTAAACAATTTGGTTCAATCCAAAAAACTCGTTTATTTCCTAGTTCTTCTCCATTAACAGGGTCTTTAATAAAAATACCTTTACCATGTGAACGTATACCTATTTGAGTATAAAATACATTTTTTTTCACTGTAACAGGATTGCTTACTCTAGCTATTAAATCTTTTAATATAAATGGTTTAAAAATATCAGGTGATATATTCACATCCTACACCCCCAATTCTTTGAAGTACGCTGCTAATTCTTCATCTACTTTAGCAATCTCTTCATCAATTTCTTGAAGACGTTTTGCGACAGCTTCTAAATCAACCGGTTCTTCTTCTTCAAATGTATCGACATAACGAGGCATATTTAAGTTATAGTCATTTTCTTTAATTTCATCGAGTGTTGCGGCATATGAATATTTATCGATTGTTTCACAATTTAAATACGTTGAAACGATTTTTTCCACATGTTCATCTGATAAAAGGTTTTGGTTTTTGCCTTTTTCAAATTCATTTGATGCATCAATGAAGATAATGTTTTCATCGTGTTTACGGCATTTTTTGAACACTAAAATACACGTCGGAATGCTTGTACCGTAGAAGATATTTGCTGGTAGCCCGATTACGGCATCCAAATAATTTTTCTCTTCAATTAAGTATTTACGAATAACGCCTTCTGCTGCACCGCGGAATAATACGCCATGAGGTAAGACTACAGCAAATGTACCGTTATCATCTAGTTGATGAATAAAGTGTTGAACGAATGCAAAGTCTGCTTTTGATTTTGGCGCAAGTTTCGCGTAATTGCTGAAACGTTCATCATCTTGGAATTTATCATCCGCACTCCATTTCGCACTATATGGCGGATTCGCAACAATTGCTTCAAAACGCTTGTCTAAATGTTGAGGCTCTTCTAACGTATCTTCATTTTTAATATCGAAGCGTTGGTACGGAATATCATGCAGCAGCATATTCATACGTGCTAAATTGTAAGTTGTCGATACTTTTTCTTGACCGTAATAGTTATACACTTTTGCTTCTTTACCAACACGCAGTAATAATGATCCTGAACCGCAAGTACCATCATATACATTTTTAATTTCTGCTTTTCCAGCTGTAACGATTTTTGCTAAAATACGTGATACTTGTTGCGGCGTATAAAATTCGCCTGCTTTTTTACCCGCATTTGCAGCAAATTGTGAAATCATATATTCATAGGCATCCCCTAATACATCAATTTCTACATCATCTTGTAAAAATGGAATGTCGGCAATATTAACAATAACTTTCGCAATTAATTCTGAACGAGCCTTTACAGTACGGCCTAATTTTGAGGAGTTTAAGTCCATATCATCAAATAAGTTTTCAAAATCCTCTTGGCTATCCGCACCCATGGTGGATGCTTCAATTGCTTTCACACCATTTTGAAGCATTTCAATATCGAAGTTGCCATTTGCGCCTAATTCAATTTCTTTTACAAATGTAGAGAATAGATATTGCGGTGTGATGACATAGCCTAATTCACCTATCAAATACTCTTGTAAATCTTCACGATATTCTTCGTTTTCCCATGCTTCTACAAAGCTTAATTCATCTTCTGCTAGTAATGAATTCGCACGTGATTCTACTTTCTCTGATAAGTAACGATAAAAAATTAATCCTAAAATATAATCTTTGAACTCGTAGGCATCCATTTGGCCTCGTAAATCATTAGCCATTGCCCATAGTTTTTTATGTAGCTCGGCTTGTTGCTGGCGTTGTTTTTCGCTTGTTGTCATGTATATGACCTCCTATTGATCTGTTATTTTCACCATTTGATGATGAAGTAATACTTGTTCTAATGTATCCTTCTCTTTTAAAAGTGCTGACTTTTTCTTTTTTATTTGTGCAATGCGTCCGATTTTTCGTTGCCTTTCGATTGGTGGAATCACGAGCTCTATTTCCTTCACATTGGATAGCTTTAACGAAGCAATAATACTGCCCTCTGTAAATAAAGCAATTTGTTTTTGAATCGATGGATGTTCATTGAATAACCATTCCATGAAATGTACATCTACTTCTGTGGAAAAGCTTATTTTCACAAAATTATTCGTCAACAGTAGTCCACGATATTCTGGAGGAAACCAAACAACTTTTTGAGTTAATGTGTGTAGCACAAGGCTCTCTGTATCCGTAAGCACATCTTGCTTTAATTTCTCTTTCTTCACATAAATGGAGCAATCCTTTTCTTGAGAAATCCGATAGTCGGTTCCGAGTAAATGATTGAATTCCTTCAACGTCACTAATTGTACTTGGACACTGTCTTCATTCAATTTCGATGTTTCAATTCGATTCGTAAAGACGCCTTGTGTCACTTCCGCACATTCTCTTAATTTCATCGCATGACCTCCTTTCTCGTCATTATATTAATTGATATTTTTAAAAATATCAATATAAAATAGAATATTTTTTGATATTGTTTAAAATAACATAAAAAAAGAGAGGGTTTCTCCTCTCTTTAAATTACGCGCCATATTTCGTGACTTGCTCATAAATAAAGTTTTTAATTGCTTTAATCGCTTTGTTTTTCTTTAAGAATGATCCTGATAAACTGTCCATAATCGTACTGTCTTCAATAATATTGGCGTATTCATAAGTGGCGACTTGTTCTTTCAGCATGGATTGCTCTAGTCCTACTTCACTCGCAAAGGTTGTTATTTCTTCCTCTTGCACTTCTTCTTCATACTTCGCATATTCATCAAGAATCGATACATTCGCACCTAACTGCGGCACAACTTTATCTAAGAAATTATGAATGAGTTCGACTTTCAAACGCAGCTTTTCATCAGATGCATGATCAAGCTCTTGTTTAATTAATTTAATTTCTTGGTCACGTGTTTTGTCATCATCCATGGTTAAGTTTGCGATTAAATTCATAATGTAGCTGACATTAATATGGTCGGTATGCATTAATTCCAATTCAAAATCAATGTCTTGTAAAATTGACTCTTTACGTGGATCTTCTTTCTTTAAACGGTCATGAATTTTAAAATACTTGCTCTTATAATCTTCGTACGATTGCTCTGTAATTTGTAGCTCATCTTCATCGAATTCAAAGTCAGAGAATGATTGCAAGCGTTGTAACATTTTTGTGACGTTTTTAAATGCTACGATAAATTCGCGTTGTTCTTCTTCTGTTTGAAGCGTATCAACTTGCTCTGGAGATGCAGCAATCTTTTTAAGACTCTCCAATGCTTCCTTGAACTTCGCTAAGTACGCATCGTAGCTTTGCATTAAAACGTCATCAACTGAATTCGTTTTTGAAAATAGACAAATCGTATCATCTGTTTCATCTTTTAAATTGCGATAGCACACGATATTACCATATGGTTTCGTCGCCTTTTCCACACGATTTGTACGACTATAAGCTTGTAATAAGTTGTGATACTGCAAGTTTTTATCGACATATAGTGTATTTAATGGCTTACTGTCAAAGCCTGTTAAGAACATGTTCACGACTAATAAAATGTCAATTTGTGCTTGCTTCATTTTTTTCGATACGTCTGAGAAATAACGGTCCCATGTATCTGTTGAGTAATCTGTTCCAAACATTTGATTATAGTCCACAATCATACGGTCCAATACTTCACGTGAATGTTCCTCTGTACCGTCACTTTCTTCATTTGCACCGAACGAATAAATCCCAGCAATTTTCAAATTATGGTTTTTCGCTTTAAATAAGTCATAGTATTTGATTAATGTTTGAATCGAGTCTACCGCAAAAATACCACAATACCCTTTGCTTTTCGCACGACGATTATGATTGTCAATAATATGGTCGGCAATCATATTTAGTCGCGTTGGATGATGCAGCACTTCGTCCGTATCAATGCCTTCTACTTTCGTATCGTCTAGTTCATCCGCTTTCGATTGGAATGTACTAATGTACTCGACAGAGAACCCTAATACGTTACCATCACGAATCGCATCTTTAATTAAATAATGATGTAAGCATTTTTCAAATAAATCAGCTGTTGTACGACCATCTTGGCTTTTATTTTCTTCAAAGCGAGGTGTCCCAGTGAATCCGAAATATTGTGCATTTTGGAAATGATGATCGATATCTTTTCGCATATCACCAAATTGACTACGATGACATTCATCAATAATAAAGACGACATGCTCTTGTTTATACGGTTCCATAACCTTCGCATAACGTGGATTTTTAACCGCATTGCTCATTTTTTGAATCGTTGTCACAATAAAACGTTTCATCGGATTTTTAATTTGTTTAATCAATTCATCTGTTTTATCTGTACGGTCGACAGAACCTTTTTCAAACTTATTAAATTCCGCAGTCGTTTGGCTATCTAAATCTTGGCGGTCCACTAAGAAAAAGACTTTTTTGATACTTTCTTCATTCGCTAAAATTTGCCCTGATTTGAATGACGTCAATGTTTTACCCGAACCCGTCGTATGCCAAATAAAGCCATTGTTATTCGTTTCTGTTGCACGTTTCACTAACGCTTCCACCGCATATACTTGATAAGGACGCATAACCATTAACGCTTTATCTGTATCATTAATAATCATATAGCGACTTACCATTTTCGCTAAATGACAAGGTTGTAAAAAGGCTTTCGTGAACTCTTGTAAGTTCGTAATAATATTATTTTCTTCGTCTGACCAGAAGAATGTAAACCCAAATTGAATGTCATAATCAGAGTTCGAGAAGTATTTCGTATCGACACCATTACTTACAACGAAAATTTGTAGGAAGTGATAGAGCCCTTGGAACGAATGTCGACGATAACGTTGAATTTGGTTAAATGCTTCTTTAAAATCTAAGCCTCGACGTTTTAATTCAATTTGGACAATCGGCAAACCATTGATAAAAATAGTGACATCGTAACGATTTTCGTATTTGCCAAACATCGTCGTTTGCGTTGTCACCTGGAATAAGTTTTTACACCATTTTTTCGTATTCATAAGTTCTAAATAAAGCTCCGTACCATCTTCACGCTCGATTAATAACTTATCACGTAAGATTTTCGCAGACTCATAAATACTTTTATCTTCTGTTGCGACAAGCACACGCTTAAATTCTTTATCTGTTAACGGTTGCCCATTTAATTTCTTTTCATTAAATTTATTTAATTGCGCACGAAAATTGGCTAATACCGCTGTATAATCCGATAACTGAACAGCTTCATAACCTTGTGTCTGCAATTGCTCGACTAAATGATTTTCTAGTTGTGCTTCTGACTGATAACCCATTGAAAAACCCTCCATATTTTTATATACCTAACATCAAATATTTTGCACTTTAAATCTAAGCTTATTTATTCATATCTAGTTTAATTTTCATTGCATTGACTATCTGTTCTAACGTATGTATAGAAGAATTCAATGCTTTAATATCAGGTAATGTAAGATTATGTTGACTAATTTCTTCTATCGTAATGTTATGCCATATAGGTAAAATCAGCGAGTTTTTTTCTAAAGCTGCTCTTTGAAAAATAGCATTTAATTCATAGGTTCCAGCCCAAGGTTTTTTAAAGAAATCTGTTGATAACACTACTATACAGAAACGTGAGTTAATCAATCCTCTATCTATACTTTGCCGTATACTTTCTCCCCAACCAATCTGGTCTGCATCATACCATGTTTTAATTCCAGCATCTTTTAAAGCCTTTGTTAGAGGCTCTACGAAGTTATATTTATCTTCTGAAGCATGTGAAATGAAAACATCATATTCTTTATTTCAGCTAAAACTAAATACCTCTGTTATGTTTTCTTCTGCTTTTTTCATACGTTGTATTATTTTCTTAATTTCTTGTTCTAACTTTTTATCAAATTCAGACATCTCTTCTCCAAGAAGTTCTGCTCTCTTATTATCTCTGTATGATTTATGTTCTACTAAATCCTCTAGTAATTGAGCAACTTTTGAATCTGGCTCTTTCTTTAAAATCTGACGTATTTTGTTAGCTTTAGAGCAATACTCCTCATAGCCTTTCCCCTCGTAAATTTCAATATTGATTGAATCATAGATAAATCGCTCAAATGTATTATTAGAAAAATCTAATACATAGCCACTTTCCATTTCTAAGAAATCTTCTATATAATTTTTTTCGATTGACTTTAAATCAGCCACGACCCTCATCCTTCCTCTCCATATTTATACACTAAATTAAATGTATATAAATAAATTTCTATATAAAATTACATCAGTTTTTCAAACAATAATTTTGCCCTATGTTCAAAGTTCTTCTTACTGTGTTTTGCTTTTTTAACTATTATGTCTTTTCTTTCGATACGCTCTAATGATGATTTTAACCATGCACCACTATCACTCACTAAATTCAGTAGCAATTCTTCAAGAACATTATCCCAGTCTATTGATAAATCCGATGAAAGAATTAACATGGACAACGAACGACTTTCTCTTTCCACTTCGACTATCCGATACTGCTTATCATTAAATAAATTTATTGTTGCCACCGCATACTGACGATTTGTTACACCATCATCTAAGTAACTGCACTTTCGTTTACCTTCAACTATTGGAAGTTTTGCGATATGTAAATCGACAGACTGAACTTGTTGATAGTCTTCAAGCTCTTTAAGTGTCCTTACAAACTCTTTTAATTCACCTTGCACTTGTATCTCTTGTAATACTAAATTTTCAATTCCTCGAACAACTTTATTTCCTCCTGTATCGGCAGTCGATCGAATGCCCGTATCTTGAACTGTTATTTTCTTTGTGGTGTCATCTTCATGAGTTCGGATTTTATTAGATTTTTGGCGTACTTTTGTAATTTTAGGTTTACGTTGATATTCATGAATTTGTTGACTTAATTCAATTAAATCAAAACCATCTGTTGTGCCATCCACATCTTCTACTAATGTTTTTTCTGTAGAACTTGATGAAGATTGTTCAGGCTTCAACGTGTACTTCTTCGCCTCACCTGATTTTTCACTTTCCTTCAAATTAGGATGTGAAAAAGAAATATCCACATTGATTTGTTTATTCTTTACACAATTAATGTTACGGATAATACCACCATAAGGTGTTGGTGTTACTAATGCAACGATAGTAATTGGCTTATCTAATGGCCAATCAAAAACTAATTCTTGTGTTTGTAAAAAGTCGAATGCTATATTTTCAAATGTTTTTCTTACAGATTCAGTTGTTAAAAGCCATACTAATTGATATAGAAATTGATTTCTTGTGTATTTAAATTCGTAATTACTCGTAAATTCTAAGTCTATTTCATTGTTAATACATGAAACAAAAAAATATTGTTCAAATGAGTTACTTTCAAACAAGCGATTCAATAAAAAACGATTAGGAGCTAAAATACTACGTACGACTTCAATGAGTGGCAGTACATAGTTTTTATTGTTGTATGTAATTGAAAAGCTACGTGACTTATCTATATCCCCTGTACCTTGTACAGTCCAGTCACGTTCAGAATAACGAACAGCATCTGGATGAATTGTAATCTCTACTTCCTCAATATTTTCTGGCGGTTTAATATATTGCAAACTACCGTCAATATAATAGTGTTGAATCATTAGTGCAGGTAATGTTCCCCAATCTAATAGAAGCCGTTCTGTTCGCCCTTTTGATTTAAAATAAGCATGTATCATCATTTTTTTCTCATAACGAAAAGGGGAGCTAATCCAAATTAATTGTGCTTGCTCTCCCTGTTTAAAAGGCCAATTATTTAGTTTAACCTGTTGTTTGCTCATCTTCCTTCACATCCTGCTTATTCTTTATATATCTTTCTAAAATAGGCTTTATTTCATGGAAATGATGTGATTTTATAGCAGCAATCTTTTGAACTTTCCAAAGTAATACAACTGCATTATTTTCCATGGTTTCATCAATCACTTTATAGCAACGCCGAATCTGAAATTGTTGTACGGTTTCTGTAATATCATTTAAAAGCTGTTGCGTATTTGGTAGCTTATTTAAATGACGCTCTAGGTTAGCCAAGATATTTAACTTCTTGCCAAGCAACGTTTTAGTTATGTGTACAGGCTTCTCTAATGATAATAATTTCAGATGTAGGTCTTTGATTTTCACTACATATTCTTTATCTCGCTTTTCCCAATTAACATGATTTACCGCAGGCGATCTTTTCTTATTTGCTGGGAGAGTTGCCATTAACCATTCTTTATCATGTCGATATAAATAGGCATATTGCTTTGGATATTTTGTTCTGATCTCTGTACGAGTTAAACTAGAGTGTTTACAGACTCCTTGTGCAAACTCTTTTTTATATTGTACAATTAATTGGTTATCATTTTCCACTAACTGTTTATCAATACCTTCTTTGCTATACTTCTTTACCGTTTTTGAATCCACACCCAGCGTTCTTGCAATGGATCTAGTGCTTAAATTTTGTTTCAACAATTCTTGCAATCTCTCTTTCCATACTTCCCCAAAAACTTTAACTCGACCAATTTTATATTTATCACTTAAAAATGTATCAGGCCCCTTACGTGCATATACAAAGCCACATGAGCAATGAAATGTACCTATAGGAGCTTTTGATTTAAAATCACATGTAACTTCCACAGAAGGTATCATAAGCTCTTTATAATGCGTTGCTGCTCGATTTAAACACGGATATGGACCACTACCAAACGGACCATTATCAGATGCTACTTCTACAAAATCATTAATATCTTGCTCTAAAAAGTGCAACAACAATAAATGTCTAAATGGATGCACATGGCGCTTTGTATTTCGTGTAATTATTTTTAACCAATTATATTCATCCTCTTGATTTATTGAACTTTCATACTTCTCTAAAAAGCCTTGAGGAAAGTACGAGTTTATCGCCCGATACAACTCTTCTTGTCGTACATGATTGGAAGCTGTCACTAAATTGCGCTCTCGCAATAAAGCTCTGTATTTTAATCGAATTTCTTCTCTACATAATGAATGTAAAGACAGTTGCAATAACTTATAAGCTTGCTTTGCTAATTGAATTGAAATATCTTTATACGAATCTACTTTGTAAAGAGGAGAAAAGTTCATATACTTTTCCTCGAAACGAATATACGCAATTCGACTATCTTTTGTGATGGGATATTTCTTTAATTGCAACTCATGATGTGGACAATAATCAATTCCTTGTAATTGATGCTCTCGATGAATATATGGATCACCATATTTCTCAATATCTAGCCTTGCACATTCCGCACAATAATATAGTCCTTTTTTGCGACAAATACTTCCTGCTACAGTACCAAGTCTTGTATATAAAGCCTGTCCCAACTCTTGTACATCATTCAAAATCTCTTGCTGTCGATCTTTATCGAGAAACGAGGAATAGTAGGGATAGATAGTATGTTTGGCTAATAATTTCTCATTAGAATAGTGCAGACCTAGCTTTGCTGCTAACACAGAGAAATGACTACCTATCTCCACACTCGGTATCACAGAACGATTGTCAAATAACTCTTCCAACGTATCTTTATAATCAAGATTTCCACTATAAAAGTGATAACGCGCAATGGCTGAATACAACAACTCATCTGGATATGGATTTGTGAAGAAAGGCAGCATTTAATCACCTCATAATTTTTTTATCATAATGACTTCACCAACTGTATAATCGATTTTTTTAAGTAAAATTCCCTTTTCTAAAAAAGAGTGTTTCTTTTTTAACTGACATTCTATATGCTCTTCTATTTTTGTTTTCGTAGGATTTAATGTAAATTTTTGGATCTCTTATATGATTTCCAATAAAAAGAACGCCCTTCTAATTTTTTATTTTCTCTTTGAATTTTTTTTATTCCAGATATCATTTTTATTATACAATTGCTATTTATAACTTTATAACTCCACCTGCTCGGAAAAATACTAACCCAATGTGAAACGGTTTGTTCTTCGTCGCTATTTTCTCTATCAATAATCGGAACAATAAAAAAAGTATCCTCGTCTTTCCCTATATCTGAAAAAGAAACTTTTGAAGCCTTAAACTTTATTAGACTACTATTGTTTCCAATTTCTTTAGATAACAGTATTGCATTATTATTAATAAATCTCATGTACTCATCAACAACAAAAAACTCTCCTACAAATGTATTACCTTCTATAGAACACTTCTCATCACTCAGTTTATTTTCTTTTAATAATTTCAGAGCTACTTCGTGCATTTGTTTAGCTTTAAATTCTTTTATATTATATAGAGCTCTAATTCCATTCAAAAGAGCATATATACCGCATGTAGGTCCTCTTTGTTTAACAACTAATATGGTAATACACCTCGCTTATAAAAATTCCTCTATAGGATTTTTTATATATTCTTTTTTAATTAACAAATCATAAGGATGCTTCTTCTGTTTCAACGCTTGCTCCCTTATATCTAGCAATGGTAATACTTTATTTGATGTATCAGCCCGTCTCTTTTTCTCTTTTGTTTTTTGATTTAACTCTATTAAGACTGGAATAACTTGAGCTTTGAGTGCATTGTACCCTGTATCAATGGGCAAGTTTTCGACTACTTTCTTTGTGGCTTTGGCTATTTCACTTGAAGTTAAAGCATCGAAAATACCAATCGCAGCTACTTCTTCACTCAGCCCTTCAATCAAATCTTGGCGTTTGTACGCTAAAGTACTTTGACGTTCTTTCATCGCCTCTTTAATACGCCCTTCATATTCAGTGTTCTTCTTATGATTAATCATTAATTCATCTAAATTAATCATAATATCCTCGTACTTATACATCGCTTGCAAATCATTTTTACGCAATGCATTCATCATCGGCTGAATGATTTTCATATCTTCCTTAACCGTTTTCTTCAAAACACGAGCTGTAATAATTTCATCTTCATTCGATTCATCAAATAAAGCACGTTCTTGTGCCAATATAAACAAGTTAACAGCAACTGATGTTATACCTTGGCATTCTTCGTAAAACGTCTTTCTCACCTCTGTAGTAAGCTCTGAACGAGTTTTAAGACATTGAAACTCCCACAATGTTTCTAAAAAGAACTCCCATTCTTCACTATCCTCAGCCATTCTGTCCCAAATAATCGAACCGTCGCTTGCTGCTCGTCGTGCTTGACGGAAGTTACCTTTAAACAATTGCTGGGCCTTAGAAGTACCGATAAGAACGGTTGGAACGCCAACTGTATTTGACAATGTAACGAAGAAATTCAGCATCTCTTCTTGATCATTTTTTGCATGTAACAGGTGCTGAATCTCATCAATCACCAGTACACCAATGCCGTACATACTAGCCAACGAGGTCATGTGTAAAAGCATTGTCGAAGTTACCCGATTTAAGTAGCCAAACTTCTCTAAATAACGTGTACCTAACAAATCATCTATCGCCTTAAAGAAGCTTTTACATAGCGTTGAAAGACTTCCATCGTACGGACAGTCAATCTTCAACCAAACGATTTGTGTGCGATTAAATGGTTGTTCCTCATACTGCTCATGTTTAATCACTTGTGGGTACATTAATAGCAACCGCTCTATCGCTGTTGTTTTACCTATACCTGATATGCCAATGATAGATAAGCTATCTGCTGTAGATCGAATATAATTTAAACGTTCTTCAATGTATTTATGAGCTTCATCTTCCTCTTCTCTTAACTGATGTAGCACCCTAATACGCTCTAGGAATGATTTATCTAAAGGATTTCTTGCTAAATACCCTCTACGAATCAATGTCGATAATCTACGTTCTACCTCAAAGTGAATAGGTAACGGTTGGATAAAATTTTTAATCCGCTTCAATACATGATAGCGAATACTAGCAGCACTATTTTTATCTTGCTCTGTAATACGTGGCGTTACCATAAAACGGTCTAACACTTCATCTTCACTAAAAATTGGTGGTAATGCCTCAATAAAAGGATTATGGATATATTCAGATAATGACTGCTCTTTATAAATCGCTTCTTCAAAATCTCCTTTGAGAACTAGATTACTCGTCTTTTCCAAATTCCTCATCTCGCTTCTTCCGCAATTTATCCATTAAACGTGAGCTTGATTTTTGCGTAGGTGATGGTGTAACCTCATTCTTCGGAAATTCGACCACTTGTGCAGGTTGTGATTTTGCTTTCTCTGCTAAATCGAACTTTTCTTCTTTCCTATTAATCAGCTTTTCTACTTGTCTATTCACTCGAATATCTTTTAACTTTTCGGACTTACTAACTGGTTGAACTGGTGCTTCTTTTTTCTGTTTAACTGCTTGCTTAATAATGGATTCAATTGCAGCATCTGTATTGACTGTACTTTCAACTTGTTTATTGGCTTCCTGCTTTTTCGTTTCTTGTAATAGTTGCTGATAAAACTCGATTTCCTCTAAAGAATCTCCTTTATATTGCTCACTTATATCTAACAAATTACATATATCGAAATTTTGTCCGTCTGAATGTGGAATATAGATTTGATCCATTGAACGAGGATCAAACACTACCTCGATATTTGGATTTTTCATCTTCAAGTACCATTGCTCATTCAATGCTTTGTCACTGCCATATGCTAATCCTTTAAACTTAATACCTGCTCTGGTAATACGTGCTCTTCCTTTAGGTAATAAATTTAATCGTAAAGTGGTTTTATTACTTACTTTTCGCGGGCGACCTTTTTTATTAGCAATGCCCCAATTCCATAAATTAATCGGGGTTGCTGTTAGTTGATCTGCAATCATTTCTTTTTCCAATGGGTACTTCTCAATAATTTTCTGATTATGATGTAGCACAAAGTGAATAACGATTTTAGTGAACTCCTCTAGGTTTAAACTAGCATCTAAACGATAGTCTCGGTCGCCGCGTTCACGATATTCTTTTTGAATAGCACCAGGCGCTTTTCGCTTTATTTTGCCATTGATTGTACGGAACTGACGCTCAATAATTCCTTTTAAATCGCCTCGGTATGGAGACGTATTTTCAATTTTTACATTAAAGTTATTGATTAAACTTTCAACGGAATAACCTTCAAATTCACCTCGGTCTGCAATAATAATCTCTGGCAAGTGATGCGCAGGCCACTGTGATTCATCTATTTCAATATCATATGTCGCACAAAACATTACTTTATCCGCTACCATATTGTCTAAAGCCATCATTGCCCCAACCCAAGAAGGACCTTCTAAACCAACATAAATACCTGTGAGTAAACGTGAATATACATCAATCACACCATAAACAATCGGGCGTCCTATAATCAAATTACGGTCAAATGAGCTCACCAAATAAATATCCGCGATTGTCGCATCAATTTGAAATCGAGTTCCTGGTCCATCCGTTTCTAATGCTGAATTACTTAGTATAGGTCGATGCTTTAATTCAAATTCCTTTTGGCTATGACGTAACTGAAAATCTAGTTTTGGATTTTCTAGTTTCTTAAACCAGTAGTAAAATTGATGATACGTCGGTATTCGTGAATCATCCCAAATCTTATATTTAAGCTCATCACCTTCGTAATATTTATTTGCGTAAAACTCCCGTAGCAAATATTCATATGTGTCGGTAAGGGATAGCTGCTCCTTTTTGCGATAATATTTCTTCACTACATAATCAAACTGTTTCTTTACATCATCCGTAATATTAATCCCTTGCTTTGTTGATGTATATTTTCTAGGTCTCCCTACTTTCGCATCAGCAGATAATTGTCTTTCTTTCCCCTTACCACCCGAAAACATATAGTCAGGTAACAAGGCATTTTTATTTAAGCCCCGTTGCCAAAAGCGTGTGAAAATACGTTTCACCTTTATTTTTGCGATGCTGTGTTGCTTTGCAATTTGTTCAAAAGCTGCATCTCGTTCTTTTTTATTAAGTAATATATCCTTATACATGTCCCATCCAGCAGAAACAATTTGCCAATCCTCATCACGTTTTTGAATTTGCTTTTCTGTTAAATCTTTATCTACATAACTTTTTGCAAATGGATCTGAAATCGGAATTAGTACGCCACTTTGAACTTCTGTTTCAATATCAGATAGTGCTATTTTTTTAGGCATGGACGTATCTCCATGTAACTCAACAAAGTAAACAACAGAGTTATCAATATCAATGATACGAATACGATTTTTCTCTTCTTTATCTGTATATTGGTACACTTGGTTATAAAAAATCATATTACTTTCACCTTCTCAGAAAAATCTTTTCTCACTGCCTTAATTTGTTGAATTTGGCTTACATCTAGCTTATCTAATAAATCTAGCTCTATCGCTTTAGTAATTACTAGATGCTTAAATAGCGAAAGCCCACAACCAACAACCATGCCAAAATCATGTTCAAATTCTTTAACAATCTGTTTCACCGTTTGATCTTCCGCTAATAATTTTTTAATAAAATATATGCTCATATCATCTATATCAAATGCTGTCACTTCTTCAAACCCTTCAATAATAGAAAGGTCCGAATATCCGTGAACAAATACAATATTATGTGCCATCTCTTTAGGTACCTCTAGTTCCGTCACAATGCCCCAATCAATATCTTGTCGTTCCCAATAAACACGCTCAATTTCAAACTTCTCTAACACACGTTCATTCATTAACTCATCTTTATACTTTAAAGTGCGAGCTAAATGCTGATGTTGCTGATTTTTAGTAATAGTTACTAAGAAATCTGTAGTCATTACAACTGGCTCTCCAGTCTTTGGATCAGTTGGATGCTTGATACCTAACTCATCTGCAATAATCATTGTTTCTTCAATAGGAAGCAGTGGATATTGCTCTCGTATATCCACCACCAAATCAGAATATTCCAACAAATAAAAGTAGTTTCGTTCCAAATCTGAAAGAAATTCAAATTGACGTGGTATTTTCATGCCCTTCAAACGTGTAGCTCGACCTAATGAAGGAACATCTTGAATTGTCACCCATGGCTTATAATCGACACCTATTCCTTGTCCACGACCGTCTTTTAATTTCTTATCCATAGCTGATGAACGTTTACGTTTGGACATTACTCAATCCTCTCCCAAATAACAAAAATAACCTCTTACGGACATCATACCCGAAGAGGTTATTTTTAATCAAACTTTATTTTAAATGATCAATCTTTATTTTAAATGATCGAACTTTGTTTTAAATGATCAATCTTTTTTATAAAACTACAAAGTTGTTTTCACCAAATCTCTCTCTTACTCCACAGTAACACTCTTCGCCAAATTCCGTGGCTTATCGACATCACAGTTACGATGCAATGCTGCGTAGTACGCGATTAGCTGCAGCGGAACGATCGAAACGAGTGGTGTGAGTAGTTCATGCACTTCTGGGATGACGAAGCGGTCATCTTCGGCTTCTAGGCCCTTCATTGAGATAATGCATGGGTTGGCACCGCGCGCGGCTACTTCTTTGACGTTTCCGCGAATGCTTAAGTTGACGTTTTCTTGTGTCGCTAAAGCGATGACTGGTGTGCCGTCTTCGATTAGGGCGATGGTGCCGTGTTTTAGTTCTCCACCAGCGAATCCTTCTGCTTGGATGTAAGAGATTTCTTTTAGTTTTAGTGCGCCTTCAAGGCCGACGAAGAAGTCGATGGAGCGGCCGATGAAGAAGCAGTTGCGTGTTGTTGCTAAGTAGTCACGCGTAATTTGTTCGAATTCGTCTTTGGCGTCGCAAAGTACTTCCATCGCGTTAGCTGCGATGCCTATTTCTTTGGCGAGGTTGAATGGTACGTTTTCGCCGCGTGATTGAGCCGCTGCGTTCGCTAGGATCGCAAGGACCGCGATTTGGGCTGTATAAGCCTTTGTAGAGGCAACAGCGATTTCTGGGCCTGCATGAAGCAATAGCGTGTAGTCTGCTTCACGAGATAGTGTAGATCCAGGTACGTTTGTGATCGTTAATGCTTTGTAGCCAAGTTCTTTCGTTTTGACTAATACGGCACGGCTATCTGCTGTTTCACCGCTTTGAGAGATGAAGATGAATAATGGGTTCTCAGATAGTAATGGCATATTGTACACAAATTCGCTCGCTACGTGTACCTCTGTTGGGATCTTCGCTAATTTTTCAATATATTGCTTTCCAAGAAGACCAGCATGGTAGCTTGTTCCGCAAGCAATAATATAAAGGCGATCCGCTTCGTTTAACGCCGTAAGGATCTCTTCATCGACTGTCAATTTGTCTTGGTCGTTTCGATACGCTTGAATGATTTTTCGCATCACAAGTGGCTGCTCATCGATTTCTTTCATCATATAGTGAGCATATGTGCCTTTTTCGATGTCGCTCGCATCTAGTTCCGCTGTGTAAGGTGCGCGCTCTACAACTTCACCGTCAAGCTTCTTAATTGTTACTTTTTCTTTTGTAACGATGACCATTTCTTTATCCATTAGTTCTACGAATTGATCTGTCACTTGAATCATCGCCATCGCATCTGAAGCAACGACATTAAAGTCTTCCCCAAGTCCGACAAGTAGTGGGCTTTTGTTCTTTGCGACAAAGATTGTTTCTTCCGTTTCACTATCTAAAAGGGCTAAAGCGTACGAGCCTTTTAATAGATTTAATGTTTTGCGGAAAGCTTCTTCTGTGTCTAAGCCTTCGTTTGCGAAAATTTCCACTAGCTGCACGATTACTTCTGTATCCGTATCACTTTGTAAAGCCACGTCTAGCAAGTATTCTTTTGTCAATTGTTCATAGTTTTCAATGACACCGTTATGAACAAGGGTAAAGCGACCAGATACGCTTTGATGAGGATGGGCGTTGTGCTTGCTTGGCGCTCCGTGCGTTGCCCAGCGAGTATGTCCAATTCCTGTTGTAGATTCAACATTTAGGTCGACGACTTTTCTTAAATCCGCAATGCGACCTTTTTCTTTAAACACATGAATGCCATCTTCATTTCTCACAGCAATTCCCGCTGAGTCGTAGCCACGGTACTCAAGCTTTTCTAAACCTTTTAATAAAATTTCTTTCGTATCGTTTAATCCGATATATCCAACGATTCCGCACATGGATTGTTTCCTCCTTGAAGGAAAGCAGGCAATCAAGCAGAGCGCTCCGTTGCCGCTCTCCTCTTCTCTCTTTTTTCTCGGTTGTTTTCCCATTCCCTTTGTGCATAAGGTTACCCTTATGTTTTAAGGAAGGACTAACGATTGTACAACCTTCAACCGGGAGGCATCCGCCGAACGTTCGATAAACCTCCTCCTCGTCAACTAGCTAGGCTCTCTCCCGCTAGTTCAGGCGCTTTTAAAGAAACTATATATTCATCGTTTCACCCCTTTCAAAAAAATAGAAGTAAAACAGGATAATCATACACTACTCAAATTCCTCTAGTCAACTAACTTGTTGTAAATTGACGCATGCTATTAATAGCATATGAAAAAGAGACGCAAAGCGCGTCTCTTTTCATCTCATAAAATTACTCGTTTAAACCCATTTCTTCTCTTACAACAGCAGCAATTCGTTCAACATATGCTGTGCAGTGCTCTTCTGTGACTGCCTCTACCATCACACGAACGAGTGGCTCTGTTCCTGACGGGCGAACTAAGACGCGGCCATTACCATTCATTTCGGCTTCTACCGCTTCGATCGTTGCTTTCACTCTTTCGTTTTCTGTTACTTTATGTTTATCTGATACACGCACGTTCACTAAAATTTGCGGATACTTTTTCATTTCTGCCGCTAACTCAGATAACGGCTTTTTCGTCATGTTCATAATATTAACTAGCTGAAGACCTGTTAATAAGCCATCACCTGTTGTGTTGTAATCAAGGAAGATAATATGACCAGATTGCTCTCCACCAAGATTATAATTATGCTTTCTCATTGCTTCGACGACATAACGGTCACCGACAGCTGTTTGTATACTGTTAATGCCTAGCTCTTCAAGTCCTTTATAGAAGCCAAGGTTGCTCATCACAGTTGATACAACGACAGAGTCCTTTAATTGACCTTCTTTGTTTAAGTACTTCGCACAAATGAACATAATTTGGTCGCCATCTACAACATTTCCTTTTTCATCGATCGCAATTAAACGATCGCCATCACCGTCAAAGGATAAACCGATGTTTGCTCCTTTTTCTTTTAGGAAAGTGGCTAATGCTTCTGGATGTGTAGAGCCGACACCATCATTAATGTTAAGTCCATTTGGAGACGTTCCCATTGTCGAGATATCCGCTTCAAGATCCGCGAACAAATGAGTCGCTAAAGAAGAAGTCGCTCCGTGTGCACAATCTAAGGCAATATGAATGTTAGAGAAATCTTCATCCACTGTTTGCTTCAAGTATTGAATATACTTTTGGCCACCTTCAAAGTAGTCGTTCAGCTGACCGAGGTCTCCACCTGTTGGTCGCGGCAATGTATCTTCTTCTTTATCAAGTAGGGCTTCAATTTCTGCTTCTTGTTCATCCGTCAGCTTAAAGCCGTCGCCTCCAAAAAACTTAATGCCGTTATCTGCCACCGGATTATGAGAAGCCGAGATCATCACTCCTGCTTGTGCATCCATCGCTTTTGTTAAATAAGCTACACCTGGAGTAGAAATGACGCCCAAACGCATCACCTCTGCCCCGGTGGATAAAAGACCAGCAACAAGGGCTCCTTCAAGCATATGTCCAGAAATACGAGTATCTCTTCCTACTAAAACCTTTGGACGTTCTGCGTTCTTTGTTAATACATAGCCACCAAATCTTCCTAACTTAAACGCCAACTCTGGAGTTAGTTCAGTATTCGCTACTCCTCTGACTCCATCTGTGCCAAAATACTTACCCATTGATTGATTCTCTCCTTTATTTCATCAAATAAAAAACTTATTCATCGGCTTTCTCTTCCGGTTTCGTTTCCGGACTTCCTTCAACTGACACTTTCACCTTCACTAATTGTGGGGATGAGAAGTTTAAACCTTCGCCTAATTCAATCGGCACCTTAATGGTCGTATCTTTCGTTACATTGGACACATCAATAGGTACCATTAATTCTTCCATGTCATTAAGAATAGATTCTTGCCCATATATCGTTAATTCGTCTGTTTCTGGTTCGATTGCGGTGATCGTTACTCCTTTTGGTGGAGTTCCTTTTGGAAATACATTCAGCTTGATTTTCTTACTTGGGTTTTTAACAGCGATTGAAACTTGTACCGTTTCTGGCTCTACTTTGACGTCGAGCTTATTCAACTCATTGTCAAGCACCCTAATTTTGGCTGTACCTGTTGTTTCTTTATCGACCTTTTCTTTCACATCAAGCGTTGCTTTCACATAAACAATTTTATTAACTGCTTCTTTTGAGCCTGTTATTTTAACGCGGCGCGGATCGACGGATAAATCCTCTACTTGATACCCTTCCGCTAGCATATTGTCATTAAACTCAGGATCGACAATAAAGTGATTAGATACCTTTTCTTCAATCGCTATCTTCACTTTTTCAGGCTGAATCGTCACATCTAGCTTATCTGATAAATTCTTATGCTTAATTGGTACAACGTGCTCACCGATACTCAAATCCGTTAAATCGATAAACAACTCAAAATCCTTATTTTGCTTAGTCGATTGAACGATGCTTTTTGGACCAACGATTTGAACTTGGATTGCTTTAGGTATACCAGATACGAATAAATTTTCATTATCATAATAAGCCTGAACGGGTATATCTGTGATGGTCTCCGTGCTTCCCTGTGCAGATTCATCCACTTTCTTCTTTAATTCAAAATCTTCAAAGTTGACAGATGTATACAATAGAATCGCTAGCAAGAAAGCCACGACACGCATAAACCACGGGCTATCGATAAAATTATCCATTGCTCTTTCTCCCCCTCCAGCTCCACCGGTTCGAGAAGTCGCTTTTTTCAACAGTTAATAGGTCATGTTGCAACAGCTTCTTAAAATCTTCAGCTGATAAGTCACGATATAAATCCCCATTTTTGGCGATAGATACCGCTCCCGTTTCCTCTGAGACGACAATCGTGATGCTATCTGTTACCTCACTAATACCTAAAGCGGCTCTATGGCGAGTCCCTAATTCTTTCGAAATAAAAGGATTTTCTGAAAGCGGTAAGTAGCAGCCCGCTGCAGCAATCTCGTTCTTCTGAATAACAACTGCTCCATCATGAAGCGGCGTATTCGGAATAAATATATTGATTAACAACTCCGATGATATCGTTGAATTCATCGCAATTCCTGTTTCAATATAATCGTTCATACCGGTTTCTCTTTCAATAGAAATGAGAGCTCCGATCCGTCGCTTCGCCATGTAACCAACCGATTTCACAAGTGCGTCTATCATATTCAACTGATCTTCATCCTCTTGCGACATCGTTCGAGAGAAGAATCTCCCTCGCCCAAGTTGCTCAAGTGCTCGCCTTACTTCTGGCTGGAAAATGATAATCACCGCTAGAAATCCCCACGTTAATGCTTGTTGCATAATCCAGCTTAATGTATCAAGCCCTAGCAACCCACTCACGCTTCTGATGATCACAATAACGAAGATTCCCTTTAATAATTGAACCGCTTTCGTACCTCTTATAATCATTAACAATTTATAAACAACAAACCATACAAGCAATATATCTAATATGTTAGATAAAGAATCTAACAATGAAAAGTTATCAAAGTAAGTTGAAAACGGCATATTACATCCTCCAATAATGTAATTACTATAGCCGTATAAGGGCTGTATGTTTCTCTTAGCCAATATATTATAGCATAATCTACTCTAAAACGAAAAAAGAAGCGAAACCGCTCCTTCCATCGAGATATGTTTATTGCTTAATTAAATATTACAGCTACAGTTTTCTTTATTTTGTACCATACCCATCCAAACACTTCATCTATCTCTTCTATTTCTCCTGAAACTTTTCCAGCAGATGCCATATATTTATCACCATTAATCACCGTGACGTTGCCTTCAACTTCTCCTTCTATTCGAATATCTCCATTTTCCACAACGAGATCTCCTTTGATCGTCTCTCCTTCTGGAACAATGACCGTATGATTTTCTACCTTTAACTGATCATGCTTCGTAAAGGCAAAATTATCCGCTTCCTGTTGCCATAAGGAGAAAAACCCCCCTGTCATTAACGCAAGGAACAGAGACGCTGCCGTAAAAAACGGGTGCTGTTGAAACCAGCGCTTCACTCCAACCGATTTGCCTTCTTTCGGTAAAGCAAAAAGCACTTTTTCCGTGAATCCTTCTGGTGCCTTAATATGCGAAGCACTTTGAACGAGAGCTATCGTTTTTTTCAACTCCATAAAGTGCTGGTTGCAGTCTGGGTAATCATCTAAATACTTCTTTAATTCTCTCTGCTGTTCTGCATCGAGCTCTCCATCTAGGTATCTATGCATATATTGTACAATCTGTTTTGGACAAGAAGTCATTATCGCACACATCCCTTCGATTACAAATTCCGTAAATATTTTCGGAGCGTTTCTCTGCCACGATGCACTCTTGTTTTCACAGTGCCTAAAGGCAGATCCAAAATATCTGCAATTTCCTGTAGCTGCAATTCTTCAATATACTTTAATACGATCACTGAACGATACTTTTCTGGGAGCTTTAAAATTGCTTCTTGAATCGTCCCTTGCAGCTCTAAATTTTCAACTTCTTTTTCAGGAAGATTCTCTGCTGAGGAAATTTGAGAATACATATTGAGCCCTTCTGTTCCAGCAATCTCTGCATCTAAATGATAATCCGGCTTTTTTTTACGAATGCGATCGATACACAGATTCGTCGCGATTCTATAAAGCCAAGTGACGAATTTCTTCTTAGGATCATAGGAGTGAATGTTAATAAAAGCTTTAATAAAAGCTTCCTGAGCTGCATCCTCCGCCTCATGACGGTCCCACAGCATGCGAAAACAGATTTGATACACTTGATCTTTATAGAGCTCTACAATCTCTCCAAAGGCATTTTGATCGCCTTTTAATACTTGCTTTATTCTTCTTTGGACAATTAACTCCATTACTTTTTACCTCCGCCCTGGCAGGTACCATTATATACGATTATGTACTTAAAAAGGTTTCAAAAAAAAGCATATTTTTTATATGGAACTTTCTGAAACGAGTTTACATTTTTTTGAATACTGGTAAAATATACACGGAAGACTGTTATGATGGGAGTTGAAACAAGGATGATCCTACTAGATAAGGATATTTTAACCGAAATTGAACACTGGCGAAATGAAATGATCTTATTAGCTATGGAAACATCTTTTTCAAATACAAAAGTACTGGAAATTAGTACAAAGCTAGATCAATTATTAAATGAGTATGAGCTAAATAAAGAACCGGAAGTCCGGCTTGATTAGCCAGAGCTTCCGGTTTTAATTATAATAACTTTTCTCCAAATAGTGAACCCATTAGAGCAACTGCTACAGCAGCTGTTTTATTTTTTTCGTCTAGGATTGGATTAACTTCAACAAATTCAGCTGAAGTAATAATTCCACTCTCCTCTAACAATTCCATCGCTAAGTGGCTCTCCCGATAGCTAATTCCACCGATTACTGGCGTACCCACACCTGGTGCATCATTAGGATCTAGTCCGTCAAGATCTAAAGACAGGTGAACACCGTCCGTTTTTTCTTTCAAATACGCGATCGTCTCTTCAATCACTGCGGTCATTCCGAGGCGATCGACTTCATGCATCGTGTAAACTTTGATGCCTTGTTCTTTAATCAGCTCCTTCTCTCCTTCATCAAGAGAACGAGCACCGATAATAACGATGTTTTCTGGCTTCACTTTCGGTGCGTAGCCGTATAAGTTAGTTAAATCTTGATGTCCAAGGCCTAAGCTTGCTGCTAATGGCATACCATGAATATTTCCAGTCGGAGATGTCTCTGCTGTATTTAAATCACCGTGAGCATCATACCAAATGACACCGAGGTTTTTATAATGTTTCGCAATACCAGCAAGCGACCCAATTGCAATACTATGGTCACCACCGAGCATAAGAGGGAAGCTACCTGAATCGATCACTTCATCTACTTTTTGAGCTAATCTTTCGCTCGCTTCTGTAACCGCTTTCAAGTTCTTTAAATTTGTATTTTCATCTTCAGTCGCATAATCTCTGCTGATTTCAATATCTCCACAATCTTCTACTTCAATGCTTAAATTTTGTAGTCGTTCACAGACACCTGCATAACGAATGGCGCTTGGCCCCATGTCTACTCCTCTACGAAGCTGACCAAGATCCATAGGAACCCCAATGATTGATATTTTTTTCTCCATGTATACCACTCCTCTATAGTTGCTGTTGTTATTTTACTAAAAAAAATTATATGACTCAACTCGACATTTTTCTGAATATTTATTCGTATCAAACATTTAAAAAAAGCTGTGTCATTAGATTGTTTAAATAATCTAATGACACAGCTTTTTTAGAAAGTGAGCCATGAAGGACTCGAACCTTCGACCCTCTGATTAAAAGTCAGATGCTCTACCAACTGAGCTAATGGCTCGAAATGGCTGGGCTAGAAGGATTCGAACCTTCGCGTGACGGAATCAAAATCCGCTGCCTTACCGCTTGGCTATAGCCCAATATTATGTAAAAAAAAAGACACGAATAATACATATGTCGATTTATATTATATAAAAACTGGTGGAGGGGGACG
>NKXN01000050.1 GCA_002261155.1 Bacillaceae bacterium SAS-127 | reverse complement strand
CTAAGGTATTAGAAAAAATACATACAAAAATAAAAGAAGGGTGAATTTGAATACGCTCAATTTCACCCTTCTCACTATTTGAAGCTAGTTATGTCCCAGCCTCTTTATTGCTATAGCCTTTACTCTTATTGAGCAGCTGGATATACGCTTACTTTCTTCTTGTCACGGCCTAGACGCTCGAAACGAACGATTCCGTCAACTTTCGCGAATAAAGTATCGTCTCCACCACGACCAACGTTTTCACCTGGATAAATCTTTGTACCGCGTTGACGGTAAAGGATTGAACCACCAGTAACGAATTGACCGTCTGCACGTTTAGCACCAAGGCGTTTCGAGATTGAATCACGACCGTTCTTCGTAGAACCTACACCTTTTTTAGATGCGAAAAACTGAAGATCTAATCTTAACATGAGTTTCACCTCCTGCTAGTGAAAGATGATTTTTAAATGTTTGCTATAATCACGTTCGATTGTTTGCAAGGAAACTACCATGCCTTCAAAAAGCAACTGCACTTTCTCCTGTTCGCTTTCCGGAAGATTTTCCGGTACAATACAGCGAAGAAAACCGCCATCTTTTCCTTGATCGATTTGGAGATCCGCCTCTGTCAAAGAAAGAATAGCATTCAGCCCTCCGAAAGTTACGGCTGTTGCCGCTGCACAAACTAAATCTTTTCCGTATTCAGCAAATTCAGCATGACCTTCCATGAGGAAAGATGAAATCTTTCCGGAAGGACGCTTCGTTATGTTTACTTGAATCATAAAAACATCGCCTTACGCGTTGATTTTTTCAATAACAACTTTAGTGTATGGTTGACGATGACCTTGTTTTCTGCGGTAGTTTTTCTTAGCTTTTAATTTGAAAACAGTAATTTTCTTTTGACGACCTTGTTTTTCAACTTTTGCTGTAACAGTAGCTCCCTCAACAAGTGGGCTTCCTACCTTTACAGTGTCGCCGCCAACGAATAATACTTGATCAAATGTAACAGAATCACCTTCTGTTGCATCTAATTTTTCAATGTAGATTGCTTGACCTTCTTCTACCTTTAGTTGTTTACCGCCAGTTTCAATAATTGCGTACATTCTCTGCACCTCCTTAATAAACTCAGACTCGCCATTTTCAGGTGGAATGCTACAAAAGCAAACACTTATAACCTGGAATGCGCGGTTGTAGCACGGGTGCTACAAACAATAACATTAGAATCTTATCATTTTACTAGCATAGTGTCAACGTTTTTTCGTGATTAATTAGTTGAAAGCTCAGCAACCGTCCCTGTTCGGATGATTGCACCTAGAGGCATCGAATGGTCGACTAGGCGATAAATAATTTTCTTATGAAGGAGTTCTTCCAGCTGATGATGAAACTGATGATGTTCTCCAACAAAGACCTCTTTCACGTCTGGCGTGATTTTCACAACAATTGCTTCTTGTTCATCTCTTGCATACTCTAATAGCTTCCTCTCTAATTCGAAAGCGATCGTTTCCGCACTTTTCACCCGACCTGTTCCGTGACAAGTAGGGCAAGAAGCAGTAACTGTCTCTAAAATCGACGGCTTCGTTTTTTTCCTTGTCATTTGCATTAAACCGAGAGAAGTAAACTCCCGAATCGAGACCGATTTCGGATCTTTTTTCACTTCTTGCTTTAACAGCTTTTCAATCGTTACACGATCTCGATCATGAAACATATCGATAAAATCAATAATGATCATACCGCTAATGTCGCGTAATCGTAGCTGGCGAGCTACTTCGATAGCAGCCTCTTTATTCGTCAACAAAACCGTTTGAGATTGATTGCTTTTGCCAGTAAACTTTCCGGTGTTCACATCGATCACCGTCATCGCTTCCGTTCGCTCAATGACAAGAAACCCTCCACTTGGCAGCCATACGACTCGCTTCAATGCTTTTTCCAACTCACTATCCATACCGTTAGCTGAAAATAGATCTTCATCCACTGAGTGATAATGCGCTCGCCACTGGTTTTCATGATAGCGAGGATCTTTCTTTAAAGCCGACAGAAAGTCAGCGCTATCACAAATGATTTCCCCTGTTTGTAGCGATTGCATTCGGGCAAATAGTTCTTCGATTAAGAGCGGTTTCTCTCGTAATAACGCCGGAGCTTTCGTCATGATCGCCGCTTTGACGAGCTGTCCATGTTCCTCTCTTAACCGTTCTCCTTCAGATGCGAGTTCTTCTTCTGTCGCATCAAAAGCAGCCGTGCGTAAAATGAGCCCCTCTTCCCCCTGCTTCCAGCTTTTTGCCCAGTCCGCTACTCGCTGACGCTTGTTCGGTTGATCTACTTTTTTAGAAAGGGCTGTATAGCCACCCTCAGGCAAGTAAACAAGCTTTTCACCAGGCCACTCAAGCATCGCTGACAGACGCGGCCCTTTCGTCTCCGTTCCATCCTTGATCACTTGCACAATGATTTTTTGTCCTTGATGAATGATTTGTTCGATCGGTCGATTTTGGTGACCTGGTAATTGATCGCGGTGCAAATAGCCATTTTGCTCAAGACCAATATTAACAAAACAAGCATTCATTCCTTTTTCTACTTTAGAAATAATACCATAATATAAAAAGCCGACATGAGATTGTTCTGCCGGCTGAAACAGATGAAATTGTTCTGCTCGGCCATTTTTCACGACCGCTAGTCTTTTTTCTCTTCCCTTCACACTAACCAATAACGTATTCATACAAAACCTGCTTTCTACTGTCTTTCCTTCCACTTTACTCAGCAATACTCCATTCGTCAATGAAGAGGAAGCAATTCCTTTAAAGAAGCTCCCGTTCGCTTTTCAGAAAAATAAGCGTATAACACTTCATTTTCATCCAACCGCCCAATCTCTTTCCCTTGTTCTATCACATAGACGATATGCTTCGTGTTACGTCTGAATTGTTCTAAAGCAGAGGCAATTTTTGTATCCGCCGACAGCTGCAACGGCTTTAAATTTACTGCGACATCTTTTTTTCCATAGTGTCTTTCTAATAGGAAGCGAATGAACGTATAATGCTTGTCCTTCCATTCACGCCATAGAGCGACCGTCAAATAAGCGATAATTAACCAAGCTTGAAAGTGAAACGGTAAAAACAGCAAAATCAGCAATTGAAGAAGTACTAAACAGATAGCAGAAAAGATCATAGCAAGACGAATCGTTAACAGAAAAGGGCGTTGTAAAGAAACAAAAAGCATTAACAACTTTCCCCCATCAAGCGGATATACGGGAAGCAAATTAAATAATAAAATCGCCAAATTAAATTGCCAAAAATGTTGATAAAGATTGTCTGATATCCACCCTGCCGTAAATAACAACCAAGCGGCAATAAACAACCAAAGATGCTGTAACGGACCAGCCAAAATAACGAACAACTCTTCTTTAGGTGGTCGATTCCCATGCTCGTCTACCTCTGCTACGCCACCAAAAGGAAGAAATACAATTCGCTTGATCCGCCATCGAAACGACAAAGCCATCGCAGCATGCCCTAATTCATGCATCACGATAATTAAAAAAACGAGCAACAAATCGATAAAATAACCAGTCAGAACTGAAAAGGCAATCATGACCCACATCAGCGGATGAATGTATACCTTTCGAAGTAGATTATTCAAAGGAGATCACCGAACCCGGGTCGACAAATATACCATCTTTCTTAATCGCAAGGTAAAACGTCTGTTCATTTGGTGACAATTGTGCTAACACACTTCCCGCTGTCACTTTTTCATAAGGCTGGACAGAAGGATTCGCAATATGCCCATACCACGATTCACTATTATCCGCATGCTGAACGATCACTAATTGTCCAAATTCTTTCTTTTGCCCAACAAAGAGGACCGTTCCATCTTTAACCGCCTTTACTCCTTCGTTCGGCTCAGCTTCAACCATAAGTCCCTTCCCGTTCGTCTGAAAGTCTTCAATCACTTTTCCAGAGACAGGTACAGCATACTCCGCTTGTTCATTGACTACTTTCTCCTCTTCTGTCCAGCCATCAACGGTAAAAGGAAGCGGTTCTCCCAATGTTTTCTCATACCACTCAGCCGCTTTTGAAAATTGAAATTCCTTTTCCATGACCTCTTGCATCCAAGCCTGTCCTTCAAGGAATGGGGACGATGATTGTTTAAACATAATAGCAACAGCAAGGACCAATATTAAAGAAGCTAAAACTTTAAATAGAAAACGGTCCAATCGAAAAAGCGGGTGACCATCCTGCTGTTCTTGTTCAATCGATAATAAGTCCTTCTCCTCTTCCTTCAACTAGCTCACTCCTTTATTAACAGTCATTAATAAAAGATATGAAAGGAGTGAAAAAAAAAGAAGCCTCTCATTTAAGAAGCTACTATCGATCATGAAATAGCTACATATGTATGAAGAAGCCTCTTCTATTTATTTCTTAAGAGCGTACACTGAAAAAACTTTTAAAACGAGTAAACAATCCTACTTTTCCTTCTTCAAGCGGTTGAAGAGGAATCGATTCACCAAGAATTCTTCTAGCGATATTGCGATAAGCAATGGAAGCTCGATTATTCGGGTTATGCGTGATCGGTTCACCATTATGTGAAGACTTAATGACATCCTCGTCATCTACCACGATCCCAATTAATTCAATCGATAAATGCGTTGCCACTTCATCGACATCAAGCATGTCTCCTTGCTGCATCATATGGCTGCGAATCCGATTAATAATTAATTTGGGTGGTTCCATTCCTTCTTCTTTTTCTAGCAAGCCGATCACTCGGTCTGCATCACGAACAGCGGATTTTTCTGGTGTCGTAATCACAATGGCTTTATCCGCTCCAGCGATCGCATTTTTATACCCTTGTTCAATTCCTGCTGGACAGTCAATCAATACATAATCAAAATCCTGCTTTAATTCATCGACTAATTTCTTCATCTGTTCTGGCGTCACAGCTGATTTATCGGATGTTTGAGCGGCCGGCAATAAAAATAATAAATCATTAAAACGCTTATCTTTCACCAGTGCTTGATGAATTTTACAGCGTCCCTCGACGACATCGACTAAATCATAAATGATGCGATTTTCAAGCCCCATCACAACATCTAGATTGCGCAGACCAATATCTGTATCTACTAAACAAACCTTCTTTTCTTGCAGAGCAAGTGCTGTACCTAAATTAGCTGAAGTGGTCGTTTTGCCCACTCCACCTTTACCAGATGTAATAACTATAGCCTCACCCACTATGGTTTCCCCCTTTTAACGTAGAAATCTCCGGTCTCAGATGCTTTAACACCTGTAAACGGTCAACAACAATTTGATCAGATTCATCTATGTAGGCGCATTCCGTTTCGAAGCTTTCATCTTCTTCATAGCGGTCAGGTGCACGATTTAAATAGCGGCTAATTCTAAGTTGTGTAGGCATCATTTGACCAGCAACAATGACAGCACAGTCATCCCCAT
Organism: Bacillaceae bacterium SAS-127; assembly: GCA_002261155.1. Lineage (GTDB taxonomy): Bacteria > Bacillota > Bacilli > Bacillales > Domibacillaceae > Bacillus_CE. Next base: position 29,143 of record NKXN01000050.1, on the reverse strand, counting down.
AGCACCCTGCGTGAGCCATTCCCTTTAAAGCCCCCATAATGAAAATATTCCGGCCGGCTCTCACCGTTCCGCCTGGATTTACATCACCGATTAACAGGAGATCGCCAGCAACTTCTAACACTTGCCCAGAGCGAACTCTGCCTGTATATGAAACAATTTCACTTTCTTCTTTCCAGCGAATCGCGTCTTCAACAGTCATTACGTTAGATTTTACCTCGCCGACTACAAGATGCTTTTGCTCTAAAATCAGATTCGTCACTTCATCTATTTCTTCTTCTGTTAAGTAGCGGTTCCCTAATTGGACAGTAACGGTAATGATGGACCCTTGATCTTGATCGTTTACTGTTACCATTTTCTCTTTCAATTCAGCTAATAATTCAACATAGGCACATTTGTCACTCAAATGCAACGTCAATCCATCTTTTGTTCCCTTTATGACAACATTTTGTTTCGTTTTCATAGCATGCATTTCACCTCTGTTGTCCAAATAATTCGACAAGTCCTCTTGTTTTTCCTTTTTAAGTCGACCATTAATCGAAATAGATTCGACGAAGTTTTTCAAAGGCATTCTTCAGTGGAACAGCAGCAAACAGATAAAAAATTAAATTTAAAAGTAAAGTCGGCCATAATCGAATTGAGAAAAATTGTGACATTTGCATCTCTGCTCGGCTCACAAACATATTTAATTGAAACATAATTAATTCTAACAGAAATATATCAAAAACAACGATAAAAGCGACAATGAATAAATGATTCTGCAAAACTTTTACCATTTTCGATGTGATATACACAAGGAACGGCAAAAAGAACATATAGGCACCTAAAACACCCGTATAAAAAATATCAAAAAGAAAACCGAAAAAGAAACCATATTTGATCGCTGTATTTCGATCAAAGTAAATCGACATCAACAATAAGCCGATGACAAACAAACGCGGCACTAAAATATATTCACCATCAAAAACACGGGCAGGAATCCAAGAAACTAACACGCTATCACTGTAAAAAAGAATCGCCATTAATAGAGGGAGGAGAACGCGCTTCACAGACCTCCCTCCTCAACCATCACTTGCTGGCGCTCTTGTTTTTCTGGCAACACCGTTGTCATCCCTCGCTTAGCTACCATCACATGTTCTATATCATTCAACTTAGCAGCTGGCTTAATTAAGGCTGTCTGTGTTAAGCCGAATTGGTCTGGTACTAGCTTTTTCACTTCGCCGATAATCAACCCTTTAGGAAACACGCCGCCTTTTCCTGAGGTTGTGACAGCCATTCCTTTCTTCACTTTAGAGTCATAAGGAATTTTTGTCATTAACAGCAAGCCTTTTTCTTTATCATATCCTTCAATCACACCGTAAATATTTTTTTTGCCTTGAATGACGGCTGATACTCGGTTTCTCGGATCGTGAGCACTAAGCAATTGCACGGTAGAAGTAAATTTGGACGTGTTTTTCACTTTCCCAACTAACCCCTCTACAGTCATCACAGCCATATTAGGCTCAATACCGCTAGCTGATCCTTGATCAATCGTCATCACATCGAACCAACGCTCCGGGTTCTGTGCAATGACCGTAGCTTGAATAGGCTCATAATCTGCTAAACTTTGCTTTTTATCGATGATTGCTCGAAGTTCCTTATTATCTTTCTCTAATCGTGCGACATCACTTTCAAGCTGAGCTAACTGATCTAAATGAGTTTTTAGTTTTTCATTTTCTTTGTACGTATTTCGTAAATTCCCAATATCATTAAAAAACCCTGCAACACTATTGGCAGGTTTAGAAACAACTACTTGCCCTAAACCGACAATATCTTTTACAAATTGTTCAGGCCAAGAAATATTCTCGCGTTCACGAAGAGAAAGACCAATCAACGCGACAAGAACGATAATACTGCCGAGAAGAATAATCAAGCGCTTGTTTGTAAAAAATTGTGGCATCTATTCCACCTCTATTTTTTGCATTAAGTTAGAATCCGGCAGCAGAAAGCCGCTGCCGGAATAAATAATTCATTATTTGTTTTTATTTTTAAATAAATGGATATGGTCTAATGCTAAGCCTGTACCGACAGCAACACAGTCAAGTGGGTCTTCAGCAATTAGTACTGGCATATTCGTTTCTTGACTGATGACTTTATCTAAATTGCGTAATAAAGCACCGCCTCCAGTCAGTACAATTCCGCGATCCATGATATCTGCCGCAAGCTCTGGTGGTGTTTTTTCTAACGTACTTTTCACTGTATCAACAATCGCATACACCGTATCTTTCAACGCATCCGCAATCTCTTGTCCAGTAATTTCAATCGTTTTCGGAAGGCCTGTCAATAAATCACGCCCGCGAATTTCCATGTTTGGAATTTCTTCAAAATCACCTGCAGAACCAATCTCCATTTTGATCGCTTCAGATGTGCGGTCCCCAATTAATAAATTATATTGCTTACGAATATAGGCAACAATCGCATCATCCATTTCATCTCCGGCAATACGCAATGATTCACTTGTCACGATACCACCTAATGAAATAATGGCGACTTCTGTCGTTCCCCCACCAATGTCAACGACCATACTGCCTGTAGGCTCCCAAACAGGTAAATTCGCCCCAATAGCTGCCGCAAAAGGCTCTTCAATCGTATAAGCATCACGCGCACCTGCTTGGCGAGCTGCATCAATAACTGCACGCTCCTCTACAGCTGTAATACCGGACGGAACACATATCATCACATAGGGCTTGCTAGCGAACATCCCCTTGCCGCCGTTCATTGCTTGTCTAATATAATATTTAATCATCGTAGCTGTCGTTTCATAATCAGCGATGACACCATCCTTCATCGGGCGTGTAGCGACCACATTTCCAGGCGTACGGCCAATCATTTTCTTCGCGTCATTACCGACAGCAACAATTTGTTTTGTATCTGTTTGAAGCGCCACCACTGAAGGCTCGCGTACAACTACACCTTTTCCTTTGGCATAGACAAGCGTATTCGCCGTTCCAAGGTCTATTCCAAGATCTCTATTTCCAATTCCAAACATACAGGTATCTCCCTTTCTTGATCTGTTACTATTTTATAGTGATAGATTGAACATTATTATTTGTGATTTCAACAAAAAACATCTAGCAAAAATCATAACTTATATTATAACGTAATCAAAAAAAAATCCTAGCATTATACATAGCCTTTTTCCTTTAAACTGACGTATTTCTTATCACCAATGATTAAATGGTCTAATACTTCCACTCCTAGTAATTTTCCACATTCAACTAATCGCTTCGTCACCTCCACATCTTCTCTGCTCGGTGCCGGGTCGCCAGAAGGATGATTATGGATGCAGATTACAGAGGCGGCAGAACGGCGAAAGGCTTCTTTAAACACCTCGCGCGGATGCACGATCGAGGCATTGAGACTTCCAATGAATAATGTTTGTTTATGAAGGACTTGATTTTTTGTGTTGAGGTAGAGGCACACGAAATGCTCCTGTGATAAAAATCGCATTTCTTCCATCACATAATTAGCCCCATCTTCGGGAGAACGAATGACATATCGGTCTTCAAATTTCAAGTGACTAATGCGACGGCCGAGTTCAAGGGCGGACATGATTTGGACGGCTTTTGCTTGACCGATTCCTTTAATAGAAGTAATTTCTTCAAGCGAGGCATCCTTTAGCATGCGTAACCCTTCAAATGTTTGCAGCACTCGATTCGACAATTGCAGCACGGATTCATGTTTCGTGCCTGTTCGTAAAATAATCGCAAGTAGCTCATGATTCGATAAGCTTTTCGGACCATTTGTAATCATTCGTTCTCTCGGGCGATCTTCTACAGGTACATCTTTGATCATCAACATCTCGTTTGACATCCACTTTCTCTCCTTTGATCACGTTTGAGAAGGAGAGGAAATGGTCGCCCCTTGCAGGCCAAACCGTTGAAGTTGTCTATACAAAGAAGCCACCGGCAAACCGACAACCGAGAAATAGTCACCATCAATTTTCTTTACAAGCAGAGCACCTATTCCTTGGATGCCGTATGCACCCGCCTTATCAAACGGTTCACCACTGTCAATGTAGGCGTCTATTTCCTCACTTGACAGTTCCCAAAATGTGACGTTTGTTTCTTCATAAAAGACGTGTTCGTTCTTTCCTTGCACAATGGCAACTCCAGTATAAACGGAGTGCTCTCGACCAGAAAGCTTACTTAACATCCGCTTCGCATCGCTTCGGTCTTTAGGCTTACCTAATATTTCTCCATCTAGCACAACGATTGTATCTGCGCCGATGACAATATTTTGTTCATGATGCTTCGCCACAGCATGAGCTTTACGGGAGGCTAATTGCATGACGGTTTCTTTAGAGGATATTGGGTGGGAGATCGTTTCATCTACATCACTGACAATGACAGTAAAGGGTAGACCGATTTGTTGGAGAAGTTCCTTTCTACGGGGAGAACCAGAAGCTAAAATAATATTCGACAACATCCATCACCTAACTTTCAAGAATTAAGGGAAATACCGCTTTTATTTTATCAAAACCATCCCCCTTTCACAAACTTTTCCATTATAAAAAATAAATACCCTGAAAAAGTTGGAATGATAAAAATTATTCAAAAATAATTTTTATCATTGACTAGCCATAAAGGATTGTATTATAGTAAGCAAAGATTTTAAGTGATAATGATTTTCATCTTCACTTAAAATCTTATATCGAAGAAAGGATTACTCGACAGCATGAGCGAAAATACATACGCCCCTTCTAAAAAGAAACTGATTTCGATCACTAATAGTCATCTAGCATTAGCGATTTTTTGTTTAATCGTCAGCATTGCACTGATTGCCTTTTTAATGGCTTGTTCCATTTCTTTTGGTGCGGCTGATATACAGTTATCAACGGTCTGGGGTTTATTATTATCAGGGTTTGACCAATCATTAGAAGCCTCGGTTATTTATGACTTCCGCTTACCGCGAGCGATTGGAGCTGTAGCTATTGGCATGTTTTTGGCGGTATCTGGAGCCATCATGCAAGCAATGACTCGCAATCCACTGGCCTCTCCCTCTCTAATGGGAGTATCGGATGGAGCCATTTTCGCGATTGCAATCTCTTATGCATTTTTTCCGGAAATATCCTTTTCATGGAAGGTTGTCTTTTCATTCATCGGTGCCGCTCTTGGGGCATCGATTGTATATGGCATCGGTTCTTTGTCTAAAGGAGGGCTAACACCGGTCAAACTTGCGTTGGCTGGTGCCGCAGTCAGTGGATTTTTAGGAGCCATCTCTTCTGGCATTGCTCTTTTCTTTGAGTTACATCAAGAAGTCGCGATGTGGAGCGCTGGCGGTGTAGCTTCTGTTCAGTGGGAAAGCCTCAAATTGCTCATTCCGCTAGGACTTCTTGCATTAGTAATCGCTATTATGCTTAGCCGCTATTTCACTATTTTGAATTTCGGCGAAGAAGTAGCCATAGGCTTAGGGCAAAAGGTTGTGTTAATTAAAACAGTGGGAACGATTCTTGTGGTCGTTATGACAGGGGCAGCCGTGTCGATGGCCGGTTCTGTTGGATTCGTCGGACTTGTGATTCCTCATATTGCTCGCATGATCGTCGGAACCGATTATCGCCTAGTCATTCCTGTGTCTGCTGTTTTAGGTGGGGTATTATTATCAGCAGCTGATTTATTAGCGCGAACAATTAATCCACCGTATGAAACGCCATTAGGTGCGATTACGGCTCTCATCGGTGTTCCTTTCTTTCTTTATTTAGCTAGAAAAGAAGGAGGAAAGTCATGGTAGTCAGTCAAATGAGAAAACAAGTATTACTCTTAACAATCATGATGCTATTAACCATTGTGCTGATTATTCTCAACCTATCTATAGGGACTTTAATGATTCATCCGATTCATTCGATGCAAACATTAATGGGATTCGGAAGCGAGGAGCAAAGCATACTCATTTTTGATTTCCGCTTACCACGAGCAATTGTCGCTATCGCTGTCGGTATGGCACTTAGTACGTCGGGCGCTATTTTGCAAGCTTTAGCTAGAAACCCTCTAGCAGACCCTGGAATTATCGGTATCAACGCTGGAGCAGGCCTAGGTGTTGTACTATTCGTCTACTTTTTCTTTGGACAAATGGATGTCACTTCATACATCTCTGTTTTTGTCCTTCCATTGTTCGCACTTATAGGTGCATTAGCAGCGGCCATCATTATTTATTTACTAGCTTGGAAGGACGGAGTGACGGCTACTCGCTTAATATTAGTAGGAATTGCCGTAGCAGCCGGATTCAGTGCCATCAATATCGTCTTTTCGATGAAAATGACAGCGAATGATTTTCGTTTTGCAACCGTGTGGTTAAGTGGTAGCTTATGGGGAACTGATTGGAAATTTGTACTTGCGGCTCTTCCATGGCTGATCATCCTTCTACCTCTCGCTTACGCTAAAAGCAACCTATTAAATGTTTTAAACCTTGGAGATAAAATGGCAACAGGCTTAGGTGTTGCAGTAGAAAAAGAAAGAAGAAAACTGCTGTTTATTTCAGTTGCTTTAGCCGGAGTATCCGTAGCCGTAGCCGGAGGAATTGGATTTATCGGATTACTCGCTCCTCACATCGCTAGAAGGATCGTTGGAGCTAAACATCAAATCATGTTACCTGTCTCCGCCTTGATTGGAGCGATATTACTATTAACAGCTGACTGCTTAGCCAGAAGTTTAATGCCAAGTTCTGAGATCCCAGTGGGCCTTGTGCTTTCACTTATTGGAGCACCATATTTTATTTACTTACTTATTAAAACACCATAGAAAAAAGGAGATTTTACTAATGAAAAAGCAATTATTAATGAGTTTCTTATTCCTACTTTCATTTGTTCTATTAGCCGCATGCGGCAATGACTCAGCGAAAACAAAGAAAGAAGAAAAACCAGCTGAACGAGTAGTTAAAACGGTGAAAGGCGAAGTGAAGATCCCTGTAGAACCGAAACGCATTGCCGATATTAGTGGATCAACAGAAGAATTACTTACTTTCGGATACACGCCTGTTATTACAGCTAATACAAGCGAGCAAAAGATTATGCCATTTTTACAAGATCAGTTAAAAGATACAAAACCAGTTGGCTCCTTCTGGGGAGACGAAATCAATACGGATACGATTATTACAGCAAAGCCTGATTTAATTATTATCAATAACCGTCAAGAGAAGCTTTATGATCAATTAAGCAAAATCGCTCCGACAGTTATGCTTGAAACAGACCTTAGTGAATGGAGACCTAAATTCGAGGAAATCGCTCGAATTATGGACAAAGAAGAAGAAGCAAATAATTGGTTAAAGAAATTCGATGAAAAAGCGAAAGCAACTCACGATGAAATCCTCGCTAAAACAGGAGAAGAAAAATTCATGGTAATGGCGGCTTATCCGAACGCTTTCCGTGTATATGGAAACTACGGCTACGGAAGCTTTTTATTTGAAGACTTAAAGTTACCTGCCATCGAAGGAACACCAACAGAGGAGCCATTGGTTCAATTGCAGAAGGAAGCATTAATCGATTACAATCCTGACTATTTATTTGTATTTACTACAGGTGATGGCGATAAACGTCTAAAAGAATTCCAGAACAGCGCGATTTGGAAAAATATGAATGCAGTAAAAAATAACAAAGTATTTATGATTGCACCAGAAGACTTAAATAAAGGATACACTCCACTAGGAAAAGAGTTATTATTAGAAGAAGTTAAACAGCAAATTTTGCAAGCTGCAAAATAAGCCAAAAAAAGGCTAGCCGCCCCTCCATTCGAGTTGGCGCTAGCCTTTTTAATATTCAGCTAAAAAAGCTAAAAGCTTCTCCTGCGCCGCTTTTGCGGTCTGCGACTGATCACTTTTAGCTTGATTAACAGCATCTACTAATAACCGCTGTAGCGAGGCGACTTCCTTTTTTTGTGTTCCTTTTTCAGCTTGCAACTCTTTTTCAACCTCAATCAATTTCGCCTGATCAACAGGAAGACCGATAAGTGTTTTGGCACTTTCCTCTGCTATAACTGAAAAGGCCTTCGCAAAGCTTTCTTTTCCTGTTGTTTTGATCGAGGAGGAAATAGTTGTTGTTTTCGCATACACATCAGCCGCTTCCGCTCGGTAAGCTTCTCCTAATTGCTTCGCTGTCGCTAGTTGAGAGGAGACCCCTAGCACGACAAGAAACTGCTCATCTTTCTGAACAATCCCTGCCACAACCCCTTCTTCCTTCATCCGTTTCATCACCTTTTCAGCCGTAGCCTTTTTAGAAAAAACACCGCCCTGCACGATCGATGTCTCGATCGGCGGAAGAAGACTAGCCGTCGTTGGTGCTGTCGAGTTAGTAGATTTTTGCTGTTGTTTTGGCTCTGTTAGCATCGCTTTTGAGGGAGATTCTTCTTTTTGTGTCACAATGTTGACCATCGCATAACCGAATAATAGACCAATCAATACAGCGCTAATAATAATAAATAAGAGCTTACCTATCACTCTTCTGCGAGCTTGCTGCGGATGAAGCGAGGCCTTTAAACTAATCGTTTCTTCCTTCTTCTCCACTTCTTCTGGAAAGACCCACTGAAACTCTTCTTCCTTCTTATTCTCAGCGGCGGCAGCACTTTCTCGCCCACCTTTTTGCCAGTCCTGCACAAGGAACTCTTTCTTTTGTTGACTGCCTTCCTTTTTACTCGAGATCGTCAAAGACAACTGCTGTTTTTTTGGTTTGTCCACTCGGGATCCACCCCTCGCCTCTTTAAGTTCCTTCCATGCTATCATAGCGGCACAAAAAAAGAACAAGACTTTTGTCGTCCTGTTCGGGAAAAATTTCGGCAAAAATAGTTAGTTTTTTGAAAGTTAAATGAAGAGCGATTGATACCAATTTAGAATTCGATTCTCTGAAAAAAGAACAAGAAGTGCTGAAACCGCTATGAACGGGCCAAATGGAAAGGGCTGTTGGCGTTTGATAACCCCAAACCATAAACCGATCAATCCACCAATCGCACCTAAACAAGTAGACAAAAAGAAAGTTAACAATATCCCCTCTGTCCCGAAAACAAACCCTATAACAGCAAACAACTTAATGTCTCCGCCTCCCATCCCACCTTTAGTGACAACTGCTATTAAAAATAGGAGGGAAAAACCTACAAATGCACCAGAAATCGAGTCCCACCATGGCTCTAAAGGGAATAAATAGCGCTCAATTAAAAAGAGCCCTAGGAAAAAAAGCAGAATTTTATCAGGAATAACCATATAAAGCAGATCTGAAACCGTGATAATGATAAGAAGTGAAATTAAAGTAATCGCAAGTAGCCATTCCAGCCCAATACCAAAATAGATGTATGCATAGGTAAATAAACTAGCTGTGATCAGTTCCACCAATATATAAATAGGTGAAATACGCGCCTGACAATTTATGCATCGTCCGCTTTGTTTCACGTAAGATAAAATTGGGATTAACTCAACAGCTGTCAATCGATGATGACAATGAGAACAAGCACTTCTCGAATATATGAAGGATTTTTTGATAGGGACTCTACAACCGACAACATGAAAAAAAGAGCCAAAAACCAAACCGTAGAGAAAGACTAAAGAACTAATCAATGATCGAACCCTCTACCTTTCAAGTAATCGTTTATTCTTTTCATCTTAACAGCTCTTTGTAAACCCTAAATTAACCTTTAGTAAAATTTGTTAAAATATTTAAAATGTTTTTTCACCTCAGAAATAAAATAAAGCGAACCCGTCACAACAAATATTCGCCCTGCTTCTGTGCTTTTTTGGCATTCTTTAATGTATTCCTTCCAATCTGCTCTCCAGATTGTTTGCTCATTTAACAATGGCTCAACCTCTTCGTAGCCAGCCGCTCTCGGAAAATCAAACGTAGTAAAAATAACCGTGTCGGCCACTTCCGTAAGCGAGGAAATCATTTCATCTAGTTTTTTATCCTTTAACCCAGCGAATAATGCTGTGATTTGGCTGTTTGGATAACGTGCCTTTAATGAGTTAGACAATGCTTTCATGCCTTCTGGATTATGAGCGCCATCAAGCAGAATCACTGGCTGATGACACACTTGCTCCATTCGACCTGGCCAATAAGCCGCTTTAAGTCCCTCACGGATATGTGATTCTTCGATTAAAAAGGAGTGAACGTTTTTCAAATAAAGTGTCGCCATCACAGTGAGTGCCGCATTGTCGGTTTGGTGCAATCCATTTAAACCAGTGTGCAGAGACTTCATATTTGCCAATTCGGAGTGAAAATGAAAGACTTCACCCGTCGAAAGCGACTGCTGCCACTCGCCGTGAAACTGCTCTCCTAGTTGATAAACAGTCGACTTTTGATCAGTTGCTCGCTTAACAATCACTTCTTGCGCTTCTTCTTGTTTCACACCGCTAATGATCGGAACACCACTTTTAATGATCCCTGCTTTTTCAAAGGCAATCTCTTCTAGCGTATTGCCTAAAAACCGCATATGATCCATACCGATCGTTGTAATGATAGAAAGAAGCGGATGAATGACATTCGTTGAATCCAACCGCCCACCTAGCCCTACTTCAAATAGGACGATATCGACAGGATGAACATCGGCAAAATAATAGAAAGCCATCGCCGTAATCACTTCAAATTCACTCGGTCCTCCAAGCTCTGTCTGTTCAAGCTCCTCGGCTAGCGGCTTGATTATATTAACGAGCTGAGTCAGTTCATCATCGGTAATCGGTATTCCGTTAATGCTAATTCTCTCATTGAATTGTTCAATGTAAGGAGAGGTGAACGTACCAATTTCATAGCCAGCTGCTTGCAAAATCGAACGCATATAAGTAACAGTCGAGCCCTTGCCATTCGTTCCACCAATATGTACCGTTTTCAGTCGCCGTTCTGGATGGTTCATTCTTTCCATTAACCATTCCATTCGCAATAGCCCTGGTTTAATGCCTATTTGCAGACGACTGTGAATCCAATTTAATGCTTCTTGATGAGTGTGTATCATTTGAACGTCCTCCATCTATATGAAAAGACGAATCTGTACACGATATACAGATTCGTCCTAGAGCCATTGCTCTTATTGCTTTAATTCGTTCATACGTGCTTCTACTGCCGCACGTTTTTCTAAGTAGTCTTGTTCTTTCGCACGTTCTTCATCGACGACTTTTTGTGGTGCTTTACTGATGAAGCGTTCATTGCCTAATTTTTTCTGAACTCGTTCTACTTCGCTATTCCATTTATCCCACTCTTTTTGTAGACGAGCAATCTCTTCCTCGATGTTGATTAATCCTTCAAGTGGTAAAATTAATTCCGCACCCGTAACAACAGCGGTCATCGCTTTATCAGGAGCAACCGCATCGATAGAAATCGTCAGTTCTTCTGGGTTACAGAAGCGTTCTACATATGCACGGTTATATTCAAGTACAGAAAGAACAGCTTCATCTTTCGCTTTGATCGTTAACTTAATTTGCTTGCTCATTGGCGTATTCACTTCGGCACGGATGTTACGAACAGCGCGAATAATATCTACTAATAGCTTCATATCGCTAGCCGCTTTTTCATCCGATAATTCTGGGCGCACTTCTGGCCATTTCGCTGTGACGATCGTTTCACCATCATGCGGAAGGTTTTGCCAAATTTCTTCTGTAATAAACGGCATAAATGGATGTAAAAGACGCATCGTATTGTCAAGCACATAAGCAAGAATTGAACGAGTCGTTTTCTTCGCTACTTCGTCTTCTCCGTACAATGGCAACTTCGCCATTTCAATATACCAATCACAGAAATCATCCCAAATGAAGTTGTATAGAACGCGACCGACTTCACCGAACTCATAACGATCAGCTAGCTTTGTCACCGTTTCAATCGTTTCATTTAGTCTCGTTAAAATCCATTTATCGGCAACAGACATTTCACCGCTTAAATCGATTTCTTCATATTTTAATCCGTCCATATTCATTAAAGCGAAACGAGATGCATTCCAAATTTTATTGGCAAAGTTCCAAATCGATTCTACTTTTTCCACTGAGAAACGAAGGTCTTGACCTGGAGAACTTCCTGTTGATAAGAAATAACGCAGGGAATCCGCTCCGTACTTATCGATCACTTCCATCGGATCTACACCGTTTCCTAATGACTTACTCATTTTACGACCTTCTGCATCACGAACAAGTCCATGAATTAATACATCTTTAAATGGACGCTCACCTGTAAACTCTAATCCTTGGAAGATCATACGAGATACCCAGAAGAAAATGATGTCATAGCCAGTGACTAATGCACCTGTTGGATAGTAGCGTTTAAAGTCCGCAGCCTCTTCATCCGGCCAGCCCATTGTAGAAAATGGCCATAAAGCCGAGCTGAACCATGTATCCAGTACATCGGTATCTTGCTCCCAGTTTTCGATATCTGCTGGCGCTTCATGACCAACAAACACTTCGCCTGTTTCTTTATGATACCAAGCAGGAATGCGGTGACCCCACCAAAGCTGACGAGAAATACACCAATCACGAATGTTTTCCATCCAATGTAAGTATGTTTTTTCAAAGCGATCAGGAACGAAGTGAACTTTCTCTTCCTTCGCTTGTAGAGCAATCGCTTCATCTGCTAACGGCTGCATTTTAACAAACCATTGTGTAGATAAATATGGTTCAACAACAGCGCCGCTTCGCTCAGAGTGACCAACGGAATGCATATGTTCTTCAATGTTGAACAGCACCCCTTGCTCTTGTAAATCTTTCACGATTTGTTTACGGCACTCAAAGCGATCCATTCCTTTATACGTGCCAGCTAAATCGTTCATCGTTCCATCTTCATTCATAACGAGCACACGCTCTAAGTCATGACGGTTACCGATTTCAAAGTCATTCGGGTCATGAGCTGGCGTAATTTTCACCGCACCTGAACCGAATTCCATATCAACATAATCATCGCCAACGATTGGAATTTCACGACCAACGATTGGTAAAATAACTGTCTTACCGATTAAATGCTTATAGCGCTCATCTTCTGGATGAACAGCCACCGCTGTATCCCCAAGCATCGTTTCTGGACGAGTGGTTGCGATTTCAATATGTCCACTGCCATCAGCAAGCGGATATTTCATATGATAGAACGCGCCTTGAACGTCTTTATAAATAACCTCAATATCGGATAAAGCTGTTTTCGTCGCTGGGTCCCAGTTAATGATATATTCTCCGCGGTAAATTAATCCTTTATTATATAAAGAAACGAATACTTCACGAACTGCTTTTGACAAGCCTTCATCTAATGTGAAACGCTCACGGCTATAATCAAGACCAAGACCGAGTTTTGACCATTGCTGACGAATAAAACCGGCATAATCCTCTTTCCATTTCCACGCTTCTTCTAAAAATTTCTCACGGCCAAGATCATAGCGCGATTTTCCTTCTTCACGTAGCTTTTGCTCCACTTTCGCTTGTGTCGCAATTCCCGCATGGTCCATACCTGGTAACCATAGCACATCATAGCCTTGCATCCGCTTCATGCGTGTTAAAATATCTTGTAACGTCGTATCCCAAGCATGTCCAAGATGTAGCTTTCCTGTAACGTTTGGCGGTGGAATGACAATCGTGTAAGGCTCCTTCGTTTGATCGTCTTTCGCTTCAAACACCTTGCCATTTACCCACCAATCATAGCGACCTTGCTCGATCGACTGCGGATCATACTTTGTTGGCATTGTTAATTCATTGTTTTCCATTTGATAATCCTCCTTTATTTACAGCCTGCTTTTTTGCCCACAAAAAAACCCCTATCGCCAAAAGGACGAAGGAGTTGTTCGCGGTGCCACCTTTTTTCACGAATGGCTATTACAGGCACATTCGGCTCTCAATCCAATAACGGCTGGTAACCGACTTCTGCTACTAACGTTCACAGAAGCAGCTCACGGGTGACGTTCTGATGTGCTTATCGGAAAACCTTTCAGCCATGGGTTTTCTCTCTGCTCGACTTGCTGTTCATCGTACTCTTCCCAGTCTTTGCTTTTTGTTATTACTCATATCTTATCGAAAAATAGGTATTTTCGTCAATCATTATTGCCATCATTTTTCATGTTTACTCACGAAGATTTACTTTCCTTCATACATATAATAATAATAAAAAGAAAAAGTAGGTGGCAATGATGAGAAGAAGATACAATCCGTACACCCTTCCACCTTGGCTACGGAAATGCCGAGCGATCTGTTCACAACTTGCGATTCCCTTTTGTCTGTTCCAAGGAATCCGAACACTATTTTTCCCTACTACCTTTGATGTCATTCTACTGGCTGTATTCATTTTACTTGCTGTTGCTCTTTATCTAGAATGGATTTAAGGACTGTCTCTATTCAATAGAGTTACAGTCCCTCGTTATTTTTTGAGTTAGATTGGATGAGAAAGTATTCAATATTTTTCAACTGCCAATGTTGCCTTTGCAGTTTTTTCGTAAATTGATGTTCGCTATATCTTTTCGAGCGGGTAAAGTACGTAGAGACCGTTTCATACATCGCGCCTGGATAGGCTAGATAACTATGAAACAATAACTTCTCTTCGTTCTTTAACGGAAAGTGCTCCATGTAAAAAGTAAACTGATCAATTTCAGCATCTGCTTTTTTCGGAAAAGTGGTGAGGGAACGAGTAACATATGGAACGAGATCATGAATCGGCGTTGCTGGCCGTGATTGTTCTAAATTAATAAAATATCCCATTCCTTGACGGTCTAAAATAAAATGATCTAACGCCAAATTCCCATGCACTTGAACCGTTCTCACCTTTTTATGTTCCTTCGTTTCCTCCATCCATTCTTTCAGTTTTTCCTTCGCGTACACATATGCCATCGTGATGTCATGATAATATAAAGCGTACTGAAGACTAAATGGTGACATGTACGTCTCTTTTTCAGCTAAAGTGATATATTGCTCCAATTGTTCTTCTTGCCGTTCCCACATCTGTTTCATCTGCTCATAATGTTTGAGTCTTTCTTGTGAGTCTACCTCTATTTCTTTAGAAGATAATAAATGAAGTCTAGCTGTTTCTCTCAGCATTTGCTTCTCTTTTAAAATGGTGTCGCGATCATTGCTTCCTTCGACCCATGGCATTAAATAATAAATATGAGGGCCTTCAAGAATGCCGTATCGACCGTCTCTTGCTGGATAGACAGGCACAAAATGATGATAACCTGATTGATACAATCGTTGCATACTGTGAAGAAAATACATCCCTCGTGTAGCTGGTATTCTTTTTAACGCAAAATTGCCTTGATCGGTATACAGCTTTTGGATACGACCGAATGTTTCCATATATTTAGGCTGTAAATCATATTGTTTCCATACGTCTGAAAAGGGCTGTTCCACACGCTTCACCCGCTTTGTCAAAAAGTAAGGCTGTCCCATGATGAGACAGCCAGACTATTTATTTACTGACCTTCTCATGGATCGGAATGTAGAGCACTTGGCCTTCTGTGATGGATTGATGAGCCTCTAACTTATTTTCTTTGACGATATCCGCTACGAGCAGCCCGTAACGTTCAGCTAGCTTTTGTAATGTATCATCTTTTTGTACGAGGCACACTTTCCAAGTAACTGGTTCATCCTCTTCTTTTCTCGCAAAAAAGTCCGCTAACGACATCGTTTCCGTTTGCTTAAAGCTCAATGATTTTTTCTTTTTCGGCTCAGGGGCTGGTGTCTCCTCTTGACTCTCTAACACCTCACTACTCTCCATTTCTTCGTTCATCACTGGACTGCTTTTTTCTTCCTCTTGTTCAACTTGTTGGGTCTCTTGCATTTCGTCTCTGTTTTGAATCGTTGGAATGACCGTGTTTTCTAGTTCTTGATCGGCCTCATTCGGCTTTCTTTTGACCTCTACAGCAAAATCAGCTTCTTCCTGTTCATTAGTAATCGGTTCTAAATCGAGCGTAACCATGGAAAACTCTAGTTCATCCGCTATTTCTTCTTCTGCGGACTCGCTTACACCTTGTTGTTCTTCTCCAGACTCTTCTAATGCTACTGGAACAACTGGCTCTTCGGTTGGTACTTGATCACGCTCTTCTTCTAACAGTTCTTCCTCTTGCGGTCGATGCGTTTGCTGTTCCCCATAAATACCTGAGATCGATAAATCCACCGTTAGCTTTAAGTCGCCTTTTTGCGGAAGTTCATAGTCAAAGGAATCAATATAAATTTCCACTTCCTCTAGCCGCTCAATCCGATTTTTAGGAATGGTAATGTCAATAGGAAACGGATGAAAAAATTCGCATTCATGCTCATTCCGTTCTAATACTTGCTGAACATATTTAACCGACTGGTTACTTTCACTATCTGTCTCCTCGGCTATAGCTGGCTGGTATTCTCCAGAAAGCTCTAAACAGCCATGCAAGCGGACAAATTGATCTTGCTCTTCCATTTGTATTTGCGGATCAAGCGAAATCGAGTATAGTTCCTCTACTTCCTGCCCGCGATCAAATCGAATCGTTTCTTCTAAGGAAAATCGTAAATACGACTGATCTTGAGAAGTCACGCTTATTCCTCCCTCCACTTTCAGCAAATGATTAATAAGGCTCTCTTCATTCGAATGTATGCTTTTTAAAAGGGGAATATGCTTTTTCTCGCTCGCTCAGCTCTCTCACGACAAAAAAGACTGCCTCCGAATAAACATAGTCACTATGCTCGAAGACAGCCCTAAAAAAATCGCTACTTATTATTTTTTTAGTTTACTAAATGCTTTTTCTGCAGCGGCAATCGTTTTCTCAATATCTTCATCAGAATGAGCTGTTGATAAGAACAACCCTTCAAATTGAGACGGTGGAAGGAAGATGCCTTCATTAGCCATTTCTTTATAATACTCGGCAAACAGCTCTAGATCAGACGCTTTTGCCGTTTCGTAGTTCATAACATCTTCATTCGTGAAGAAAATGCCAATCATTGAACCCGCACGATTAATCGTATAAGGGATGCCATGCTTCTCTGCCGCTTCTGATAAACCTTTTTCTAGAAGATCCGCTTTACGAATAAACTCATCATATGTTTCCGGTGTTAATTGACGAAGCGTTTCTAAGCCTGCTGTCATCGCCATCGGATTTCCTGAAAGAGTGCCCGCTTGATAGATCGGACCGCTTGGAGCAATTTTCTCCATAATATCCGCGCGACCACCGAACGCACCGACTGGTAGACCTCCACCAATCACTTTCCCTAAGCACGTTAAATCCGGTGTCACATTGAAAAGACCTTGACCACAGTTATAACCTACACGGAAACCTGTCATTACTTCATCAAAAATAAGCAAAGCGCCGTATTGCTCTGTAATTTCACGAAGACCTTCAAGGAAGCCTGGTTGTGGAGGAACGACACCCATATTACCAGCGACCGGTTCGACGATGACACAAGCGAGATCGTCACCGTACTGTTCAAAGGCAACTTTTACTCCTTCGATATCATTATAAGCAACGGTCACCGTATTTTGAGCAACTCCTTCAGGAACACCAGGACTATCTGGCAAACCTAATGTAGCCACGCCTGAACCTGCTTTAATTAACAATGAGTCACCATGACCGTGATAACAGCCTTCAAACTTTAAAATTTTATTTCGGCCAGTAAACCCACGAGCAAGGCGAAGCGCACTCATCGTCGCTTCCGTTCCAGAAGAAACCATACGAACAACTTCAATCGATGGCACGCGCTCGATCACAAGCTTCGCTAACTCATTTTCAACCAATGTCGATGCACCGAAGCTTGTTCCTGTTTCAGCTGTCTTCTTTAACCCTTCAACTACTTGGTCATTAGTGTGACCTAAAATAAGTGGTCCCCAAGAAAGAACATAATCAATGTATTCATTGCCGTCGATATCATAAATTTTCGACCCTTTCCCAAGCCCCATAAAAATTGGGTCCATATTGACTGATTTGAACGCACGAACTGGACTATTCACTCCACCCGGCATTAGTTTCACTGCTTCTTTATACGCTTGCTTTGACTTTTCATAAGAACGCATTGATCGTTTCCCCCTTTTATTCGCTCAGCCAACGGGCTACATCTTTTGCAAAATACGTAATGATTAAATCTGAACCTGCTCGTTTCATGCTTATCAACTTCTCCATGACGACAGCTTTCTCATCAATCCACCCGTTAAGCGCAGCCGCCTTGACCATTGAATATTCTCCACTAACATTGTAAGCCACAACCGGTGCGTTGAACTCATTGCGTACGTCACGAATAATATCCAAGTAAGATAGCGCAGGCTTCACGATTAAGAAGTCCGCTCCTTCCTCGATATCCGATTGAGCTTCACGCAATGCTTCCCGACGATTCGCAGGGTCCATTTGATACGTTTTACGATCACCAAACTGCGGCGTAGAGTCTGCAGCATCACGGAACGGTCCGTAAAAGCTTGACGAGTATTTCACCGCATAAGACATGATCGGCACATCCGTATAGCCTGCCTCATCAAGTCCTTGACGAATAGCCGCCACGAAGCCATCCATCATATTAGACGGAGCAATAATATCCGCGCCTGCTTCCGCTTGGCTCACGGCTGTTTTCGCTAATAAATCTAGCGATGGATCATTTAATACTTTTCCACCTTCAATGACACCGCAATGACCGTGATCGGTATATTCACAAAGGCATGTATCCGCGATCACAATCATGTCGGGATATTGCTCTTTAATCCCACGAGTCGCCTGCTGCACAATTCCGTGAGCATGATAAGCACCTGTTCCTGTCGCATCTTTTTCATGAGGAACACCGAATAAGATGACCGACTTAATGCCAAGTGAAACGATTTCATCCATTTCTTCGTTTAAACGATCTAATGATAGCTGAAACACTCCTGGCATCGAGGATACTTCATGCTTCACATTTTCACCCTCAACAATAAATAGTGGGTAAATTAAGTCTTCTTTTTGTAACATTGTTTCACGTACAAGGGCACGCATATTGGCTGATTGTCGTAAACGACGATGACGTGTAAATTGTAATCCCATTATTCCTCTTCCTTCCTGAAGTATTGAGCCATTTCTGTAATCAATGCTTCTATCGTATATTCTTGTGGACAAATAGAGACGGAAAGACCAAACTTCTTGACTGCTGCCTCAGTCACCGGACCGATACAGGCAATGACCGCTGAAAGTGAAAGATCGGCTTCCTCGATCACATCGATAAAATGGCGAACAGCTGATGGACTCGTAAACGTAATGACATCTAATCGTTCATTTTGCAAAAGCTGAACGAGACGTCTCTTTTCCTCTTTAGGAAAAAAAGTTTCATAGACGATCCATTCATCTACGTATACATCTTGTTTTCGAAGCGCCTCAGCGATCGTCGTTCGCGCGAGATTCCCTTTAGGAATAAGAACATTTTGCGCTTGAAAAAGTCCGAGTTCAATCTCTTTAGCCAACTGGTCAGCCGAAAACTTTTCTGGAATATAGTCAGCAGTAAAGCCATACTCCTGCAAAACCGCCGCTGTTTTCGTCCCAATCGCCGCAAATCGGGCGGAAATCCTCGTCCGATCAACGCCCATTTCTTCCAACCGCTGAAAGAAGAAATCGACGCCGTTTTTACTCGTTAAAATAATCCAATCATATGTACATAGCTTGTTAACAACGACCGACTCATTAGCAGCTTGAATAGCCTGAAAAGCAATCAAGGGAACAGCATAGGCTATTCCCCCGGCTGCTTTTATTTTATCAATAAATGGGGCCGCTTGTCCTCTTGGACGTGTCACTAAAATATGTTTATTATGAAGCGGCTGAGTCGCTGGCATTTAAGCATCCAGCTCCGCTTTCACATCCTCAATCAGTTTCTTCGCACCACGTTCACTTAAAAGAGCGGCCGCTTGCTCTCCTACTGCTTGAGGATCTTTCCCCTTAACGATTTCTTTAAAAATCGTCTTTCCATCTGGAGACGCAACTAAAGCGGTTAATTGCGTTTCATCGCCTTCTATTGTCGCAAATCCAGCAATCGGCACTTGGCAGCCACCCTCCATTTGATGAAGAAACGCTCTTTCTGCTTCCACCGTTTGCTTCGTCTCTGGTGAAGTAAATGCCGCAAGTAACTCTAACACTTCTTCGTCATCTTCACGACACTCAATCGCTAACGCCCCTTGCCCAACAGCTGGGAGGCAAAGATCAGCATCAAGGAACTCGGTCACGATATCCTTTGACCAGCCCATACGCGCCAGACCAGCAGCTGCTAAAATAATCGCATCATACTCTTCTGTTTCTAATTTTGCTAAGCGCGTATCGATATTACCGCGAATCCATTTAATTTCTAAATCGGGGCGGAGAGCTAAAATTTGCGCACTTCGTCGAAGACTACTCGTACCAATGATCGCTCCTGCCGGTAGATCGGCTAGCTTGACATGTCCTTTAGAAATGAAGGCGTCACGATGATCCTCACGTACAGGAATACAACCGATCGTCAATCCTTCAGGCAATACAGCTGGCATATCCTTCATACTATGTACAGCAATATCAATCTCTTTATCAAACATCGCTTGTTCAATTTCTTTAACAAACAAGCCTTTCCCGCCTACTTTTGAAAGAGTCACATCTAAAATGCGATCCCCTTTCGTCACGATTTCCTTCACTTCAAAATCGTAATCAGGGTTGATTTTTTTTAGCTGAGCAATGACCCAGTTTGTTTGTGTTAATGCTAACTTACTTCTTCGGGAACCAACAATAATCTTTCTCATACTGTCCTCCTACCTTTATGCATACCAAAAGTGAAACGATGAAAATCGACTCACTAAGAAAAAATTAATTAATACGATTAAAAAAGCTGCACAGTTTAGTTGTGCCAATGTTTTCTCATACACTCCTCGGCGGACCTTTAAATATAGGAATATACTATAGATCGTTAACAACACTAACGAAGCGACGATTTTCACATCAAACCAACTCACTTCAGGTAGCTTCATAAATTTCCATGTTAGCCCTAAAAGAAGACTTAACAAGAGCATCGGCACACCGATCGCATTGAAAATATAAGAAAGCTTCGCGAGCTTCTGCAAATCACCAATCCGCCAAAGTCGTTGACTCCATTTTTTCATTTTTAATAGTCTGTGTTGTAACAAATAGAGCAAGGAGAAAATAAACGATAAGGAAAACGCCCCATAAGATAGGATCGCCATCGTAATGTGAATCAATAACAGCTCCGACACTAACTTTTCCGCCATCGCTTCAGATTCCACTTGCACTGGAGCAAATGTATGAATTGCCATAATGACAAACCCGATAACATTCGTAAAAAACACCATAAAATCCATCCGCAACAATCGGTTCATCACAAGTGACATCGTGATTAATACCCACGCATAAAAATAAAGCCCTTCAAAAAGGGTAAGCACAGGGAAGCGACCGGTTTGCTTCATGTAAAGAAATAAAAAGATTGTTTGAAGTACCCAAACAATCGCTAACATCGAGAAGGCGATTCGATTCGCCTTCTTGTTTTGATTTAAAAAGTCAATGAAATAAAACATAATGCTTACTGCATATAAAATGACCATCAGTTCGTGAATTCTCGTCATTTCTTGTTCAAATAACATCGTGCAACCTCGCTTACACTTGGAATAAAGGCTTTGCTTGTGCTACTTGAACGCGTTGTTCCACGACTTTTGCCTGCTTTTGCTCTTCTACTTCTTGTTCGATATTGAAAATTTGCATGAACAGCTCTAATTTCTCAGTTGCACGCTTATCTCCCGCTAATTCCTTTGCTTGCGAGATCGGATCCTTTAACATTTGATTAATAATGCTTTTCGTATGCTTGCTCAATACTTTGCGTTCACGATCCGTTAAATTCGGCATTTTTCGTTCGATACTTTCCATCGTTTCCGCTTGGATAGAGAGCGCTTTCTGACGAAGAGCAGAAATGACCGGAACGACGCCAAGCATATTGATCCAATCATTAAACGCAATGATTTCGCTTTCAATCATGAGTTCAATTCTCGCCGCTGCTTTTTGACGTTCAGCAAGATTCGCTTGCACAATTCCTTCAAGATCATCAATATCATATAGGAAAATACTTTCGAGTTCAGAAATTGCAGGATCAAGATCGCGTGGAACCGCAATATCCACCATGAATAATGGTTTGCCTTTACGCATCTTTTCCACAACAGCCATTCTTTCTTTCGTAATTACATAATCTTTAGAGCCAGTTGAGCTAATTAAAATGTCTGCTTCGACTAACGCACATTGCAACTCCTGTAACGTCTTCGCATCGCCATCAAAACGCTCAGCCAATACAGCTGCTTTTTCAAATGTCCGATTGATGACTGTCACTTTTGTTGCCCCACTGCCGTGCAAATTTTGGATTGCTAACTCGCCCATCTTACCTGCTCCCACAACGAGTACATGCTTTCCTTTCAAATTGCCAAAAATCTTTTTCGCTAGCTCCACAGCTGCATAGCTGACAGATACAGCGTTCGCGCCAATGTCTGTTTCAGCATGTGCCTTTTTCGCTAACGTAATGGCTTGTTTAAATAAATGATTAAATACCGTCCCTGTAGATCCCATTTCTTGACCGCGTAAAAAGCTTGAACGCACTTGCCCAAGAATTTGTGTTTCTCCAAGCACCATTGAATTTAATCCGCTTGCCACTTTAAACAAATGCTCGACAGCCGCCTCTTGCTCATAAATAAATAGAAAAGGTGTAAATTCTTCCTTTTCAATCTTAAACCACTTCGATAAGAAATCTTTAATATAATATCGCCCTGTATGAAGTTGATCTACGACCGCATAGATCTCTGTCCGGTTACATGTAGACAAGATGACATTCTCTAAAATACTCTTTTGTTGTTGAAGTTCTGACATCGCTCGTTCTAAGTCAGATTCATTAAATGATAACCGTTCCCTGATCTCCACTGGGGCCGTTTTGTAGTTCAGTCCCACCACAACAATATGCACGTTTCCTTACACCCCCGAAAAAATCTATTATCCCTATTATACCACGATGCAAAATTTCCTTATTCACAAATTGTGAACATATGCTAACATTGAAGATAATGGATAGAAAAAAATAGATATGAACTGATATAATCCCTGTACATAGAGTAACAAAATGAGACGTAAGATTCAAGATTGTGACAGAGAAAGCGGGGAAATTGTAAATGAAGCAACAACGATTGTTTCCAGGTGTCATTTTAATCGGATTTGGATTATACTTTTTCTTACAGCAGACAGGGCTTAATAGCATTCAACCGTTCTTGAGCTGGCCCACTTTGCTTATCGTCATCGGCGTAGCTTTTTTAGCTGAAGCTTACAGTGGAAATGAAGCGAGCGGTATTTTACCCGGAGTGATTTTAACAGGATTTGGTATTCACTTTCATGTTGTCAATCATTTTCAGTTTTGGTCCAATGACACGGGTGTCTTTATCTTAATTATTTCACTTGGATTTTTAATGCAGTATCAAAAGACGAGAAAAGGATTATTTCAAGGCTTGCTTTTTCTTATTTTGGCAATCATCACACTCTTTTACGATAAAGTGATTGAATGGTTAGGTGTCCTTGAAAATAGCGCTTTTTCCCTTTGGCAGTTTTGGCCGATCGTTCTGATCGTTATCGGCGGCTATTTATTATTTATTAAAAAGAAATAGGGGGCTTAAACATGGTCCATGTCATACAACGGAGAATAAAATATTTACTCCTAAAATTTTTTAGATTAAAAGGAAGCGCCCATAGCATTTCCATCGGGTTTACTCTAGGGGCTTCTATTAACTTTGTTCCATCCTTCGGCATCGGCGTCTTGATCTCTGTTGCCATTGCCAAACTATGTAGAGGAAACCCCATTGCTGGCTTTTTAGGCGGTATTTCATTGATGTGGGTCTTTCCGATATTGTTTTATTTAAATGTATTAACAGGCCGATTCATTTTTCCTAATATCGATAAAGCAGCCCTTAATCAATCCGTTCTCACCAGCCTGTCACTCGGCTGGACATTCATCATCGGTATGCTCATTAATATCGCCCTTTTTATTTGTTTATTATACCCACCGATCTACCTTATTTGTAAAAGATACCAAAAAAGAATCCTTCAATACATATATGTAAAATGGGTGAAAAGACCAGTGCTTCAAAACTAGATTATTAGAATAGCAGGCATACGAAAAAGCAGCGAATCCTCAACAGATTCGCTGCTTTTTTTAATTCTTCATTCGTCGTTTCAATACTTTCCACGCTTCATCTTTGCCTTGTCCTGTTTCGGATGAGAAGACGACAATGTCATCCTCCGGCTCAAACTCAAGCTTTTCTTTCACAACTTTCAAATGCTTTTGCCATTTCCCTTTTGGAATTTTGTCCGCTTTTGTTGCGATCACGACAGCTGGAATGTCGTAATGCTTAAGGAAGTTGTACATCATCACATCGTCTTCCGTCGGCGGATGTCTTAAATCGATAATTAACACGCAAGCTCTCAATTGTTCTCGCGTCGTTAAATATGTTTCAATCATTTTGCCCCATGCTTCACGTTCCTTTTTTGAGACTTTGGCAAAGCCATAGCCCGGAACGTCAACGAAGTACAGAGCCTCTTCAATTTTATAAAAATTAAGCGTTTGTGTTTTTCCTGGTTTAGAGGAAATACGAGCCATACTTTTACGATTGATCATTTTGTTAATAAAAGAGGATTTCCCTACATTTGAACGTCCAGCTAAAGCAAACTCCGGCAAAAAGCTTTCTGGATATTGCTCCGGCTTGACTGCACTAATGACCATTTCTACTTGATTAACCTTCATTATTTTCACCTACTAATGCTACTTTTAGAACATCCTCCATCGTCGAAGCAAGAACGAATGTTAATTCCTTGCGCACGCTTTCTGGAATGTCTTCAATGTCTTTTTCATTTTCTTGTGGGAGAATAATCGTTTTCAATCCCGCACGGTGAGCCCCTAGCGACTTCTCTTTCACGCCTCCAATGGGCAACACGCGTCCTCGTAACGTAATTTCTCCTGTCATTCCTACTTCTTTGCGAATCGCACGACCTGTTAAAGCAGATACGAGAGCCGTCGCCATCGTGATTCCCGCAGATGGTCCGTCTTTCGGAACTGCTCCTTCTGGCACATGGATATGAATATCATTTTTTTCATGGAAATCCGCTTCAATATTGAATTCCTTCGTTTTTGAACGGACATAGCTAAAGGCGGCTTGAGCGGATTCTTTCATTACATCCCCAAGCTTACCGGTCAAAATTAATTTTCCTTTTCCTGGAGAAAGAGAGACTTCAATTTGCAACGTATCGCCACCAACTGTTGTATAAGCCAACCCATTGGCTACACCCACTTGGTCGACCGTTTCCGCTTGACCGTAGCGGAATGTCCGTTTTCCTAAAAAGTCTTCTACATTTTTGCTTGTGACAATAATCCGCTTGCGCTCATTGGACACAATCTTCTTCGCCGCTTTCCGACAGACTGACGCTAGTTGACGCTTGAGACTACGCACACCCGCTTCTCTTGTGTAATAGCGGATCATATCTTGCACCGCTTCTTCCTTTACTTGTAGCTGACTTTTCGTTAACCCATGCTCTTCTACTTGCTTTGGCAATAAATGCTTCGTCGCAATATGTGTTTTCTCGACCTCTGTATAGCCAGCAATCGTAATAATCTCCATTCGATCACGGAGCGGACCTGGAATCGTCGCTAAATCATTCGCTGTTGCCACGAACATGACGTTAGAAAGATCATACGTTTCCTCAATATAATGATCGCTGAAATTATGGTTTTGCTCTGGATCAAGAACTTCTAGTAAAGCAGCGGATGGGTCGCCTCTAAAGTCGCTGGACATTTTATCAATTTCATCGAGTAAAAAGACAGGATTGATCGTTCCCGCTTTTTTCATCCCTTGAATAATACGTCCCGGCATCGCCCCAACATACGTGCGGCGATGACCGCGAATTTCCGATTCATCACGTACTCCACCAAGCGAAATGCGCACAAAGTTTCTTCCTAGCGACTCGGCAATCGAACGCGCTAAAGACGTTTTCCCCACTCCAGGAGGTCCAGCTAAACAAAGGATCGGGCCTTTTAACGATTTCGTTAGCTGTTGAACGGCTAAATATTCTAACACCCGTTCTTTTACTTTCTCCAAACCATAATGGTCGCGGTTTAAGATCTTTTCTGCGTGAGACACGTCAAGATCATCGTCCGTTGCTTTCGACCATGGCAATGCAAGGAGCCAATCTAAATAATTGCGAATGACAACACTTTCTGCGGCACTGGCAGGGATTTTTTCGTAGCGATTCAATTCCTTTAACGCCGTTTTTTCAACGTTTTCAGGCATCCCAGCTTCTCCAATGCGCTTCAGCAGCTCTTCAACTTCTCCTGTTTTTCCTTCTTTATCGCCTAATTCCTGTTGGATCGCTTTCATTTGTTCACGCAAAAAGTACTCCTTTTGCGTGCGCTCCATCGACGTTTTCACACGTTGCCCAATCTTCTTCTCTAAATTAAGCACTTGCTTCTCATTATTTAATAATTGAATAATACGGTTCAAACGCTCTTTCACATCAAACGTTTCAAGGATTTCTTGCTTCTCCTTTAGCTTGATCGGCAAATGAGAGGCCACGATATCTGCTAGTCGGCCTGGCTCTTCAATATCTGCTACAGTTGAATATGTTTCAGCTGATACTTTTTTAGAAAGCTTTATGTATTGCTCAAAATATTGCAGAAGCGTTCGCATGAGCGCTTGAAGCTCTGTATTGATTAGCTGTTCATCCGCATGCGTCTGAACGGTCGCCAAAAAGTACTCTTCTTTATCTTCCACCGTTTCAATTGTCGCTCGTTCTAACCCTTCCACTAAGACACGAATTGTGCCGTTCGGCAACTTAAGCATCTGCTTTACCTTTGTCAATGTCCCTGTTTCAAACAAATCCTCTTGGATAGGGTCATCTATATTCGTATCTTTTTGTGTAGCTAAAAAGATTAAATGGTCGTCCATCATCGCTTGTTCCAATGCTTGAATGGAACGATCGCGGCCTACGTCAAGATGCAACACCATGGTTGGATAAACTAATAAGCCTCTTAACGGCAGGAGGGGAACAGTATGTACTGGTTGATTACTCATAAACATTACCTCCATCAATTACAACATTCAACAAAATCATGACCTACTGATCTTCATGTTGCTTTCTTCCTAAAAAATGCACGCTTTTATTAATTTTATCGTATTTAAAAGGGAGTGTCTATTCTTTGGCGAGGATCGATCATGTGAAAAGGCCACTTGCTAAAAACAGATAACGTCTCCGCTGTCTTTCTAACTCTTGATGGAGATGTTTAGCGTTTAGCAAGTAACCTTTTGTTTACAGTGCCTCTGAATGCGGATTTCCTTGTATTTCCGCTTGTTTATCAAAGAAGTGGCCAAAAGTATCTTTTAAATGAGTCACAGGAACAACCTTGACTCCCTCCACGTTCTTCAAATCAAGAAGATCATTTTCATGAGGGATTAATACTTTTTTCGCTCCCGCTTCCTTTGCCGCCAACACTTTTTGTCTCACACCACCGACCGGCTTGATTTTTCCTGATAAACTAATTTCTCCAGTAATCGCCACCGTGTGGTCAACAGGATGACGGTAAATGGCCGAATACATCGCAACAGTCATTGCCGCTCCAGCCGATGGTCCATCAATCGGCATGCCACCTGGAAAATTAATATTAATATCAAACTGATCAACTGGTACACCGAGGGATTTCAATACCGTCCATGCATTTTCAGCCGAGCCTTTCGCCATACTTTTACGACGCATCGATTTGGCTGGTTGGTTAAAAGTTTCTTCTTCTACAATACCGGAAACCGTTACTGAACCTTGAGTTGTCGTTGGAATAACAACCGCTTCAATTTCAAGTAAAGCGCCGCTAGTTGGTCCTGTCACCGCTAATCCATTGACGACTCCGATCGTCGCTTTCTCAGGTATGGAAGGGCTCCATTTTGGTGACAGTCGACTCGAATAGACGACCCACTCGACCTCTTCATCTAAAATTTCTTTTCTACCATCCATGATCGCAAGCCCCGCCGCCATTTGAATTAAATTGACCGCTTCCCGACCGTTGCGTGTGTATTTCGCCGTTAATGTCAATCCTTTTTCAGTGATCGTCATTTGAGCTTTTTCTGCCGCTTTTTGGGCAATTTCAATGATATCTTTATTGCTTAGTTCGTTAAAGAAGATTTCTTGACAGCGTGATCGAATCGCTGCCGGAATCTCTTCTGGCCTTTTCGTCGTTGCGCCAATTAAGCGAAAATCAGCCGGCATCCCCTTTTGAAAAATATCATGAATATGTTTTGGAATCGTGTCATTTTCTTCACTATAATAGATGCTTTCAAGCCAAACTTTACGATCCTCTAACACCTTTAATAGCTTGTTCATTTGAATCGAATGCAATTCGCCAATCTCATCTAAAAAAAGAATACCTCCATGCGCATTACTTACCGCTCCCTTTTTCGGCTGAGGAATCCCCGCTTGCCCGAGAGCACCCGCCCCTTGATAAATCGGATCGTGCACAGAACCAATTAAAGGGTCCGCAATCCCTCTTTCATCGAAACGAGCGGTCGTCGCATCCAACTCAACAAAGACGGAATGATCGCTAAATGGCGACTGTGTACTTTTCTTTGCCTCTTCTAACACTAAGCGAGCAGCCGCTGTTTTCCCAACACCAGGTGGCCCATATACGATGACATGCTGAGGATGAGGACCACAAATAGCCGCTCTTAGCGCTTTAATCCCGTCCTCTTGACCGATAACATCAGTAAAACTTGTCGGCCTAATTTTTTCAGCTAGCGGCTTCGTTAACGAGATTGACCTCATTTTCTCTAACGCTTCCATTTCTTTTTTTGACTCTCGATCAATCGTTATTTTATTCGCATGTTGCTTTTTAAGCAGCGTGAAAAAATAAAAACTAATAATCACTCCAAACACCAATTGTCCCACAATCGCAACTGTCGTCCAATCCATTTGACACCCTCCTGCACTGAAAAATTATTCGAATCTAATTTTTCAGTATCTCCAGTTCGGGCAGAGATCATCCGCTTTTCCGATAAAAGAACGTGAAAAAAGGACAGTTCTTTACAGGTTGAACTGTCCTTTTCGTTATGTCTAGCTCCGCTTTTCTTGTCTAGCTACAGGCGCTAGCGACTAGTGGACTTCCACGATCCTCCTTGCGATAAGTCAACATCGATTCACCGTCGTTCATCGTGTTTCCTTTATCTCGTGCGGATCATTCCAGTCCATACGTC
>NKXN01000005.1 GCA_002261155.1 Bacillaceae bacterium SAS-127 | reverse complement strand
TAAAGTGAAACTTCAATCAGTGAGGGCTTTCCTCATCCCCCACTGATGAAAAGAGGAACAAAGGCTAAAATCGCAACGTCCTGTTGCAACGCCTTTGTGACCTACATCGTACAGGCCCGAACCAATCGGGCTTTTACAGGCTGTTGATCCCCATCTACATAGCTGCGCTGCTTCTGCCATGTTGAGATGTGGATCTTACAGCCCGTTAATGCGGGATAACATTGCAACACCGATTTATCAGTATCCTAAGCCAACCTAGCCATAGCAGCAGGTTGGCTTTTATGTACGTTAACGCATGAAAGACTTTAGCTGTTGATAAGCTGTACATTCAGGCTCCCAATATAACAGAGCCGCATGAAAATCATGTTTGTAACGATAGGTTCCGTTTTGTTCTGTTATATATTTTTCGAGCACTTTTTCCACATGCCGATCATCTACATATTCACTTAAAATCTTCGCTTTATTTTTCGTGATTAATTCTTCAAAGGAGCTAAATTGATAGGTTCTTTCAAGGGGGATGATTTTACAATTGGCGTAAATACCCATTTCATATAATATATTTTGTAAATGTATGTAATCTCTGCGCGGATATTTAATTTCATAGCCGTACTCTTTTTCTAAATCCAAGTAATGAGGCTGAATCGGTCCTGATGTCATGCCGATGATCGCCAAGCGCTTAGCCGATTCTTGAATATTCCTTAACGTCTTTTCGATCTGATACATGCGGTAGAAACAATTCATCCCAAACACCACATCATATTTTTTGGAGACGGTATGCTCTTCCCATTTGTCTTCAATAAACTGCATACGGTGAAATTGCTTTTTTTCGCTAGCTCGCTTTAAAAACTCTAATACACTCGCCGAGCTATCTACACAGGTCACATTGTTGGCCTTTTCAGCTAGGAAAAACGTATAATTCCCCCACCCCGGACCAATTTCTAACACCTTATCTTCCGGTAAAATCAATGTATCCAAAAAGCCTTGAATCTTTTTCGCATAGAGATCTTCATTCGCCTCCACCGTTTTCTTGTCTATTAATTGCTGCCAAAAGGCTTCTTCCAGCTCATCGTTCACCATGCGCTCTGGAAGCACTCCGTCCCAATTCCTCATTCCTTTTTTCCATAATTCTACAAAGTCAATGTTATCATTTACATCAATTTTCATGATTCCCCCTCCAAATCATCCACTAACTTTTCTGCTACTTTTCTATATAAATTGCTCATATGAACGAGCGAAGCAATCATAAGAACTTGCTCAAGGTCTTGATCCACCTCTTCAATTTCTTGTTTAACGGCTTTCGCCTGTGTTTGAATATCGTTCTTGAAATGCTCCACATTTTGATCCGCCAGACGCAGATAGCTATTATAGAACGAATCTAAATCTAACTGTTCATTTTCAACTTTTTCATTGACCCCTTGAAGCGTCTGCTTAATATCATTAATCGATAACGCTCCTTTTAGCTGATAAATCAAGCTAATTAACAAAATATGCTCCTTGGAATATTTCTTTTGTTTAATCGGGAAAAACAGCTTTCCTTTCGCATAGTTGTTAATCATTGTTTTCGTTAACACTTTCTCTTCTTCACTTCGTTTTGAACTACTGAATGTATTTTCAAAAAGTTGAATCACTTGATCCATGTATAAGTCAATATTCGGTATATCCTCTAAAGTCACTTGATTGTCTAAACCTAGCTTCGTCATAATTTCATTGATTTTCTCCATCTAAAACCTCCACCTTTCCCAATTATTATACATAAATATAATTTACGGGTAAATGTTGACTACATAATGGAATTGTAATATCATTTTATGTAGTATCAATAACTACATAACAACACTAGGAGGTATATAATATGAATCTTTACATAAGAGAACCCATTAACGGTTTAACCCACTTAGCTGGAGCAATATTATCCTTTGTCGCCTTGCTGGCCATGGTCATTAAAGCCTCGATCACCACAGGTTCGGCAATCGCTATCGCAGCAGTCACCATTTTTGGCATCAGCATGATGTTACTTTACAGTGCATCTGCCACGTATCATATGGTCATTGCCAAAAATCATGTCATTGCGGCATTAAGACGGCTCGACCACTCGATGATCTTTGTATTAATTGCTGGTTCTTATGCTCCTTTTTGTCTAATTAGCCTGAACGGTGCTGGCGGTTGGATCTTGTTTGGAATCATTGCCCTTACTGCTACATTTGGTGTCGCTTTTAAACTGATTTGGTTTCAATGTCCGAGATGGCTTTCTACGATGCTATACATTGTGATGGGATGGATGATTATATTTGCGATCTCTCCGCTATCAACTAATTTAAGCACTTCCGGTTTGCTTCTCTTAGTCCTCGGAGGCGTATTCTATACAATCGGCGGCATCATTTACGCCTTTAAACCGAAATGTCTTTCGTTTAAACACATGGGCTTCCATGAAATATTCCATATCTTCATTATGCTCGGCAGCACCGCTCACTTCCTAAGCGTTTTTCTCTACGTTTTGTAAGGTGAAACTTCAATCAGTGGGGGTTTCACTGATTGTTAGTTGAGCCGATCGCGCGTTTACGGGCTGTTGATTCTCCACCTACACGTCTACGCTTCTTCTTCCGTGTTGAGGTGGGGGATCTTTACAGCCCGTTAATGCGGGATAAACACAAAGAAGGTCATACTTTCATCACTATAAAAAGATGAAAGTATGACCCTCTTATACTTAAATATTATTGAAATAAGTTAATACTCGTAAGGATGATTGGTACAGCGAATACGTCGATAAGAAAAGCACCAACGATCGGTACAATTAAATAAGCCTTTTGCGAAGGACCGAATTTTTGCGTAATAGCTGACATGTTCGCCATTGCATTTGGTGTTGCTCCTAATCCATGTCCAGTAAACCCTCCAACCATTACAGCGGCATCATAATCTTTACCTAGTAAGCGGAACAATACAAATACGCCCATAATAACAATAAACACGACTTGAACTGCAACGATAATGAAAATTGGAAGAGCTAGCTCGGCCACTTCCCATAATTTAACGCTCATTAACGCCATTGATAAGAAAATACCGAGCGTGACATCGCCAATCAAATTCACGCTTCTCATATCGATCACGCGATCATTTACACGGTCTAATACATTTCTTACAATGACAGCCACAAACATCGCGCCTACATAACTCGGAAGAACTAATTTTGTTTTCTCAGAAAATACTTCTCCTAAATAAGTACCTAACGCCATACAAAACGTAATCAATAACACTTGCATAATAAACGTATCCGAATGAATATCTGCTTTCGCTTTACCTTCGGATGCAACAGCAGCTGCTACTTCCTGCTCAGCAGGTGTTAAATTGTATTTGGAAATTAAATATTTCACTGTCGGCCCACCGATTAATCCTCCTGCTACTAAACCAAGCGTAGCAGCTGCCAAGCCAATCGTTAAGGCTGAATCTACACCCATCTCTTCCAGAGTCGTTCCAAAAGCAGTGGCTGATCCGTGTCCCCCTTCCATTGAAACCGCGCCAGACATAATCCCAAGTAACGGATCAATGTTTAATAGAGAAGCGACCGAAATACCAATTAAATTTTGCATAAGGGCTAAAAATCCACAAGCAAGCCAATAAATGACGAGCAGCTTCCCTCCTAATTTAACGAGCTGGAAGCTGGCACCTAAACCAACCGTCGTGAAGAAAGCTAGCATAAACAAGCTTTGTAAAGAAGTATCTAATGTGAATTCAACAATACCCGTCGCTTTTAAAATCGTCGCGATCAGAGCAAAAAGCAAGCCACCAACGACTGGTGCTGGTAAACAAAACCTTTGAAAGATGCCTACTTTTTTTACTAAAAAGGAACCGATAACGAGTAACGCAACTGCTAAAAATATAGTTGTGACTTGATCGAATTGAATGTTCATCCTGTTTCCCCCTTAAAAAAACTCATGATGGCTTCGTTAACTAATTGAGCGGCTAAATTGACTGTACGGCTGTTTTCATCTAATGAAGGATTCACTTCTGACACATCAAATGAAAGAGTGTTCTCTTTTGCTGTAACATAAGTGATCAACGTGCGAACGGCAAATGGATCTAATCCAAACGGCGAAGGAGCACTTACTCCTGGAGCATAAGCGGCATTTATAACATCCGTACAAAGAGTAAGAATGACATAATCATATTTAGCCGAAAATTGATCGATCACTGAGAAAATAGGAGGAAAGCTCCCATTCGTTACTTCATCCTCTAAAATGTAACCGCATTCAAAACGGCGTGCAGTTTCAAATAACGCTTTTGTATTTCCGTATTTTTGAATGCCAATAGGTAAATATCCGCAATTCGAATCTTGATCTAAAATTTGTTTAAACATCGTACCAGATGAAGTTTGCTCATCATACGGTCTTAAATCAAAATGAGCATCGATATTAATAATTCCTAAAGAAGCATCCTTGCCGATAAATTCTCTTACTCCTAAGTAATGTCCATATAATGTTTCATGCCCGCCACCTAAAATAATTGGTGTGGCTTTACTAAATAATAGTTTAGCGACATAATTCCCTAATTCTTGCTGGGCCTGTTCAAGCTGTCCGTTTTCGCAGGTCACATTTCCCGCATCAACGATCGAACTCTCCTCTGGACCATGCCAAGAAAGCTTAGCTAATGAATTTCTAATCGCATTCGGTGCAGCAGCAGCTCCTACCCTTCCCTTATTCCTTCTTACTCCCTCCTCACATTCAAAGCCGATGATGGCACATTTATTGCTCTCATTCTGCGCAAGTTCTTCTGCTTTTAAATCACATAATTGAACTACTTGATGAAGTCGATAGCTTGTTTGATCTGTCACACTATCTACTCGACCTGTCCATAAATCTTGTTTTGAAGCGTTATACATTTTTCTCTTCCTTTCAGAAATTTCTGATTAAGTATGTTGTTAAAAAAATTATATAGTAATTTATTTATATTTTCTAATATAATTATTTTATAAATTTATAATGAAAAGCTATAAATAGGAGGAAGTCTCATGGATTTAAGAAAAATGCGCTACTTCATTACCGTTGTCCAACAAAAAAATTTTTCAAAAGCCGCAGAAATTTTGCACGTCTCTCAACCTTCATTAAGCAACGCCATTATGAAACTAGAAGATGAAGTCGGCTTCCCTTTATTAGAAAGAAACACAAGAAACGTTCGCCTAACACAATCGGGTGAAATGATGTATATGCGAGCACTTGAACTGATTAACGATTTCGATCATTTAAAACAAGAAATGAGAGAGGTGAAGGAAATAGGGAATGGACAATTGTCTCTAGGTTTGATCGAATCCGCTAACTATTGGTTACCTAAAGTGATTCATCGATTTAAAGCTGATTATCCTCAAGTCCAAATAAAGTTCAGCGAATTACTTGGTGTAGAGCAAGTCCAGAAATCATTACTTAACTATGAAACACATGCGGTCATTACGAATCAATTAGTTTCTCATGACGACTTGTTAACACACCCTATTTATCATGAACGCCTTGTCCTACTCTTCCACCGTGATAGTCCATTAGCAAAATTAGAACAAATCACGATGAAAGACTTAGAGAAAGAGCCTTTTATCATTAGTACAGCGGGCTTTCAAACTCGACAAGACATTTTGCAAGCATTTAAAAACGAACAAGCCACGCCTCGTATGATGTATGAAATTGAACGCTTTGAAACTGCCTGTAGCCTAGTGGAAGAAGGTCTAGGCATTACGATCATTCCGGAAAACTATATTAAAAACTCTACCTTTCCAGCTGTTTACACGCGCTATATTCACTCGGAGGCCTTAACAAGAACGGTGTATCTCGCCTACTCAAAAAAACGTTATCTCCCGCCATATATTCACAGCTTTCTTTCACACACGAAAACATTTTTTGGGGTATAACTCCTACCTAGCTTCATCAAAAATAGGGGGGAATGAAACATTTTTCTTACTTTTCTAGTAGACTAGAAGGTGAGGTGAAAGAATGAAACAAAAATTAACAACTATACTTAGCTTGTCTTACTTTATCTTTATGTTTGGCTGTTTTTTATTTTTTTGGTTCGCAGAAGATGTGTATCGCTATCAAATTGGACTAGGTGGGATGATTGCCGGCTTAGTTCCGATAATTATCGAGCGTTTTACTCGTTCATCATTAAAAAAACCGTTAGTTATCTCTTATTTTATTTTTCTAATCGGTTCTCAACTACTAGGTTCGCTTATGCGCTTTTATAGCCTTGGCTGGTGGGATACATTCCTCCATTTTTTAAGCGGTGGACTTATTGCCTTTGCTGCTTTAGAACTGATGGATCGTTTAACGACTCCCGCATCTAGAGAAGGAATGTCTCGTTCCTTTGTTCTATTATTCCTATTTTCAGTGTCTGTACTAGGCGGTGTATTTTGGGAAATCTATGAGTTTTCCGCGGATCATCTATTAGGAACAACAACCCAAGGTGGCGGAAACGTCGATACCATGGGCGATTTAATAGCGGATAGCCTTGGAGGATTATTCGTCGCGATTGTCATTGCCTTTAATAAACGGTAAAACCCAAACTCTTTATACAAACAAAAAAGGAGTCCCGTCCAGCGATAGACAGGCTCCTTTTTTATTTTTTCGACAAATTTCGGGGAGTGACAGGCACCTATTCTTCTTTCATCTTGTCTAACATCGTGATCGTGTCGACTAGGTGGTTGTTAAAGATTTGGCGTGCAACGGCGAGAAGTTCGATGATCATGGGATCTCTTAAAGAATAAATGACTCGATTTCCATCTTTCGTTCCTGTGACAATGTTTTTGCCCCGCAGGACGGTGAGTTGTTGAGAGACGGCTGAGCCTTCGCTTCCCGCTAGATTTTGAATTTCATTAACGCTTTTATCGCCTTCAGCCAATATCTCAAGAATTTTGATCCTAAGCGGATGTGCGAGCGCTTTAAAAAACTCGGCTTTAAATTGCTGCATTTCAAGAACCAATTTCTTTTCCTCTCTTTCTATCATGTGATAGACATCGCTCTTGTTTCATCCTTTTTCTTCTTCAAGCCTGAAAGATTTTCACATTCTCTAAAAGCAAAATGCTTACAACCAAGACATTGATCTTTTTTCAAATGCTTGAGAGCATAATTGATCGCCTCTCCTGTATGGTCAAAAAAGTGTTCTTCTCCAATGAACTCATAGAGCCCCGTCTTTATTAGGACTTCTTTCGGTTGAGGTTGAATCCCTGAAATAAGTACAACCCCATGCTTAGAGAAATTTTTAACAATACTTAAGAAATAGGATTCCCCAGTTGTATCCATAAACGGGACTCTCCCCATTCTTAGCAGCAATACTCTAGGCTTGTAATGAATCGTCTTCATAATCGTTTGCTCAAAAGATTGCGCCGCTCCAAAAAACAACGGCCCTTCCACATTGTAAATACTAATTTGAGGGCAATCATGAGTATCGGACACGACCTGACTCTCCACTTTTTCATGCTTATTATGAGGATTTGGCAACGCCTTTTCTGTCACCATTATATCACTCATACGCTTCGTAAAAAGAATCACGGCTAAAACAAGACCAACTTCCACTGCTACCGTCAAATTTACTAAAACGGTTAGTAAAAAAGTGATCAACAAAACGAATGAATCTTCTGTTTTCGTCTTCAGCACATGATAAAATACACGTCGCTCACTCATATTCCAGGCCACCACCATCAAAACCGGCGCCATACTAGCCAATGGAATTTCTGATGTATACGGTGCAAACAGCAATAAGACGAAAAGAACGACAACTCCGTGAATCACACCAGAGAGTGGAGAAGCTGCCCCATTTCTAATATTTGTCGCTGTCCGAGCAATCGCACCAGTAGCCGGAATCCCTCCAAACATCGGAGTTACCATATTGGCAATCCCTTGCCCCACTAATTCTCGATTACTATTATGCTTACTATTCGTCATTCCATCCGCGACTACTGCTGATAAAAGCGATTCGATCGCACCCAAAATCGCAATAACAAAGGCTGGCTGAATTAAAAGCTGCACCCTCTCCCACGTCATATCTGGGAAAGCAAACTTCGGCAAAGTATTGGGAATCTCGCCATATGTCGAACCAATCGTCGCCACTTGACCGGGATAAAAAACAGCCGCAACCACCGTTGAAAAAAGCAGTCCAATTAACGGTCCCGGAACCTTTGGGAATAATTTAGGCGTATACAATACCGTCACTAAACAAATGACCGCAGTCAAAATACTATAGAAGTTAAGACTACCAAAATGAACCACAATTTCATTTACATTTTTCACAAAAGATTCATGTTTTTCTATGTCTGTTAGCCCTAAGAAACTAGGAACCTGCCCGACAAAAATAATGACCGCAATTCCAGTCGTAAACCCTATCGTCACCGGCTTAGGAATAAATTTAATTAATGACCCTAGCTTGAAAATCCCCATCAGTACTAAAAGAATTCCTGCCATAAATCCGGCAATTAATAAATTTTCATACCCGTACGTCATGACAATTCCAAGTAAAATTGGAATGAACGCACCCGTAGGTCCCCCAATTTGATACTTAGACCCACCAAACAATGAAATCAAGATCCCTGCAATAATCGTCGTATAAATTCCATACTCAGGCTTCACCCCGGAAGCTATGGCAAAGGCCATCCCCAACGGAATTGCAATGATACCTACGACAACACCAGACATGACGTCTTTTTGAAACGACCCTAGAGAATAATTTTCATATCTCCCCGTCCAAAACCTGCGCTTTCTCATTTTATCCCTTCTTCTGTTAAATATATTTGTATATCTGATTATTTGAATATACTATAATACGAAAATACACCCCATTATGTGTAAAGTCAAAGGGAAATATAAAAAGACAACAAAACGAGACATGCTTTGTACAATGCCTTTTGATTTTAATCACTCACGATATGGCTTCATTTGATAGTGCCAACCTTGATCCGAATGCATCAGTCGTTCTAAAGCTTGTTCTAACATTGTTGAAATAAAAGAGTATGTAGGTCTAGAGTCGATTGTATAAGTAATTAACCATAGAGAAAAACTGCACCTGAATTGTTAGACACAATCTAACAATTCGGATGCAGTTCATTTTCACTTCTGTGTTTTTTATACATTTATCGGAAATTACTTTGCGCTTCACGGCACAGTTTCTATATAATAATTCCTTGGCTTTCAAAAAATTCTCTAGTGAAGTTTGGACTGGAATTTTCATGTCTATTATAGATGGGCTCCCAAGGGCTCAATTTAGCATTTACAACTTTATTTTTAACAAGCGGATCATTATTTATTATATCATAGGCTTCCTCTTCATTAGCGACTTCAAGAATAGAAGCTCCTCCCGTATGATCTTCAAATGGGCCGGCAAAAATAATTTTTCCTTCATTAAATCTGTTTTGAATATGCAAAGCATGTTGATTAATATATGGTTGCTCATTTGTTGTCTTTCCAGCAATCCAAGCCTCTCCATGTGTATAATATACTAAAAATCTCATATGGTGTAAGCACTCCTTTTTTATATTGTTTGACTCATCAATATTTGATCTATCAACTAATATAGTATGAATTTAAGAAATATGCAATATATAAGAATTAACTACATAAATTCACCAAAAATAAATCAGCAATATAACATGCACCTGACTATAACTAACGATCACGCGTGTTATAGAATAAATCTTTTCGCTTCACAAGCCCTCTTTTTATTTTGAACACTTTAAAAATTTCATGCACGTTTCTCATATATTATGCAACAATAATTCTGCTTCAATCGATTATTCGCTAAAAATACTAAAAATAAAGATTTTTTCAAACTTTTTATTTGCTAATAATACTATTTCGGAATAGAATATCCATGTATATACAATCATTTCATAGCATGCTATCAAGCTTTAATTTCATCTATGTCTTTTATCATTAACAAAGATATTATTAGGAGGAATTATTCATGACAAACAAAGTAAGCGAATTTCATATGCCAGCAGTCAATCTATTAGGTAGAGGGGTTGTTAACGAAACGGGAGCTCGATTAGCAGGTCTTGGCGCTAAAAAAGCTTTATTAGTGACAGATGCTGGATTACACGGCTTAGGTATTTCTGAAAATATCGCGAAAATCATTCGTGAAGCAGGAGTAGAAGTAGCGATTTTCCCAAAAGCTGAGCCAAACCCAACGGATAAAAACGTGGCGGAAGGTCTAGAAGCTTATCATGCCGAAAATTGTGATAGCGTTGTCACTCTTGGTGGAGGGAGCTCTCACGATGCCGGAAAAGGAATTGCCTTAGTCGCAGCAAACGGCGGCAAAATTCATGACTATGAAGGTGTAGACGTATCAGAAAAACCAATGGTACCACTAGTTGCTATCAACACAACAGCTGGTACAGGAAGTGAAGTCACAAAATTCACGATCATCACAGATTCTGAACGCAAAGTAAAAATGGCAATCGTTGATAAGCACGTAACACCTACACTATCTATCAATGATCCTGAACTTATGGTTGGAATGCCACCAGCTTTAACAGCGGCAACAGGATTAGATGCTTTAACTCATGCAATTGAAGCTTACGTTTCAACAGCAGCAACACCAATTACTGATGCATTAGCTATCCAAGCGATTAAGCTTGTTCCTAAATACTTACCACGCGCGGTTGCTAATGGAGCCGACATGGAAGCTCGTGAACAAATGGTATACGCTCAATCATTAGCAGGTATGGCTTTCAATAACGCTTCTTTAGGTTATGTTCATGCGATCGCTCACCAATTTGGCGGATTCTACAACTTCCCTCATGGAGTTTGTAACGCCATCTTATTACCGCACGTATGCAAATTTAACTTAATTGCTAGAATGGATCGTTATGCAGAAATCGCTGCTTACCTTGGCGAAAATGTTGAAGGATTAAGCACACGTGAAGCAGCGAAAAAAGGAATTAAAGCAATCGAACGCCTAGCTCGTGACCTAAACATCCCTAAAGGTTTTGAAGAATTGGGTGCAAAAGAAGAAGACATCCCAACATTAGCAGAAAATGCAATGAAAGATGCTTGTGCACTAACAAACCCACGCAAACCAAAACTAGAAGAAGTCATCCAAATCATCAAAAACGCGATGTAACTAGAAAAGCGGAGCCGACTGCCCTGGGGCGACAAGCAAAAAGTTAGAGGCTGTTCCTAGTCAGTTCACTAGGAACAGCCTCTTTACGGTTAAATAAACAGTATAAAAACAAAAAAGTCCCCGAAAATAAATGGAGAAAACCATTTCATCCCCTTTTTTGTTCGCTTCATTCCCATTATAATTAAATTCTTCAACATAAATTTTTTTAAAATCTAAATAAAAGGATGCGATTAACCTGCGACTTAATAAATACATTAGTGAATCTGGGAAAACATCTAGACGCGGAGCAGATAAATTAATTAGTGAAGGCAGAGTTACAATCAACGGGAAAGTGGCGAAAATAGGCAGCCAAGTTGAGCCCGGCGACGACGTTCGAGTGAGCGGGGAACAAATTCGACTAGCAAGAAACAATGTATATATTGCTTTAAATAAGCCTGTAGGTATTACAAGTACAACTGAAAAAAAGGTCAAAGGAAATATTATTGATCTAGTCAATCACCCTTTGCGTATTCACCATATTGGGCGACTTGATAAAGATTCTGAGGGCTTAATTCTACTTACAAATGACGGTGATATTGTTAACAGAATTCTGCGCGCTGAAAATAAACACGAAAAAGAATATATCGTTTCTGTAGACAAGCCGATCACCCCCGAATTCTTGAAGGAGATAGCAGCAGGTGTCCGTATTTTAGATACGAAAACACTGCCTTGTAAAGTCGAGCAGCTATCAAAGTATGAGTTTCAAATCACTTTAACTCAAGGCTTAAATCGACAAATTCGACGCATGTGTGCCGCTTTAGGCTACGAAGTATATCGACTACAGCGAACACGCATCATGAATATCCACTTAAACAACTTACCAGTTGGGCAGTGGCGCGATTTAACGAAAAAAGAGAAAAAACAATTATTTTCTGACCTCAATTATGAGCCAAATGAATGGTAAAAAAATGCCCCGAAACCAATTGCTTCGGGGCATTCTCTCATTTCATCATCTGCTTCACTAATTCTCTATTTCGCTTTTTAAAAATTTCATTATGGGAAGAAACCATACCTGACTTATTAGCCTCTGGCTCAATAAATTGC
This sequence comes from Bacillaceae bacterium SAS-127, assembly GCA_002261155.1. GTDB lineage: Bacteria > Bacillota > Bacilli > Bacillales > Domibacillaceae > Bacillus_CE. Next base: position 37,257 of record NKXN01000005.1, on the reverse strand, counting down.
TTTGCTTGATTCACCGCATTCGCCGCATCTTGGAATGCTCCAGCAATTAAATGTAGCTTACCATCATGCTTTAAAATATCCCCTGCCGCATACAGTCCTTCAATCGATGATTCGCTACTCGCAGTACCAGCGATAAAATAATTGTCGATTCTTTCAATATCGATTTCACTTTGGTCGAGCAAAGTCGTATCGCGTTCGTATCCATGATTGATAATTACTTCATCAACCGGTAGCAAAATGGTTTCTCCTGTTTGATGACTCGTCAATTCTACCTTTTCAATGACTTCGTGATTTTCACTAGCAATCAGCTTTGTAATAGCTGTTTGGAAGAAACAAATAGCCGAGCTGTCCATCAGCTGCTTCACTTGTGCCTCATGACCTGATAACGCCTCTTTTCGATAAGTGACATACACCTTTTTAGCGATCGGCTCTAATTCATTGGCCCAATCAATGGCCGAGTTGCCCCCGCCAGAAATGACCACAGTTTTATCTTTAAAACGTTGTAGTGATTTAACCGTATAATTTAAGTTCGATACTTCAAACCGCTCTGCCCCTTCGATTTCTAACTTTTGCGGGTTTAATATCCCTCCGCCAACCGCAACAATCACTGTTTTCGAATAATGTTTCTGGCCTGAAGCTGCATGCAAGATAAAGATTCCATCAGCATTTCTTGAGATCGATTCCACTTTTTCATTCAATACCACTTCAGGGTCAAAAGTTAACCCTTGCTGTACTAATTGCTCAATTAATTGAGCCCCTGGAATAGGTGTTACTCCACCGACATCCCAAATCATCTTCTCAGGATACACATGAACTTTTCCCCCTAATTGAGGTTGATATTCTATCAGCTTCGTCTTCATTTCTCGAAGCCCACTGTAAAATGCCGAATAAAGTCCAGCAGGCCCTCCGCCAATCACCGTTACGTCAAACAATTGTTGTTGATCCATTTATATCTACTCCTTCTTAAATGTTATTGATTATCATTATCAATAAATGATACACTTTCCCCTTCTTTTTTACAATGAAAATGACTAATATACATAATTTTTCTAAAAAATGATGGTTGACATTGGGAAATGAGCAAACTATAGTATTAAATAAAGTGATATTGAAAATCATTATCAAAAATTCACTAAACGGAGGTTAACACAAATGGTTCGCCTATATACAACAGACTTAAACATCGGCTATGGTGAACGTCTCATTGTCAAGGATCTTAGTGTAGAAATTCCTGATAAAAAAATTACGACAATCATCGGTTCAAATGGTTGCGGAAAATCAACACTGTTAAAAGCAATTACTCGCATCATTTCTCATCAGTCGGGAAATGTCATTTTAGATGGGGAAAATATAGCGAAGGAAAACACCAAAATTCTCGCCAAAAAAATGGCGATTCTTCCGCAAATGCAAGAAAGCGCTAGCGGATTAACAGTTGGTGAATTGATCTCTTATGGACGTTTCCCCTATCAAAAAGGATTTGGCCGCCTAACGAAAAAAGATTATGAAGTCATTGACTGGGCACTAGAAGTAACGGGAACAACAGAGTTTAAATTTCGTCCCGTAGATGCCCTATCTGGAGGTCAGCGTCAACGCGTTTGGATTGCCATGGCTCTTGCCCAAGAAACAGAAATCATTTTCCTTGATGAGCCCACCACCTATTTAGATATGGCCCACCAGCTAGAAGTATTAGAACTATTACAGAAACTAAACCTAGAGCAAGAACGAACAATTATTATGGTGTTGCACGACTTAAACCAAGCGGCTCGCTTCGCTGATTACATGATTGCTTTAAAAAATGGAGGAATCATTAAAGCGGGAAGCTGTGAAGAAGTGATGAAACGAGACGTTCTTCAAAAAGTATTTAATATTGACGCAGAAATCGGACGCGATCCAAGAACAAATAAACCGATGTGCATCACATATAACTTAGTAAAGGAGAACGAATATGAAAAAGCTGCTATTGCCGATCTTGCTGCTACTCGCCTTTACGGTTAGTGCTTGCAGTAGCCAACCAGAAGAAAAAACAAGTAAATCAGAGAAGAAAGAGCTAGAAACGATCACTTATGAATCTGAAAATGGTCCAGTAGAAGTACCCGCAAACCCTGAACGCGTCGTCGTTCTGTCATCATTTGTGGGTAACGTCATGGCTTTAGATGTCAACCTTGTTGGTGTTGACTCATGGTCAAAAATGAATCCTAAATTTGAAAGCAAATTAAAAGATGTAGAAGAAGTATCCGATGAAAACTTAGAAAAGATTATTGAACTAAATCCAGACTTAATTATCGGTTTATCATCCATTAAAAATGCGGATAAATTAAAAGAAATTGCCCCTACTGTCACTTACACATACGGAAAAGTAGATTATTTAACTCAGCATATCGAAATTGGAAAACTATTAAACAAAGAAAAAGAAGCTCAAACTTGGGTGGATGATTTTAAAGCTCGTGCCCAAAAAGCAGGAGAAGAAATTAAAGCGAAAATCGGTGAAGACGCAACCGTTTCTGTCATCGAAAAGTTCGACAAACAAATTTACGTATTCGGCGACAACTGGGGACGTGGCACAGAAATTCTTTACCAAGCAATGAAATTAAACATGCCTGACAAAGTAAAGGAAATGGCGCTAAAAGACGGCTATTATGCTTTATCTTTAGAAGTGCTCCCTGAATTTGCTGGAGACTATGTCATTTTGAGTAAAAATAGCGACGCAGATAATTCATTCCAAGAAACTGACACATATAAAAACATTCCTGCCGTGAAGAACAAGCAGTTATTTGAAGTCAATGCAAAAGAATTTTACTTTAACGACCCATTAACTTTAGATTTCCAGTTAGATTTCTTTAAGCAAAGCTTCCTCGGCAAGTAACTACATTCAAAAGGCGTCTATAAGTCAATTGTTCAGCTTATAGACGCCCTTTTTTCTATCATCAGGCATGAAATCGCCCTTTTTAGTCGGTATTTTGAGAAAATCAGGCATAAATTATGTCGAATTAGGCAACAAACTTTCCTTTATTTCACTAACAGAAAGAAGAGAGACAAACAATGAAAGCAGGTTCACGCACTATTCCATTTTTATATAAGCTAATCGCCGCGATCTTTTTGTTTTTATGTATGTTTATCGTTGCTTGCGTATTTGGCGCAGCAGATACAACTGTCAAAGACGTCTGGCTTGCCCTTACTTCTGAAGTCAAAGGGGAAAAAATTTCTTTAATTCGCGAAATCCGTTTACCACGGGAAATTGGAGCGATATTAGTTGGCATATCTCTTGCTGTTTCTGGAGCGATTATGCAAGGGGTAACGCGAAACCCTTTAGCTGATCCAGGTTTACTTGGACTAACAGCCGGAGCTAATGCAGCACTCGCTTTAACAGTCGCACTCATACCTACAGCTAATTATTACATCATCATGATAGCCTGCTTTATCGGAGCGGCTGTTGGATCGATGATGGTATTCGGGATTGGAGCAATCAAAAAAGGCGGATTCTCTCCGCTACGTATCGTCTTAGCTGGAGCCGCCGTATCGGCCTTCCTCTACGCAATTGCAGAAGGTATTGGTATCTATTTTAAAATCTCTAAAGATGTATCGATGTGGACAGCAGGAGGATTAATCGGCACTTCATGGAATCAGCTTCAAATGATTGTTCCATTTATCGGCATCGGTTTACTCATTACGCTCTTGCTTTCTAGACAGCTAACCATTCTCAGCTTAAATGAGGAAGTGGCTGTAGGATTAGGGCAAAAAACAATGCAAATCAAAATCATTTTATTTATCATGATCATTTTATTGACTGGAGCTGCCGTGGCTCTTGTCGGAAACATGGCCTTTATCGGCTTGATGATCCCACATATTGTCCGGGCAATCGTCGGCACCGATTATCGTTTCATCATTCCGATGTCAGCCGTCATCGGTGCGACATTCATGCTATTAGCTGATACGTTAGGTCGCACGATCAACGCACCATATGAAACACCGGTAGCAGCCATTGTCGCAATGATGGGCTTACCTTTCTTCCTTTTCATTGTGCATAAAGGAGGGAAAATTTTCTCATGATTCATCCAACAATTATTAAAAAACAGCGACTGCTATTAAGTTTGTTATTGCTATTTATCACCGCCACTATGGTCCTCAGCATGGGAATGGGCTACTCCTCTGTCTCTTTTGACAGACTAATCCCCACGTTGCTCGGACAAGGGACATTTAAAGAGGAATTTATTATTTTCTCCGTTCGATTGCCTCGTATTATCATTACTTTATTAGCAGGGATGGCCCTTGCGTTATCTGGGGCGATTTTACAAGGAATTACCCGAAATGATTTAGCTGATCCTGGCATTATCGGTATTAACTCTGGAGCAGGGGTTGCTATCGCCGTTTTCTTTTTGTTCTTCCCTCTTGATGCCGGTTCATTTGTTTATTTATTGCCTGCTGTTGCTTTTGCTGGTGCAATCCTGACTGCCTGTTTCATTTCCTTGTTTTCTTACAGTAAAAATGACGGCCTTCAACCCGTCAAGCTCGTGCTAGTTGGGGTCGGATTTTCAATGGCGCTATCTGGGGCAATGATTGTCCTTATTTCATCTGCTGAGCGTACGAAAGTAGATTTTATCGCTAATTGGCTAGCCGGAAACATTTGGGGAACAGATTGGCCATTTATTTGGGCGATTGTTCCATGGCTTATCATTCTCATTCCTTTTGCGTTATACAAAGCCAATCGTTTAAATATCCTCGCCCTCAATGAACCTGTAGCTGTGGGCGTTGGCTTATCAATAAAAAAAGAGCGAGTCGTCTTGCTTTTCACCGCAGTGGCTCTCGCTGCATCTGCCGTTTCAGTTACTGGAGGCATTGCTTTCATCGGGTTGATGGCTCCCCATATGGCAAAAGCTCTAGTAGGGCCTCGAAATCAATTATTCTTGCCAATAGCAATTCTCATCGGAGCATGGCTACTATTATTAGCTGACACCATTGGACGCAATATAGTCGACCCTGATGGCTTACCAGCCGGAATCATCGTTGCCCTCATTGGCGCACCATATTTCATGTATTTATTATTGAAAAAATAAAAACAGCTAAAAAAGTCATTTGAATCCTGAGCAAATCAAAGATTCAAATGACTTTTTGTTTTAACAGATTAAGACGCGCATACTCGATTTCGTCCAGCCTGTTTCGCTTCATACAAAGCTTCATCTGCTTGTTTAATAAGATAATCAATATCGGTAGTGGTTTCTGGATAATTAGATAACCCGATAGAGATAGTAATAAAAATACTAGATTGGTCAGGTAAGATAAATGGAGTTCTTTCTACGGCTAAACGAATTCTTTCTGCAATTTCTCTTGCTTGAAATAACGGGCAGTCTAGAAGCAAGACAGAGAATTCTTCCCCACCATTACGGTACACTCGATCAAATGACCGAGCATTTTCTTGTAAAATAATGGATAATCGTTTGAGAACCTCATCTCCAGCTGCATGACCGTACGTATCGTTTACTTTTTTGAAGAAATCAATATCTATGAATAAAACAGCTAATCTTTCACCCTTTGCTATACCTTCCGTCTTAAATTGATTCATCGCTAGATCAAATTGGCGCACATTATTTAATCCTGTCAAATAATCCATTTTGTTTTCTTTCTTCATGTTTTGCACCATGTCATTATATCGATTTAAATACAGGCTAAGAGCAATAATTAATAAGCCGACAGGAATAGAAATGCTAGAATGATAGATCATAATCTGTAAAGCATTAGATACGTCCGATAAATAATAAATAGTTAAGAAGATCATAAATAGAGCCGTCACATTCATCATCAAGCCTTCCACATATATGTTCTTCCATCTCCATTTAGACATGATTCCTAGCACGATACCTACTAATAATATGTTGACCGAAGCTACAATCGCTGCCTCACTCATATCGAACAACAGCATCCGACCAATAGCAATAATCACACTCGCCCAAATCGCTGAAATAGGTCCACCAAACAAGGCTGCAATGACAATAAAAAGATGGCGCAAATCAATGATAATATCATTAGAAATATGAATAGAATAATACATAAGAACTATCCCCATAAGACCCGTTCCATTGCCTATAAATAATTGCTGCAGCAACGGTGAATATTGCTTCTTATCTCTTCGTCCTACTAGAAACCCGACAATAAATAAATAGGATATAATCAGTGACGCATGAAACACAAGATCTTTCATCATTGCACCCCCTTGGCTCCTTTTTATAAGTATAAAATACTATGTATCTATTCTATAACAAAACCACGCCTTTTTTTCGACATTATTCAACAAAAAAAGTGGATGCTGCCCATTATATTTCTTAGGCTCATCCACTTTCTTTACGTATACAGCTTTTATCTATTTCATTTGTCCAATGTTGAGAATCTCTATACTATTCTCCTCACAATAATTGTAATAAAGTTGCAACGCTTCACGCCAATTGAGCATATAAGTAATTTCATCATTTTCACCACGAAACTCTAATGCCCCTTCAATAACATTCATTAAAATAGCATCTTCCTCTTGATCAGGTACAGCTAAAAACGTATGCAAAGAGGCTGCTGGTTCATAAATAATATCTCCTTGGCTCGCTACCCAATCATGCTCCACGTATTTCCACTTCCCTTGTACTGTATAAACAATCACAATACCATGATGAACGTGAGGAGGGAGCGCAACCCCTGAAGGCGCTTTCATCAAAGCGATGAATTGTCCAGAAATCGGGTTAACTTTGCATAGCTTCACTTCGGTACCAAAAAACGGAACCCAAGGTAATTTGTCTACCTCTACATAGTTCGCATCTAATACCCCTTCTGCTTGCTTGCTAATTGCTTTGCTCATTTCTCTCATCCCTCTTTCGTTTTAATTTTCTTAATATTAAAAATATTGTAAACTTAATTTATAATTAAGTAAAATTAATGTTTTTAATCGTTCCTTAAATTTTTCTAATGGGAGGGGAAGCATGTATGAAGATTGATAGACTTCAATACATATTAGAGGTCGCAAAGTGGGGATCGATTACACTCGCTGCTGAAAAATTACATGTTACTCAATCTGCTTTGAGCCAAGCGATTTCATCTGTTGAAGCCGAATTAGGTCATATGATCTTTGTTCGATCAAGAAAAGGAGTTGAGTTAACATTATTCGGTCAAAAGATTATCCAAAAAGCAAACGATGTCATCTTCCAGTATCAAGAATTAAAAACAGAGGCCAATCAATGGAATCAACCACTAAGCGGCGAATTAAAAATTGCTTCGATCCCTGGAATTATGCCTATTTTAGTAAAAGTATTAACAAGCTTAAAAGAGAATTATCCCAATATTAATATAGAAATAATCGAAAAAGGATCGCAAGAAATTGTACAAGACCTACTAAACAATCAATTTCTTATCGGTCTAATCAATGTCTATGAAAATCAACTACACCACAAAGAGTTAACCTTTCAACACTATATACATGGACGAGTAAAAATTTGCATCAACAAAAATTCCCCTTTGACACGAATCAAAACTTTAACCCTAGATCAAATAGTTCATCAAACATTAGTCATTTATAACGATGAGACGCTCCTCTGGTTTGTAAAAAAAATAGAAGAAAAATACGGTGATCTCCAAATACTATTTAAAACTAATAATATAGACGCCATCCGCATAGCTTTGAACCGCGATCTTGTCGTCACTCTTGCCCTTGAGCACTCTTTAAAATACGAACCTACTCTATTAAACGGCGAAAACATAAGTACTTATGTAGACAATGTAGACATACCACAAATACAGTTCGGGGTCATTCAGCACAAGGGACGACCGCTTCCTCCTATATATGAAAAATTTTTAGAAAAGTTTAAAATTGAATTACAAAATATAAATTTTGAGGGATATATAATTTGATAATAATAATCATTTTCAACAAATGGGTTATATAGTATATTTAGATAGACAAAAGAATATATGCAGAACGTGAGGACATCACTATGTGGAAAAATAAAAATGTTTGGATTTTATTATGTGGTGAGTTTGTAGCAGGCTTAGGTCTGTGGCTTGGTATTATTGGGAATCTTGAATTTATGCAAGAGAAAGTACCTTCTGATTTCTTAAAATCTATTATTTTAGCTGTTGGTCTTCTTGCTGGAATTGCAGTTGGACCGCTAGCTGGCAAAGTCACCGATCAAATTAGCAAAAAAACAGTGATGCTTGTTTCCGGATTTGTTCGTACGATTAGCGTCATTTTCATGTTGATTGCGATTGAAACCGGCTCGGTCTGGTGGATGATCACCTTTTTAATTTGCGCCCAAATTTCCGCTGCTTTCTTCTTCCCCGCACTACAGGCTGCTATCCCTTTAGTCGTAGAAGAAAAGGACTTGTTACGACTGAACGGGGTGTATATGAATGTATCGACCCTTTCGAGAATTATGGGGACAGCCGTAGCCGGAATTTTATTAGCGATTATGTCGCTTTCAATGGTATATATCATTTCACTCATTGCTTATTTATTATTATTTTCATTAACTTTCCTTTTAACATTAGACGAATCGGAAGTGGAACAAGGTAGTGTCAAAAAAGAACAGACAACAGGAGCCGGCTTTAAAGACGTATTTCCCGTCATTAAAGGACTTCCTCTGGTCTTTATGACTCTTATTTTAACGCTCGTTCCGCTCTTATTTATTGGTGGCTTTAATTTGATGGTGATTAATATTAGCGAGATCCAAAATAGCTCTACGATTAAAAGCTGGATTTATACAGCGGAAGGCATTGCCTTTATGCTCGGAGCGTTTTTCGTGAAACAAATTAGCCAGAAGCTGTCACCCTATATGATTCTATTTGTCTTTTCATTTATCATCGGGTTATCGCAAATGTTACTGTACTTTGCCCATGTCCCCTTTCTATCCGTTTTGGCCTTTATTCTGTTTGGTTTTGCTGTTGGATGCTTCTTCCCAACCTCTGCAACCATTTTCCAAACAAGGGTTCCAAAGGACTTCCACGGCAGGTTCTTTTCCTTCCGCGGTATGCTCGAACGGGTCATTTTTCAAGTCGTTTTATTAATGACAGGATTTCTATTGGACACAATCGGCCTTGAACATATGGTAGTCATCTTCGGTCTATTCTCATTTGCAATGACGGCATTCTTTTATATGAGATTTAAACGGTTAAAAATAGAGTCGCCAGTGGAAAATAACTAAATACAGCTTAATTAAATTATTACTAATAACCTTGATACAAAAATAAGTCTACAGAGCATATTTTGAAAAAAGATTGATCAAAACATGCTCTTATTTCATGTAATCGATTTATTTATCCCGCATTAACAGGCAAGCCCCCCACCTCCAAATAGCAAGAGAAGCAAAGCTATTTAGGTGGGGGATCAACTGCCCGTAAACGCCCGATCTGTTCAACTAGCACTTCTGATAGTGACCGTAGTATAGCTGTACAACTCATCACTAAATTATGTACTACTCTCTATTTTTTAATTGTTCACTGAAGACCATAATCAATAACGTCTATTTCTTCCTTTCCATACAATACTTTCTTTGGATTTATAACGATAATTAAGACCGCTACTACTAAATAAAAAATTGCGTTATACATGATTAAGTCAATTAAATTTCCATTTATTATGCCAATAAAGAAATTAAAGAATTGGTGGATGATGATTGGGATAATTAAATTCTGATTCAAGTTATAAAATGCTGTCATGATGATCTTAGTAGATATAATTGCAATCATAAAGAATAGAATAAATTTGATTAAATCAATACCCAGATACCCGTAAGTAAACCATATAGGTAGATGCCACATCCCCCACCAAAATCCTATGATTATCGAAGCTTTTAATGGAGAGTGCTTCTTTTGAAGCTCAATTTGAGCGAAACCTCTCCACCCTAATTCTTCTCCTAGTGGCCCTGCAAGTAAGGTTTTAAAAAAGAAATAGATCAACATTCCCCATGAAGATATAGAAAAAATAGAGTCTACTTCACTATTATTAGATACGAGAAATAAAATCACTAAAAATAGGAAGATTTGAATCATAATAGAAGTAAGAACCACAGACATTTTAAGTTGATTCTTGAATTTACCTTTCACAAATTGGATAAAACTCTGCCCAGGATAGATTTTTTTAAATAACGCTGCAAAAGCAAAGGTTGAGGACCAAGCTGATACACAGAACATTACATCAACGACCCATGCAGGAAATCCTAACATACTTACGGCTCCTACAATAAAAAAAAGTGGCAAAAAAATGATATTGGTTAGTACAATAAAACTTGCTACTGGTTTGTTTAGTTGCTTTTCTCTATTCATGTACAATCCCCTCTTCAAACTAAGTATTTCGTAAATATAATAGCGCTCAATATTTACTAATACCTTCAGCTTAAACCTAGGGGTTACTCACAGGTCAATACACACCTTCATTATTCCCATATTAACGGGCTGTAAGACTCCCGCAGAAAGAGCGCAGACATGTAGGTGGGGGCAACAGCCTGTAAACGTCCGATTGGTTCGGACCTGCACAATGCCGGTTACAAAGGCGCTGCAACAGGACGTTACGATTTTAGCCTTTGTTCCTCTCTTCATCCGTGGAGATGAAGCCCCCACGAATTGAAGCTTCACTTTATAGGTGCATAAATTTCTAAAAACACACGTTCAAGTCCATCTTCATAAGTAGTGAGTAATAGATTTATATAAACTAGCCCCAATAATTCATATCCTTTTTCTATTGCTATTTTTCTCAAATTAGCTTCCACGTTATGATCAATATTTTTTCCGCCAGTTGACCACCTTCCATCCTCAATAACTGTATAAATACATTTTGGATGAGATAGAATTTCACCTTCTATTGCTTGATCATGATCTTCTACTTTTCTTACAATGATGAATTTGTCTTCTAGAATACCTTCTTCATTGAAACATATGACTCTTCTTAAAGATGTGAGAGTCACTGCTTTTTTTAAACTGTCTGTGCTTTCTTTTAGAGTGTCATATTTTTCATATGCAGTAAAATGCTCTATTTCTCCCTTTATTTCTAAGGGCTTCATTTGTTTTACTGTGTATTCTCCTAAGAATTGTTTAATTTTTTCACAATCTTCTTTTATTATCTGAAGCTTTTTTAAAAGACGTTTTTTATATTCTATTTCCTCTAAAACCTCTTGTTCTTTCTCTTCTAATACTGATTTTATTCCCTCTATACTCTTACTTTTTCTTAAGTCCTGGATTTTTTTAATTTCAATATCAATTTCTCTATAGAAATTTACCGTTGTTATATCATATATATCAAAATGATTATATTTTCTATACCCATTCTCAATATTTTGTCTAGGTTTCACTAATTCCTTTTCTTCATAAAATTTTAAAGTATCTCTAGATACACCTAAAAATTTCGCAACTTGTCCAATTGTGTACACTACGCTCTCCTTTATCATTACTACATATTCTTTAATCACCACAATCATTATACCAATAAATAGTAGAAACGACCTTTTTCTTCTCTTTTGTAGATTGTGTATCAGCTAGCAAAAGATCATTGATTTGTCATCCATCTCTTCTAATCCATTTATACAGCAAAAAAACAGGGATTTACGAAGAATCATATATCTAGAAAAATAATCAAATCACGGGCACTTCTTTTGTGCCTCCTCCATATATTGTTGTTAACCTGAATGATGGAGGAGGCTTCTACTCATGGCTCATCTATATTCCAAAGGCTGGTTCATCCAACAATTAAAGCAAGCCAATATTACAAAGTTAGAAGGTCGTAAGCTTGAACAGTATAAGACGCATGTGCTACGCAATCTGTATCTTCAACTAATTGAACAAAATGAAACTAAAGTGAAATAAATCCCAAGCACCGTCTAAAATGAAGATGGTGCTTGGGATTTGAGCTTTATGTACACTTTCTTTATCTTTCTAGTTACTTCTTACACCTTGAATTTACTAACTAACCGTTGCAAATTCTCCGCTCGGCTAGACAACGCTTGGGAAGAAGCGGTTATCTCTTCTATCGATGCAAGTTGCTCTTCTGCTGCAGATGCTACCGTTTGTGAATACATCGACGTCTCATTTGAAATTCCGGTCATGCCCTGCACCGTCGCTGATACTTCTTCCGTGCTTGCTGATACTTCTTGTGCTGTAGCGGCCATTTGTTCAATCTGATCAGCCAACTCATCCATCAACTGCAAAATCTCTTGAAAGTTTACTTCTGTATGCTGAACAATACTTAAACCACCTTTTACCTCTACAGTTACTTGTTCAATCGATTGTTGAGATTGTGCCATATCTTGCTGAATTTCCACAATTAAGCTAGAAATCTGCGCGGACGACTGTTGAGATTGCTCTGCTAGTTTACGCACCTCTTCCGCTACAATCGCAAAGCCTTTTCCATGTTCGCCAGCTCTTGCCGCTTCAATAGCTGCATTTAATGCTAGTAAATTGGTTTGCTCTGCAATATCATTAATTGCTTTTGTAATATCTCCAATCTGCTTTGAACGCTCATCTAATGATTGGATAATGTCGCCACTTTCATGAACAGATCGATTAATTGTCTTCATTTGTTCGACAGTCTGACTTACAAGCCCTCCGCCTTCTGTGGCCTTTTGAGCCGTTTGAGAGCTTACCTCTGAAATAAAGGAAGCATTTTCTGCAATCGATTGCACTCCTTTACTTACCTCTTCTAAAGCAACGGAGCTTTCCTGAATACTATCCGTCGAATGTTCAGCTCCGCTAGCCACTTGCTGAATGGATTGTACAATGTTTTCTGTTGCCTGACTCGTTTGCTCTGCACTGGCTGTTAACTGCTCCGATGAAGAAGCAAGATGCTCGGAAGTCACCATCACTTCATTCGTCATCTCTTTAAGATTGGCAACCATCTGATTCAAGCTAGTGGAAAGGCTGCTTAATTCATCCCCGGCTGTATCATTGACTTGAGCAGTGAAATCCCCATTTCCTGCTTGTTCAAGTGCCACAGTCAAATTGCTCAACCTTGTTTTTATTCTTTTCGTAAACCAGTAAGCCACTCCACAGGAAAGTATGATCACAACAATTAAGACTGTTGAAAATGCTGCTAAGAATCGAGCTAACACGCCATCAATAATTTGTTGTGAGGCCCCCATATATAAAATACCGACTACTTCATTATTTACATTCTTGAGGGGCATATAAGCCGTTTGATATGTATGTCCAGCTACTTCAGCCTCACCATAATATTCTTCCCCTTGTTTAAGAACCTTCTCGATGACTTCAGGAGTAGCTTTCGTTCCAATGACGCGATTTTCTCTGTCCATCACATTCGTCGATACGCGTGTATCACCTTGAAAGATTGTAATAGTATCTCCCGTATCTTCGCCTATTGGATCAATGACTTCATAATTTTCATTGATCAATGTTGCTCCTTTATACAACTGATCATTCTTAATTTCCCACTCACCAGTGTACTTGTCATCAATATATCTATAAGCGAGATTTAAATCACTCTTCGCCTTTTCAACTGCAAACTTTTCAATCCCTTTCGTAATTTGCTGCTTAACAACTATACCCATAACAACTGATAAAGCAAGAATAATTCCAATAACCATCAAGTTAATCTTGGTGCCAAACTTCAACTTCATTTTACAAACCTCCTCAATTACGTATCCATTCATCAATCAAATAATTAACAATATATTCTTGCACCACATTATACATGAATATATAGATACTTATACCTAATCCAAAAGTAAAATTTACAAAAATAAAACAATTGAATTCGACAACTATTTTTCAAATATGAAAGAAGCCATCAGAAAGGAATTTCTCCCTCCCTGATGGCTTCTTTACTTAACGTTGTCCCTATTTTATTTGGTAACGTTTCATTCATACGCAAACTTGCATTTACCCCAGCGATGAAAGGGAGTAAAGCTACTAGTCCAATAGCCCAAGAAACGCCTACTATTTATTGCGCCCCACTCTTAATATGATGATAAAGCTGATGTCGCACAGGTTGTTCCAGCACTAAATTCATACAAACAACCGGAATCTCCTTGTCATGCTTGTCTTTCATTGTTGTCTGTTCAATGCTTGATGGATCAGGAATTGATTTTCCTAAATAATAAAAGTCCCGACCTTCGTCATTATCCTTCTTTACAAATATATGAATATCGATGCCACTTCTCTCTGCTTCTATAATCGCTTGCACTTCTTTTGACTGTAACGTTCGATTACTCCTTGTATACCACTTAAACAGATCAGGACTTAAAAGCTCGTCCCCATAATTGACACTTGCCTCAATCTCATCCTGCTTATGATACGTAACGAATATAATGCAAGAGTGATACTTTGTTTTATAGCCATACACCGTAGAGCTTTCATCATTTTCCCAGCTTAATAACTTACAGGCATCTTTTCGGGAATATTTTTCATACAAAGTGAATGCTTCCTCACTGCGATATTTTTTAGTATTCTCCAGTCCACACTCAATAATATCTTTAACCATTTCCTTGAAAAATTTATTTTCTTTTAAACTAGATTTTATGTTTGAGTGAAAAAGATATTTTTGATCGGCCGTGAGTTCAACAATTGGTTGCGCTCCATATTTTTTCTGCTGGCTTTGTGTGAAAAAAGACAAATCAAATAAACGATGAACCGAACGAATCACTGCTTCGTCTGTTGAACACTGATATTCCTGCAAACGGGAGAGATAGGCTTCAACCTCCACCTCTTCCTTATTCATCAGCATATCCAATAAAATCAGCTCATGCCTTCGCTTGCCATCTAACACTTCCTGCGACAACATCGTTAACACATTGTTTTCATCAACCGATATAACAGGAACATCCTCTTTTAGTTTAATTAAAAATTGATAATAATTAGCATGTTCATTAACGACCACTAACGGATCAATGGAATGATTGGCGATAAAGTCATATAATAAAGGTACTTCTCCTAACCGATTCTTCAATTCGACAAAGGCTTCCCTTAACATTGCTAATTTCGTTAAGCGGCTTTCACTAATCGATTGTAAAATTTTCTTTTTCGCAATTTCTTCAAAATGAATCGTCGAAACTCCCTTAATATAGCTCGTATCAATCGTTTTTCGGCGAATATTGTCTTTGTTTTGCGTACGATCACCTGATAATGCGACTGGAATTAAATAATTATTTTTATAATTGCCGATAAAATCAATGATCGTCACATAATGTTTCGATGCGTGTTTACGAAGACCGCGCCCAAGCTGCTGAATGAAGACAATACTCGATTGTGTTTGCCTTAACATCACGACTTGATTAATGCTCGGAATATCGATCCCTTCGTTAAAAATATCTACTGTTAAAATATAGTCAAGATTTCCATTTTCTAATTCAATTACTCTTTGTTCACGGTCTTCTTGAGAGTGGTCACCTGTTAAAGCGACGGTCCGATAGCCAAATTCATTCAATTTCTCAGAGAGCTGTTCAGCTTCTTGTTTTCTACTACAAAAAATAAGTCCTTTCACAGCTTCTCCAGAAAATCCATAGTATTCGATCTTCTCAACTAGATGCTTCACTCTTTCTTCTGTCACAAGCCGTGATAAAATCGTTGCATCATCAATGAACTCTCCATTAAATTGGAAGTCGGTAACACCAAAATAGTGAAATGGACATAACATATCTTCCTCTAACGCTTCCTGCAAACGAATTTCATAAGCAATATTATAGTCAAATAATGAATAAATGTTAAAATCATCGGACCTTTCAGGAGTTGCTGTCATCCCCATCAAAAACTGCGGCTGAAAATAATCAATAACACGCTGATAAGAAGCGGCCCCGGCTTTATGTACTTCATCAATTAAAATATAATCAAATGCTGCTCGATCAAATGAAGCTAAATAGTTTTCTTTGGCAATCGTCTGAATCGTTGCAAACAAATATTTAGCGTCCGTTTCTTTCTTCGTACCTGATAAGATGCCAAAATCTTCATCTACTCCACCTAACACTTTTTGAAAATCAGACTTTGCTTTATGTAAAATTTGTTCACGGTGCACAATAAACAGCATTCGCTTAGGAGCAAACCGTCTCACATCAAACGCCGAAAGATACGTTTTCCCAGTTCCTGTGGCAGAAATGACTAGTCCCTTTTTCTCCCCTGTTGCTCGCAATTGAGCAATTTGCTCTAATGCCGCTCGCTGCATATTATTCGGTTGAATTTGGAGCGCCTCTTGGATCGCATTCGTTTGATAAGCAGTTGGCCCCTCAATCACTTGCTCCGCTAATCGCTTATCAGCTTGCTGTTGATAAATCTTTTCATACTCTTGAATCCATTGTTCAGTCAAAATATCCGACTGCTGCCACACATCTTCAAATTGATGCTTAAAATGATGAACAATTTCTCCATCCTCATGAGAAGTGAGCTTCACATTCCATTCGTAGTTCACCTTTAATGCATGAGCCGTCAAGTTAGAACTTCCGACAATTAATGAATAATAATCATCGTGCGTAAAAATGTATCCCTTTGAATGAAACCCTTTTACGTTTGTTAGCCGAACCTCTACGTTACTAATCTTCATGAGCTCACGAAACACTTTCGGCTGATTAAATTGTAAAAACGTTGATGTTAAAATGCGTCCGCTCACCCCTTTTCTCTTCAAATCAAGAAAATGAGACTTTAACGTCGCTAAGCCGCTTTCCGTGATAAACGCTACAGAAAACAAAAAGGATTGACAATTCTCTAACTCCTCTACTAAAGAAGTTAAAACATATTCATTTTTTTGCGTATTATTCACTAATAATTTAGGTCGATAGTTACCAAAATAGCTCGATTGTTGATTAATAAATCCTGTATGCAATGATGCTTCTAAATTATGAATAAAATTACTCATTCCATCACCCGTACTTTACGTTTTTCATAGCAGTGCCTTTTAATGCAACACAGATATTTGACCCAGCTTCTCAATCGCCGGAATATCCGCCGGTGCCCAATCTAACGAGGTTAACTCATGCGGTGCCAGCCATTTCACAGCGACGTGCTCCGTTAACACAGGTTCCCCCTCCACAATTCGGCAGAAAAATGTCGTTAAATGAACAATGCCAAAATCATATTCATATACGGTATGTTCTACTTGTTCTCCGATCTCAATTTGGCAGCGCATCTCTTCTTCGATCTCACGACGCAACGCTTCCTCTGGGGATTCACCTTGCTCAATTTTCCCCCCTGGAAACTCCCATTTTAATGCTAAAGTTTTTCCTTCTCCTCGTTGGGCACATAAAATTTTCCCTTCTTCAACGATCACTGCTCCGACAACATATATGTTTTTTTCATGCTATTCCTCCTCGAAAATTCGTTCCACGTGAAACAATTTCACGCATCATGTCGAAAAATTAAAAATCGTTCATTTTCATCTTTTTCATAAAGCTCTGGGACCTCGATCTGTTTGGCCAGTTCAAACGGCGTCTGTTGTTCCAGAAAGTGAATGTATTCGATCGTTGGATAATAAAGAATAAGATCCACCGCTCGCTTATGTTGCTCCACCGACAGTAAAATATTATGAACAACCTTCATAAAAATCTGGATCGAAAACGGGTTAAAAAAATAAAAGCGATTATCTATTGGCTCCACTTTATACTTCTCAGCTGGACCACATACAAAGCGAAGATTGCCTTTTTTTGAACTGTTCTTCTTCATATAACTCGCCTTATTGTGTAACGCTTCTTCATATAGCTGTTTATTCACTTCAATTCCTGTCACCGACAATTGAAAATGATGATGAACATAAAACGACAACCGTCCTTTACCGCAGCCAACATCGACAACACCATCTGTACGGTTCAACTCATACGAACGAAATAGCTCGTCCAATGCCGCATACGGTGTCGCTTCATAACGATTGTAATGAACCAATTGTAGTGGGAATTCCTTCAGGCCGATGGTATCAACCCCCAGCATCTGATCATACGCTTGTTCTGTCATAATATCTCTCCATTTAAAAATAACAGACACTTCTTCAAAGAAATGTCTGTTTTCATACATTATATAACAAAAGAACAATAAACGCTGCTGATCAATTTGCGGCTGTTTTAAAATAACGATAAATTTTATCTAATTTCCTTCCCTGTTTTCCCTTTGGACTTTCCATATGACCAAATTCGAAAAATTTCACCTTTTTAATTCCTACAAAATTAAATACCGCTTTCTTCATTAAGGCTTTATGAGCATTGTTCAATAAAAACAATGGATAATTCGTAGGTCCTTTCATAGTAGAAATGCACACGACTGATTTCCCTTTTAAAAGTCCTTCTGGCAATAGTCTCCCTTCCTCTCTATAAGCGAAATTTGACGCAAATATTTGATCGATATACCCCATCAACATCGCCGGTGGCCTCCCCCACCAGATAGGATAGACAAAGACGATCTTATCCGCCCACATAATTTGCTTTCTATACTGTTCAAAGGTAGGATCACTATGCATATCACGTCTTCGTTTAGTTTCGTTGAATATAAGAAGTGGATCAAAGGCCTCTTCGTATAAATCTAATACTTGTAATTCCTTTATATTCGGGTTCTCGCGACTTCCTTTGATCACTTCCTGCAAAAAAGCATAACTTAAACTTTGATGATTTGGGTGTGTGTAAATAGCCAATATTTTCATTCATCGCACCTCTTTTATTTATCAAATGATAACTAAAAGATAACACCCTCTCACTTAGTTGTCAAATGATAATTGTTTTTCGATAACATCTTTGTTACCTTGTCAATAAGAGGTGAGTATTTTGAACAAAGAAGATTTATTTAATAAATTTGTGGCCTTTTCATCTTCCTTTCATCGTGTAACACATGACTTGACGAAAGAAGCTAAATCGAGCGCCATCACGCCTGTTCAATATAGTATTTTGGAATACATCGCTGTTAGCGAGTCCGTTACTCCTAGTGACATTAGTGATTGTCAGCATATGTCTATGCCGAATACAAGCCGAGAGCTGAAAAAATTAACTGAAAAAAATTTAATCGAAAGAATCGCCGATACTGAAGATCGCAGAAAGCACTATATTCGTCTGTCAAAAGACGGTGAACTGATGATGAAAGAAGCTTTTCAATATATAGAAGCTAAGTTCCTTGATCGAATAAAAGATGCTTCTAAAGACGATATAGAAGAAATTGAACGGGCACTCGATCTTCTGCAAAGAAAGCTATTTTATTAGGACATAACAAAACACACTTCCAGGGCCATTTGACCGGAAGTGTGTTTTACTTTATTCAAATAAACTCAAAAACTCTCCATACCCTTCTTCAATGAGCTTACTTTTTGGCACAAATCGCAGGGCTGCTGAATTGATACAATAGCGTGCACCATCTGGACCAGGACCGTCATCAAATACATGGCCAAGATGGGCATCGGATGTTTTCGTTCGAACCTCAATTCGTCTCATTCCGTGGGAAGTGTCTAATTTCTCAGCGATTTCCATGCGGCGCAACGGCTTTGTAAAGCTCGGCCAGCCGCAACCCGCATCGTATTTATCGAGCGAGCTAAAGAGCGGCTCGCCAGAAATGATGTCGACATAAATGCCCTCTTCTGTATGATTCCAAAATTCATTGTGAAACGGCGGTTCTGTCGCATTATTTCTTGTGACTTCATATTGAAGCGGTGTTAATTCCTTACGCAGCTGCTCATCGCTTTTTACTTTTTTCCAATGCTCGCGAATGAACGGTGCTCGACCAGAACCTTCTTTATACATATTGTAATGGAATGCGTTCTTTTTATAGTAGCCTTGATGCTTTTCTTCGGCTTGGTAAAACGGGCTTGCTGGCAAAATCTCGGTCACGATCGGTTTTTGAAAGCGACCGCTAGCGGCTAGTTTCGCTTTGGAGGCTTCTGCTAGCTGCTTTTGCTCCTCATTATGATAGAAAATCGCCGTTCGATACGATAATCCGCGGTCGTTGAACTGACCGCCTGCATCGGTTGGATCAATTTGTTGCCAAAATAGCTCCAATAATTTTTCATACGAGAATACATTCGGATCAAATGTAATTTGGACCGCTTCATAATGTCCTGTAGTATCAGAACATACTTCTTCATACGTCGGATTGACTGTGTGACCTCCTGTGTATCCAGAAGTCACTTCTTTAATTCCCGGCTGTTCATCAAATGGAGCAACCATACACCAAAAACAGCCCCCTGCAAATGTAGCCAATTGTAATGATTCAGACATCACGATTCCTCCCCTTTACATGAATTGTTACGAAAATCACTAATTTTATTATAACAATGATTGGTTTCATAATGAATTTTGAGCACCTTGCGTCAATAACCTTTCACACCCTTGATACATATCCTTTCCGACATTGGAAAAGATATGACGGATGAGGAAAAAGAGGAAAGGACGTAATAGGTTATGGATGATTTATTTATTGCCCGTTCCTTATTTGGAACGACGATGGCCTTCCATATTATTTTCGCTACGATTGGGGTCGGATTGCCATTAATGATTTTAATAGCGGAATTGCTTTATCAAAAAACGAAGGATTTAGATTATGTCGTCATGGCGAAGCGCTGGACGAAAACATTTGCGGTGTTATTAGGGGTCGAATTCCGACTGGGACGATTGCTGGCGTGCAGTTATCGCTGTTATGGCCAGGATTTATGGAAGTGATTGGTCGCGTCATGCCCCTTCCATTTCAAATCGAAATTTATGCTTTTTTTGTCGAAGCATTATTTATGTCTATTTATGTGTATGCCGCTGAACGAATCGCTCCGTGGATGAGAATTGTTAGTTTAGTCTTCGTTGCCTTAGGAGCGTTAGCATCCGCTGTCTTAATCACGAATGTTCATGCCTTTCAAGGAACACCCGCCGGTTTCCGGTATGAAAATGGACAATTCGTTGACATTGATCCTTGGGCGGCATTTTTTAACCCTAGCTTCTTTGTCACCGCAGGTCATGTAGCTTTATCGGCTTACGTCGTTGGCGCATTTGTGGTCGCTTCTGTTGCCGCTTATAAAATGATGAAAAATAAACGGGGATCGAAAGTGTATCTTTTTCACCAAAAAGCTTTAATGGTTAGTCTCGTTGTTGGAGGAATCTTCTCTTTTTTAACAGCGATCAACGGGCATGAATCAGCGCAATACTTACACGAATATCAGCCGGAAAAGCTAGCGGCAGCGGAAGGCTTATTTGAAACGCAATCTCACGCCCCTTTAGCTATTGGTGGATTTACCGACCGTGAAACCCAAACGGTCAAAGGAGCGATTGAAATTCCATGGGTGCTTAGCTTTTTATCAGGAAATAGCTTTGATACGGTCGTCGTCGGCTTAAACGATTTTCCAGAAGAGTATTGGCCGCCGCTTTTTATCCATACGTTATTTAATGCGATGGTCGGGATTGGCTCCCTTCTCATTCTTGTAGCCATCGTCGGACTTCTCTGGAAAAAATTCAGTAAAAAAGGGCATTTCCCGAAACCGTTGCTATGGATATTCGTATCGTGTGGCCCACTTGCTGTCATTGCGATTGAATGTGGCTGGATTTTCGCTTGTACCGGCAGACAGCCTTGGGTCATTTATCGCGTGCTACAGACCGCCGATTCCGTCACATCGGTCCCTAATTTAATGATTCTCTTTATTTTATTCTTGATCGTATATGTCATTTTAAGCATCGCCGTCGTTTCGGTGCTTCGATACTTCTTTAGAAAAAATACGGAGTTAGATGATTTGAAAAAAGCAGAAGAAAAATACATAGGAGCTCATTAAAATGGATAGGAGAGAATGCCAATGACTGATGCGTTAATTGCCATTACTGTGCTTTGGGGATTTGTATTTATTTATTCCGTCATGGCCACGATGGATTTCGGAGCTGGCTTTTGGTCCATGATTTATATTAATCGGGAACAAACGAGAGCCACCAATGTTGCCAATCGTTATTTATCCCCTACATGGGAGGTCACAAATACGTTTATTGTTGCTTTAGTCGTGGCCGTTTATAGTCTGTTTCCTACCGCTGCTTATGTGTTAGGAACGATCCTGCTCATTCCGGGAAGCGCCATTTTGCTGTTGTTGGCACTGAGAAGTAGCTTCCTCGTGTTTTCAAATATTGCCACTGAATACAAAAAGCCGTTAACTTATGTGTCAGGGATCACCGGAATCCTCATTCCAGGTTTATTAATTAGTGTGCTCCCTATCACTCATGGCACATTTATCGATTATACGAACGGATCGCCTTCGTTAAATTTACAAAAATTATTTACGAGCCCGAATGAATACGCCTTTATCGGCTTTGCAATCAGCAGTACGCTCTTTCTCTCTTCTTTATTACTAGCGGACTACTCGAAAGCTTCTCAAGAGAAAGAGGCCTATGAAACGTATGTACGTGATGCCCGTATTCTTGGACCGATTTCGTTAGTCATGGCTTTTCTCATTATGTGGACGTTGAAAACCGAAGCTCCTTGGCTTTATGAACGAATGATGGATGATCTACCTCTACTAATGCTTTCAATCGGTTTCTTTTTAATTGGAGGAATTGGTCTTTTCGTTCCATCGATCCAAGATAAAAGCGTTCGCGGAATGCCAAGGCTCGCCGTTGTCGCCGTCGCGATTCAATACTTGATTGCTAGCTACGTCTATGGAAAAGCTCACTTGCCTTACATCGTTTATCCGAATGTGACGATTGAATCGGCTTTTACCGATCCAAATTCATTTAGAGCCGTATTTGTCACTTATATCGTGGGATTTGCGATCCTTTTCCCAGGCTTCTTCTACTTTTGGCGTTTATTTATGAATGATAAGAAATATTTACGACAAAAAGCTAGCGAATGAACGCTGGCTTTTTTATTGCTCTTGGCATTCGACAAGATTTTCCTATACAATTTAAGAAATAATTACAAATTGTGTGGTGAATCCGTTGTTTAAATTATTGTTAATTGAAGATGATGCTTCTTTATTTCACGAAATTAAAGATCGTTTATCGCAATGGTCGTATGATGTGTATGGAATTACTAACTTCGCTCAAGTGCTTCAAGAATTTACAGCAATCAAACCGGACTTAGTCATTATCGATATCCAACTGCCGAAGTTTGATGGCTTTCATTGGTGTCGATTGATTCGTTCCCATTCCAATGTACCGATTATTTTCTTATCCTCTCGTGACCATCCGACAGATATCGTGATGTCGATGCAGCTTGGGGCTGATGACTTCGTTCAAAAGCCGTTTCATTTCGATGTGCTTATCGCCAAAGTTCAAGCGATTCTTCGTCGTGTATATAATTACAATACCGAACCGATCGAGCTAAAAACATGGTGTGGGGCGACCGTCGATTACGAAAAGAATACCGTCACAAACGATGCAGGTTCGATCGAGCTAACGAAGAATGAAATCTTTATTTTAAAACAACTCATTGAACAAAAAAATAAAATTGTCAGCCGTGAAGCGTTGATTAATAGTTTATGGGACGACCAACGCTTTGTTAGCGATAATACGTTAACAGTTAACGTCAATCGTTTGCGCAAGAAGCTCGATGAACTTGCGCTCGGAAGCTACATCGTGACAAAGGTCGGTCAAGGGTATATGGCGAAGGAAGAGGACTCATTTCATGATTAAACCATATATACTCGAACGCCTTAGCTGGATCATCTTATTTTTATGTTTACAATTATTAGTCGTTCTTGTCGTTTTTATCGATCCATCTATTCCTATTGGGGCAGGTTTTTATATAGTCTTGTTATCAATGCTTCTTTTTTCGACCTTTTTGGTCATTCGTTACCATAAAGAAACGAAATTTTATCAAAGCTTGCAAGAACGTGATCATGACCTTGATATCACAAACCTGGCTGTGCCAGAAAGCCCTTTTGAACAAATCATCGCTACGAGCATGGCGCAGCAAACAACAGCATTGAAGCTGCAAGCGACCGAAAATCGTGTGCTACTTGAGCAGGAAAAGGATGAACTATTAGCTTGGGTGCATGAAGTGAAAACCCCGCTAACAGCAATGCACTTAATGATGGATCGTATCGAGGATGACAAATTGAAAGCGGCTATGACGTATGAATGGCTGCGAATTCACCTGTTATTAGATCAGCAACTTCATCAAAAACGACTTCCTTTTATGGAAAATGATTTATACATTGAAAAAACGAGCTTAGAAGAAATCATCTTTCAAGAAATCAAGACATTGCGATCGTGGTGTATGCAAAAGCGAATTGGTTTTGACGTTGATTTAGAAGTAGAAAACGTCTTAAGTGATACGAAATGGCTCGCCTTTATCCTCCGACAACTGCTTACAAATGCGATCAAATATAGCAAAGCATCCGATATTATCATTAAAAGTTATATCGAGAAGGAACAAACGGTACTTCAAGTGCAAGACTTCGGGCGTGGCATTGATCCAAAGGACGTCCCACGCATCTTCGACAAAGGCTTTACATCCACAACCGAGCATCAAGACAACGCGGCAACTGGAATGGGACTGTATTTAACGAAAAAAATTGCAAAGCCTTTACTGATCGATATCGCTGTACAATCGGAACTTGGAGTAGGAACAACAGTTACACTCACCTTCCCTAAACGAAATGACTTCGTTCGTACTATAAGCATGTGACAACACTGTCACATGCTTTCCTTTTTTGTTCGGTCATTCGAAGGAGAAACATACTTAATCCTTTTATAATAAAAAAGAACATAAGCAAACAATTTTTCAAAAGGAGCGTGTTCAAATGACAATTTTAGAAGCAACGAAAATTCATAAAAGCTATGGAAACAAGTTCAATAAACAAGAAGTATTAAAAGGCATTGATTTAAACATTGAAAAAGGCGAGTTTGTCAGTATTATGGGGGCGTCTGGCTCAGGAAAAACGACGTTACTGAACGTACTATCCTCCATCGATCAAGTGAGTCTAGGCAACATTAAAATTAACGGAAAAGAAATGACCAATATGAAAGAGAAGCAACTGGCGGAATTCCGTAAGCACCATTTAGGCTTTATCTTTCAAGACTATAATTTACTAGACACATTAACCGTGAAAGAAAATATTCTCTTGCCGTTATCAATCATGAAAGTATCGAAGCAAGAAGCTGATCAACGATTTCAAGCGTTAGCGATGGAATTAGGCATTCAAGAGCTAAAAGATAAATACCCTAGTGAAATTTCTGGCGGTCAAAAACAACGAACATCCGCAGCTAGAGCGTTCATTCATCACCCTAGCATTATTTTCGCCGATGAACCGACTGGCGCCCTTGATTCAAAATCGGCTTCTGATTTATTAAATAAACTAAGCGAACTGAATCAAAAGCGACAAGCCACGATTATTATGGTCACACATGATCCGGTCGCCGCTAGCTATTGTAGCCGAGTGATTTTTATTAAAGATGGACAAATCTACACCCAGTTGAATAAAGGAAATGAAGATCGACAAGTATTCTTTCAAGACATCATGAAAACACAAGGTGTATTAGGTGGGGTGCAGCATGAGCGTTAATCAACTCATCCTCCGCAATTTGAAAAAAAATATGAAGAACTACTATCTTTACATCTTCGCTTTAGTGTTTAGTGTCGCCCTTTACTTCGCCTTTGTGACGTTGCAATATGATCCGTCCATGGATGCAGCAAAAGGATCTATTAAGGGAGCCGCTGCTATTCGAACGGCATCTATTTTACTCGTAGCGATCGTGTCGATTTTCCTGTTATATGCGAACAAAATTTTTATGAAGCGACGCAGTAAGGAAATTGGCTTATTTCAATTAATCGGGATGACAAAAAACGAAATTTTTCGCCTGCTAAGCGTGGAGAGCTTTATTCTTTATTTCAGTTCATTAATGATTGGAACATTGGTCGGGTTCTCTATTTCAAAGCTAGTGATGATGATTTTATTTAAAATATTAGGCATTGAAGAAATAGCTACCCTGAATTTTTCTATGCAGGCATTTATTCAAACATTGATCGTGTTTGCGGTCATCTATCTCTTCATTTTATTAACGAATTATATCTTTATTAAAAGACAAACGATCTTATCATTGTTTAAAGTGACATCAACAACAGAGGGTAATGTGAAAAAGATTTCAATATTTGAAATCCTGCTTGGAATCATAGGAATTATCTCTATTATCGTCGGCTACTATACTTCATCGAAATTATTTGGCGGCGATTTTACTACAATGAAAGAACTATTCATGGCCATGGTCTTTATTCTTGCTACAGTCATTATCGGTACGTACCTTTTCTACAAAGGATCGGTCCGTTTCATCGCCAACATCATTCGAAAGAAGAAAAATGGCTACTTAAATATTAATGACGTCTTATCGCTATCATCGATTATGTTTCGCATGAAATCAAACGCGCTGTTATTGACGATCATTACAACCGTATCAGCGCTGGCGATTGGCTTACTATCACTTAGCTATATTTCCTATTACTCTGCGGAAAAAATGGCGGAAAACTATGTACCGCATGACTTTTCCATGACAAATGAACAACAGGCGGCACAATTCACAAAAGAATTAAAAGCTCAAAACGTTTCATACAGCGAACACAAAATGGAGATCGTTCAAGCCCATGCGGATATCGCCCGAATACTAGCTTCAAAATCAGATAATGAGAATATGGACCCTGAAAACTCACAGCTTCCGGTCATCAGTGACAAAGCAATAAAAGAGATCGATCTATCGGCAGATGAAGCGATGTTCACTGGCTATAACGACTTATTTAAGAAGTTTATGCCTTTAAAAGATAATGGAAAGATCGGATTAAAAGGAAAAAACAATGTCATTACTCAAAATTATATCGGGTTAAATGAAGATTTTGTGGCATCCTTTTATTTCACTGCTGGTGGTCTACCTGTGCTGATCGTTGACGACACGATTTTTGAACGTTTGAAGAAGGACCTTGACCCAACCATCCAAAGAGAATCATCTATTTACATCGGCATTGATATTAAAGATAAAGAAAACATCAAGAAAGCAAACGATCTGTTCCAGATATTCTCTTCTAGTGAACAAGGAATCAATCATTCTCAACTAGAAATGTCCACTGGACAAAAAAACACTATGGGACTTATTATGTTTATCGTCGGCTTCTTAGGACTTACTTTCCTCATCACATCTGGCTGTATTTTATACTTTAAGCAAATGGATGAGAGTGAAGAAGAGAGAGACAGTTACACGATCTTACGAAAGATCGGCTACACACAAGGGGATCTATTAAAAGGAATCCAAATTAAGCAACTCTTTAATTTTGGTATCCCATTAATCGTTGGATTACTACACAGCTATTTCGCCGTCCAATCCGGCTGGTTCCTATTCGGTACCGAAGTTTGGACACCGATGATCATCGTCATGGTCATCTACACTGGCCTATACTCCATCTTCGGCCTGTTATCCGTGCTTTACTACAAAAAAGTAATTAAAGAAGCGTTGTAAATACAAATGTGGAAGGCGCTGTTCAGCGGCAACTGAAGCTAGACGACATACAAAAGCAGAAGACATATGTCAAAATCGAAAAAGACTAAAAAAGGGTGTCTCTAAGCCGAAATTTCGACTTATGAGACACCCTAAATTTTATCACGCATTAACGGGCTGTAAGACCCTCACGGATTGAAGATTCACTTCACTATTTAACTTTCATTAATAAATAAATGAGGTAAGGCGCACCGATACAGGAAACAACGATGCCAACTGGTATTTCTGTTGGAGTAAGGAGGTTTCGACCAATCATATCGGCGAGTAACAAAATAAGTGCCCCCAGTAAAGCAGCTGTTGGTAGCACGAACTGATAATTTGTTCCCACTAGCTTCCTTGCTAAATGTGGGGAAACTAACCCTAAAAAGGCGATTCCTCCCCCCACTGCTACACAGGCGCTAGCAAGGGCAACTGATACGAACAATAATTTACTTCTTTCAGCGTTGACTTTCGCCCCTAGACCTGTCGCCGCCTCATCTCCCAAATAAAGAACATTTAATTCTCTCGCCTTGTAAAAAGCAAGTGGAATGAATATGACGATCCATGGAATAAGCGTCCATACAAATGACCAATTTGTTCCCCAGATGCTACCTGATAACCAGACAACGGTTTTCATAAAACTATGAGGATCTAGCTTTAATTGAAAAATTAATAAAATAGCACCTAATAAAGCATTGATTCCAATCCCTACTAAAATAAAATTCGTCGCATGAACCCCTTTTTTCCATGCCAGTATGTAAATGAGCAGAGCACTCATTAAACCACCGACTAAAGCAAAAGCAGGCATCGCCCATATCGATAATGCACCTAATGTTGAAAAAGACTCTCCTACAAAATAAACAAATAGAACAACACCAAGACCTGCTCCTGCATTGATGCCAAGTATGCCAGAATCGGCTAGTCCATTTTGAGAAATCCCTTGTAGAATCGCCCCCGCTACAGCTAAACCAGCGCCAATAAGCATCGAAAGAATCATCCTTGGTAAGCGGAAATCGAAAAGGACCATCTTGTCTTGTTCCGTCCCTAATCCTACCAATGTTTTTAATACACTTGTTGATGAAACTACCATTACACCGATATTTAAGCTAAGAAAAAAAGTGAAAATAATGAGAATGAAGCAAGCCCCAATCACTATAAAGGGCTTTTTTTCTCTTCCGTTCAATCTCGTTTCCATGGCTGTTATCCTCTCCTCCCACTACGAACTAAATAAAGAAAGAAGGGGACACCAATAATAGTCGTAATTGCTCCTACTGGTGTTTCATAAGGAGGCTCAATCATCCTTGCTAATATATCTGCGACAACGAGCAGTAATGCGCCTAAAACGGCCGAGCAAGGGATTATCCAGCGGTAATCAACCCCAACGATAAAACGTGTAATATGAGGAATGATCAAACCAATAAAACCTATCGTTCCTCCCACTGAAACAGCAGCTCCTGTTAATAATAGAACAGCAATGATACTAAGGACTTTCGTTAGGATGATTCGTTGTCCCAGTCCTTTAGCCACTTCTTCACCACAATTAATAACAGTTATGGAACGTGACAAGAAGAGGGCCATTCCTAAACCAACCAATGCAACTGGGAGCATTAATTGAATACTATTCCAATTGGCACCTGATACTCCACCTGCATACCAAAAGCTAATATCTTGAGCCACTTGGTAATAAATAGAAATAGTGGAGGAAATTCCACTTAACAAGACACTAATAGCTGTTCCGGCAAGAGCTAGCTTTACAGGGGTAAAAGGCCCTTTAGAAAAAGAAGCAATCATGAATACAAGAACCGCTCCTAAGCCCGCTCCTAAAAAGGAGAAAAACATTAAGCCCATGCTTGACGTTTCAGGAAAAAAGGCAAAGGCGATTGCAATCAAAAACGCCGAACCAGCCGTTACCCCCATAATCGATGGAGACGCGAGCGGATTACGGGTCACTCCTTGCATAATGGAACCTGAAACAGCTAGAAATGAACCTATCAACGTTGCTGCTAATGCTCGTGGGATTCTCACATCGCGAATAATCTGATGAGTAGTTAGCTCTTTCTTAAATTCAAATAAAGCGGACCAAACCGTTGATAAATCAATGTTTGCTGCTCCTAAAGATATCGACACACTGATGAGTATCAATAAAGCAATCATTCCTACAAACAAAAGAATCATTGCTATGACTGACCGCGACATCGTCTCACGTTCATTGAGGACTTCAGCTTTTGGACTCATATTTTTCATTCCTTTGTTTATCACCTAATCACTTTGCGAACCAGCCATCAATGCGCTCAATTAATTTTTGTCTACCAAATGCCGTAAACGAATAGTTATAATTGTCATCACTTGTCATTTCATACACATGCCCAGTTTTTACAGCTCTTAAGCTTTCCCAAACCTTATTGTTATCCAACACGTTCTCACCCTTATTCGCCATTAAAATAATGTGATCAGGGTCTATAGAATCTAAAGCCTCTACGCTTGTTACTTTTCCACCCCAAGGATCCGGTTCAGGTAGTCCGGCTACTTTAGGTAATTTCATATCATCATAAATGATGTCAGCAATGCCAGAACGAACATACAGTCGAATATCTTTAGGCGTGGCTTCTATGACAGCGAACGTTTCTTGCTTCGTTTTCTCTTTGACTTTTCCAGCTACTTCTTCCGCTTTTTTGTCATAATCATCCATCCACTTATTCATTTCATCTTGTTTGTTTAAAATAGTGGCTACATACTCAAAGCGTTCGCGAAAAGAATCATAATAGTACGGAACTAATACCGTTGGCGCAATCTTTTGTAGTTGATCATAGAGCTTTTCATGCATCTTACCTGCAAGAATTAAATCCGGCTTCGTCGCTGCAATTGTTTCAATATTGACTTCGGAATGATACCATCCCGCATTTTGTACACCTTTGCCTAACTTGTCTTTAATCGTAGGCGAAAACTCCTTTGAATTGGACATATCGGTATTGCCACTAATCACCGGTGTAAAGCCTAAAGCAAGTAATTCCTCTGTCGAACCTGAAACATCAGCAATGCGTTCGGGTTTCATCGGAATCTCCACTTTCCCTAGCTTGTCCTTTACCACTTTTGTTTGTTTCTCCTCATGGGCAGTTGCGCCCTCTTCTTTATTTTTTTCTCCTTCACTATTGCAGCCCATGAGTAATACAATTGCACTACAAGTGAAGAGAAGTGTAAGAATGGATCTTTTCACTATAAACATCTGTTATCCTCCTATTATTGAAAATGATTCTCATTCATAATAGACCTCTTACTGGTCACAGACTACCAATTGCCGGATTATATGACGGTTATACGGATTTTTTCTGACATAAAAAAATCGCTAAGATTACGTCATCTTAGCGATCAATAAGTCATCTCGAAGTAACTCGGATGGATTGATACCATATGTTTTCTTAAACACCTCAGAGAAATAACTTAAATTTCCATATCCTACATATACAGCCACCTGACTAACGTTCATCTTTCCACTTTGAAGTAATTCCACTGCTTTTTCTAAGCGATGATGACGTAATAGCTTGTAAGCGGTTGTCCCATATAATTCTTTAAACCCTATTTTCAATTTATAATCATTTAATTGTACAAGTCTTGATAATTCAATAATTGAGGGAGGAGCTTCCATACTATTAAGCAATATTTCTTTTGCTTTACGAACTTTCTCTACATCTCTCTTTGATAGTTTAGATTGCTCGATGCTTATACGATCATCCAGCAAAAAGGATTGAAAATAAACTGACAACAATTCTAACACCTTACTCTCAATATAAAGATGATACATCGGACTATTAGGTGAGTATTGAAGGATTTGATTAATTAAATATTTCATACGTGAATCTATCGACTGCTGAAATAATCGAAAAGGTCCATTTCCAATGATAGAATCAAAATCAATGTTGCTTCCGCTCTTTTCATTGCTCATCATATAATTGAACACTTGAACTGGCACAGCAATCGCTAACCAATAAACAGGTGCTCGATGATCAAAGGTAAAAGATACATCAAAGTCTTGCATAAATTGCAAATAGCAATTTCCAGGAGTAACCTCATAACTCAAACCAGTCACTTCTACCCCTCTTCTTCCCCGCAAACAGAATGAAAGCTCTACCATGGACCCCTTAGAAGAAAAGTGAACTTCATACCCTTTATGTAATGAATAATCTGTCAGTATTATTTTAATACCCGAATAGGTTGTCATTTGATGAAATGTGCCAACTCCTATTGATTGATCCATCGACATTTTTTCCATTTCTGAATCTTTCATTTGAAATCTAGAAAAGAACTGATGAAATATATCTCGAAATCCACCATCCATCATTACCTCACCCCTTTTACTCATCCAACCACATATGGATATTATCTCCTTAAAGACATATTATTTGATAATGATTATCCTTGTCAATTATAGATCTTGCATACAGTTCTTCATTATTCCAAATAATAAAAATGATAATTATTGGACGAATTTCTTCCTTATAAATATGACAAACTAAACTTGTAAAATTTTTTTCACAAAATGGACTAGAAAAAAAAGCGGAAATGTGGTATTTTTTATGTCGGTTTCTGAAATGTTTCACCAATCTGATTCAATTGGAGGGAATTTTCTTTGGAGATGACATTAGGCAATAAAGTGGTGTTAATTGGAACAGGTGCTGTCGGCTCAAGTTATGCATTTGCTTTAATGAATCAAGGAATTAGTAGTGAACTCGTCCTTATTGATTTAAACGAAGGAAAGACGAAAGGCGATGTCATGGATTTGGATCACGGAGTTGTGTATGCACCTAGTCCAATGAGTATCACCTTTGGTTCATATGAAGATTGTAAAGATGCTGCAATCGTCGTCATTTGTGCAGGAGCAGCGCAGAAGCCTGGAGAAACTAGATTAGATCTCGTCCATAAGAATGTAAAGATTTTTGAAACAATTGTGGGCAAAGTGATGAATTCTGGATTTAACGGCATCTTCTTAGTCGCTACTAACCCAGTAGACATTTTAGCTTACGCCACATGGAAGTACTCTGGTCTACCGAAAGAGAGAGTTATTGGTTCAGGAACCGTATTAGATTCAGCACGCTTCCGTTCTTTATTAGGTCAAGAGTTCAATACTGCACCTACAAGTGTGCACGCCTATATTATCGGTGAGCATGGTGATTCACAGCTACCCGTTTGGAGCTCAGCCAATATTTCGAGCATCCCGATCGCACCAAAGTTAACAGATGAACGAAAAGCAGAAATTGCCGTTCAAGTACGTGACGCCGCATACAAAATTATTGAAGCAAAAGGCGCCACTTACTATGGAATTGCGATGGGATTAGCGAAAATAACGAAAGCCATCCTTCAAGATCATCAGATCACCTTACCAGTTGGTTCACTTCTAGAGGGTGAATATGGACATCATGATGTGTACATCGGGGTACCTACAGTTTTAAATAGAACCGGTGCGAAAACCGTCTTAGAACTCTCGTTAAATGAACAGGAAAAGGCTCAATTCGATGGCTCCGTGAAAACATTGAAAGAGATTCAAGCACAGATTTGGACATAATTTGATTGACGAAGAGGAGTCTTAACTATGTTAGTAGAAACATTTGATCCATTTAATCATCTTGGCATCTCAGCGCTCGTTGCTGCGGTGCCGATCATCTTGTTCCTTTTATGTTTAACCGTGTTTAAAATGAAAGGACTACATGCAGCACTACTTAATTTAGCTGTTACTTTTGCGATTACATTTTTCATATTTAAATTGCCAGCGGGTGAATCCGTCGGTAGTGTGCTTCAAGGATTAATTCAAGGTATTTTCCCTATTGGATATATTATCGTTATGGCTGTTTGGCTATATAAAATCTCAGTGAAATCTGGGCTATTTGACACTTTGCGTGGAAGCATTGCTAGTGTTACTCAAGACCAACGCCTTCAGCTTTTATTAATCGGCTTTTGCTTAAGCGCCTTTCTTGAAGGAGCAGCTGGCTTTGGTGTTCCGATTGCCATTTGTGCCGTATTATTAATTTCATTAGGCTTTCAACCGTTACAAGCCGCAATGCTTTGTTTAATTGCTAATGCGGCTGCTGGTGCGTTTGGAGCGATCGGTATCCCTGTAGGTATTATCGATACATTCGGCCTTGAAGGCGTCACAGCAATGGACGTATCTAAAATCAGTGCGCTCACTTTGCCGCTTACGAACTTCATTATTCCGTTTGTGTTAATTTGGGTTCTTGACGGGTTCAAAGGAATTAAAGAAGTTTTCCCTGCTCTTTTAGTAACATCAACGATTTACGCAGTTTCTCAAGCTTTCATGACTGTTTTCGTTGGTCCAGAATTAGCTGATATTATTCCATCACTAATTACACTGGGAGCATTAACTCTATTCCTGAAAAAATGGAAGCCGAAAAATATTTTCTCACTTAACGAAAAAGAAATGAAGATTGAGACCTATTCTTTTGGTGAAGTTGTTAAAGCATGGTCACCATTCTTATTGTTAACGGTTTACGTATTAATTTGGAGTTCTGCGACTTTTAAAGGTCTATTTGCTGAAGGAAACGCCCTTCACAATTCTATCGTTAAATTTGTGATTCCAGGATCATCTATCAATATGAGCTTAGACTTCATTGGCGCAACTGGAACTGCTTTATTGCTTGCTTGTGTAACAA
Organism: Bacillaceae bacterium SAS-127; assembly: GCA_002261155.1. Lineage (GTDB taxonomy): Bacteria > Bacillota > Bacilli > Bacillales > Domibacillaceae > Bacillus_CE. The sequence goes on along the minus strand of NKXN01000005.1, from coordinate 3,257 downwards.
CGATTGCTATTACGAAGACAATCAATTTTGCTGAAGGATTCACGCTTCTAAAACGGACAATTATTGAGTTCTGGACACCGATTATTATGATCTGTGCCATTATCGGTATTGCCAAATTAATGACTTACGGTGGATTAACAACAGCATTAGGAGAAGGTGTAGCAACAACCGGAAAAATCTTCCCGTTATTGTCTCCTATTTTAGGATGGATTGGCGTGTTTATGACAGGCTCTGTCGTTAACAACAACACCTTGTTTGCTCCAATTCAAGCAACAGCTGGTCATATCATTGGAACCAATCCAGCATTATTAGTAGCCGCAAACACGGTTGGAGGAGTTATGGCGAAAATCGTCTCTCCACAATCTGTTGCCATCGCAACCGCAGCGGTTGGTATGACTGGACAAGAATCTACGCTAACGAAAATGGCGATCCGATACAGCTTTGCCTTCCTATTCTTTGTATGTATTTGGACCTTTGTCTTATCACTCTTTTTATAATTTTACCATTAAAGGTCTGATGACCATATAGTGTGATAAGCGGTTGTTTTGTTAATCATTAGCAAAAACCTCCAGCCTTACGTAGGCTGGAGGTTTTTCGTATAAACTATTCATCACACACGATGCTCATCTGCACGCCAATTGTTAATCGCCTTTTTGATCTCATTAGGAGCCAGCTGCTCTTGAGCTGCTTTTTCCGCCAATGCGGGATACTCTTCATCTGAAGCAAAACGAAGAGCGATCAGTTGCGGAATTGTTAAGCGTGAATCTAATCGCTTATTCGTTAAAATATAATAGCGAAGCTGCTCTTCTGTACGAATGAGCCGATCTTGCAAAGCAAGCCCATACATCCGTGCTAATATTCCAGCAAGAGCACTCAATATCGCTAATGCTAATAGAAGAAAAGTACTTAAAGAAAACTCCCCATTTTTAACCACTGAAAAAGTGTACACAATAGCTGAAATTAGTGTAATAGCAGCTAATGGCATCCAAATAAAATGCTGCAATGGATTGTAACGTGTATGGTTTTCATAAGATTGCTTTTTCATAAAGATATCCACCTCCTTCATAAACATTTTATATACCTATATACGTATTGTATATTTTCTTTGCCTATAAAGGTATTAAAACGTATCTGATCTCGTTAAATCCTGCTTAAAAAATTGAATGATTTGCTTCGATAGGACAGAAAGCTGATCATTTCGTTTGTTTAACCATCCAAAGTAAACCTCCTGTTGAGGATAAGGCATAATCTCTAGCGTAACCAATTCCCCACTCATAATTAGGGGGTGATTAATAAACGAGTAATCATGCCCAATCGTGATCGCCACATCTTCTGTTAATGCTTTTTCAATCGCATAGCTATTATTTGTAGTGCATAATACTTGAGCATGTCCAAAACTTTTCGTTAACGCTTCCATGAATTGATCGACATAATCATCTTTATATAAGATAAATGTTTCTTTTACTAGCTCTTGAGGATGAATCTTTTTTCTGTTAGAGAGGGAAGATTTTTTCCCTACACAAACAACCATTTTCCCTTTAATAATCGCTTCAAAATCTACTCCAATTTTTTCTTGTAGCATTTCTTGAGTCAGAGCAACAAACCCCATGTCGACCTTATTCTGTTTGAAATTCTCGATAATTTCAAATGAACCTTTTTCTGACATTTCGATATTAAGACTCGGGTATTTCTTTTTCAAAAACGCCACTGTCCGCACTAAAGTAGGCATCACACCTGGCATGCCTTCAAAACGTAAATCTCCTGTTATGGCATGTGCTTGAAAATAAGCTTCTTCTTTTAGCTCTCGAATCTTATTCAGCGCCTCCATGGACTTCTTAATAATCTCTTTTCCTGAATCTGTAGGAATAGCTCCTGCCCTAGAGCGGTAAAATATTTTTAAATCTAATTCTTTTTCTAAAGCAGTAATCGATAAACTAAGCCCTGATTGGGTAATATGAAGGACTTCAGCTGCCTTTGATATAGACTGATATTTCGCAACCTCAACAATATGCTCAAGCTGTTCAATATTCATGAACCTCACCTTTCCTTAAGTGAAACTTATGTAACCATTAATACTTTTAAATTTATTAAAACATAATGTGACAATATAATGAATATGTAAAGCCTTATATCAAATGTACTAAGGAGATGTAATATATGAAAGCAGCTGTATGGTATGGAAAACATGATGTGCGAGTAGAAAGTAAAGAAGAACCTATGATTCAACCTGGAAAGGTAAAAGTAAAAGTTGCTTTTGCTGGTATCTGTGGTAGTGACTTGCATGCTTATCATGGTGCAGGTGTTCAACAAGACGTTCCTCATCCTGTTTCCGGAGAAATGGCTCCGCTTACATTAGGTCATGAATTTGCTGGAACAGTCAGTGAAGTCGGTGAAGGTGTAACTGATATCTCTGTCGGTGAACGCGTGACTATTGAACCACTTATTTATTGTGGCAAATGTCAATATTGTAAACAAAATCATTATAACCAATGTGTAGATTTTGGTTTTATCGGATTAAATGCTAATGGTGGATTTGCTGAATATGTTATCGTTGAACCAAAAATGGTGCATAAACTTCCTGATTCCGTTTCACTTGAAGAAGGAGCAGTAGTCGAGCCAACGGCCGTTGCCCTACATGCTGTACGACAAAGCCAACTAAAAGTAGGCGATAAAGTCGCTGTATTCGGCGTAGGACCTATTGGGCTATTAACAATCATGGCCGCTCAAGCTGCTGGTGCATCAGAAATTTATGCAGTCGACGTTTCTCCAGAAAGGCTAGAAAAAGCAACGACAGTAGGAGCAACACATACAATCAATGCGAGCGAGGAAAACTCTGTCGAAAAGATTCTTGCCCTATCCGCAGGCGGTGTTGATATAGCGTATGAAGTAGCTGGTGCTGAAGTAACATTAGCAAATGCTCTTTCTACTGTTAAGAAAAAAGGCGAAGTGATGGTTGTTTCTATCATCCCTGAACCTGTAAAAGTAGATATTCTTCAATTAACGATTAAAGAAGCGAATATCACTTCCGTATTAGCTTACCGCAACATCTTCCCTGAAGTCATCAATTTAATCTCTTCAGGCAGACTTGATGTTAAGAAAGTTATTACAAAGAAAATTGCTTTAGACCAAGTCGTTGAAGAAGGATTAGAGCTTCTTGGTAAAGATAAGAGCCAAGCAAAGATTTTAATCGATATTCAAAACTAATTATACGAAAAGCGTCAAAGTCTTCTTTGACGCTTCAGACTGTAGACAAACTC
>NKXN01000049.1 GCA_002261155.1 Bacillaceae bacterium SAS-127 | reverse complement strand
TCTATCAGCTGATAGACGCCTTTGTTTCAACGTTTATTTTTATCTTTTAAATCATCGCGGATAGTGCTGTCGGAAAGCTTGATGCCAGCATTGTAAGCCGCTCGGCTGATTAAATGTCCAGAGACTGGAGCGGTAATAAAGATAAAAGCGATTCCGAGAAGAATCCGTGAGCTGAAATGACCTTCGATTAAGTAAAAGTAAAGGAAGGCACCGAGTAAGGTGGACATCACGCCTAATGTCGCCGCTTTAGACGCCGCGTGGTTGCGCGTATACACATCTGGAAGGCGAATGACACCAAAGGTAGCTACAAGGCTTAGAAACGCTCCTATCACTAAAAAGAGAATGATCACTCCATCAACGATGACGGTCATATTCAATGATCTCTCCCTTCTCTAAAAACTTAGCAAATCCAATCGTTCCGATGAAAGCTAAAATCCCCATCAATAAAATGACATCTAAAAATTCACTTGTGCGTAACAGCATCGATAAGATCGCAATAATGGCTACGAGATTAATTCCGATAGCATCTAATGCGACGACACGATCTGGCACAGTCGGCCCTTTAATTAGGCGATACACAAGGCCGAGCATGGAGAAGGAGAAGCAAACGAGTGAAAACTTCATGACCATCTCAATCATTGCGACTCACCTCCATAATTGCTTTTTCAAATGAATTTTTAATACCGTCAATGGCATCATGTACATCTGGTAAATCGATCGCATGCACGTACAATACTTTATTATCGTCGGAAACATCAATCACAAGTGTTCCCGGTGTTAAAGTGATTAAGCTAGATAACAGTGTAATTTCCCAATCTGACTTTAATTCAGTCGGCATGGCGAAGATCCCCGGTTGAATATCAAGCTTAGGCTTTAAAATCACTCGTAATACATCGATATTCGCTAAAATGAGCTCTTTAAAAAACAGTAACGTTAAATAAAAGACAGCCCAGACACGGCGCATATAAAACTCTTGTTTAAAGAAGCGACGCATGCCGTAAATTAAAATCAGCCCGAGAATATATCCGACAATGAACGTCGAACTGTTAAATGAAACTTGTAGAAACATCCAAAGAAACGCTAAAAAGAAATTAAGTAAAATTTGAAAAGCCATTTGACATTACTCCTTTAACACGGCATCAATATAGATTGTCGGATCTATGAGTGCTTCAGTGGCTTGAGAAATTAGCGGATACATGCCTTCTGCGCCCACCCCATAACAGATAGAGACAACGACGAGAATGGCTCCCGGCATCCACAAAAAGTGAACAGGCTGTTTTTCTTCTCCTGGATAATCTTGCGGTGCTTTCCAAAAGCCGTTCATAAAGATTTTGATCACAGAGTAAAGAACAAACAGACTTGATAATAAGACGATCAACGCTCCAACGTAAGCACCTTCCGCAAAAGCGGCACGAACGATTAGGAACTTGCCGACAAATCCGCTCAATGGTGGAATACCAGCGAGACCGAATGCCGCGACAAGAAATGTCCAGCCGAGTAGCGGATATTTTTTAATTAATCCACCCATTTTACGTAAATTGCTTGTGCCGGTAATTTTAATCATCACACCAATCAATAAAAACAAAGCAGCTTTAATGATCATGTCATGGATGAGGTAGAAGATCGTTCCTTGAAACGCTTCTTCGGTTGCTAAGGAAATACCGAATGTTAACACACCTACTGCAATAATGATGTTGTAAATGATAATCTTTTTAACATCCCAGTAAGCGATCGCCCCGATGACTCCGACGATAATAGTCAAGAGCGCTACAATTTGCAATAGCTCGTGAGTGAATGCTTGGTTTTGGTAAAAGAACAGTGAATACGTTCTTAAAATCGAGTACACGCCAACTTTTGTTAACAACGACCCGAATAAAGCAAGCACTGGTACGGGCGGGGCATTGTATGAACCGGGCAACCAGAAGTAGAGCGGGAAGATCGCTCCTTTTAATCCAAAGACAATTAAAAACAACACAGCAATAACGGTAATAATCGGTAGCTGTCCGATTTCGGTAATTCGCTCGGAAATATGTGCCATATTTAGCGATCCGACGACCGAATATAAAAAGGCAACAGCAATAACAAAGATCGCCGAGGAAATGACGTTCACTAAAATGTATTTGACTGATTCACGTAGCTGAATTTTCGTTCCGCCGATCACAATTAATACATAAGAAGACATCAACATCACTTCGAAAAAGACGAATAAGTTAAAGATATCTCCAGTGGTAAAAGCGCCATTTACCCCAACAAGCATAAATTGAACAATGGAGTAGTAATAAAACTGCTCTCGCTTCTTGCCGATCGAACGGAAAGAATAAATAATCACGCAAAGTGTAATGAGGGATGTTGTCGTGACGAGTAAAGCGGACAACATATCGGACACAAGGCTAATCCCGAACGGAGCTTGCCAGCTACTAATCGCGATCGTTTGAACACCTTCGTTTTTCACCGTTAGTAATAACACAATAGATGCGACTAATGTAGCGATTGTTGAAATAACGGAGATGATGCGTTGAGCCATCACTTGCTTCGCTAAGAAGATCAACAAAATCGCTGTCATTAGTGGAATGATGATAGGCAATGTGAGTAAATTAGTCATTTGCTTCCGTACCTCTCATCTCATCTGTATTATCTGTTCCCAACTCCTGATAAGCTCGATAAGCTAATACGAGGAAAAGGGCGGTTACACCGAAGCTGATAACAATTGCTGTTAAAATGAGCGCTTGTGGCAGCGGGTCGACATAAGCGGCAGCATGCTGTCCTAACAGTGGAGCGGCGCCATTTTTCAATCCGCCCATTGTTAAGATTAATAGGTGAGCACCGTGACTTAACAGCCCGGTACCGATAATGATCCGTAGCAAGCTTTTTGACAATATTAAATAGACAGCACTTGCAATTAACACTCCTGATACGATTGACATTAATATTTCCATTATTCACTCTCTCCTATCGTTTGAATAATGGTCATGGTAACACCGATGACAACTAAATAAACTCCTGTATCAAACAACATTGCTGTATGAAGGGATGTTTTCCCAAACAACGGCAAATCGAAATAATCAAATGCATGGGTCAATAGCGGTACGTTAAAGAACATGGCTGCAACGGCAGTACCAGCTGCTATGAACAGACCAATTCCAATTAATATTTTATAATCAATCGGAAAGCCTTGAGATACAGTTTTAATATCGTAGGCGAGAAGCAGGAGAACGATTGCTCCTGAAGTCATTAACCCGCCGACGAATCCTCCGCCGGGATGATAATGTCCAGCGAAGAATAGGTGGACGGCAAAGAGAATGATGATGAAGAACACAACTTTGCTAGCCGTTTGTAAAATCACGTCATTTGTTTTCATCCATCACTCCCCCTTTCTTTTCTAAACGTAACTTAATTAATCCGTAAATGCCAAGAGCTGCGATTCCAAGTACACATACCTCAAATAACGTATCGAATCCACGGAAGTCAACAAGAATGACGTTAACCATATTTTCTCCGCCCGCTTTGTCATACGTATTTTCAATATAGTATTTAGAAATAGATTCAAACATTTTCGTACTGTGAGCCGAGATGGCAATCAATGTGACAACGATTCCAACACCAGCAGAAATGAGTAAATTTCCTAGCTTGAAACGCATTCTTTCTTCGTGGCGACTAAGCTTCGGCAAGTGGTAGAAGCACAGTAGGAACAAAGCAACCGAAACGGTTTCGATGACTAACTGCGTCAACGCAAGGTCAGGCGCACGGAAAATAACGAAAAATAACGAAACGGTATATCCGACCGCTCCTAATGCAACGATTGAAGTTAACCTTGATTTCGCCACTAAGATCGTGGACGTTGCCAATACAATTAAGAGAACAAGAGCCACTTCATAAATACCAATTGGAGCGAGCTGACTTGTATCCATTGTAAATGCATCTTCTGTCCACATCGTAAAGCCTAAAATCCCGATAAAGAAAATGAAAATATACACAAGGTACGTGCGAATATAGCCGGTCATCACTGATTTTGTTAGTGTATAAGACCCGCGTTCTGCTGCATATAAACTCGTGTCATACAGCGCATTAAGCGTCACTTTATTAGGAAAAATGTTATACACCTTAATCCATTTATTGAGCGTCATATACATGACTGCACCTAGAGCGACAACGCCAATGGTCATCTTTAGCTCTGAATTAAACCCATGCCAATGGCTAATATGAACAGGAATTTTCTCTCCAGGTTCAACGAGCGAAGGAATAATCGCTGCGACCGCTGGCTGGATCAAATTGTAAGAAAGTATATTCGGGAAAATACCAAACACAACGACGAGAGCCGCTAAAATGATCGGTGGAATGAGCATACCGATCGGTGCTTCGTGAGGTGTTTTCTCTAATTTCTCTGGCTGATACTTACCAGTAAATGTTTTAAACACAATCATCATGCTGTAAATGAAAGTGAACACGCTTCCAACCCAAGCAAGAACTGGGAATAATAGCCCCCACGTTTGCAGGTTAAATAGATCGAGTTCAAGCAGCTGAATCATGCCAGTAAAGAACATTTCCTTACTTAAAAAGCCGTTAAACGGTGGCAACCCAGCCATAGAGAATGCCCCGATGACAGCCACTGTGAATGTGATTGGCATCAAGCTAAGCAATCCGCCAAGCTTGCGAATATCACGCGTGCCTGTTTCATGATCGACAATCCCGACGACCATAAATAAACTACCTTTAAATGTCGCATGGTTAATAAGATGGAATACGGCGGCAATCGTCGCTGCTGCATAAATATTATCATCGATTCCATCAAACTGGAGAGCGGCAGCCCCCACACCGAGAAGCGACATAATTAATCCAAGTTGACTCACTGTTGAGAAAGCAAGTATTCCTTTTAAATCGGTTTGCTTAACGGCATTAAACGATCCCCAGAATAAAGTGAAAATTCCGACTCCGCCAACAAGCCAAAACCAATACTCAGAAAAAGCAAAAATCGGACTCATACGAGCAACTAAATAAATACCTGCTTTAACCATAGTGGCTGAGTGGAGATAGGCACTAACAGGAGTAGGTGCTTCCATCGCATCAGGTAGCCAAATATAAAATGGAAATTGCGCCGATTTTGTAAAGGCTCCAATAAGAACTAGCAATAGAGCTAAAAGGAATAGTGGATGATCATTTAACTCACTTGCTTGAGCGATCAGTTCACGGATGCTAAACGTATCACCCATGATCGAGAGTAGTAAAAATCCTCCAAGCATTGCTAAACCACCGAATACGGTGATGAGCATCGATTTGAGTGCTCCATAACGAGAACGATCCCGGTCGTACCAGTACGCGATTAATAAAAAGGATGAAATAGATGTCAATTCCCAAAACATATATAACGTAATGAGATTGTCTGACAACACAACACCAAGCATCGCTCCCATGAACATGAGCAAGTACACGTAGAAGTTGTGTAGTTTTTCTTTTTCCTTAGATAAATAGAAAATCGAATATAGCACAACTAAAGCACCGATACCGGTAATTAGTAAAGCAAAAAGAAGTCCTAACCCATCGACATAGGCAGTAAAGCTGATGCCGAGTGATGGAATCCAGTCAAATGACTTCTGTATCACTTGATTGTCTCGCGTGACTGGGAGAAATTGAAGAAAATAGGTGAATAGCACAATAGGCAGGATGAGCACAAACCATCCTGTGTGTATGCGTCGAAGTCCCTTATAGAACATGGGAACGAGAATAGCCATTAAAAAAGGAGAAAAGATGGCTATATGCAGTAAAGACAAAAGAATCCCTCCTTGCAGATTGTATTAAACATCATGTTGAAAACGATGGAATCTCAACGTAGGTGAAAGATGTACCCACATTCCTTTTTAAATGATCGCACTCAAATTGTTCTCCCAACGTAAATCAAACCTCCTAGAGCATTATATCGCAAAAAATAATTTCCTGCATTCCATTAAAGCGAAACTTGTAGAAAAGTCGACTTGTGATATTAAATATGAAGAATCGCGGGGAAAAAAACTGAAAAAAATTTTTCTAAACTCAAATGTTTTGGGCGTATTTTTCCAAAAATTATTAAAAAGCACTTGTCTTTATTTGTTAGCTCTTGCATAATTAAATGGATTGAAATGAACAGGAGCGGAAATTTGGATATGAAAAATACTTACTTAATTGGCTATTTACCTGTAGTCGCAATGCTATTATTCAGCTTATCTTTATCGATGTTCACTCAAAAAATGATTGTTAGTTTATTCAAAAAGGTTAGTCTATATAATAGTCTCCTAGAGATGTTTACAGAGACGGAAGTGAAGTTGACGATCACGCTAGCGTTAATGTTGCTGTTTTTTATGATTTTGGCCACATTAAAAGTGATCGCTGATACAGTCAACCAGTTATCACTTTTATTTTTCTCGAAGGACACGACAGGCGACCTATTGTTAAAGACAAGAAGTAGCTCAATCGTTTTCTTTATTGGTGGATTAGTTTCATTAATCAGCTTCTCTTCTCTTACAGGGATTTTGATTATTTTCTTCGCAACGGCTATTGGCTATTTTGTATATTTTGTGTATAAAATTGCGCCTGATTTATCGATCGCTAATTTAATTGGAGTGATCTCCTTTCAAGTGGCGATCTGGGCGTTTTTTGCGACGATGTTCGCTTTAGTGGGATTAAAAGTTTATAATAGCTTACTAGGTAGCTTACCTTTATAAGACAAACAAAAAAACCGCCGAGGGAGGCGGTTTTTTTGTTTTCATTATTGCATAATCCGGCGCCAGATGATTTTTTGTGGACCGTATCTTTCCATATAGCTGACGTTTCCTTTTTGGTCTTTTCCGACCCAGACACTCGCTGTGTATTGATCGGTTAAGCCAGCAAACCAAATGTCACGCGCATTTTGACTCGTTCCGGTTTTACCTCCAGCATAAGGAGTACCTGGATTCGCTTTTTTCCCTGTTCCTGATTTAATGACGGCAGCCATCATCGTGCGCATCGTGTTCGTTGTTGATTGCGACCAAATTCTTTCTGACTCTTCTTTCCATTCATATAGTACCTTTCCTTGGCGATCCGTTACTTTTTGAATCGCTCGAGGAGTTTTATATGTACCATCGATAAAAGAGGTGTAGGCACCTGTCATTTCCAATGTTGTCATTCCGTGTGTAAAACCACCGAGCGATTTTGCGTGCTGGGATGGTGAAAGGTCCTCTTCTTCTAATCTAGCAAAATCAAATTTCTTTAAGTAGGAAAAGGCTGTTTCTGGTCCAGCTTTCATAAACACTCGTAGAGCGGCTGTATTATAAGAGCTTGCTAGTGCTTTTTGAAGTGTGACCATTCCGTATTCTCTGCCACCGTAGTTTTTTGGACAATAGCCAGGTCGTGAGCAATATTTATCTGCACTGATCATGCTACCAGGTCCTGCATTTGTCTTCTCGACATAAGGGGCGAAATCTAATAATGGCTTGATCGTTGAACCAGGTTGACGATACGCTTGGAAACTACGATTAAACTCTGTTTTATCGAAATCCTTCCCACCTGATAAGGCGATGATTTCTCTCGTGTCATTTTTAATAACAGCGGCTGCCCCTTCGGCCGAGCTGCCAGCTAATGTGGAGCTCACAGCACTAGTCGTTTTGTTTTGCATATTCGGGTCGAGTGCTGTGTGGATTGTAATGCCAGAAGTCCATACTTCTTCCACGCGAGCATTGAGCTTATGCTCGATTTGAATTTTCTTCTCACCGTCTGCATTTTTTAACTGTTCTTCAAAGCCTTCTGAATGGGCGATCAAATCCTTGAATTCCGCTTCCGCGTATGTAGAGTAGTTTTGGAATTTGTCTAAACGATCTCTCACGTTCAGCTTAATCGGTTCTTGTTTGATCGCTTCAGCTTCTTCTGCTGTTAAAAACTCTTCTCGCTGCATAATATCAATGAGTCGCTCTTGTCGCTTTTTAGCGTTATCAAATTTGCGAATCGGATCATAAAGGTTCGGGTTATTTGGGATAGTAGCAATTAGTGCCATTTCCGCCTTTGTCAGCTTATTTAAAGGTTTTTGGAAATAAAACTGAGCAGCCGCTTCCACACCATATACATTGTGATTAAAGTAGATGGCGTTTAAATATAAGTTTAGTATTTCATCTTTCGAAAGCCTTTTTTCCAACTGATACGCATACAATACTTCTGATAACTTACGAGCGAGAGTGCGCTCATGTGATAAGTACACGTTTCGAGCAAGTTGCTGGGTAATTGTACTAGCCCCTTGTTCAATCTCGTCTGATTTAGCATTGACGACGATGGCACGCATAACAGCGGATGCATCGATACCAGCGTGCTCATAAAAGTGCTTGTCCTCCGATTGGAGAAAGAGTTCTTTCATAAATGGTGGGATGTCTTTGTCATCGACAACAACTCGATATGGCCTTTGAATTTCTAAATAAGGGTTACCATTTCGATCAACCACCTTGCTTGCTTGAGGAAGTTGGACATCATTAATGATGATTTTTTCTTCCACGACTTCATCAAAGCTTCTAACTTGTTGTGCTTCCGCATTAGCAAAGTAAAATAAAAACACAGCTAAAGGGAGGAGCACCACTATTAATAAGTAACCAAAAACCGTTCTCATTCCTTGAACCGCCTTCTTGATTCTAGTTTGTTTTTACTTTTAAAAATTAGTAAAAATAATCCTTCACCCATCATAATCTATAGCAAGGCATTAATAAAGAGGAGAAGGGTAGAAAATAGGAAGTTTTTTAGTAATTATTGGGTCTATATGAATAGAACGAGTCTAAATTTTTCGTTAATTCATGTTATAATAGAGAGAGAGGACATTTGGAGGAAAGGAGTGAGTAAGTTGCAGCAACGGCTATTTTTCATTGATTTTGAGTTTTCGATGCCGGATGCGAAGTTGTATCGGAAAGGGTTTTATCCAGAAATTATTGAAGCTGGGGTTGTGGCAGTAGAGCAGGGAACGATGATTGAGCAGTATTCTTCTTATGTGATTCCGACCGCGTTTCCTAAATTGACCCCTCGCTGCAAACGGTTTCTTGATATTAGTCAACAACAAGTAGAAGAAGGAGTCCCTTTAGTTGATTTAGTCAATCTGTTAGCAAAGTTGAATCAAAGTGATCAAGACAAAATTATTACGTGGGGTAATATGGATATGAAAGTGTTGCGGCATAATTGTGAAAAAGCGAATTTAGCCTTTCCGCTACACGGAGCATTTATTGATTTATCGATGGAGTATAAGCAATTTTTCGGTGACCGCAATCAGACAGGCTTATGGAAAGCGGTTGAGGAGTACGGCAAAGAGGGTACGGGTAAGCACCATGAGCGCTCGACGATGCATTGACGACGTACCATATTTACAATCTTGTAGAAAAAGATAAAAAGTATATGAAAAAATCAGAACCGCCAACGATCGGGGATCTTGTTGATTTCTCCAAGCTGTTCGATCAAATGGCTTAGCGGCTGAATCTCTTCATGGATTCGGCCTATTCCCATTTTAAGTTATACATGAGTTCGTATTCTCTTTGAACACCACGTAAAGCTTCGAGACTTTTTTGTGAAAATGGTGTATCCTCTTGTTCTAGTCGCTCTTTCAGACGTTGTAAGGCGTCTTTTAATGTGCCAAAGTAATCAGGCACCTCCCCCTCATACAAATGAACGGTTTTTTCGGGAATATTCGCTTGCTCGCGAAAAGCAAGAGCCTTTCGTTCATGGAAAAAAGGAACGTTCACTTCCTTTGGGTTATGAAGGTCCCCTTGAGCCGGATGACGTAGGACAGCTACTATTTTCACCGTATAGAATCCCTCACGAATTGCTGTGATCTCTCCAATATATTTTCCAGTTTTATAAAATGCGGTAACAATGTTTCCAACTTGCATGATGTCTCCTCCTTTTTCTTCACTTTATCAAAAAATGAAGATGAAGGGAACGAAGGTGATTTTTTAATGGAAATCAGGTAAAGTAGGAAAAGCAGGAGGGCTAAAGGTATGAAACGACTATTTCCGATGTTAGTTATTGCTTTTCTTCTTATAATCGCAGGATGTAGTGGAGAAAAGTCACAAGAAGAGGAAAAAGCAGCAGAAGTTGAATTGCCTGCTAAAGAACAAAACTTACATAAAGAGAAAGGGGATAAAGAAATGACCTATCCACAATTGACGACAGAAGTCGCAGAAAATGAAAAGCTCGTTGAAATGAAAACAACGCAAGGCACGATCAAAATTAAGCTCTTCCCAGAGCAAGCGCCTAAAACGGTTGAAAACTTTATTACACATAGTGAAAATGGCTACTATGACGGCTTAATTTTCCACCGCGTGATTAAAGATTTCATGATCCAAGGGGGAGACCCACAAGGAACAGGTATGGGTGGAGAAAGTATTTATGGTGAGTCTTTTGAAGATGAGTTCTCTCGTGAATTATTTAACTTCCGTGGCGCTTTATCGATGGCAAATGCTGGGCCGAACACGAACGGTAGCCAATTCTTTATCGTACAAAATAGCAAAATGGACCCAGGCTTTAGAGAGCAAATGGAGAAAGCAGGATATCCGAAAGAAGTAACAGACTTTTATATGGAGAATGGCGGTACGCCTTGGCTTGATTTCCGTCATACGGTATTTGGTCAAGTGGTTGAAGGAATGGATATCGTTGATGCGATTGCTAATGCGAAAACAGTAGCTCAAGATAAGCCAGAAGAAGATATCGTTATCGAAAAAATCACTGTCATTCAATAAGTGAACAAATGATGAAGCAGCCGCTATGGAAGCGGCTGTTTTTTTTCATATGGTTGGTTTTGCAAATGGGACAAGGTATAATAGATGGAAAAGGTTGTATAGGAAAGGGGACGCTATGCTGCTGAATTCATTTGTTTTAAACATGTTCTTTTTGTACTTTCCAGAAGATAAGTCAGAATATATTCCTGCGCTCATTTCAATGTCGGCCTTTGTGTTAGCTGCTGTGATCTTTTTCCTCTTTATGAGGAGACTCTCCAAAAAAGAAGAGGAAAAAGCAAAGGAGCTAGAAGGAAAATATAAAATAGGTGAATAGTTCTCGGATTGGTGCTTAGCGATGGCTAGGCACTTTGCTTTTTTGTGAGTGATTATGTTATATTGAACAGGAACTAAAGAAAGAATTCTGCAGATGAGCAGGAGAGGTTCGCGAACTCCCTCTATAAAAAACTATGAGAAAGCCTGTCTATTTTCAGACGGTTTTTTTCTATGGCCTTTTGTCGGGCCATTTCTTTAGAGTACTAGTTCTTGAATCTTTTTTTCTTTCAAAAGAAAGGAAGATAAATGTTGAAGAAAGAAAAAGCAGTCGTTGTATTTAGCGGTGGTCAAGATAGCACCACCTGTTTGTTTTGGGCGAAGGAACGATTTGAAGAAGTGATCGCGGTGACGTTTGATTACGGACAGCGCCATAAATTAGAGTTAGAATGTGCGGCTGACATTGCGAAAGATTTACAAGTGCCGCATCACGTGTTAGATATGTCGCTTCTCAATCAACTCTCGCCGAATGCCTTAACTCGTACGGATATTGAGATTGACGAGAAAGAGGGCGAGTTGCCATCTACTTTTGTCGAAGGTAGAAACTTATTATTTTTATCGTTTGCGGCTGTATTAGCGAAGCAGTATGACGCGAAACATTTGATTACGGGTGTATGTGAAACAGATTTCAGTGGCTATCCAGATTGCCGCGACGTATTTATTAAATCATTGAATGTGACGTTGAATTTGTCGATGGATACTTCCTTTGTCATTCACACGCCGTTAATGTGGCTCGATAAAGCGGAAACATGGGAGTTAGCCGATCAGCTAGGTGCCTTCGATTATGTTCGCGAGCGTACATTGACTTGCTATAATGGCATGAAAGGGAGCGGTTGCGGCGAATGCCCAGCTTGCAATCTCCGTCAACGAGGTCTTGACCAATATTTAGCGAAGAAGGGAGCGGCACGAGCATGATCCAACAAATCTATCCAGCACCCGTTCATTCGTATCGTTATGAGTTAAACAAAGATTTTCAGTTCGCTGCGGCCCACTATGTCCCACATGAAGACGCTGGCGCTTGTCGTCGACTGCATGGACATACGTATTTCGTCAATGTAACGGTCGTTGGCAATGAGCTGAATGAGTCAGGTTTTTTAGTGAATTTTCAAGAGATTAAACAGTTGATCCATAAACGATTTGATCATAGATTGTTAAATGAGGATGCTTTATTTAATGAAGAAAACCCGGATAACTTTCCAACTACAGAAGTCGTCGCTCGAACGATTTGGGAAGTGATGCAACAGTCATTGAATAACATGGCAAACAAACCGCGTTGTATCCAAGTGTTTTTGCGTGAAACACCGACGAGTTATGTCGTTTATCGGCCGCAGGAAGAGGATTTCCGATGAATCGTAAAATTCCTGTTCTTGAGGTATTTGGTCCGACCGTTCAAGGAGAAGGGATGGTCATTGGTCGTAAGACGATGTTTGTGCGAACAGCGGGTTGTGATTATAGCTGTTCATGGTGCGATTCCGCGTTTACATGGGATGGCTCAGCGAAAAAGGATATTCGCTTGTTAACGGCGGAGGAAATTTGGTCTGAGCTTGAACAATTAGGAGGTCAGACGTTTGATCATGTGACCATTTCCGGTGGGAATCCGGCGTTGTTTCCGCAAATCGCTAGTTTAGTTAGTGAACTGCATCAGCAAGGTGTGCAAACCGCATTAGAAACACAAGGAAGCCGCTGGCAAGATTGGTTTTACGACATTGATGAGTTAACGATCTCGCCGAAGCCACCAAGCTCTGGAATGACAACGGACTTTAAACAACTAGCAATGATCGTTCAACGTCTTGAGGAAAAAGAGAAGCTCATTAGCTTGAAAGTTGTCGTATTTGATGAAGCAGATTTGGCTTATGCGAAAATCGTCCATCAGCAATTTCCTCAAGTGCCGTTCTTTTTACAAACGGGAAATGACCGTCTTGAAGACATCAACGACGCTGAACTACTAGCCTATCTTGTTAAAAAATATGAATGGCTCATTGAGCAAACGATGCCCGACGCTGATTGGAAAAACGTTCGCGTCCTTCCTCAGCTCCATACATTTGTTTGGGGAAACAAAAAGGGAGTATAAAGTGAACCTTCAATCTGTGGGGGTTTTCTTCATCCCCCACAAATTGTTAGGTGAGCAGATCGGGCTTTTACGGGCTGTTGATCTCCCACCTACATGTCTGCGCTCTTGCTGCCATGTTGAGGTGGGAGTCTTACAGCCCGTTAATGCGGGATAAAAGAGATGCCGATCGAGGCATCTCTTTTTAACATTTATTACCCTTTAATTGCTTTTTTCAGTCGCTGTAGTCCGTCTTCTACCATGGCGCGTGGACAGGCGACGTTCATACGTAGAAAGCCTTCACCGCCCGCACGATATTTCGATCCTTGGCCGAGAGCAAGCTTGCCCTCATGGAGCACTTTTTTCATCAATTCCTCATCACTTAGTTGTAGACGACGGCAGTCGATCCAGATTAAGTAGCTCCCCTCTGGCTTCATCACTGTTAATTCGGGAATTTCGCTATCAATATAGTTTTCGACCAACTGGATATTTTCACGAATGTAAGCGATCGCTTCATCTAACCACGGAGCTCCTTCACGATAAGCCGCTTCCATCGCTGCAATGCCCATCATATTTAAGGTGAAAAAGCCTTGCTTTGCTTGAGCCTTTTTCAGTTTATTCCGCAGTTCTTCATTCGGCACGATGATGGCGGAAGATTGTAAGCCGGCCAGATTAAATGTTTTACTCGGTGCAATCAGTGTAATGATAAAGTCTTGGTAATCTTCTTTAATCGCTGCAATCGGAGTATGGGTATGAGGAGTAGCTGTTAAATCCCCATGAATTTCGTCTGAGACAATGATGACGTTATGCTGCTGGCAAAGCTCAGCCGTTTTCGTTAATTCTTCCTTTGTCCATACTCGTCCACCTGGATTGTGTGGACTACAAAGCAACAGTAATTTGACGTCTTCTGGGGATAATTTTTGCTCAAGGTCGTCAAAATCAATGTGATAATGATTGTCTTTTAAGATTAGCTGATTATTCACCACTTGTCGTTCATTGCGCTCAATCGTCTCAAAAAAAGGCGTGTATACTGGTGATTGAACAACGACGGCATCCCCTTTTTCCGTCAACGCTTCAATCGTTAGGCTGATAGATGGCACGACCCCATGATTAAATAGCAACCAGTTTGTTTCAATCTCCCAATTGTGGCGTGATGCTTGCCATGATTGGATCGCTTCTTTCGTGGAAGCCGGAACCGCTGTGTAGCCAAACACACCATGCTCCACTTGCTGTTTGATCGCTTCAGTCACTGGATTTGGCGCTTCGAAATCCATATCAGCGACCCACATCGGCAACGCATCTTCAACACCAAACACTTCTTTTAAACTATCCCATTTCACTGCCCCTGTACCTGTACGATTAATCATTCGATCTAATTTACTCAAAACCCTCACCATCCCTGACAAATAGTATATAGTCATGGTAAAGTATTTCTAGTAAGAATGACAATGATTTAAACTTTTTACAGGAAATTTTTAAAAGGTGGATCGACGTATGGACAAAACAGTTAAATTAAATATAGAGCTTGGGGGTATTCTACGTGAATGGGACCCGTTTGCTGTCGGTAGTGATTTTTATGATACAGAGTCGGCCGATGCGATCTACGCTGTTCATCAATTAGATGATGCCGATCAATTAGCGGCTCGAATTAAAGAAATTTATGAGTTCTCGTTTGATGCTGAACTATCTTTCGA
Organism: Bacillaceae bacterium SAS-127; assembly: GCA_002261155.1. Classification (GTDB taxonomy): domain Bacteria; phylum Bacillota; class Bacilli; order Bacillales; family Domibacillaceae; genus Bacillus_CE. The sequence continues at coordinate 7,927 of NKXN01000049.1, read as the reverse complement.
GAATTGTCGGCCAATCGCTGTTCGATTGCTACAAGTGAAACATCATTCGGCATGCGAGTTGTGATGATCCACTAAGTGGAAGGTTGTCATGGATGACTGACAGCCTCGTTTTTTTAATTACCGTTTGTGTAAAATAACAAATTATATAATTATTTTTGTTAAAAAACATGAATTGGTTTGTTTTTTTGTTATAATAGCGATGTGATTGGAGGAATTTGTATGCATTTAACTGATAAGGAAATAGAAATATTAGAAATTCTTGAACAAAACGCTCGCCTATCTATGGGTGATTTAGCGAAAATGATTGGTGAGACAGAAGAGATGACGACAAAGTTAGTGAAGCGATTAGAAGAGGAAAAGGTAATTGCTCACTATGCGACGCTTGTTGACTGGGCGAAGCTTGATAATTATCAAGGTATCACTGCGATGATTGATGTGAAGGTGACACCAAAGCGCGGAGTAGGTTTTAATGAAGTGGCCGAGAGAATTTATCGCTTTAAAGAAGTGAGCTCTGTTTATTTAATGTCTGGCGCTTACGATCTATCCGTGACGGTCGAAGCGAAATCGATGAATGAAATTGCTCGTTTTGTTTCTGAGAAATTATCAACACTTGAATCAGTCGTCTCGACAACGACGCACTTTCAATTGAAAAAATATAAGCACGATGGCATCGTGTATGAACAAAAGAAAAATGATAAAAGAATCGTGGTGTCTCCATAATGAATACGACGAAAAGTTATTTAGCAAAATCAGTTGAGAATATGGCTCCATCAGGCATTCGGAAATTTTTTGATTTAGCAGCGACGATGGAAGGCGTCATTTCTTTAGGAGTGGGCGAGCCTGATTTTATTACTTCTTGGTCAGCGAGGGAAGCGGCGATCTTATCGCTTGAAAAGGGCTATACCTCTTATACAGCTAATGCGGGCTTAATGGAATTGCGTGAAGCGATTAGCAACTACATGAGTGAACGCTTTTACGTTCCTTACTTACCTGAAGAAGAAATCATCGTCACAGTCGGAGCAAGTCAAGCGATTGATTTGGCGATGAGAGCAATTCTTGATCCGGGCGATGAAGTGGTTGTTGTTGAACCGTGTTTCGTATCATATGTTCCTTTAGTGGAGCTTGCTGGCGGAAAAGCGGTCACAGTAGGAACAACAGGCGAGCATGATTTTAAACTGCAAGCAGCGGATTTAGAACAAGCGATTACGCCAAAAACGAAGGCTTTGCTTTTATGTTCACCGAATAACCCAACAGGAACGCAGCTAGACCGCAATGAATTGCAAGCGATCGCTGACATTGTGAAAAAGCATGATTTGTTAGTGATTGCCGATGAAATTTATGCGGAGCTTGCTTACGACATTCATCATACGTCGATTGCAAGCCTAGAAGGAATGCGCGAGCGCACCATTTTAATTAATGGCTTTTCGAAAGGGTTTGCGATGACAGGGTGGCGTCTCGGCTTCGTTTGTGCGCCACGTGAATTAGCGGCTGCGATGTTAAAAATTCATCAGTATACGATGATGTGTGCGTCAACACCAGCTCAATATGCAGCGTTAGAAGCGTTGCAAACAGGTATGAATGACGTCGAAGAGATGAAAAAGGATTATCGCCGTCGCCGTAATTACTTCGTTCAATCGCTCAATGAACTTGGATTGACATGCCACGTGCCGGGGGGAGCGTTCTATGTGTTCCCATCGATTCAAAGCACAGGCTTAACGTCTGAACAATTTGCTGAACAACTGCTAGTAGAGGAAAAAGTCGCCGTCGTTCCAGGAGCTGTCTTCGGCAAAGGCGGAGAAGGATACATTCGCTGCTCTTACGCTTCATCGATGGAGCAACTGCAAGAAGCAGTGAAGCGAATCAAACGATTTCTTGAGAAATAAAAAGTAAAGGGGGTGTAGCCAAAAATCAGTTTTCACTGATTTATAGCTACACCCCCATTTTTTAAGCTAGAAAGGTGGTTAATTGGGCGGAATTGCTGTCGAATTGGGCGTGAAGTTTGTCGAATTAGTCATCAACTCGCCTCAATTAGTCGCTGATCGGCGCCTTCCGCTTTTTTTGTCCAGCTCTAGGCGCCAGCGACTAGTGAACTTCCACGATCCTCCTTGCGATAAGTCAACATCGATTCACTACGTTCATCGTGTTTCCTTTATCTCGTGCGGGTCGTTCCAGTCCATACGTCGCTAAACGGCGCTTTCCGCTTTTCTTTAAAACAATCCAAATGATTGTAGGAAGACGATGATGATAGCCACGGGTGCGATGTACTTGACGCAGAAGTACCAGACGGCAAATAGCTTGGCGCCCATTGCAGAGCCGCGTGTGATTTCTTCGTAGACGTCATTTCGCTTCATTCGGTAGCCGACAAAGATAGAAATAAATAATGCACCTAGAGGCATTCCGATGTTGGCTGTAATGAAGTCGGCAAAATCAAAGATCGATTTGTTGAAAATCATGACGTCACTGAACACTCCGAACGATAATGCGCTAGGAATGCCGGTAATGAAAATCAGAATACCAGTGATCCAAGTGAATTTTTTTCGCTTATTTGGATCGCCTTTCGTAAAGGCGGCGACTACAATTTCAAGAATTGAAAACGCTGATGTTAGTGTAGCGAACAATAACAATAGAAGAAAAATAAAGAAAAAGACGCCACCAAAAGCCAGTTCATTAAAGACTGCTGGAAGAACGACAAACACAAGTCCTGGACCTGCATTAGGTTCAAAGCCTAAAGCAAAAACGGCTGGGAAAATCACAAGACCTGCTAACAGTGAAATAAAAATATTCAGTCCAGCAACCGAAAAGACGGAGCGTGGCATGTTTTCTTCTTTTCCTAAATAAGACGCGTACGTAATCATAATGGATACACCGATACTTAAAGCGAAAAACGCTTGTCCTAAAGCAAGTAAAGATGTTTTTCCTGTTAAGAGTGACCAATCCGGTTGTAACAGGAATTTCACGCCTTCCATCGCTCCATCTAATGTTAAGGAACGAATCACTAGCGCAATGAATAATAGGAAAAGAGCTGGCATTAAAAAGACGCTCGCCCGTTCAATCCCTTTTTGAATGCCGCCCTGCACAACAAAGATCGTCATTAGCATGAATATTCCTTGAGCGATTAGTACTTCCGTTGGATTGCTAATGATTTGACCGAATAAAGCGTTATAATCAGTTTCTCCTGTGAATAATTGTCCGGTACCATTTCGGAAAATGTAGGATAAAATCCAACCACCAACGACGCTATAAAAGGATAAAATAATAAAACCGGATCCAACACCTAGCATACCGACGAGCGGCCAGGCGGAGTTCGGCACTAATTCTTTGAATGCACTGACCGCATCTCTCTGTGTTCGGCGTCCAATGAAAAACTCCGCCAATAAAATAGGGGCTCCAATGATGACTGTAAATAAGATAAATAGAAGAAAGAACACTCCTCCTCCGTTTGTTCCAGCCATGTAGGGGAATTTCCAAATGGCGCCGAGTCCGATCGCTGACCCCGCTGCTGCAAGGATAAAGCCGATCTTCGAAGACCATTGTTCTTTTGTACTCATTTTATTCTCCTCTTTCAAATGTATGATAACTGTATTACCTTACTATGTTTTCGTTCAAAAAAACAGGTCTTTTTCAAAATTCACAGAATTTTATCAAAATGTAAATGCTTTCAACACCTATTATGTAAAAAAAATGCTCGCATATGTATGTTTAGATATTTTTTTACCAATATGGTATAATTTTTTGATGCGTAGATAGGGAAAACAATTTTTTAGGAGTGTTTGGATGGGAAATAATTATGAACCAGGTCAAATTGTAACAGGAAAGGTAACAGGAATTCAACCATATGGAGCATTCATTGCACTTGAAAACGGGATGCAAGGGTTAGTTCATATTTCAGAAATTACTCATGGGTATGTCAAGGATATTCATGACCATCTAGAAGTGGGGCAAGAAGTCACAGTGAAGGTGATTTCAGTGAATGAAGAAGAGGGGAAAATCAGTTTATCCATTCGTGCAATAATGGAAACGAAACCTGCTTCTATTCATGAAGCGCGTCGTATTAAACTAGGGGAAAATAGTGAAGGGTTTAATACGCTAAAGCATAAATTGAAAGAATGGATTGCCCAATCAGAAGAAGAGAAATAATTAATAATGGATTATAGAAAAGGCATGGGGAAACGGAGCCCCATGCTTTTTATTATATAAATTTCTTCTGAATATAAAATATAGCCACCTTCCGTTTACATAATTATCCAAGGTTTGTGAAAATCTACAAAATCCAAAAAAAATATTTTCAAACTTCAAAAAATGTGTATAATTAAAAACAAATTAGTTTAGAAAATTTAGCATATTGCGCAAACAAATTTTGCATATGCTAATTGAATTTGCATGATAAGTTTTTGTTTTCCACTTACATGTAAGGGTTTTCACTTCATCTTGAGAGTTAGTTTTAAGGCATAACATGTAAAGTAAAGGGGAGAGAGAGATGCAGAAAGAAACGCAGGAGATTAAAATACCATTTGTATTAGCCATTTTGCCAATGATTGTAATGATTAGTGCGATGGCTGTGACGATCGTTAAATTTGAAGGGAGCCCACACGTTCCGCTATTGATCGGAACAGTATCCGCTTCGATTATCGCTTTACTATATGGATACAAATGGGAAACGATAGAGCAAGGAGCTTATAATGGTATTAAAATGGCCTTGCCTGCTATTTTAATTATCATTATGGTTGGTTTAACGATCGGTGCTTGGATTGGTGGCGGAATTGTCGCTACGATGATTTACTACGGATTGAAAATCATTACTCCTTCTTTATTTTTAGTGTCAATTAGTATCATTTGTGCAGTCGTTACACTTGCTATTGGAAGTTCTTGGTCGACAATGGGGACGATCGGTGTAGCAGGAATGGGGATTGGAATTAGTATGGGGATTCCCGCTCCGATGGTTGCTGGTGCGATCATTTCTGGTTCTTATTTTGGCGATAAAATGTCACCGCTTTCAGATACAACGAATTTAGCGGCTGGTATTACAGGAACGAACTTATTTGAACATATTAAGCATATGTTTTACACGACGATTCCAGGTATGCTGATCGCTTTAATTGTATACTTTTTCCTTGGACGTCAGTTCACTTCATCGAACGTAAATACAAATAATATTGATGAAATTTTAAAAGCTTTAAGTGAGAACTTTGTCATTTCTCCATGGTTGTTACTTGTTCCAGTGTTAGTTATTGTACTTGTAGCAAAGAAAATGCCTGCTCTACCAGCTCTTGCTATCGGTATTTTCCTCGGTTGGGCTTGTCATGTATTTATTCAAGGTGGAAGCTTAGCAGTTGCGACAAATACGCTTCAAAGTGGCTTCTCGATTGAAACAGGAAATGCAATGGTCGATGAATTATTTAACCGTGGTGGAATCGATGCAATGATGTATACGGTCTCCTTAACGATTGTCGCTATGACATTTGGTGGTGTCATGGAGCATACAGGAATGTTAAAAGCGATCGTCCAACAAATTTTGAAATTAGCTCGTTCAGCAGGAAGTTTAATTACAGCGACAATTATGTCTGCTTTTGTTACGAATGCGACTGCTTCTGAGCAATACATTTCCATTCTTCTTCCAGGGAGAATGTACGTTACAGCATTTCGTGAAAAGAAATTACACTCTAAAAACTTATCGCGGGCGTTAGAGGACGGAGGAACGGTTACGTCTGTATTTATCCCTTGGAACACTTGTGGTGTGTTTATTGTGTCAATGTTAGCTGTTCATCCGTTTGACTATGCACCATATGCGATTATGAACTATGCTGTACCAATTATCGCAATCATTATGGCTTTCCTTGGATTGAAAGTTGAATATTTAACAGATGAACAAATTAAAGAATTAGAAGAGAAAGAACGACTTCAAAAACAAGCGGTATCATAAAGAAAAAGAGAGCTATCTTCAGATGTGAAGGTAGCTCTCTTTTTGCTTCATTAATGGATTTTTTTTCCGATATCATATTTTCGAATGCGATATTGCAGGTTTTGACGGCTCATTCCAAGTGCTTTCGCCGTTTTGGTTACATTATGTTCATGGTGCTGAAGTGCTTTTTTAATATAATAAGTTTCTGCTTCTTGGATATACTCATCAAGAGGCAAAACTGTTTTGGGTTGATAAAGAAATCCTTCTATTTTTTCAAGTTCTTTTGATTCTACACTCATCCCTGATTTATTTCGGAAAGCACTTGGTAAGTGGGTGAAGGTGATGATATCTTCATGGTCCATCAAGTTCATAGCTCCTTCGATCGTATGCTCCAGTTCGCGAACATTTCCAGGCCATTCGTAGTTATAGAAGTATTCCTTTGTTTCTTCATCAAGTAATTGGATGTGCATGCCGAATAGATGATTGTACTTGTTGATGAAAAATTGAGAAAGAAGGTCGATATCCTCTTGTCGTTCGCGAAGCGGTGGGATAAATACAGAGACGACACTTAAGCGGTAATATAAGTCTTTTCTCAATTTGTTCGCTGCAATGGCATCAATCGGATCTTCACTAATGGTTGCAATGAGACGTACATCGACAGGAATCTCCTTCGTATCACCTTCACGTCGAAGCTTTTTCTCCTGTATGACACGGAACAACTTCGCTTGTAAAGTCAAACTTAAAGCATCGATTTCATCCAGTAATAAAGTACCGCCATTAGCCTGCTCAAATAATCCTGGTCGCTCGTCATTAGCGTCAGATTCTCCGCTGCTACCAAAGAGAATGCTCTCCATCAATGTGTCTGGAAGAGCGGCACAGTTTTGAGAAATAAATGGCTGATTAGAGCGGGAGCTACCGTTGTGAATACTTTCGGCGAATAATTCTTTTCCTGTTCCGATTTCGCCTGCGATTAACACAGAAGAGGAGGTACGAGTGGCTCGCTTGCTCGTTTCGATCGCTTCGATGACCGCTGGATTTTTGCTAATGATATTGTCAAAGGTATAATGTGTATCGCCTTTTTTCAAAATGTTTTCTTGAATCATTTTTTCAAGTTTAGTAACGTCTTTAGCTATTTCGACAGCGCCGATGATCATGGAATCTTCGGTGATTGGGAATGTATGGTTAATCGTTGTGATTTCATGTCCGTTAATATTAAAGTATGTTTGTTTGATATTTTGAATGGCTTCTCCAGTTTGTAACACTTGCAAAAGAGTACTATCTTCCGCCCGATCGAATTGGAACACGTCAAGAAGGTTTCGATCTAGTACATCCTCAATCCCCATACCTTCAATTTCCCGCATTTTTTTATTGTATATAATTGTCTTTTCGTTGGAATCAATAACATGTATGCCTAAATCGATTTTCTCTAAGACTTCTGAATGCATCGTCAACAATAATTCTAAATCTTTTAAAGACATGAAATCTTCCCCCTGTTTGTAAATTTATTATTATTTTATGAAAAAACACTTGAAAAAAGCAATAATATTTTGCATTATTATAGTGTAAGGGTTTTCCTTATGCAAAATATTTTTTCACCAAACAGATGTTTGATGAAAAATGAGCATTCAAAATTTTTATTAATCAGAGGAGGAAATAGCATGATTCCTTATAAACACGAACCATTTACAGATTTTTCACAAGAAGAAAATAAAAAAGCATACGAAGAGGCATTAGCCCTTGTACAAGGTTATTTAGGTCAAGATTATCCACTGGTAATCGGTGGAGAAAAAATCACGACAGAAGATAAAATCACGTCTTACAACCCAGCGGACAAACAAGAAGTCATCGGTCGCGTATCAAAAGCGAGCCAAGAGCTAGCAGAACAAGCGATGCAAGTAGCGGTAGAAACATTCGAAACTTGGAAGAAAGTAAAGCCAGAAGTTCGTGCAGATGTATTATTTAAGGCGGCGGCCATCATTCGTCGCCGCAAGCACGAATTCTCTGCTCTTCTAACAAAAGAAGCAGGAA
>NKXN01000048.1 GCA_002261155.1 Bacillaceae bacterium SAS-127 | reverse complement strand
CTTTTGTCTACAAACTGAAAGAAGATGGATGACCATCTTCTTTTTTTAATTTTTATTTGTATATTCTAAATAATTAATATTATGATAAAATTTTGTTAAAATAGTAAGAAGGTAAATAAAGGGGAAGGGAGGAATTCGTATGTTTAATATTAATGAAGAAAAAGTAAAGCCGCTCATCACAATCGCTGTCGAGGATCAGGCGAATAACGATTATATTGATGTTAGTGGAATGAAAGAACCGTATGTGTTCATCACGGAGAACAATAAATTAACTAGCTTTATTCATTTAAAAAGTAATCGCCTAGCTCATAAGGGTCAAATCAAATTTCAGACGCTAATGAATGAGTCTGTTTCCATTGATAAAGTATACCATGTGAATAGAACGATTTCCTTACCTGTTATGTTTCAAGTGATTGGGGAGCCGCTCATGATTATTATTAGTGAACAAGGGGAACCAATCGGGTATTTAAAGCGTGAGGAACTGCTAGCTGAATTGTTTAAGCAAGAAGACCAAAGCATCAATTTTATTCAAACGTTATTAAAGTCCATTCCAATGGGGATGTTTGTTGTCGACCGGGAAAAGAATATTATTAATTGTAATGATGCCGGTTTAAAAATGATTAAGTCCACTTCTGAAAAGGTGATGAATCAACCGGCTCAATCGATTTTTCATCCTGTACATATTGAAAGCGTGTTCGCGACTGGAAAAACGATTTTAAATCAGGTGCAATTAACGGATGAAATGGGTGTGTTATTAGATTATTGTCCTATTTTGAATCAAGATCATGAGATAGAGGGGATGTTGATTGTCGTTCAAGACATTCCGAAAATTGAAGAGATGGCGATGGAAATAGAGGATATTAAAAATTTAAACACAGATTTAAACGCTATTTTATCAACGATTTACGATGAAATATTAGTCGTGAATCATAAAGGAGAACTCATTCGCTACAGTGAAAATGTGATTCCTGATTTTTGGGGAGTTGATTTGCAAGATTTACTAGGGAAAAATCTTTCGCAGTTAGAAGAACAAGGATTATTCAGCCCCTCTGTCACAAGGCTAGTGCTTGAACGAAAGAAAAAAGTGTCGATTGTTCAAGAGGCGAAAAATGGCCGAAAGGTTCTTGCGGTAGGAAATCCAGTTTTTAATGAAAAAGGAGCTATCGACCGGATTATCGTCGCTTCAAGGGATATTACCGAAACAACAAGGCTGAAAAGTGAACTAAAGGAAATAAAAAAAATCTCCGAGCAGTACAAAAAAGAGTTAGATAGCTTTAAAAACCAAGATCGCACAATGAAAAAATTAATGTACCGCAGTCCAAAAATGGAAAAAATCGTTACGCAAGTAAAAAAAATCGCTCAATTCTCCTCCACTGTCTTAATTACGGGTGAATCAGGTTCAGGAAAAGAAGTCATTGCTCAGGCGATTCATCAACTCGGAAGAAGATCACATAAGCCATTTTTAAAATTAAATTGTGGTGCCATTCCAGAAAACTTGCTCGAAAGTGAGCTTTTCGGCTACGCCAAAGGAGCTTTTACAGGAGCGGATAAAGAAGGAAAAGATGGCTATTTCAAAATGGCAAATGAAGGCGTACTATTTCTCGATGAGATCGGTGAGATGCCATTGCATTTGCAAGTGAAATTATTGAGGGTGCTTCAAGAACAAGAAGTCATTCCTGTCGGAAGTACGGTTTCGGAAAAAGTAGACGTTCAAATTATTGCGGCGACGAATAAAAAACTTGAAAAAATGGTGGAGCAAGGAACGTTTAGGGAGGATTTATTTTATCGGCTGAACGTGATCCCGGTACATATTCCGCCATTAAGAGAGCGGACTGAGGATATTTCAGTGCTAGCTTTTTATTTTCTGCAACAATTAAACGATAAATATGACAAACACTTTCATTTAACGCCTGATGCAGTGAATGTATTAGAGTTTTATTCTTGGCCAGGCAATGTGCGTGAATTGCAAAATATTATTGAGAGATTGGTAGTTTCCTCTGATGAACCAGCGATCGATGCGGAGTTTGTAAGCCAATTTTTGTCGCTCGGTTATGATTTTAAGAAATCAAAGCCGATCATTACAAGAGTCATTCCGTTGCAGGAAGCACTAGATGACGTCGAGGAACAATTAATTACGCTAGCGATGAAACAATATAAAACAACGACGAAAGCAGCGAAAGCTCTAGGGGTGAGTCAGTCATCCGTTAGCCGAAAGTATCAAAAGATTATGGAACGAAAAAACACTTTCTATATTAATTAATATAGAAAGTGAAACAAAAGGAGACTTGGAGAGCATCCAGTCTCCTTTTTTTATTCAAATTATCATACGTTATGCAATTGTGCATAGATATACAAATGCTTATTCATATAAAAAATTAAACACAACCACCTAATTATCACGTTTTTTGCAAAAAATATTGATTTTAGAAAATTGGCACGATAGTTGCATTATATAAAACAAACAGATCAATAAGGAGGATGGGGACATGTTAGATACACAAAAGAAAGCAATGGCTAAAGGTGAAAAGACTCTTGATTTGAAAATGTATATCAATGGTGAGTGGAAAGATGGAAGCGATAACAAAACACGTGAAGTCATCAATCCAGCAACTGGTGAAGTTACCGCTCATGCAGCAGAAGGCACGGTAGAAGATGCTCGTCAAGCAATTGCTGTTGCTAAGGCAACTTTTGAAAGCGGTATCTGGTCGGATCTTCCACCTGTAGAAAGAGCTGCTTATTTATATAAAATTGCAGACAAAATTGATGAAAAGGCTGAAGAGCTTGCTCAGCTTGAAACGATGGATAATGGAAAGCCTCTACGCGAAGCTGGATTTGACATGGGCGATGCAGCGGCTTGCTTTAGATATTATGCAGGAATGATTACACAGCCTGATGGTCAAACATACCACGTAGCTGATCCAATGCAAGCAATGGTTGTTAGAGAGCCAGTCGGTGTTTGTGGACTAATCGTTCCTTGGAACTTCCCTCTTTTAATGAGTGTATGGAAAATCGCTCCGGCTCTTGCAGCAGGGAACACAGTTGTCTTTAAACCATCTGAAGTGACACCAGTAACACCAACGAAACTGATGGAAATCATCGAAGAGGTAGGAGTACCAAAAGGTGTGATTAACATGGTTCATGGAGCAGGACCTGTCGTAGGGAATGAAATTGCGGCTCATAAAGACGTTGATATGGTGTCGTTTACTGGTGGAACAAAAACTGGTAAGCACATTATGAAAACGGCAGCGGACACGATGAAGAAAATTTCACTAGAGCTTGGTGGTAAATCACCAAACATCATTTTTGCTGATGCAGACTTTGAAGTAGCGGTAGACTATGCGCTATTTGGTATCTACTGTGGTTCCGGTCAAGTATGTTCAGCAGGTTCTAGAATTTTAGTCGAAGAAAGCATTTACGATCAATTTATCGAACGCTTTGTAGAACGTGCGAAGCAAATTAAAGTCGGACCAGGTTTGGATGAAGAAACAGAAATGGGTCCATTAGTGAGCCAACAACATATGGAAAAAGTATTGAGCTATATCGAGATCGGAAAAGAAGAAGGAGCTCGCTTGCTTTGTGGCGGTGAACGCTTAACGGAGAACGGTCTTGGAGATGGATACTTTGTTGCACCAACAGCTTTTGCAGATACAACGCAAGATATGAGAATCGTTCAAGAAGAAATTTTTGGACCTGTGGTAGCTATCCAAAAATTCAGCACTGAAGAAGAAGCAATTCGTTTAGCGAATGGCACAGATTACGGCTTAGCTGGAGCTGTCTTTACAATCGATGGAGCGAAAGCGATGCGTGCGATCAAAAAGCTTCGTGCGGGAATCACGTGGATCAACTCTTATCATCCAACATATAACGAAGCGCCATGGGGTGGTTATAAACAAAGTGGTGTAGGCCGTAGCTTAGGAACATTCGGCTTAGAAGAATTCCAAGAAATTAAACAGATCAACATCAATATGCAAGTAGAAGAAACAGGCTGGTTTAAAAACTAATACTTTAAAAAATAGGAGTGGACAATCAATGACAACTGAACTGAAAAATAACGTAAGCAATGAACAACAAGTCTCTGAGTATATTGAAAAGGTTTTATCTTTAATTGAGAAAGAAGAAGTGACACAAGAAGAAGCACAGTGGGTAACGAAAGAAACGGTTGATGGTTTCCGTGAGCATGTAAATCCAGGATTCTTAGCTTACCGTAAAACGGTTACGGAAGGCGGACAATTTGCGGCAGTTGAATGGTCTGATGGTGGATCTTGCTTCACAGATATTAATGGAAAAACATATATTGACTGTTTAGGTGGATTCGGTATTTACAACGTTGGACACCGTAACCCGAAAGTAGTCAAAGCAGTAACAGACCAATTGAAGCGTCAAGCCCTTCATAGCCAAGATTTATTAGATCCACTACGTGCAATGCTGGCAAAAATTTTAGCTGATATTACACCAGGCGATTTAAAATATGCGTTCTTTACAAACAGTGGAACAGAAAGTGTGGAAGCAGCGTTAAAGATTACGAAAATGTCTACCGATCGTACGACATTTATCGCAACAACTAAAGCTTTCCATGGTAAAAGCTTAGGTTCTTTATCAGGGACAGCGAAAGGTGAATTCCGTAAGCCTTTCCTACCGATGATCCCAGGCTTCCGTCACGTGCCATTCGGTGACATCGATATGATGAGAAAAACATTTGAAGCTTGTTCAATGGTTGGTGAAGATGTAGCAGGAGTCATTTTAGAGCCAATCCAAGGAGAGGGTGGAATCATCATTCCACCAGCAAACTACTTGCAAGAAGTAAGAGAGCTTTGTGACGAGTACGGCGCTGTTCTTATTTTTGATGAAGTACAAACAGGTATGGGCCGTACAGGAAAAATGTTCGCAGCTGATCTATTCGGAGTAGAACCAGATATTCTTTGTTTAGCAAAAGCGTTCGGTGGCGGAGTAATGCCAGCTGGTGCAGTTGTAGCGAACGAAAAAGTATTCCAAAACCTATTCGACAATCCATTCATGCACACAACGACTTTCGGTGGAAATCCACTAGCATGTGCGGCAGCGATTGCAACGATTGGCGTATTGCTTGAAGAGAATCTTCCTGAAAGATCGGCTGAAGTCGGAGAGTATTTCTTAAAAGGTTTAAAAGAAGCTGCACAAGGTCATGAAGATAAAGTACTTGAAATTCGTGGTCAAGGTTTAATGATCGGAATCGAGTTCCACAAAGACGAAATCGGCTACGAAGTATCAAAAGGTATGTTTGATAAAGGTATCCTCGTTGCTGGAACACTCGTTAACTCGAAAACAATCCGCATTGAGCCACCATTGACAATTAGCTACGAAGAAGTAGACACAGTTATTCAATCATTTAAAGAAGTATTAGCTACAGTGGAAGCATAATTGAACGACATCAACCACTTGCACTAGCGGGTGGTTGATTTTTATTGCAAGGGAGCTGAAATGTGGGGCGAATTAGTTGCAGACGGCCTGTAATTAGTCACGAACCCGCGCGAATCGGGCGAGAAAAATGTCGAACTAGTCATCAAAAGTGTCAAATTAGGCATGAATGCCCCATAATCAGTTATCTGCTCAAAAAATCGACAAAGCCCCCTTGTAAAAGCACAATCTAGCTTCTACAAAGAGGCTCTCTAATGATTAAGCGGTAAATCGTAGTCCAGCGACTCCTAGTACAATAAAGAGTAGCGAAAATATTTGTAGTTTGTTTAACTTTTCTTTAAACCAAAACAAACTGACGAGGGTGATTCCGATCGTACCGACTGCTGTCCATACCGCATAGGCGATACCTGCTGGCAGTTCGATCATAGCTTTAGATAAGCAATAGAAAGAAAAGAAAAAACCAACTACCATCACAATAATCGGCCACTTTTTCTTTCTGCCGTCAATGTATTTCATAGCGACTGTCGCGATGACTTCTTCAATTCCGGATAATATTAAAAAGGCCCAACTCATGCTGATTCTCCCCCTGGTTGTTCTTCTTTCGTTCCAGTGCCCATCTTCATTCCAACGACTCCTAGAAGAAGCATTGATAAAAAGATTAGTTGCGTAATGGAGAACGGTTCTCCTAAATAAATACCGACAAAATACGTGCCGACCGTTCCGATTCCGACGAAAACGGTGTAAGCTGCTGCGAGCGGGATCGTTTTGTATGAATGGATGAGCATCACAAAACTAATGGCAATGAGTGAACCGACAATGATCCAATCGACCAAAGAATCTGCATACTTCAGACCAGAAGCCCAAACAACCTCCAAAATGCCTGCAGCAAAAACGATTAACCAATTCAATGTTAACACTCCTATTATTTAATGAATGAATATCATTCATATTTGTTTAAAAAGATAGAGCCGCTTGTTTGCTGCTCTTTCGCTAAGTTAATGACCGCTTTAAAAAGAAGTAAGTTTCTTCTTTAAAAGCATCTAAATCACTTTCATCTTCGGAACTATAAAACCTCTCAGCGGCACTTTCAATTAAGTTAATAATGATTTTCGCTGTCCAATTAATGTTGATTTGTCCGAAAATCTCTTCGGATGCGATCGCCTTTTCTAAAATCGCTTCAAGCCATTGGTAATAAGGCTGATAAATTGCCTCCCACTTTTCCATCGAATGTTCGATTGCTAAGCCTGAATAACAAAGAACGATGACTTCCTTATGTGATTTTGTTAGTTTAAATGTTTCATCGATCATAATCCGAATAATTTCCCAAAAGTCTTGCTTGTTTTCCGTTACCATTTTAATTTCGTTCAAAGTAATCGTTAATAGATTTTCAGCAATAGCTGGTATTAACGCTTTTTTGGACGGAAAATATAAATAAAATGTTCCTTGGGCAACGCCTGCCATTTTTACAATATCGGATATTGAGGTTTTATCAAGTCCTTTTTGGGAAATGGTGCTAATCGCGGCTTGAAGAATTTTGTTATACTTGCCGTCTTTTGTTTCTGACATCCGCATTTCCCTCCTTATTTTTTATGACTGACTGTCATTCATTTTAGCACAAGATGCTTTTGTTCGCAAGATAGTCAAACTTTACATAGAAAATATAAAAAAATGGTTGAAGTTACCTGTGAAAACATTATAATAAGATGCTGTGGGTAAACTTTGAGTAACTTAATAGTGAACTTTATTAACTATAAGTTTACTAATTATAAACAGAGCAAGAGGTTGAAAAATGGATATTGGGAAAAAAATAAAAAATTTACGCTTAAAAAAGGGGTTAACGCAAGAAGAACTTGGGGAACGGACGGATTTAAGCAAAGGGTATATTTCTCAGCTTGAGCGGGATTTAAGTTCGCCGTCCATTGAAACATTTTTTCACATTCTTGAAGTGCTTGGTTGCTCACCGAAGGAGTTTTTTGATGAGCAAGCGCGAGAACAAAAAGTGGTGTATACCGAAGAGGATCAAACGGATTACTACGACGAAGAAAAGGGTTATAAAATTCAGTGGCTAGTACCTGAATCGAATGAGAAAGAAATGGAGCCTGTGAAATTAGTTCTGGAAAAAGGCGGGGAATTTAAAGAGTTTGAGCCGTCTTTAGCCGAAACGTTTGGCTATGTGCTCAGAGGAAGTGTAGCGATCCAATTAGGAAAGAGAACGTATTTTGCCAAAGCAGGTGAGGCGATCTATTTTCATTCTTCGGAGACGCATCAAATTATTAATGATTCCGATGGGCCATCGGAGTTGATTTTAACTGTAACAGAATCTTACTTGTAAACAATAGGGAGGTACACTATGAATGAAAATGTAATTATTCGCTTTGATCAAGTGACAAAGCAATATGACAACGATACGGTTGTTCTAGATAATGTTAGTTTTGAAATTGAGAGAGGAAAATTTTATACGCTTCTTGGCCCTTCAGGATGCGGGAAGACAACGATTTTACGCTTAATTGCTGGTTTTGCTGAGGCATCTGAAGGAGATATTTTCTTTAACGGAAATCGGATTAACCATGTCCCAGCGAATAAGCGTCAAGTGAATACTGTATTTCAAGATTATGCACTGTTCCCTCATTTAAGTGTGTATGAAAATGTTGCTTTTGGTTTGCGGATTAAAAAAATGAGTAAAGCCGATATTGATCGAAAGGTTAAAGAGGCGTTGCGTTTTGTGAACTTAGTTGGCTATGAGAACCGTGAAATTACGGAAATGTCAGGAGGACAACGTCAGCGTGTAGCGATTGCCCGAGCGATTGTGAATGAGCCGGAAGTGATTTTGTTAGATGAACCGTTGTCGGCTCTTGATTTAAAATTGCGTACGGAAATGCAATATGAGCTACGTGATTTACAGCAGCGACTTGGAATTACATTTATTTTTGTGACACATGATCAAGAGGAAGCATTGGCGATGTCGGATGAGATCTTCGTATTAAATGAAGGGAAAATTCAGCAGAGTGGGACGCCGACAGATATTTACGATGAACCGATTAACCGATTTGTAGCTGATTTTATCGGGGAGTCTAACATTGTGTCAGGCAAAATGATTAGAGATTTTGAAGTGGAGTTTGCTGGAAAGACGTTTGAATGTGTCGATCAGGGGTTAAATGCCAATGAACCTATCGAAATTGTCATTCGACCAGAGGATTTAGAAATTACCACTTGGGAGCAAGGAAAGATTCAAGCGAGAGTTGTATCGCAGCTTTTCCGTGGTGTTCATTATGAAATGCTTTGCTATGATGATGAACAAAATGAATGGCTAGTTCATTCAACGAAGAAAGCAACGGTGGGTGATGAGATAGGCTTGAATTTTGACTCGGAAGCGATTCATGTTATGCGTCTTGGAGAAACAGAAGAGGAATTTGATAAACGATTAGAATCTTATGACGAGGTTAACTATGAGAAATAAGACGCGTAGTTTGTACCTGTTTCCATATATGCTTTGGATTGTTTTGTTTGTCGTTGCTCCAATTCTGTTAGTTGTGTACTATTCTTTCTTTGATATAAATGGAAACTTCACTTTAGGAAACTATGAGAAGTTTTTCACCCCGGTTTATTTGAAAATGGTCGTGAGTTCTTTCTGGTATGCCTTTTTAATTACGGCCTTTTGTTTGCTCGTTGCTTATCCAACTGCTTACATCATTACGAAGTCAAAGCATAAGCAATTGTTATTATTATTAATTATTTTACCTTCGTGGATTAATTTACTGTTAAAGGCGTATGCTTTTATTGGTATTTTCGGTACGTATGGAGCAGCTAACAATTTCTTAGAATTGATTGGTATTGGTACGCAACAAATTTTGTTTACAGACTTTAGCTTTATCTTTGTGTCTGTTTATATTTTTATTCCGTTTATGATTTTACCGATTTTTAATGCGTTAGATAAAATGAACCCCACGTTAATAGATGCTTCGCGTGATCTTGGAGCTTCCGCTTGGACAACGTTTCGCAAAGTCGTGTTTCCATTGACGCTAGACGGAGTGAAGTCGGGAGTACAAGCTGTATTTATTCCAGCCTTATCACTCTTTATGATCACTCGTTTGATTGCTGGAAACCGTGTGATTACACTTGGAACGGCGATCGAGCAGCATTTTCTCGTCACACAAGATTGGGGAATGGGGTCAGCGATTGCTGTCTTCCTAATTATTACGATGGTGGTTATCATGCTGATGACTAGCACGAGAAAGCGGGGGACTCTGTAAGATGAAAAAAAGTACCGCGTGGTCAAAAGCTTATTTAATCTTTATGTTTGCTGTTCTTTATGCACCGATTTTTTATTTAATGTTCTACTCGTTTAATAGTGGCGGGACGATGAATGATTTTGAAAGCTTTACCTTAGATTGGTATAAGGAATTATTTCAAGATACTCGTTTGTTGATTATCGTGTTAAATACGATTATTATTGCTCTTTTATCGGCGGCTATTTCGACGATTATCGGAGTACTTGGTGCGATCGCAATCGTATATATGAAAAAGCGGATCGTTCAAAATACATTGCTTTCATTTAATAATGTGTTAATCGTTAGTCCCGATGTCATTATCGGTGCTTCATTTTTAATTTTATTTACGATGCTCGGTATTAAACTTGGCTTTATGTCGGTGTTGTTATCGCATATCGCCTTTTCGATTCCGATTGTCGTTATTATGGTACTGCCAAAGCTACAAGAGATGAGCACATCGTTAATTGATGCGGCTCGGGACTTAGGTGCTAGTCAATGGGATGTATTCTCAAAGGTCATCTTGCCGTACATCTCACCAGGAATTTTCGCAGGATTCTTTTTGGCGTTAACATATTCGCTAGATGATTTTGCTGTAACATTTTTTGTGACAGGAAATGGATTTAGCACATTGTCAGTTGAAATTTATTCACTTGCTCGTCAAGGAATTTCTTTAAATATTAATGCGTTATCGACATTATTATTCTTGTTTACGGTAATTCTTGTTATTGGTTACTACTTTATTACGAAAAAGAACAATCGAACAACTGGATGGGAGGCACGAAAATGAATAAATTGTTTCGGGGGCTACTCGTTGTTTTTGCGCTTGCCTTTCTCCTGATGTATATCGTTTCTCGACTGAATGCTTCTACCGGGCAAACAGCGGGAAATGTTTTGACCGTCTATAATTGGGGAGATTACGTTGATCCTGATTTAATCACGCAATTTGAAAAGGAAACTGGTATTAAAGTTGTCTATGAAACGTTTGATTCGAACGAAGCGATGATGACGAAGATTGAACAAGGTGGCACAGCTTACGACATCGCGGTTCCATCCGAGTATGCCATTGATAAAATGAAAAAAAATGATCTGCTTATCCCGGTGGATCACAATCAATTACCTAATTTAAAAAATATCGATTCACGTTTTATGGATCTAGCATTTGATGAAGGGAATAAATATTCTATTCCTTATTTCTGGGGAACAGTCGGTATTCTTTATAATAAAGATTTAATGGATGGAAAGAAAATTACTGCCTGGAATGATTTATGGGATGCTAGTTATAAAAATGACGTGTTTCTAGTAGATGGCGCTCGTGAAGTCATCGGTATGGGTTTAAATACATTAGGTTATTCGTTAAATGAAACGAATGAAGAGCGTTTAATAGAAGCGCAGGAAAAGTTAGAGGAACTAACCCCTAATGTAAAAGCGATTGTTGGAGATGAAGTTCAATTGTTGATGATCAATAATGAAGCGAAAATTGGGGTCGTTTGGTCTGGCACAGCTGCGGATGTCATGTCTGAAAATGATAGGTTAGAATACGTTGTACCAGAAGAAGGCTCGAATCTTTGGTTTGATAATATGGTCATTCCGAAAACATCGAAAAATGTCGAGGCGGCTCATCAATTTATCAATTTTATGCTCGATCCGAAAGTGGCTGCACAAAATGCCGATTATGTTGGCTACTCTACACCAAATAAAAAGGCGCTCGAGCACATGCCTGAAGACGTCGTCAATGATCAACGCTTTTATCCTTCAACTGAATTAACTGAAAGGCTTGAAGTATACGAGAACCTTGGTCCACATATGCTTGCCTATTATAATGAACTGTTTTTAGAATTTAAAATGCATAGGAAATAGTAGAAAGTGTCCCGCTTTGGGGCACTTTTTTTGTGGAGATCGCATCGTGATACGGACTGTCCCTGATATCTACTCAGTCTTAAGTCTGAGTGGAAATTACATCTATGGATTGTTATGGTAATAGCTTTATCGGAGTAACGTAATAAATAGATTATGATCAAAAGAGGAGAGAGAAAGCAATGAATAACGCAATGTTTTTTCATGTTGTCGGAGTCGCATTATTAATGGTCATCTCGAATCTTGGAACGTTACTTGGCTTAATCGTGTCAGCCATTATTATCTATATTGCTTGGGAACAATTTCAGAAGCCAACTTCTAATGGAAAGAAAATATTTTGGATCGTCGTTGCTTTTTGGGGAGCAATAGGTATTTAGCAACTAATGGATAGAGAGATGAGTCACTTCAAAAGCTGAATGAATCAAGCATGGGTAATCCTCTACAGTGATAGGGGTTTTTTTATTTATCTCGTGCGGATCATTCCAGTCCATACGCCGCTAAACGGGTCCTTCCGCTTTTCTCTTGTCCAGCTCCACCTCCTAGACACTCGAGTCAAATGCCAGTCTGACTGCATGGCTGAAAAACGCCATTTCGTCATTCTGTCATTTGCTTGTCGTGTCTACACAGTCGGCTCCGCTTTTCTCGGTCTCAAGTCGGAGTGAAAGTTCCATCCCCGGCTCGTTATGAAAAGGATGAATCGACGGTAAGATATAAATAAGATCACGAAAGGAGAGGAAATAGTACATGAAAAAGGTGATGTTGTTTTGTATAGGTGGACTAGCTGCCATCATCGCAGCTGCCAGTCTAGGACCTGTCATTGCCCTAGCGATCTGTGCAGGAATTATGTATGTTGCATGGATACAGTTTCAAAAGCCGTCTTCCAAATTGATAAAAGCATTCTGGGGACTAGCTGGAATCACAGCGTTTTTTGTAGCTGTTGGGAATATTCCTGCCCTTCTAGGTGTTGGCGCCCTAGCTGTTCTGTACTTAGTTTATAAAAAGTGGAATGACGATGACGCAGAACCTGTAAAAGTTCAGGAAGAAAATGATCCATTTGTGAACTTTGAAAGAGAATGGAAGCAATTAACGAAATAATTGATAAAGAAGGAGAGACTGAAATGACAAATATTTTTACTAAATTAAGAAGAACGGTAGAAGCGACATTGTTTGAATTTGTGGATGAGAAAGAGAAAAAGAATCCGATTGTTATGCTTAATCAATACTTACGTGAGGCACAAAAAGAAACAGAGAAAGTTGTTAAGCTGCTAGAGCGCCAACAATTATTGAAGCAGGAGCTTGAGCGTGAACTGCGAAATGCTCGCCATTTAGAAGAAAGAAGAAGCAAACAAGCAACTGTTGCTGGACAAGCTGGTGAAGTAGAGTTGGAGGCGTTTGCCAAACGTGAAGCTGAAGTGTACAAGGAACGTGTAGCGCATTTAGAGGAATCACTTGATCTTGTACAACAACAGCTAATTATTCTTGAGAGCAAGGCGGAAGAGATGAAGCATAAGTTGAAAGATATGAATGTTCGTCGCTTAGAATTGATGGGTCGCGAAAATGTAGCTAGAGCTAATCATAGTATGAACAAACTACTAGATGAGACGAATGAAGTGAATCGCCCATTTGGCCGCTTTGAAGAACTTGAGATTTATATAGATAACTTAGAACATAAGGTGAATCGCCGCTATGAAACGTCTATGATGGATGTTCGCTTAGCAGAACTTGAACGTCAAGCGCGTCAAGTAGAAAAGAACGCACAGTTAGATCAAAATGTGCTATGATTTATTACTGAAGAAGGTAAAACAAACTCGCATTGGCGGGTTTGTTTTACTTAATAAACTCTCGTATTTCGAGAAAGGAGGAAAAGTATGTCGTCACTCAAACGTACAGATATGCTGACTGTATTTTTACTTTCAGCTTTACTAATGATTTTAATTGAGGCAACCTTTTTTAATGTAGAAATTGTCTTTTCCCTCTTTTTCGGAATGGCGATGCTCTACTTTGGTAGAAGGTGGAGAAAGAACTGGTTTGGTCGACTATTGTTTTGGTTTGGAATCTTCTTAATGTTTATGTTAGGTATAAACATGAGTAGTTTACGAATGCTGATGATTGCAGCAGTCGTTTATATGTTATATCGTGTCATCCAATCGAAAAAACATCCGGCAGAAATCACACTCACTTCTGAAAATATTCCGTCTATAGAGATGGAATCCGGCCAATCGATGAATCACCCATTTATGAAAAGTCGCTTATTTTCTGTTCAATCTACGCCAGAACAACCTTATGAATGGAAAGATATTCATATTCAAGGTGGGCTTGGTGACATTCATATTGATGTAAGCAATACGGTATTACCTAAAGGAACAGCTGTTATCTCAATTAGACAGGCTATAGGTAAAGTGAAAATTGATGTGCCTTATGAAACACCAATCCGTATTCGCTATGCAGCTTTAGCCGGAAATGCTTGTTTGTTTCAACGTTTTCCTACTTCGGTTTGGAATGATACTTTTTACTATGAAGATCAACGACAAGTAGAGCAAGAAGGAGCAGAAAGTGTCGTTGTCATTCTTGTATCTACGCTGTTTGGGGACTTGGAGGTGAATCGGGTATGAATATATTTGCCAAGCAATTTAGGCAAGTTTTCTTCGTCATCCTGATCATCTCGCTGATCCTTCTTTCCGCTTTTGTTGTTAGCTTCCCGCAGCCGAATTGGGAAGTGTATATTGAGAAAAAAATATTTGACTTTCCTTTTGCTGTCTTTCTTGTTGTGGCTATTATTAGTAGCGCTTTCTTCTTCAGTTTGCTGTATGGCTGGTTACAATGGTCGGCTTTTAAAAAGCTAGAGGAGCGGATTGATCTATTAGTAACAGGTAAGGATGCGGGTAGTGAGAAAACAAAGCTAACAGCTGAATTTGTGAGCATCGAACAGAAATTTCAGCAATTAGAGCAAACGATAGCAGAGCAAAAGCTGGCAGCTCGGCGACTCGTATTGGAGAAAACGGAAAGTCAAGAAAGTCTTATCGAAGAGATGGTTTCTCAAGAAAGACAGCGTCTCGCACGTGAACTACATGACTCTGTTTCTCAACAGTTATTTGCTGCTTCGATGATGATGTCGGCGGTGAACGAGAATAGAGAATCTCATAATCCGATAGAGACGAAGCAGCTGGCGATGGTGGAAGAAATGATTCAGCAATCCCAATTAGAAATGAGAGCATTACTCCTACATTTACGTCCTGTTCCTCTAAATGGGAAATCACTTAAAGAAGGTATTGATGAGCTGTTAGTGGAGCTCTCTCAAAAAGTGCCTCTTTCTATTCATTGGACAGTAGAAGAAATTGACATGGATCGAGGGATGGAAGACCATTTGTTTCGGATCATTCAAGAATCTATTTCAAATACATTGCGTCATGCGAAAGCGAGCCGTTTAGATGTATTGAACGTTTGGCGCGATGATTTTGTTATTTTACGAATCAGTGATGACGGTGTTGGTTTTGACGTTAAAACAGGTAAAGCAGGCTCTTACGGTTTGCAAAATATGCATGAACGAGCAGTTGAAATTGGTGGAACATTGAAAATTATTTCACTGCCGTCCAAAGGGACAAAGTTAGAAGTAAAGGTCCCGCTTAAGCAAATAGAAAATGAGGAGGGGAGTCATGGATGATCAAGGTGCTTCTCGTAGATGATCATGAAATGGTTCGTATCGGTGTATCAGCGTATTTAATGGCCCAACCTGACATAGAAGTAGTGGCGGAAGCGGAAAATGGAGAGGTTGCTGTAGAAAAAGCGCTACAGTTCAAACCAGATATTATTTTAATGGATCTTGTCATGCCAAAGGTAGACGGGATTGAAGCAACGAAACAAATCACCAAACAATGGCCGGAAGCAAGAATCATTATTGTTACGAGCTTTTTGGACGATGAAAAAGTATATCCAGCATTAGAAGCAGGTGCGATCAGCTACCTTTTAAAGACATCAAAAGCAAACGTTATTGCTGAGGCCATTCGTAAAACATATGAGGGGGAGCCTGTGCTTGAGCCGGAAGTGACAGGGAAGATGATGAAGCGGATGCGCCAAGGGCAAAAAGTACCTCTCCATGAAGAACTGACGGAACGGGAGCGGGAAGTGCTTCTACTTGTTGCTCAAGGAAAAGCTAATCAGGACATTGCGGATGAGCTCTTTATTTCTTTGAAAACCGTAAAGACACACGTTAGCAATATTTTATCGAAGCTTGAAGTTCAAGACCGAACGCAAGCGGTGATCTATGCCTTTCAAAACGGACTTGTAAAATAATCATTTTTTAATCATAGTAAGAAGGGAGCGCCTCATCAGCTGAGGCGCTCCCTTTTTTCTTTTAGCTAAAAAATTTTAATCTTTTTTGATTCTCCCTGCATCGGATAATGCTTTTTTTAGCAGTAATTCGATTTGCGCATTGACGCTACGAAATTCATCTGCTGACCATTTTTCTAATGCATCATATAGTTTGGGATCGATGCGGAGTAAAAAACGTTTTTTTCAGCCACTCTATCACAACCTTAATAAATGGTGCCCGTATTGACGATTGGTTGATTTCCTTTTTCAGATACTAAAGCAACCATCAAATTATTTACCATTTGAGCTTTCTTTTCCTCATCAAGCTCGACAACATTTTCCTCATTTAATTGATCAATTGCTGATTTTACCATTAAAACGGCTCCATCGACAATGACTTTACGAGCAGCTAATACGGCTTTTGCTTGTTGACGCTGCAACATAGAAGAAGCGATTTCACTAGAGTAAGCAAGGTGCATAATTCTCGCCTCGATCACTTCCACACCGGCAAGCATCAACCGTTCTTGAAGATCTTTAGTTAATTCATTTCCGACTTCATCGGAATGCTGTCTAAGTGAGACTTCAAAATCATTATTAAAGTTGTCGTATGGGTATTGGCTAGCAATATGTCTCAGACCAGCTTCACTTTGAGTATGGACAAATTGATGATAATCTTCTACATCAAACACAGCCTTCGCGGAGTTCACTACTTTATAGACGACAACTGCCGCAATCTCAATCGGATTTCCTTCTAAATCATTAACTTTCAATCGATCACTATTGAAGTTAATTACACGAAGTGACACTTTCTTTTTTAAAGTTAACGGAACAGTGAGCCAAAACCCTTCTTGTTTAATGACACCTAAGTAAGTTCCAAACAGTGTGCACACCTTGGCTTGATTTGGTTGAACGACTGTAAAGCCAGTGACAGTCACACCAACGAGTAGCAACAATATAGCAGCGATTATTAACATTATTATATTATCAGAAATAGCAAACTCCCTAAAGGAAAAAATCGCTACAGCAGCTACAATCACGGCAATGATTACTCCCATAAATCCATTCAATTTGAGAATATTCTTTTCTTGCATAGTTATACCTCCTAATAATATTTATTTGTTATCATTATGATATCACTTTAGTATCATAAAAACAAATTTTTCTAAAAAATTCATTGCGTGGATATTTTGAATTCTTAAAGAAAGCTGGAGGTTTTGTTCTTCAGCGCTTTGATTTGTGAAAAATAAACAGATTACTCCAGTTCAATAGACGGAATTTTTGTGCAATAAAACCATAGTTTATGAGAAGAAAAGCCGATAAAGTTAAAGTATGAAAACGATGACCCTAATCTTGAATGGATGATTTCCAATAACGGAAGGGAGATTTTTATATGAAAAACGAAACGATGACTGAAAATATTCAAAATGGAATGAAAGTGAAGCAGTATGTCAACTTTATCGATGGTGAGTGGGTGGCATCGGAATCAGGGCAATTTAAACAAAATACGAATCCTGTGAATGGAGAAGTGCTTGGTGAAGTCGCTCAGTCTACGAAAGTGGATGTCAATCAAGCGGTAGTAGCGGCGAAACGGGCACAAAAGGAATGGCGGAATGTGCCTGCTCCTGAACGTGCAGATGTATTGTATAAAGTCGCTTTTTTATTGAAAGAACAGAAAGAAGAATTGGCGCAGATTTTGACGAAGGAAATGGGCAAAGTGATTGCTGAGGCGCGAGGCGAGGTTCAGGAAGCGATTGATATGGCTTATTACATGGCGGGAGAAGGTCGTCGTTTATTTGGTGATACCGTTCCATCAGAGCTTCGTAATAAGTTTGCGATGAGTATTCGCGTTCCTGTCGGTGTGGCTGGACTGATTACACCGTGGAATTTCCCGATTGCGATTGCGGCATGGAAGTCGCTCCCGGCACTCGTGTCTGGTAATGCTGTCGTTTGGAAACCAGCGTCAGAAACGCCGATATTAGCCGGCGAGTTTGTCAAAATCTATGAAGAAGCGGGTCTCCCGAAAGGATTGGTTAATCTCGTTCATGGATCTGGTAGTGTCGTAGGGAATGCGATGGTTGATCATCCGGATATTGACCTTATCTCATTCACTGGTTCTAATGAAGTAGGAAAGGTGATTAATGCCCGTGCTGGTGGGATGTTAAAGCGGACTTCTCTTGAAATGGGCGGGAAAAATGCCGTCACCGTTCTTGAAGATGCCGATTTAGATTTAGCGGTTGATGGGATTGTTTGGAGTGCATTTGGAACGAGTGGGCAGCGATGCACAGCTTGTAGCCGGATTATCGTTCATGAAGCAGTGAAAGAAGAATTAGAAAAGAAATTGCTAGAGAAGATCGCAACATTAAAGCTTGGTGATGGCCTTGATGAATCCATTGATGTTGGTCCAGTCATTAATCGTTCTTCTCTTGAAAAAATTGATGAGTATGTCCAAATTGGCAAGAAAGAAGGGGCGAAATTACTTTGTGGCGGGGAAGTGGTTACAAAGGATGGCCTTGATAAAGGAAACTTCTACGCTCCTACATTATTTACTGATGTTCAATCGGATATGAGAATTGCTCAAGAAGAAATTTTTGGACCAGTCGCCTCCATTATTGCAGTGAAAAATTTAGAGGAAGCGATTGAAGTAAATAACAGTGTCGAATTCGGTTTATCTAGTTCGATCTTTACTGCTAATGTGAATCGAGCTTTTCAAGCGATGAGAGATTTAGATACAGGAATTGTGTATATTAATGCTGGCACGACGGGAGCAGAAATTCACTTGCCGTTCGGGGGAACGAAAGGAACAGGGAATGGACATCGTGATTCAGGTGTGGCCTCCTTAGATGTATACACAGAATGGAAGTCTGTCTATGTAGATTACAGTGGCAAAATTCAAAGAGCTCAAATTGATAACTATTAACAATAGAAAACAGCCCTCGCCAAAACAGAGCAAGGGCTGTTCTATGTACCTTTAATTTTTATCCCGCATTAACGGGCTGCAAGACTCCCACCTCAATAAGGCAGAAAAAGCGCAGACTGTAGGTGGGAGATCAACAGCCCATAAACGCCCGATTGGTTCAACTAACAATCAGTGGGGGGAAAGAAAACCCCCACTGATTGAAGTTTCACTTTATATGCTCATAGCAGGAAATGGCAAGGTGAAGCAGCATACAATCGTTAAACTGATTCGTATTCAATTGCGTCAGTTCTGTAATTTTTTCTAACCTGTAAATAATGGTGTTTCGATGAACATATAGCTTTCTAGCTGTTTCGCTTAAATTCAAATTACATTGGCAATATTTGATGAAAGTGGAAGAGAGCATATCGTAGTGATCATGTTCGCTTAAAGGCTGTATGAAAGTAAGTAAAGTTTGTTGAAGTTCAGGTGTGATTTCTTTAGGTAGTAACTCAAACGTGGTGTTTTTTTCATTATAAATATAAATCCTAGATTGCAACGCCTTGTTTCGACCTAAATTCATTGCTTTTTCCGCTTGACGAAAGGAGTGAGAAATACCACTAACGCCTTGTTGGATATCTCCAACGGCTAGAGAGGCGGATAAATCATATTTAGTAGATAAGAAATTTGTTAACTTATCAAGCTTTTGTTGCAAAGAAGAACGCAAGGCAGAATAAGCCTCAGGTGTCTTTACTGGTTTCACAACAATTACTTTCTCCATGCCGATAAAGGAGATAATATCCTCCTTAGATTCATGAAAGATTAATTGAATATAATCGAGTACATCTCGCTGAAAGTAAGGGAAGGAGTAGGGCGTATTTCGTATCGGCTGTTTGGAAGTGGGATGATGAATATCGATTAATACGCAGCAACGATTGATATCTGGATGATAGCCAAGGGTTTTGGCGTACTGAATGACGCGTTCTTGATGTTCATCTGTATCATAATGAATCAATTGTTGGATGAAGACTTCAATCATTTTTGATTCTAATTCTTTCATTTCTTTTCTGAAGGCTTCTTGACACATCATTTCGACTTGATTTTTGACGAGATGAACGTATTTTTCCACTTCTTGTGGATCTCCTACGATGCCGAGGACACCAATCGTTTTATTGTTAAAAACAATCGGAACGGACACGCCGGGAAGAATTTGTTTAACAATCTCGTTTTTGCAATTAATCAAACCTTTTTTGCGAATCACTTCTAATGAAGGCTGATGAAAGATTCCCAATCTATTTCTGTCGGTAGAGCCAATAATGTAGCCTTCGTTATCTGTGATGCTAATCGGATAATTTAAAATAGCGCTCGTTTTTTCAGCTATATCTTGAGCAATATGTTCTAAGATCTTCATATACTTCAATCACTCCTTCTGTTTTAGAACATAGAGAAGTTTAGGCAAAGAAGAAAGATAGTTAGCCAAATTATAACATAAGCTTAAAGTTAATTAACTAATTATTAACAATATTTTTATAATTGTTTTTTAGAAAGAGGGGAATGGGAGATGGGTATTTTATCAGGCGGGCAAGCGATTGTGGAAGTGCTAGAAAAGGAAGGCGTCACGAAAGCCTTTTGTGTGCCAGGGGAAAGCTATTTAGGGGTCATTGATGCCTTTTATGAGCATAAGGAGATGCAGTTGATTTCTACACGCCATGAAGGGGGGGCCTCATTTATGGCTGAAGCGTATGCGAAAGCATCTGGCAAGGTGGGGGTTTGTATGGCAACAAGAGGGCCGGGAGCCGCTAATATCTCTATCGGCTTGCACACAGCGATGCAAGATTCCACACCAGTAGTGGCGTTAATTGGCCAAGTGGAGCGACCATTTAAAGGGAGGGAGGCTTTTCAAGAGGTCGAGTTTACCACATTTTTTAGCCACCTATGTAAATGGACCGTCGAAATCGAGACAGTGGAGCGGATTCCAGAACTACTTCATCGCGCCTTTTATATTGCGAGATCGGGAAGACCGGGGCCGGTTGTTGTTTCTTTGCCACATGATATGCTAGAAGATACTGCAGAATACATTGAGCGTTCTATCTATAAAGAAAGTGTGCCTCTTCCAGCTGAAGGAGTGGTCGCGGAAGCATTATCAAAAATCAAAGCAGCCAAACGGCCAGTGCTCATTGCTGGAGGGGGAGTAACGAGGACGAAATCAGCCCAATTACTGACGGAGTTTGCGGAAACGTTACACATGCCCGTCGTGACAGCTTTTCGACGCTTTGATGCGTTTCCCAATAGTCATCCATGCTATGCCGGTTGGCTTGGGTTTGGCTCTTCACCTGACTTGCTACAATATATTAAACAAGCGGACTTGGTCATCGCGTTAGGGACACGCTTTTCGCAGGTGACGACTCAAGATTATTCATTGCTTGGAGATCAAACAGAACTGATTCACATTGATATTTCAGCTGATGAGATCGGAAAGGTATATGCTCCAAGTATCGGCATAGTAGCTGACGCTAAACAGTTTTTGTTGTCGGCATTCAATCAATTAGAGAGAGTCGTTCATCCTGAGAGAGAACAAATGGTTAAAGAATTACACGCGAAGTACATTGAATTTTCTTCTGTTGCTAAAGAATACGCGACAGAGTATGTCGATATGGATGGAATGATGCATGATGTCATCCGTAGGCTACGAAAGGATACCGTCATTACGAGTGATGCAGGAAACTTTTTTGGATGGTTATCGCGATACTATCGCTTTGAGCAAGAAACGACGTATATCGGACCAACTTCTGGAGCGATGGGGTACGGGCTTCCGGCGGCGATTGCTTCAAAGGTGGCTTTGCCTCATCAAACGGTCGTTTCTTTCTCAGGAGATGGTGGATTTATGATGACGATGCAAGAGCTCGAGACGGCTGTGCGTTACAATATCGCGATTATTGCTATTGTCGTCAATAACAATATGTATGGCACGATTCGGATGCATCAAGAAAAATATTTTCCTGATCGAGTCATTGCGACTGAATTGTCCAATGCCAATTTTGCCGAGATGGCGAAATTGTTTGGTTGTTACGGTGAACAAGTGGCGAAAAATGAAGACTTTTTACCGGCATTGGACAGGGCCATGGCTAGCGGTCGACCAGCTGTCATTGAAGTGTTAACGAATCCAGAGATTTTGTCTGTGAATCAATCAAAGACCGTGAAAGTGGTTAGCAGACATCTGTCACCGAGCGAATCAACGCACGAATCATCTTAACAAACATTCGGAGTGGCCAAATGAGTAATTCCCAAAGGCCCAAATCTAATATCGTGGCACCGACTTCGGTTGCCACTTCTTGACGTTCTTTTTTCTTATTTGTTTTTTTCTTGTCCAAGTTTTATCCCGCATTAACGGGCTGTAAGACTCCCACCTCACATGGTAGAAGAAGCGCAGACATGTAGGTGGGAGATCAACAGCCCGTAAACGCCCGATTGGTTCAACTAACAATCAGTGGGGGATGAAGAAAGCCCTCACTGATTGAAGTTTCACTTTATCACTCTTTCAAAGGGAGTTATCTTCTTATACGGATAGAATAGGTGAAAAGTTTCTTCATAATTATGACAAAATGTTACACGTGAAACATGTCGAATAGTTGCATCGTAAAAAATTTAAATAGTTGACATACCTAAAGGGGTATATTATGATAATAACAAGAAATAAATACCCTATATAGTATTTGAGGAGGCGGGAAGGATGTTTTCTGAAGTATTACCAGTTGAAGCGCAAAAAATGCTACAAGAAAATAAACAATTAGTCGTCGTGGATGTAAGAGAAGCGGGAGAGGTCGCTAGTGGAACAATTCCTGGAGCGATTAATATTCCGTTAGGTCAAGTGCTAACTAGAATAGATGAGTTCGATTCAAACAAAGAGTATTTGATAATTTGTCGCAGTGGCAACCGTAGCTCTCTAGCTTGTGAATGGCTATCTAGCAAAGGGCTTCAAGTAACTAATTTACTTGGTGGTATGATGAGCTGGGATGGACCGGTAGAATAAACAAAAGAAGCGCCTTCCATAGAGGAAGAGCGCTTTTTTTGCTGTTTAAATGATATTCAACAATTCTTGCAATCTATTAACTGTATAAGTAGGGTTAGCTCCATCTACTTGTTTACCATCTCTATGGTCAATCCAAACCGAATCCATCTCCACTCGTGTTGCTCCTAAAATATCAGTGCTTAAATTGTCGCCCACCATTAATGCTTCTCGTGGTGACAGCTCCATTAATCTTAACGCATGTTCAAAAATTACAGGATCGGGTTTACCGAAGCCAACATTTCCAGAAATAACAATGTGTTCAAAATAAGGAACAAGCTCAGGAGTCATCGTTAGCTTTTCTAATTGTAACGATGGGGCACCGTTTGTTAACAGTAAGAGACGGTAGCCTTTTTCCTTTAATTCATCAAGCACTTGGAAAGTCTCTTCATATACAAAAGGAGACTCGCGGCGAACTTCACGGAAGCGTTCTTTTGCCCAAGCCGCCGCCGTTTCAATGCCTACTTTCTTTAAGCCATTTTCCCATGATTTCAGTTGGTAATCGCTAATTTGTTCTCCCATGCGGCGAAATTGATAATGATGGACATCACCGAAATCCCCCCATAGACCTTCAAATGGGTTGATACCAATTTGAACAGTGATTGGGAAAAAAGAATATGTTTCGTATTGTTCGCGAGCCGCTGCTCTCACATGCTCTTCAATCGTTTTCGCTTCGATGCCGTATTTTTCCGCTAACTCTTGGCAAGTAACATCAAAAGCGGTTTGAATACTTTTGCGATCGTTTAATAATGTGTCGTCTAAATCAAAAAAAATGGCTTTCTTCATTCGATAAACTCCCTCATTTAATAGTGATGAGGAATGTATTCGACAAAACTAAACAAAATCCTTCTGAAAACAAGTTGGAAAGTAATGAGAGATCATTAATTAAAAGAAGCTGCGTTCTTTTTTCGTTTAAACAAGGAGAAGAAAGATGAAAGGTGGTAAACGGGTATGTCTCGTTTCACTTGCTTATTTTGCATACTAGTTAACAATAAACGATCTCGAATTTCGATATTTTTATGTTCCATACTTTCGATCTTTTCCTGCATCCATCGTTGATATTGAGCTAGCTCTTTGACCAATTGTTTATTGACGTCAATTAACGTTTGCTGCTGTTCTTCAAGGTGAGCAATCTTTACTGACAACGGTTCGCTATGTGCGATCGGTTCTTCGTTTACTTGTGTAGGAACTACTTCTTGTTGCTGTTTGACAGCTAGTTCCACGGCTGCATCCATAGACATATTTTGCTCTTGCACAGCTTTAAACACACGTTGTATCGTAATAATATCCTTTTGATAAAACACGCGGGAGTTATTGATGCCCCTATCAAAATGGTAACCTGCGGCTTCTAAAGCTAGTGAATACTTCCGTAAAGTGCTGGCTCCGACTGCTAGGCTTTTGGCGACCTCTGAACTGAAATAAGCCTGTTCCATCCTCCATCCCTCCGCTTAAAGGTAATTGTTTAACAATTAGACTGTCTCCGTATTTTTTCCGTTTGTAACAAATTCCATACGAAATAGCAAACTCCTTTCACTAGTTTTGTTGACTAGTTAGTAGTTTTGTCGAGGGGCTTCGACTAATAAAGAGGACTAACGCGATGGTTAGTCCTCTTCTTTTCGTTAAAAGTTTTTGGAAATGTTGCTTAAGGCAGAACCAGCACTTTCGTTGGCTTGCTCTCTAACGGATAAATCACCGAGAGACACAATTCCAGCTATCTGTCCGTTCTCCACGACAGGTAATCTACGGATTTGATGCTGAGCCATGAGAGCAGCAGCTTCTTCTAAAGATGCATCTGGAGAAACTGAGACGACATTATTAGACATTACGTCTGAAGCTGTGCTACCTTGCTGGTTTGCTAATCCGCGTATCACTAAATCACGGTCGGTCACCATCCCAACTACTTGCCCATTATTTACGACTGGAATGGCCCCGACATTTAAAGAATCCATTTTGCTTGCAACGGCTTCCATTGAATCTTGACTAGTACAGCAAGCTACATTCCTAGACATAATTTCTCGTACTTTCATTTTGCACCTCCAAAAAGAATTCAAGCTTATTTTGTACAAAAATAGGAAGGGTATACTTGTAGTTAACGAATTTTAAAAATTTGAAACTTTCATCCAGATTGTTCGTATAACAAATATGAGTAAGAAAAGTTTCTATGTTAAGGAAAGGTAAGGTGATCGATCTGGGGTTATTTGACCGGTTATTTAACAGAGAAAAAGTAGAGGCAAAGGTAGAAAAACGGACCGTGTTGAACTTACGAGTTGGAGACATTGTTACGTATAATTTGCAGGATTTTCAGGTGGTTGGCAAATTGCATTACGATGATCACGGCTATACATGGGATGCTTATCAATTACAAGGGGACGGAAAAGCGGTTTGGTTAAGTGTGGAGCTTGATGATGAACTAGAGCTTGGCATATATGAAACAGTGAAGTTACCGTTAGAAGTACCGATTCCGAAAAAAGTGACCTATGATGGTCAGCAGTACAGATTAGAAGAGAATGGGCAGGCTTACGTCAAGGGTGAAGGACGCAGTCAAAATGTCCACGGCAAAGAAGTGAAATATTATGACTTTGAAGATGCTTCAGAAGAACATTTCTTGTCTGTTGAGATATGGGGCAGTGAAGTCGAAGTAAGCTATGGTTATGTTATTGAAGAATATGAAGTCAAAATTTTAGCAGGAAGTTAAGGAGGAGCAAGTATGTTTCAGTTTTTTAAACGAGTGAAAACGTATGTAGGTTCTGAGTTAAATGCTGCACTTGATAAAGCGGAAGACCCGGTAAAGATGCTTGATCAGTTTATGCGTGAAATGGAAGCAGACATTCGTGAAGCAGAAACAGCTGTTGCAAAGCAAATTGCGAATGAGAAAATGTTGAAGAAGAAGTTTGATGATGCTTCACAAATGGCTGAAAAACGTCAGCAACAAGCGATTGAGGCATTAGAAGCAGGCAATGAAGATCTTGCTCGTCGGGCTTTAGAAGATAAAAAAGTTCATGAAAGTCAAGCAGAATCAATGCGTGTCGCCTATGAGCAAGCGACCAGTGATGCCAATGAGTTAAGAGAGAAGCTAGATGAGATGAAGCAAGAATATCAAGAAATGAAAATGAAAAAGGATACGTTAAAGGCGCGGGCAGAATCAGCAAAAACAAGAACGAAAATGAATCGGACGATGTCTTCTATCGGCAGTGATGAATCGCGCCGTGGATTTGAGCGTATGGAAGAAAAAGTGCTGCAATATGAAGCGGAAGCGGAGACGTCCGAAGATTTACGTTCTTCTTCACGAAGTCTAGATGATGAGCTAAAGGCGTTAAAATCTAATAGTGCCGTTGACGATGAATTAGCTGCCTTAAAGAAAAAATTAGGGAAAGAATAATTTCTTTCCCGTTTTTATTGGAGTGTTTCTCATGAAGAAGCGAATGTTTTTACTCACTGTTTTATTCGCTGCTCTGATCGGTGTACTTTCCGGTTGTGGGAATAGCAATGTGGAAGAGTATATTTCTGAGCGGTATCCATTAATTGACGTCGTTCAAAGTCCGTCTTCTGAAAATGATAACTCTTATATTTATCAAGCTGAAAATCAGTCTGTGCCAGAAGTGGCGGAAGAGCTGATTGGAGTGGAACAGCCAGAGGAGACAGGAGAATACGTAAATGATAAACAAGTTCTTATTTATGACAATCATTTAATCATTTTAACGAAAGACCCTAATAATGATGCTAATAGTTTGATCGAAGTTGCTACAGAAGGGTTTGTTAGAGATTATTACCGACCAGGATTTTTTCAAGGAATGCTCATCGGTCATGTGCTGACGGATATGTTCGGGAAGAATTGGGATAACAAGCAACGCAATCGTTGTGGTCCGAATAGGACCGAAGACTGTTATGAGAGTTATGGATCATCGGGTGCTGGTTATTATGGAAGCTGGGGTTCTGGCTCATCTGGACGTGGAGCAACGTTTCGAGGTGGCGGTCCTGGAGAAGGGAAATAATGATACTATTTAGTAAAGGGGAAGAACAATGAATCCGTTTTTATTAACATTTCTTTACTTTGCCATTGCCATTGCTGTGGTCGTTGTGGGCTTAGTTCTGTTTGAAATGCTGACGAGAAAATACAAAGATTGGGAAGAGATTCGAGAAGGAAATGCTGCTGTGGCTCTGTCGATCGGTGGAAAAATTGTGGGGATTTGTATCGTGTTAGTGTTCTCCATTTTTCACAATGACACGATTATGGAAACCGTTATTTGGGGAGCGTATGGGGTTGTTTTGCAAATGGTTGCGTACATACTATTCGATTTATTTACGAGAGGCTTTTCTGTAGAAGAACAGTTGAAGGAACGTAATATTGCTGTAGGGTTGATCTCCTTCAGTGTGTCAATTGGCGTAGCTTGTGTCGTCGGTGCTTCGATTAGTTAATGACAACAAGAGGCAATGAAAAGGTGAAGGAAATGGTTGATGAACAACGATTGAACCAGAGCAACAGCATTTATTGGGCTTCTGGAATTGTATCGATTTGCGGCATTATTTTTGAAGTGTTATTTGGAGCTCTTGGCTCGTACATTTTAGGAGATGGGGTTAAGCAATATACGCTGACAATCTCGCTTTTTTTAACCGGTATGGGAATAGGTGCTTTTATTAGTGAGCGGATTACTAAAAAGCTCGTTTTATCATTTATTTGGATTGAATATAGTATTGGATTGATCGGTGGCTTTTCTGCTTTTTTGCTGTTTGGCGTAACGGCTTATTTACCGGAGGGGACGGATGCGCTCTTTCTTTATGGAGTTACCCTTATTGTCGGGACATTGACAGGGGTAGAGTTGCCAGTATTAATTCGTAAGGCGAATGAGATTGGTGTAGCTTTACATAAAAGTACGGCAAAGGTATTGTTTTCTGATTATGCTGGCGGGTTGATTGGTGGACTATTGTTTTTATTCCTCCTTCGACCTTACTTTGGACTGGTGAAAACAGCTTTTATTGTAGCTGCTATTAATATTATGATGGCGCTTTGGATTGCTGTTAAGTTTCGCCATGAATTGACGAGGTATCGCTTGCATCTTGGAGCAGGTATCATATTTCTCATTGTGATTGTGGCGGGTATATTAGTTGGAGAAGAAGCGGCGTTTCATTTTGAACAGAAATTATATAAAGATCCTATTATTTATTCAGAGCAAACAACGTATCAACAAATTGTGTTAACGAGAGAGGAAGGAGACACGAGGCTATATTTAGATGGGCAACTCCAGTTTAGTTCAGCGGATGAGCATCGCTATCATGAAACATTGATCCACCCTACCATGGCAACTTCCCAACAAAAGAAGCGAATTTTAGTTCTTGGCGGTGGGGATGGTCTAGCGGTTAGAGAGCTACTAAAATATAAAGAAGTGTCAGAGATTACGCTCGTTGACCTTGATCCACAAGTCGTGAAGCTGGCCACGACGAATCATTTTTTAGTCGATTTGAATGAAGGTTCACTGGAGAATGAAAAAGTAACCATCGTCCATCAAGATGCGTTCCGATTTATGGAGCAAGCAAACGGCTTTTATGATGTGGTTATTGTCGATTTGCCAGATCCAAATAATGAATCGTTAAATAAGTTGTATACGATGGAATTTTATTCTTTGTTGCGTAATCATTTGTCACCTGATGGCGCGATGGTGGTGCAGGCTACTAGCCCGGTATTTGCTCCGGAAGTGTACTGGACAATTGATCGAACGATAGCTTCTACCGGATTACAAACGGAAAATCTACATGTAGATATCCCAAGCTTTGGCGGCTGGGGATTTGTGCTTGCTTCTCGACAATCGATTGATTTAGAAAAGCTGGAGATTCAAAGTAATACTCGTTATTTAACAACAGATTTACTGCCAGCATTGAGTCAGTTTGGAAAAGATGAAGACGCACAAATAGAAGGCAAGGGTGGAAAGGTTAAGCAAATAGAACCTAATACATTAATTCGTCCGAATTTAATAGAAGTGTACGAAAAATCTTGGAGATATTATTAGTAAAAGAAGAGGCTGGGACAAAACCCC